>NZ_JAIQDI010000001.1:2555730-3194663 GCF_020034665.1 Niabella beijingensis | reverse complement strand
TGCAGCTCGTCAGGATCGCTGCCGATATCATACAGTTCTTCTGCAGGACGCTTTCCCATCCCCAGTTCAAACAGGGGTTTCACGGCCGGATTATCCTTATTGGCGATCATATAAAACTTGGCTGGTCCGGGATAATTGAGCATATAAGGATCGATATCCCCGTATAGCGGGGGATCTCCAGCGGCCCAGCGGCCGGGTTCATAATTACGGATGTATAAATATTGCCGGGTACGGATCGCACGGCCCGGGTACCCCATTCCGTGCTGCCTCACAAAAGCATGCCGCTCTCTGCCCAGCACTACAAATTCGCGGTCAGCAGCCGCCTGTGTATCGTCTTTATCCAATACCGGGAGCAGGCTTTTGGCCGTCATTTCCGCAGGCACCGGTATACCGGCCAGCTCCAGGAAGGTTGGTGCCAGATCATTCAGGGTGACCAGCCCGTCCGCTACTGCGCCTTTTTTAAACTTACCCGGCCAGGAGATCATCAGCGGCACATGAGTACCGAAATCATACAGGTTGGCCAGACCGCGGGGCATCTGCCAGCCGTTATCGCTGCAGACCACAACAATGGTATTTTCCAGCTCACCGCTTTGTTTTAATAATTCCAGCGCCTCCCCCAGTTCTTTGTCAAAGACCTCTATGGAATGATAGTAGTCGGCAATATCCGTCCGTACATCAGCTACATCCGGAAGGTAACCCGGTACTTTTACCTTCGCCGGGTCGATACCTGATTTGGCACCGATGCCTACTTCATAAGGACGGTGCGGTTCGTGGCTGCTGATCCAGTAGCTCCAGGGGGCATCCTGCTTTTTCTGCTTCAGGAACTGTGCGAAGCTTTCATAGGCATTCCCTCCGGGGTTTCTTTTACGGCCATTGGCCTCAAAGCTTCCCGGGCCCCATCCTTTACCCTGCATACCAACGGCATAGCCCGATGTCTCCAGCAGATCCGTATACAACGGATACTGTGTGGGCAGTATGCTCCACAGGTTGGCACCTTCTTTTAAGCGCCAGATATCCTGCCCGGTAAGATAGCCGGCCCTGGAGGGCGTGCAGGAAGGTGAGCTGCAGAATGCATTGGTAAAACGCACCCCTTCGCCGGCCACCTTATCCATATTGGGCGTGCGCACCGTGGCGTCGCCATAAATACCCACATGATTTGCAGACTGGTTATCGGACATAATGATCAGGATATTGGGGCGCTTTGCTCCTTCTTTTTTGGTAGCAGTTTTGCATCCGCCCAATACCAGCAGCACTAACAGTACCAGCAACCATTGGAATTTATTTCTGTTCTTCATCTTCACGTTATTTTATTTCCGGTTATTAATAGCCGGGATTTTGCCGGCCTATATTTTTATTTACATCGGTTTCGTTTTGCGGGAACGGATACAATTCATGTTTTCCGGCCACAAAATTGGTTCCGGCAGGATAAGGATAAGCTGGCCGTATCGCCTGTACTTTTTTGTACGTTTCCTGGATCTTTGAGCTCAGCAGGTTCCAGCGGATCAGGTCTGCCCGGCGCATGCCTTCAAAGCACAGTTCTTTTGCCCGCTCTGAAATAAGAGTGTCTAAAAACTGTTGTTTGGTTAATCCGCCGGGTATATAAACCTGATCCGTTGTGGGCTTTTGTACAAGGGATGCGGTAACAACTGCCCCCGTACCGCCGCCGCCGGTCAATGTAACCGTGGGCGCTGATGTATACCCGTGGCCAGGGTTGTTTACGATTATCGATGATATTTTATCGCCGCTACGCCCGGAAATGGACACCGATGCATAGCTGCCGCCACCGCCGGAGACCTGGGCTGTTGGAGCACCCGTATAACCACTACCCCCGTTAGTCAGGACAAAACTTACGGCATTCCCCGGCATATCAAGTCCATATGCTCTTCTCCGCACCTGGTTAATGGCATCCAGTGCCGTTTGATTGGGTCCTTCGTTGAGTTCATTTTCCACTTCTGCCTGCATCAGCAGCAGGTCAGAATAGCGCATGATCACGGTGTTGATATTGGTGCTCCCGATCTCGGTAGGCACATTGGTCTGGTATTCCCGGCTCCATTTTCCTACAGTCCATCGCTGGTCGCCATTTCCTGTAACAATATAATTCCTGTTACCTGCTGCATCAATCGTAAACCTTGCTATGGCAAAATCTTTTCTGAAATCACCATCCTGGAAGCTTTCATAGAAGGGGCGTACCGTCAAACACCTTGCAGAAGTTCCGCCATACATACCGGTGGTTGTAGCCGGAGCGTTAAAATACCCGGTACGGGAAGCATTGGGGGCCTCACCGGCAGGACCCGTTGGAGTATAAAATGCAATTTCAAAAATATTTTCTGTAGGCTCCGCTATGTGCTTGCTTTGATTCATAAATACCTGCGGATAGCTTGTATTGAGCTTATAGGGATTGGCAGCAAGGATCGCATTGATCTGCTGCTGTGCCAGTGTATAATATTCTTTATAATTATCCGGCCGCCGCATCTGCCCGTCTGCACGCAGGGAATAGCCTCCGGCAAACAATGCCACCCGGGCCAGCATTGATTTTGCCGCCCATTTGTTGATACGTTCGTCTGTGGGCGTTGCTTCCGGCAGCAGTTCGGCCGCTTCCTGCATATCTTTGATGATCTGCGCATAGATCGTATAACGGTCGGTCAGCCCCTGCCTGAGATCGTCGCCGGTTTTGGAGCTTGTTAGTTTAAAAGGTACATCGCCCCATAAACGGACCAGCTCGGAATAGTAAAATCCGCGCAGGAATTTTGCTTCACCGGTCATCCGGTTCAATTGTGCTTTTTCGGCCTCCGTTCCGTTGGTATACGCATTCATAGCGGGAATTTTCTCCAGTACCACATTTGCCCGGTCGATGCCCTGGTACAAGGCACTCCAGGTGCCATAGAACATATCCGTTTCAGGGATCCCGGTATAATGGGGAATGATCCGCCAGTTGTCGGCAGCGATGCCCGCGGTCTGGCCAATATCCGTGTCGTTATCAAAAACCATCGGTATATTCCAGCCATACCCGCTCCAGGTAGACACGGCACCATATACTCCAAGCACTGCCATATAGGCTTCATCTACCGTGGAATAAAAATTATCGCTGGTAAAAAAGGAATAAGGATTCGTCTCCAGTGCTTTCTTACAGGAACCCAGCAGCAGTGATGCACCCATGAATGCGGCGATTACTGCGGGTTTTGAAAAACTTTTATAATTCATTGTATACTGCTTTAATAATTATAAGGATAGATTGATACCAAAAACAAAGGACTTTGCACGCGGGTAGGCGCTGAAATCAACCCCCGGAGTGATGGCATTATTGACAGTGCTCACCTCGGGGTCGTACCCGGAGTATTTAGTGAACACATGCAGATTATAAGCGGTAAAGTATACCCGTGCGTTGGCGATCTTTGCTCTTTGTATCCACGATTTTGGCAAACTGTATCCCAGGCTTACATTATTAATGCGGAGGAAGGAACCGTCCTCAATGATTGTGCTGTACAACCGGTCGGATACCATACCGATATAGGACGGGATGGTCTTTCCCTGGTTTAATGCCGTAAGCGCATCCGGATCGGTAACCCGCTGACCGGACGCATCGATCGTCATCCAGCGATCGGTAAAGCGGGACAGTGTATTCTTTAAATCATTGCTCAGCGCCGCATTATTCAGCACGTTGGCATTATAGACATCATTTCCTACAGAGAAGTTCAAAAACACACTCAGGTCAAAACCCTTATAGCTGAATGTATTGTTGATACCACCCGTATACCGGGGATTGGCATTGCCGATGGCAGTACGGTCCAGGTCATTGATCACCCCATCCGGCACGCCGTCGGGACCGCTGATATCCTTGAATTTCTGATACCCCGGTTGTACGGTACGATTATCTTTTACCACACCCGGCTTCAGTGTATAGGTATTGCCGGATGCATTATAGTCAAAATCACTTACCTGGTACAACCCATCCGTAACATAGCCGTACATGATCCCTACCGGCTGACCCACCTGCAGGATGAAATCGTTCAGCGTGGTGTAACTGTTTACAATTTTGGAGGTTTCTCCCTCGCTCAGCTCCAGTACCTTGGTTCTGTTAAAGGCAATATTAAAGCTGGTGTTCCAGTTGAAATTGGCGTTCCTGATGTTTGCCGTATTCAACGTAAACTCCAACCCCCTGCTGGAAGTGGTACCGATGTTCTGGAACTGGGTGATAAAGCCGGAACTCGAAGGGATACGGGTATCAAAGAGCAGGTCTTTGGACCGGTTATCATATAATTCGGCAGTAAGTGTTACCCGCTGATCCCATAAACCCAGGTCCAGCCCGATATTCACGGCCTGGTTGGCCTCCCACTTTAAATTGGGATTGGGCAGGTTGTTCTGGTAGGCCGATGCCACAATATTGTTATTGAGCGGATAGGATCCTGTTGTATAAATGCCCAGGGCCGCATAATTGCTGATCCGGTTGTTCCCCGACTGGCCATAGCTTACGCGAAGTTTTAAATCAGAGAACACGGGTATATTCCTGATGAACTCTTCATTGATGATCCTCCATGCAAACGCTGCAGAAGGAAAGATCCCCCAGCGGTTATTTGCTCCGAATTTTGAAGAGCCATCCGCACGCAGACTGGCCGTCAGCAGGTATTTGTCTTTATAGCCATAATTTACCCTTCCGAAAAAAGACAACAGCTTATCATCTTCTGCATAGGAACTAGGTGTTCCGAACACTGTACCCATAGACAGGTCATCCCAGCCATTGTTCACGGTCGGGAAATTGCTGGCACTGGCTCCGAAACGCTCCAGGTAATTATAGATGTATTCCTGCCCCACGGTCACATCCATCCGGTGTTGTTGTCCGAAATTCTGGTTATATGTCAGCGTATTGTTATAATTGAGCCGGCTGTCGTTCTGCTCATCAATACTACCGAAGGGACCTCCGCTTCTTATGGCCACAATGGATTCGGCCGTATTGAATTGTTTGAACTTATTTCCCTTTACCGTATAGCTGATGAGTCCGCGGTAGGTCAGGTGCCGGTTTATATTATATTGCAGGGTGGCATTGGCGTTCAGGGTATTGATCACGCGTTCCCTCAGCCTGGACCGGGCCCCGATGATGGGACTCTGGAAGGCCGGTGAGCTCTGGTTGTCCAGCGGATCCGTCTCCAGATCCAGCAGGGCATCGTCGTCGGAAGGGTTCCGCCCGCTCACCGGCCGGTACTGCAACAGTGTTTGTAATACCGTTAAGCGGGCATTACCTCCTTCTGTCGGCGGCAGGCCGGTGATCTTCTGGTTGGAGTAGTTGGCGATGGCGTTGATCGTTAGCTTATTCCCGATCTTATGATTGAGCATGATCTTCCCGATATTCTTTGTAGATCCGCTGTTCAGCATGATCCCTTCGTCCTTATTCCGGGAATAGAATACATTGAACCGCGTTTCTTTACTGCCGCCGTTGATGCTTATTTTATGATACTGGTTCATCACAGCACTTCCGAATACTTCATCCTGCCAGTTCTTCCCCGGCCGGTTACCATAGATCGTTTGCAGGGAATCATAAGGACCGTATAAGGTTTCAAACCCGGCAACCCTTGCAGAGTCTCCTGCCCTGCGTTCATAATCCAGCAACAGGTAATCATAGGCCCCCATCACCGGGATCTCGCTCGTAATTTTCTTGATCCCTACATATCCATCATAATTTACCGTTACCTTACCGGCCTTGGTTTGTTTGGTAGTGATCAATACTACGCCATTGGCACCCCTTGCACCATAAATGGCGGTGGCAGATGCATCTTTTAATACGTCAATGTTCTCAATATCCATGGGATCCAGAAAGGCCAGTCCATCGGTTTGGGGTACCCCGTCCACCACATACAGTGGTTGATTGCTTTGTGTAATAGAAGTTCCGCCCCTGATCTTAATGGAGGGTTCCGCACCCGGAGACCCGTCCGTCATGGTCACCTGAACACCCGCCAGGCGCCCCTGCAAGGCCTGCGCTACATTCTGAACAGGCACTTTTGCCAGTTCGGCCCCGCTTACGGAACTGATGGCACCCGTAAGATCCTTGCGTTTCTGAGTGCCATAGCCTACCACTACCACCTGCTCCAGGCTTTTGTCGTCCGCAAGCAAACTGATGTCGATCTGCTCCCGGTCGTTCACGGCTACCTCTTTTCCTTCATAACCCACGTGTGATACGACCAGCACCGCATTTCCGGCTACATTAATGGAATACTGCCCGTTGGCCTGTGTTTGCACGCTCCTGGCAGATCCTTTTTCATTAACTGTAACCCCGGCCAGCGGCTCACCGGATGCATTGCTGATAACACCGCTTACCTGAATGGTTTGAGCGGTCAGCGTTCCCGAAATACCCAGCAGTAATAATAATAGAACAAACGTTGATCTCATTTTAAGTTTGATTTTTAAATCGGGTGAAATGATTTTTTTTACCGGTATTTCATGGGTGGTTCCGGCACTTTCCAGCCGGCCCCGTTGTCGGAAACCGCAGTTTACCTGGTTGCTTCTTGTCATAACAAATGGCATAATCTACTTTTTAGGACGTTTCTGTCAATAGTCCAAAACAGTTCCCGCTGAATCATCAACCTTAAAGTTTCTATGGCAACGATCGAAAAAATAAACGTATCCCAAATTCAAAACCCGACAAAATGTCGTAAAGGATCAATGCTATCCGGTCAACCCGTTTTATCCGTTGATGCGGCGCCGGGAACGGACTGTTTTGATACATATAAATATAGAACCCCTTTGCCCGCAGGGTTTTAAAAATGGGTTTTTCTTTTTTCAATTTGGGTTATTTTTTGGCATTTTTTTAAAGCGCCTGCATCGTAGAAAAAAAATAATACTGATTATCAAAACAATGCGATCTTTTATAATCATTCCCGTGTTTTGAGGCCCTCGTATTCAGGCGGGCTTTTATTTTTAATAATTCATCCAGTTTTAAAATAATAAAACCAATATTGAAATGCTGTCCCGGGATGCCGCAATATTTTTATTCAAACTTTTACGAAAAGAAACAAGCTCATGAAAAGACGATTCAATGTCATTATTGCAGGATTACTCCTTTTTATTTCTGTACAGGTCCAGGCACAGGCAAATGATGGTGCTGCCTGGTTCCGGCATTCCATTACCACCATCGGGGAGCAACTGAAACGGGCTGCAGCCACTTACACACCTGGTTTGAATCCCCGTTCCGTGAATCCGGACGGAACCGTAAGAACCGCACCCTATACCGACTGGACAACGGGCTTTTTCCCGGGTTCGCTCTGGTACGGTTATGAACTCACCGGCAATAAAGATCTTGCAGCAGCAGCCAAACGTTTTACCCTTGCCCTGGACTCCATCCGGTTCGTGACCAAAACACACGACCTGGGTTTTATGCTTTACTGTTCTTACGGAAATGCCTGGCGCATAACCGGAGATAACAGGTATTTACCCGTATTAAAAGAAGGAGCCGAGCATCTTTATGAGCGTTTCAGTCCGAAAACGGGGGTGATCCGGTCCTGGGATTTTGGCGACTGGAAATTCCCGGTGATTATTGATAATATGATGAACCTGGAATACCTGTACTGGGCCGGCGCACAATTTCAAAAGCCCGTGTACAACAAAGCGGCAAATACACATGCGCTGACCACCCTAAAAAATCACTTCAGAAAAGATTACAGCTCCTATCATGTGGTGGATTATGACCCTGTTACAGGAAAAGTGCGGGGCAGGGAGACCCATCAGGGGCTTTCCGACGAATCGGCATGGGCGAGAGGTCAGGCCTGGGGACTTTACGGATATATTATGTGTTATAATAACAGCGGCAATCCGAAATTCCTACAACAGGCACAGCATATCGCGCAGTTCATTACCACCCATCCGCGCATGCCCGAAAATAAGATACCGGTATGGGATTTTGACGTGCACAATGCACTGGATGCCGATGGACGGGCTCCCCGCGATGCTTCGGCCGCGGCTGTCATCGCCTGCGGACTGCTGGATCTGAGCACTAAGATGAAGGGGGGCGAAAAATATGCAGCTTATGCAGAAGAGATCTTAAAATCGCTGTCTTCCCCTGATTTCCTGGCCCAACCGGGCGACAATCACTTTTTTATTCTGAAGCACAGCGTTGGCGCCTTCCTGTACAATTCAGAAATTGACACGCCGCTGAATTATGCCGATTATTATTACCTGGAGGCATTAAAGAAATATGCGGCGCTGAAGAAAATAACGCTGCCCTTGCAATAAGGGCACGTAAGGCTGATGATGCGCCATCCTTCTGCGGGCAAACAGCGTCTTTAACGTAATGCATTCAATAATAAATACCCGGCGCTCCTACTGGTTCTATCATCAGCATGTTTGAATAAACATCAAAATCATTGATAATGATCCCAAAAAAAATTATTCCGGTCATCCTGTTTGCCGTCACTTTCTTAACCAGCCACGCACAACGGCAGCCCGTCGGTAAATCCGGGTTCGATCTGCTGAACCTGGATTACCCCGGGCTTGAAAAGGTAAAAACAGCTGTACAGGCCGGCAGGTATGACGCGGCTGCAACCGCCTTGCTCAGCTATTATCAAAAGAAAAGCAAGGAACCGGATTTCAGCGCGGCAGAAGAAGATATAGAACTCAGCCAGCCGGTTGCCAAAGCGACCCGTGCCGCGGCGGACAGCGCCCTGGAACACAAATTCCAGCCGCACAAGGGGTACGGATTTTTCTATTACGGAAAAGACATCAACTGGCAATACTGGCCGGTAAAAGACAATGAAGTGCGCTGGCAGCTGCACCGCGTAAAATGGTGGCAATCCATGGCACTGGTATACCGGGCCACCAAAAACGAACAATATGCCAAAGAATGGATGTTCCAGTTTACGGACTGGGCCAGGAAAAACCCGCTGGGACTTTCCAAAGAAAATGATAAATACGCCTGGCGCCCGCTGGAAGTATCAGACAGGATCCTGAACCTGGCGCCCTCCTTTAATATTTTTGTGCATTCTTTCAACTTCACTCCTGCCTTTCTGATGGAGTTCCTGACCAATTACCAGCAACAGGCCGATTATCTTTCCAACAATTATGCAGACCGGGGCAACCACCGTCTGTTTGAGGCACAGCGGGTGCTTTTTGCCGGTGTATCCTTCCCCGAATTTAAAAAGGCGGCTGCCTGGAGAAGCGGCGGGGCAGCCATTCTGAACGACGAAATAAAGAAACAAGTGTATGCAGACGGTGTTCAGTGGGAGCTCTCGCCCAATTATCATGTAGCCATGATCAATACTTTTTTAAGCGCCCTACGGTCGGCACAGCAAGCTGGTATGGACCAGGTATTCCCGCCCAGCTACAGGGAAACCGTGGAAAAAATGATACTGGCCACCATCAATTTTTCGTTCCCGGATTATACCTACCCGGTCTTCAGCGATGCCAAACTGGTTGAAAAAAGCGCGATGCTGAAATCCTATGCCAGCTGGGCAAAGGCTTTCCCGGAGAATGAGATCATTCAGTATTATGCTGCTGATGGTAAAAAAGGGAAACAACCTGCCTATCTTTCGAAGGGGCTTACCAATTCCGGGTTTTATACCTTCCGGAACGGATGGAATAACAACGCCACTGTAATGGTTTTAAAAGCCAGTCCTCCCGGTGCCTTCCACGCACAACCGGATAACGGCACTTTCGAGCTCTGGATCAACGGCCGCAATTTTACCCCCGATGCGGGTTGTTATGTATATGCCGGCGATTCCGCGATCATGAAACTCAGGAACTGGTACCGGCAAACGCGGGTGCACAGCACCCTGACGCTGGACAACCAGGATATGGTGATCACCAAAGCCGGCCTGCAGCAGTGGAAAACAGGAAATGATCTCGACATCCTTACCTATACCAATCCCAGTTATCCCGGGCTCGATCATCAGCGGACCGTACTGTTCATAGACAAAAAATATTTTTTGATCATCGACCGCGCAGCAGGAAAAGCAAGCGGAACTCTTGGTGTACACTTTCAGCTGAAGGAAAACAGCAACCCTGTTTTTGACCAGCAGCAGCGAAGTGTTTATACCACTTATGGCGATGGCAACAACCTGCTGATCCAAAACCTGGACCGGGAACCTGCGGCATTAAAAGAAGAGGAAGGCAAGGTCTCTTATTCCTACCGGCAGGAGCTGAAGCGCCCTGCGTTCGTTTTTGAAAGATCAAAATCCGGCAGCGCCGCACAAACCTTTGTTACAGTCCTGTATCCTTTCAGTGATAAAAAACCTCCTGTAATAACGCTGAAAGAAAATGCCAGCAATAATTATGAAACAGGAACGATCCGGCTTACCCTGGCCATTGATGGTAAACAGCGGGAGGTTGCGGTACGGTGAGGATTGGATTTGAGAATCGAGAATGCAGAATTGAGGATTCAGAGTCAGACGTCAGGATACTCAGATCCCAATACGAAAGCTTCGGTTCCCAAATCTCAAATCCCGATTCTGAATTCTATTCCTCTCACTTCTGATTCACCACCGTTTCAATGATCAGGTACTCGCTTTCTTCATTGCACCGGATCTCAACGGTATCCGTATCCCAGAGCCCGAGGGCATCCCGTTGCGGAACGGTTGTCCCGTTCACGGTAACGGATCCTGAGATCACAAATAAAAAAAGACATTTATTCTCGGGGTTAAAGGAATAATTAGTGGTATGATCCTTATCGAAGTGCCCCAGGCTCAGTTTTGCGTTCTGGTTGATCCAGCAATGTGCCTGTCCTTCCTCATGTGATACGATGGTGACCAGTTTGTTCTTCCTGGCCTCTTTTGGAAAACTGCGGTACTGGTAGCGGGGCGTAATGTTCTGCTGTTTGGGATAGATCCAGATCTGCAGGAAGTTCACTTCCTCCTTCCCGATATTGTACTCCTCATGCCGCAGCCCGCTTCCCGCACTCATGATCTGCACCCCGCCCTCTTCAAATTCGGTATTATAGCCCAATGTGTCCTTATGATTCATCCGGCCTTTCAGCAATATGGATATGATCTCCATATTTACATGCGGATGGATACCAAATCCCTTGCCGGGAGCCAGGTAATCATCATTAAAGGTAAACAAGGTGCCAAAGGCGCTTTTTACCGGGTTGTAATAATTGCTGAAACTGAAAACAAAATTGCTCTTCAGCCAGCCGGCGTCTTTAACGCCCCTTTCCGAAGCTTTAAAATGTTGTAACTGCATATCTTTTTGTTTTAGAGTGGTACTGTATCGACAATACAAAATAACGGCACCTTCATTCATTCCCACTTAATCTACTTCAAGTGTTTCCGTATTCCTGCGGGGTAACTTTGTGTTTCAATAAAAAATCACGATTATGGAAAATAAAGTTTTAGGATTACATCATATCACCGCAATAGCGGACAATGCAAAACGCAACCACGCGTTCTATACAACCACGCTGGGATTAAGACTTGTAAAAAAGACCGTCAACTTTGATGATCCGGGCACCTATCATTTTTATTACGGCAATGAAAGCGGTACCCCCGGCACCATCCTTACGTTCTTTCCCTGGGAAGGCATCGGAAAAGGAACACCCGGAGCGGGGATGGCCACGCATATCGGTTACAGTGTGCCGGAAGGCAGTTTTGATTTCTGGAAGCAACGTTTTGATGAAAACAGGATCGCGTATGAAGAAACAGCAATATTCGGCGAACAGCTGCTGTCCTTCAGCGATCCCGATGGTCTTCAACTTTCGCTGATCATCCCCAAAACTGCTGATAGCCGCGTTCCCTGGACAACCGAAGCGGTTCCTGCCGGTGTGGCAACAAAAGGATTTCACAACGCAACGCTTACCCTGCACCGGGCAGATCCCACGGCAAAGGTGCTGACCGATCTGCTGGGCTACCGGCAAACCGGACAGGAGGGCAACCGGTATCGTTTTGTTAACGAGAACATCGATACCGCCAATTATATTGATATTATCGAAGATCCTGAAGCCGGCCATGGGCGCAATGCGGCAGGCACCAATCATCACATCGCCTTCCGTGTAAAGGATGATACCGTTCAGATGGCACTGAGGGAAAAAATAGCCGCAGCCGGATTGAACATCACACCAAAGATCGACCGGGACTATTTCTATTCACTTTATTTCCGGGAGCCGGGTGGAGTGTTGTTTGAAATTGCAACGGATAATCCGGGCTTTACGCGGGATGAATCCCTGGAGCAATTGGGCACCGCATTAAAACTGCCCAAACAATATGAACCCGCCCGTACAAAAATTGAAGCGGTACTTCCCGGATTATAAGACGGTCCGCCCCCTCTTCCATCCGAGGAGGATTTATCCTTACACATTAATAAAATTAACACGAACAACACATGCATACATTGAACCTCACTACCAGCGGAACGGAATTGGGCAAAGCTTCCAGGGCATTGATCCTGCTGCATGGCAGGGGCAGCAGTGCCGGTGATATTTTATCCCTTGCCGGTTATCTCAACCTGAAAGCGACCGCATTGCTGGCGCCGCAGGCCGCCAATCATACCTGGTATCCCCATTCCTTTATGGCCCCGGCGAAAGACAATGAGCCCTGGCTTTCATCTGCTATCACCATCGTAAAACAAACCGTGGATACCGCATTAAAAGCGGGTATCCCGGAAAAGAACATTTACTTCCTTGGCTTTTCGCAGGGTGCCTGTCTTACGCTTGAATACATTGCGCGGCATGCACAGCATTATGGCGGTGCCGTGGCTTTTACCGGCGGACTGATCGGTGATCAGCTTTATACAGAAAACTATAAAGGCGATTTTAAACAAACCCCGGTATTCATCGGCACCAGCGATCCTGACTTTCATGTGCCGGTAGAGCGGGTACATGAAACCACCCGGGTACTTACCCAAATGAATGCGGCCGTAACAGAGAAGGTCTATCCCAACATGGGACATACCATCAGCGAGGATGAGATCAACCTGGCCAACCGGATCGTCTTTGATCCTTCCAATGGCTAAGTATTTCCATTGATCCGGCCGGACAGGAATAGGGCACCTTCACGAGATCATTTTTCCAGATCAAGAAAAACCGGGTAATGATCGGAATACTGATCTGTAAAGGCATCCGTGATCACCCGGGCAGTCCGTACCTGTTTCCTGAGCGCCGTATCTACAAAAATAAAATCGATCCGCGACGGGATATCCACTCCTGTTTTGGGCTCAAAGGCCTTCGGATGAACGGTTTTGGTAAAAGAAGCATTCTTTATTTTCAACACATCACAAAAGCCGTTATCCAGCACCTGCTGAATGACCGAGTAGTCGATCTTACCGTCGTTCAGCTTCAGGATGGGTGCATACTGCTGCTCATAACGCCGGTAGGCCGCAGCCAGCCTGCCATCCCGGTAGGCCATTGAATCCTGCGGGGAAACCGTATTAAAATCACCCATTAAAACCCAGTTGCCGGAATATGTTGCGCTTTTTATCTCAGCAATCAGCAAGCGGATCTCCTGTTGCCGCTTACGGTAATCAAAAGGTGTCAGATGCACGACCACCGTGTGATAGCCGGCGATCTCTGAAATAATAAATCCCCTGTCCATATTATCATACACCTTCCGGACTCCTGTAATGGGATACTTTGAAGTGATCGCAACAGGATATTTCTCCCCTTCGGTCAGCAGCACCGCGTACGGGTGTCCATACGCGGCGGCCATTGCTTCCAGACCGGCCTGAGTAAAGCCCGTCACTTCCTGAAGTGCCAGAACATCCGGATCCATTTTTTTTACCCATTCCACAAAGGCCGGTTTGCCCGCAGCACTGTCCCGCTTCATTCCCTGAAGGATATTATAGGTAATAAAGCGCATGTTCTGCTGTGCCTTGCATGGCAGGGATGCTACCAGCATGCATAACAGCAGGAGAACGAAGTTCTGCTGTGCACCATGATTCATTTCTGACCGTTTCATTCTAAAAAACAAGATAAAAAGTTCATTAAAAACAGCAGGAGCGGCTACTCATTCGGAAGCACTGCTATCGCATCCTGCATAAAATTGCGCTGATTCGAATACCGGTTACCGGGGCTAGGACAGGGTGTTGAACTCCAGGCAGGATGACTGATCACCCCCAGTCCGCCGGCAACCCCTCCATCATCTCCATAACCCTTTAAGCACATACTTGCCGATCCGCCTCCGTCAAGATTTAATGCGCCTGCCGCATTAAAATACTGTTTGATAAATACCGCAAGATCCGGTGTGGTCATTCCGAAGCCGGCAGGTACAGGGCTGCAATAAGTAGCCCCCGCAGCCTTGCCTTCGGCACAGATCAGCAGCACGTGGTTATTGACCGCCGGTATTGCAATTACACTGCGTGAAGCCGTACTCTGCCGGATATGTTCCTGTAAAGCGGCAGAGGGCCAGGCGGGACTGGAAGTTTTTTCGACAATCGCACCATTGCTGATCAGCAGCGGTGCTCCGGACATCATGTACCGGTGAAGGACCGGACCAAAAGGATACTGGTTCATATCACTGGCTTCGATCCCCATGTTCCCTGTGCCATCCATAAAGAACATCCCTTCGTGATACACCCAGTAAGAGCTGGTTTTATAAATATCGGCATCCCAGTAAGTAGTATCCCTGTTCCTTAAAAATGCAGCGTATTTCTTATACGGACCGGATGGAGCGGGCATACGGGTTGCAAAGGTTCCGCTCAGGGCGGCCAGTGCCGGCGTGGGCGCTCCGATGATCGAAGTAAGGGTGGTTTTATCAAGCGAATCCACCTGCATAAAATCGAGATGATTTACCGAGAGGTCAATATCCAGCACATTTACATACTGAATTTCATTGGTGCCCGTCGATGGTAAAAAGAAACGGTTCCCATGAAAATAATACCAGGTGATTCCCGGGTACGGTTCACTTTGCTTCCATCCCTGGGCAACCTGTAATACACGCGCCTCCGGTATCAGTTTCCGGATCTTATTGTTGTTGACATCGGCCACATAAAAATTACCCGAGCCGTCTGTCGTTACCGATGTGGGGATATTAAACCTTGAAAAATTTCCGTCCTCAGCGCCATAGGTCTCCGGCGCGCCGGCAATGCCATTGCCCGCCACAGTAGAAAGAAACCGGCCGGTGCTTAACCGCCGTATCGTATGAAATTCGATATCGGCAATATAGATACTGCCGTTCCCCGCTACCATAACGCCAAATGGCTGCCCCATCCTGGCCGTCTCAGCAGGAGCATCCAAACTGTAGGACGGCGATTGCGGAACGCCTGCCAGCAGCGATGTAGTACCTGTGGCGGTCACTTTCCTGATACAATGGTTCATCCGGTCGGCCACGATGATATTCCCTGCATTGTCGATGGCCACTCCGGAAGGGAAGGCAAACCGTGCAGCAGCTCCGGATCCTTCCAGGTAGCCTTCCGACCCCTGTCCTGCAAGCAGCGAGGTGCTCCAGGAAGTACCGCTCAGACTTAATTTCTGGATCCGGTGATTTTTTGAGTCGGCCACGTAAACCGTTTTCCCGTCCCCGGTAACCGCAACATCCACGGGCCAGTTAAACTGTGCAGCACCGCTTCCCGCTGTGGAGCCGGCAATGGTTGAAACAATACCTGCTGGGGTGATCTTCCGGATGCGTGCATTGTCGCGGTCCGCTACATAGAGATTATCCGCATTATCGATCGCGATCCGTATCGGCCGGTTAAATGTTGCCACACCCGGCGCACCATTCGCTGCCCCTGTCACACCCGCTATGCCCGCAAACAGGGAAACGGTTCCCGAGGGCGTAATCTTCCGGATCACATGATTGTCGCGGTCCGCCACAAACAGATTCCCTTTTGAGTCGAAGACCAGGCCCTCCGGTTTATTGAACTGTGCCGTGCGCGGATCTCCGGAAGTACCATTGCCGCTTCCTGCCATACCCGTGCCCGCAAACGTTGTAACATCAAAGGCCGAATCATTAGCCGCCACAACCCCTACAGGCGCAAGGTTTCTGGCAGAAGCTGTAACAACCGGGGTATTCAGATCCTGCCGGATCTTGGTACAGCAGCATAAAAGAACAACTCCAATTACAACGAAAAATGATCTTGTTTTCATAACGTTGATTATTTGATGAATGAATTGAACTATTCCATGAGGTTATCAATACCTGCCGGACCAGGCATAATCCGGACCACAGCGCTCTGTCATCTCAACCCGGAGCGCTTTATTTTTTCCCTTCAACAAATCAGGGAAGCACAGCCCCCATCACAGTGGTGCCGGTCCGGGACTTATTATTCTGATCCTTCAGATAATAGTTTTCGTCCAGGGAGAGATTGGCGCCTGCCACCTGCAACTGGAGGGTCGTCATGCCAAAGACCGTTGCAGGCGTACCCGCCTTTACCGGCAGCGTCTTCCCATAACCGGTACCATAGGCTGCAAAGGGCTGGAACATGGTTGCGGGGTCGAAGGATTGACCGGGTTCCGGCGTTTTCGCATAATTGTAAACGCCGGTGCCCACGATACTGGATTGCAGGCTGATATTTGCACCGCCGATCTCATTCGTATGACCGGTGTTCCCTGAAACAACCGAGTTGTAGATATTCACGGTATTGGCCGTCGGACTGTTATTATTAAACACACCCGATCCGCCATTTGCAGCCGTGTTGCCCACACCTCCTTCGTTGTTGCTGATGGTGGTATTGATGATATCCACTGTGGAACCTCCGTACACCGCAACCCCGGCTCCAAATCCGGAGCCGACATTTTTATTACCATAGATCGTACAGTTTACGATCTGGTATTGGGAACGTTCCCTGGAATAGATCCCTGCTCCTACACGTGCAAAACCCGGAGCCCCTACCTGGTTTTCCGCAATCGTTACATTGTACAGGTAGTTGTAGGACACTACCCCGACATTAAGACTGTACAATCCACCGCCTACACCCGTGGCGCTGTTCCCCGTGATCTCGGAGTCAAAAACATACAGCTTCGAGCCATCGTTCCAGATACCGCCGCCATTTCCTGTGGCTTTATTGTCGGAAACACTGGAATTGCGGATCGTGACCTCCGACTGGGAAAGCATATAGATCCCTGCAATATGCTGATCGGAGCTGTTATCCGTGATACGGCAATCCTCCAGCAACAGCTTTGATTTAATGACCACCAGTCCGCCGCCATAGTTCCGGGCCAGGCTGGCTCCGTTTACCGCTACGGCACCGGAAGACCCGGCATGACCTTTTGTGATCGTGATCCCCTGCATCGACACGGTATGCTCGCCTTCGGGGATAGCGCTTACCACCACCACATGATAATTCTTATCCCCCCCGCTTAAAAGCACGGGAAACCGCGCCGGATCAGCAACGCTGCCCGTTCTGGCGTCGGCCGGATACCCTCCGGTCAGGTGAACATTCTGTGCAATCTCAAATGTGTTATCGGATGCATCACCCGCGTTGCCGCCTGTGATGGTCTTTGAGGGATGATAGGTCCCTCCGGCGATATGGATCTCGTCTCCGTTCGCGGCATTGGCAAGGGCAGCATCCAGCGTAGTGGCATTCTCCCACGACAATCCGTCCTTGTTTTCATCTCCATTTGCTTTCACATAAAAATGACGGGTATGATCAGGAGCAGGTTCACCTCCCTGCTGCGTAATGGTCATTTTAACAGCTTTATCAGCGGTGATATAACCGGTGATCTCTGCGGTGCGGGGCTCAGTGGTACGGTTGCGTGCAATGGCCACCCGGAAGGTACCGGTCTTATCTCCGTTCGCCTTTACAAAAGTGATCCAGTCGGCAGCCGCTTTCACCCGCCAGGGTAAATTGGCTGTTACCGGAATTTCAATGGTGTCCGTTTCGCTGGGTACGGTAACAGCCGTCTGTGGAAATGAGATATCAGGAACACCGGGTGTAAAGCTTTCCCGGTTTGCTTTATAACAGGAAGCAGCAAAAAGCTGAAGAAGGATCACTAAAAATGCGATCTTTCCAAATTGAATGCTCTTTATATTCATTGCGCTGGTTTTATTGTGTTTTAGAAATGATCAATAGTCCGTTGGCTACAGCCCGCTCCTGTCCGCCGTTATCAGTCGGCCAGTTGCGCAGCACAAAACGTCCTTCGGTAAATGCAGGCGTGTTTCTTATAAAAAAGGTACTGGAGCCGCCGCCATCGTTATTCACCGCATTGTAGGCGCCCAGCGCTTTCATGAATTTTCCCTGTGTTTCGTAGTTCATCCCGTTCGAATAATAAAAATTCCGTCCGTCCGCTACCAGAAAGTAAACCGTATTGCCATCTTCAGAAACACCGATACTGGTACGCGGCTCAATGGTAACATCGGTCTGCGGAACCAGTATCCCGTCCTTCACCAGGACGGCCCGGGCACCAATGGCCTCCTGCAGATCGCCCTCCACTTCCTGGTATACCTGTTTATCACCCACCACTGCTTTCCGGTTTTTTAAAATGCCAAAGAACGTGGTATAGATATCCGGGAACAGTGTACGGATCGCAATGCCCTCCTTATACAAAATCCCCCGGGGTGTTCCGCTCACGCCATCAAAAAAATCTCCGTTGATCCCGCCCCATACCTTGTGACCTTCCTGGTCTTCATACGTGGCCTGCACCGTCATGGGCTGCCGGCCAAAAGCAGGAGCATTATTCGGCGTGGATGCTTCTATGAGGATACCGGGATCAGACAGGTCGACCTCAAAAATGAACAATTTCATCGAAAGCCCTGCAGCAGATAAATAGCGGACCTCAGTGGCCTGTAATCCATCCACTATTTTGTAGGTCGTATCTGTGAACACATTTGCGATCAGACCGGTGCCTTCGATCAGTCGCTTTGTTACCGCGGTTTTTGCAACTGCCGTATATGTTTCGTAGGGCTTCAGCAGCTCCTGTTTTTTACTGCATGCCGTTAAGAAAAGGAACAAGGGCAATAACAGGTATGAATAGTGGAAATCTGTTTTTCTCATTTGTAAACGATTTATTTTTTTGTGGCCGCATCAAACCGAAAACCGCGTTCTTCTGTGTTCTACCGGGATGACCGTATTGACGACAGCCATGATTTTTTTAACTGAACTTTTCCTCTCTATTTGATCAATAGCCGGGGTTGGGTTGCAGGTTTGTATTGTATTGCAATTCGCGGCCGGGGATCGGCAACAACGCCTGATGTGGTTTGATCCCTAATTGCGGCACGGCCCTTCCCGTCCGTACAAGGTCATAGAACCGGAAGTTCTCTCCCATCAGCTCAAGGCGCCGTTCTTCCAGGATGAGTGAGGTATACTGATCATCCGATGCTGCGCTTACCGGCTGTAATCCCCGGTAGCTCCGCAGCTGGTTCAGCCGGGCCAGGCCATCCACCCTGCCCTGTGCCTCGGCACTGATCAGGTACATTTCTGCGATCCGTGAAATGATCACCGGATCTTTGCCGGTCTGGCCGCTGGGATATTTATTGACACAATCGGTACCGGCGATATTGATAATGGAGATCTCTTTCCGTTTATCCGTACCGGAATAGGCATTCACCAGTTGCTGGGAAACGCGGTAGCTTCCCTGCCCTTTATTGGGATGGGCGTAGGTATAAAACAGGTCAGAGATATTATTACTGGATTCTTCCGACAGGTTTTCAAACGCAAAGATGATCTCGGTGTTGGTCTGTTTTCTGAAGATCTTTTCAAATGCATCCAGCTGGTATTTACCCGAAGTGATCAGCCCCTCCGCCAGGGTAGCAGCTTCGGTCTTTTTTCCCTGGCTTAACAACACCCGGGCTTTTAATGCCGTAGCGGCATCGGCCGAAACATAATAGTAATTTGCAGCACTACTTAATAATGCGGAGGCCGCATTCAGTTCTTCCTCAATAAATTTCCATACTTCCGGCACCGGATCACGAAAAGGCTTTTCCAATGTGTTTTTCTTTAAAACGGGAACCGCCCCCCATCTTGTAAGCAGGTTGTAATAGATCAATGCCCTGAAGTAATGGGCTTCTCCAAGTGTTCTGTTACGATTCTCCGAGGCTTCCATACTTTCACAGATACCGATGACGTTATTTACCTGGAATAAGGCGCTGTAATACCCGTTCCATCCGCCCGCGATCATCGAATTCAGGGGCGAAAGAATATTGTTGATCAGGTCGATGGGTGCATTCGAAGCTGTGTGTATATCCCCGCCCAGCAGGTCGAACAGGATAAACGAATAAACACCGGGGTCGTTCTGCACATCATTATACATGCCCACCCGCAGCGCCGGCAGGTCTTTGGAGGTTACGGCCTGAGGTGCCATGGCCGAAGAAGGATACAGGTCAAGTTTTTTGCCACAGGAGGTGGCCATCAGCAGGATGCCGGATACGGCTAATATATGTCGTAATTTCATTGTTATCGGATTTAAAGGTTAATGTTTACGCCCAGGCTATAGGTCCTTGGCTGCGGATTATTGAACCAGTCGGTACCAAAAAAGCGGGGATCGAGGTCCTTGCTCACTTCAGGATCCCATCCTGAATATTTTGTCCACAGGAACAGGTTGTCCACCTGTCCGTAGACCCGGATGCCTTTTACATTAAACCGTTTTATTTTAAAGGAAGGAACCTGGTACCCTAAAGTAACCGCCCTTATACGGATGAAGGAACCATCTTCCAGAAACCGGGTCGAGTTGCGTGTGTTAAATATTTCTCCGGCAATCGCACGCGGATAAACATTGGTACTGCCGGGACCGGTCCACTGGTTTACGATATATTCTTCCAGCTGTGCCGTCCGGTAACCGATGCGGGCCAGCGCAGAGGGTTTTGACTGGTTGTATACATTATTGCCGTACATAAATGTGGTCAGCACATCCAGCTGAAACCCTTTGTATCCGAAAGTATTGTTCCATCCCCCGGAAAATTTCGGATTGGAGGAACCCACTACCACGCGGTCATTATCATTAATGATGTTGTTCCCGTCCACATCCTTCCATTTTACATCACCTGCGCGCACTCCCAGGTCAAATTGTTCCTGGGGCACTTCCCCGTCATACTGATAAAGGCCTTCCATCTGGAAAAGGTAGAACGATCCGATATCCCGGCCCACCTGTAATGCGCGGTTATCACCGATGGAGATCGGCTGATTGCCATTGTCGATCAGCGACAGGATCTTATTGCGGTTGTGGGCGATGTTGAAGCTCGTATTCCATTTTACCTGCCCCAGGTTAAAGTTGGAAGATATGGAAAGCTCCACACCCCGGTTATCCATAGAGCCTATATTTGAGATAATACTTGTCATACCGGTTGTAGCATGGATGGGCATGCTGTACAGCAGATCGGTGGTCTTTTTATAATACGCATCAAACGATACATCCAGCTTGTGATTGAACATGCTCAGATCAAAACCTACGTCGTACTGATCCGCTTTCTCCCAGGTAAGGTCTTCATTTCCGAAGGAGGATACGGAAATACCACTCTCCTTGCCATAGTTCTGACCGCCCGACATCAATGCCTGGTAGGCATAACTTCCGATCCCCTCCTGGTTCCCTGTTTTTCCGTAACTGGCCCTCAGCTTAAGATCCAGGCCAGCATCCTTTAAAAAAGGTTCTTTGGATACATTCCAGCCAAAAGAAACAGAAGGGAAAACACCCCAGCGGTTCTTGGGATGGAATTTGGAAGACCCGTCCATACGCAGGGTAGCCGTCATCATATACTTGTCATCCAGCGCTACCGTTCCCCGGCCGAAATAAGATTCCAGAGCATATTCACTTACGGCACCACCGGCACCAAAGATCTCGGAGGCCACAGATACCGTTACCAGTGAGGGCGTGGGAAACCCTCTGGCATCTACACTGGTATTGCGGATGTGCTGACTCTGAAAGGAGTGCCCCGCCATCCCGTTTACTTCGATCCGGTTAAATGTTTTCTGGTAATTCAGCGTATTCTCCACCAGGAAATTCTGTATGAGCCGGTTGTAATCGATCAGGCGTCCCACCCCGGTTCCGTAAGGATGGTTGGCATTAAAATAGGTATAGTCGTAGGTATAGTTAATGTCTGCACTGAAAGAAGATTTAAAAGACAGGTTGTCATTAAAGAATATATTACCATAAAACGTTCCCAGGTAACGGAGATTGTCAACATAAGCCACCTGCTCATTAAGGATCTGAACCGGGTTATGGTATACCAGTTCATCCGTACCTCCTACATAATAATCACCGTTCGGTTTAAACGGCCGATCGAATGGCCGCTGGCCGATGGTACGACCGATAACCGTAGTACCGGCATTGGCGCCGGGGATCTGGTTGTTCCGGATATAGGTGCCGATATTATTGGCTCCCAGTTCCAGCCAGCTGTTGAACCGGTGTGTCAGCTTGGTATTGATATTATATTTTTGAATGGAATTGTTCCTGAACACACCCTCCTGGTCGGTGAGGCCAAAACCAACGTAGTATTTGGTGCTTTCCGTACCGCCGGAAAAGGAGGTATTCAGGTTCTTGAAATAGCCCTTTTGCAATACAAGGCCCAGCCAGTCGGTATCCGGCATATCACCAAACGGGTTGCTGATCGGCATTTTGTAATTGGCATCCCCAACCGAAAGACCATACTGTTTGTTATAATTTTCCTGGCCCTGGTTGAACTGCTGCACATACAGACCGGAGTTGGCGATCTTCACCTTTTTCCGGTTCGCAAATTCGGAGAAGCCCGTTGTGAGATCCATGCGGATATTGTTCACCCCTTTCTTGCCCGATTTTGTAGTGATCAGGATCACACCGTTGCTGGCCCTCGAGCCATAGATGGCGGCTGAAGCGGCATCCTTCAGTACTTCGATCGATTCGATATCGGCATGGTTCAATGCTGCAAGCGGACTATAGGTTTCCCCAAAATCATATAAGGACATATTGGCGGTATTGATCGGTACCCCATCCACCACATACAACGGGTTGTTGCCGGCGCTGATGGAGGAATAGCCGCGCACCGATATTTTTTCTCCCGACGCCAGGTTCCCGGATCCTACAGTTACGTTCACCCCGGCTACCCTTCCTTCCAGTAAACGGGTAGGACTTGCAACCTGGCGAACATCTTCGTCTTTCACCTTGAACCGGCCGATAGCGCTGGTCACCAGCTCTCTCCGCTGGGTCCCATATCCGACTACCACGATCTCGTTCATCGCCGACTGGGCGGCTTTCAGTGTAACGGACAGGTTACCGCCTGCTGCAGCGGCGATCTCTTTTGTTTCATAGCCGGTATAGCTGATGATCAGGGTCACTTTTTGTGTTTCGGGAATTATGGAAAAACGCCCGCCGGCATCCGTTGCCGTACCCGCACCGGAGTTCTTTATTCTGACAGAAGCTCCGGCAAGCGGACGCCCCTCCTCATCGTTTACCACCCCTCTTACGGGGTCCTCCATTACCTGGGTCACTTCCATAACCGGACGGGGAGCTTCTTCCTTTTTCTTGTTTATGATGATGGTATGCTCTTTCAGTGTAAATTCGAACGGCTGTCCCAGGAAGAGCTCAGACAGTGCCTGCTGAAGCGCAACGCCTTTCAGCTCCAAATCTACCGGTTTTGCGTCCTTCAGTTCGTTGTACCGGTAAAAAAGGTTGTACCCGGTTTGCTTCGCTATGGCCTTCAGCACTTTTTCCACGGGAACATGCTTCCCGGAGTAATGTACCTGCTGCGAATACCCCCTGGCACTCAGCTGTAGTACACCGACCAACATAAAAAAGACCGTGAATCTCATAAGAAAAAAAATTTTTGACAGGGATACAATACGGGCTGAAGCCTTCCCGCAAAGGATTAATTTCATACTTTTGAAATGTTTAAATGAAAGATTATTGATTCACTGATTGATAACTCTTTGTAATTTGAACAGCCCTTCACAGGGTTCAACGGGAGTGTTGGTAGCATTCCCGTTTTCTGTTACCGCTTTCACTACATTTAAGGGTGCATATATTTTAGTTTTAAATGGTTTTATAAATGGTACGCCGCATGGTAATCCCGGTGGTCTTTGTACCATGCCCGCGTGCAATCACTCAACAATAAGCGTTCTGCCTTCCAGGCGGAATTTTACTTTCCCGTAGCGGAGGATCTCCAGTACTTTCTGAATGTCCTCGCTCCGTTTTATTTTTCCCACGAACTCATCTTTGGGAACAGCGCCGGTGTATCTTATATCAATGTCGTACCAGCGCGCCAGCTGGCGCATCAGTGTCGGGATATCGGCACGGTCGAACTGGAAGAATCCTTCTTTCCAGGCCATTACCGATTCCACATCCGCCTTGCGGATGACCAGGGGCGCCGGTCCTTTCAATACAGCCTGGAACCCGGGTTTCAGCAGACCCGATTGTTGTGCGGTGCGGATCCTTACACTACCTTCCAGCAGTGTTGTCTTCAAAGCCGCCTCATCCTTATAAGCATTCACATTGAATTTTGTGCCCAGCACTTCTACTTCCTGGCCATCGCTCACCACCCGGAACGGTCTGGTTTTATCATGTGTCACTTCAAAATACGCTTCCCCGTTGATGGTTACCCGGCGTTCATTTCCGTCAAACCGGGTCGGGAAGGAAATACGGGAAGCATTATTCAACCATACCAATGATCCGTCCGGCAATACCACCTGATAGATGCCGCCCTTGGGTGTCTCGATCGTATTGATTCCACGGGGCACGGCAGCTGTTCCGTTTACATCAAACACCACCAGCCCGTCCTTTTCTTTCCGTATGGAAAAGGAAGCGCCCTGCTCCAGTGTACCGTCCGGTGCCTGGTTCAGGATGATCCTTTTACCATCACCCAGGGTAAGCACTGCATTGTTACCACCGGGAATCACCGGTGTGGTCTGCATCACAGCGGTACGCTGTTCCGGTACGGGGCGGGTATGATACCGGAACAGCAGCACACCCGTTGCAATGATCGCAACCGCCACCGCCACCCGGTAGAGGTACCGGCGCGGATGCCGCTTTAATGCAATGACTGGCGCGGCTGGTGCGGCCTGTTCCCCAATAGCGGCATCCATCGATTCCAGGAGATAGTCATCCAGCTTTCCTTCATCCAGCAGGTGAAAAAAGACCTCCAGTTCTTCCGCGCTCAGCTTTTTCTCCAGGTACCGGCTGACCAGCGTTTTATAAAATTCCGACTCCATTTATGACAGTTCCTTCTTTTAAGACAACAAACAGCAGCCCGAGGGTAGCTGTTTCCCGGATTTTTTAAAATTTATTTTTATGCGCATACAGACTTCCGGCAAAAGTCCGGCCGCAGGTGCGGCCAGCCGCGTATTGCTGCAGGAATAACGATCAGTGGAAAAATACCGTCATCAATAAGGAAAGGGAAATCCCTAATTCGGCTTCAACAGTACGCTTCAGCTGCTTCATGGAGAATACCATATGGTTTTTTACGGCATTTTTGGAGATGCCCATTAGGGAAGCCACTTCTTCATAGGTCTTTTTATGCTCGCGGCATAACCGGAAGATCTCGCGGCTCCTTGCCGGCAGGTTTTCTATGGCACGGTGCAGTTGTTCCTGGTATTCCCTGCTTTGTATCTTTTCCTTGGTAGCATTGCTGTTCTGGTAATACGCTGTTACGATCTCCCCCATGACTTCCGCCGACCGGGAGGCTTTTTTTAATGCATTCAGCGTATGATTTTTGGCAGCTGTATAAAGGTAAGACCTGAACGACCGCACTGCTGTAAGCTGTTCCCGGTGTTCCCAGATCCTGATAAAAACCTCCTGGGCCAGGTCTTCCGCCATGGCTCTTGAATGAACATACCGCTCCACGAAAAAGCACAGCTCTTTAAAATAAGTTTCAAAAACCTTTAAGAACGCTTTTTCGTCACCCTCAGCAATCCGCTCCGTCAGTTCCTGTTCATGAATCGCCATTTTTTTCATATCTCAAAGCAAATTTAGGCGCGTAATATTACTAAAATATTAAAATGATGGAATAGTGCAAAATGCAATCTGCATCTGTTCTGTCCCCCGGCTCTGGAGATGTCCGTTTTTAATGCTATATTTAACATAGGTTCCGTTTCAGCATAAAATAGTTTTTCATAATGAAAAATATTCTGCTTTGTATTCTTTTGCTTGCCCCCTATGCAAATAGCCAGGCGCAGTCGGCGCCGGATTTCAAGGAGCTCTTGGACAGCGCCCTGGTTCAGGATGCAGATCTTAAAATACAGGTTACAAAAAGCAAATTGACCAGCCTGGATCAGCACAAATTAAAAGATGCTTTTCTTCCCACACTGGAAGCCAGCGGCATGGCAGGTTATATGAATGCCACGGCACATATTGTTTCCCCGGAGATCAACCTGCAACCTTTTTTAACCATCCCTGAAGGCCGGTACAATAATAATCTCAATATCTCCGGCTTTTCCGGTCTGGCCAAGGCCGATGCAAAAATGCTGCTGTATTCCGGGGGAAAAGTAAAATACCTGGGTAAAGCCCTCTCGGAAAAGCAACAATCGGAGGAGATCCTGCTGGAGAAAACACGCGATGAGGTGGTGGCCACCATTTCCCGCGCCTATGATCAGCTGGCACTGGTACATCAGTCCAAAAAAGTACTGGATGAAAGTAAAAAAAGACTGGATGCCAACCGCAAAACTGCCGATAAGGCCCTGGGCTATGGATTGATTACTCCGTATGATCATAAAAAGATAGAGTTGGCACAAGTCACACTGGATGCCAAAGTAGCCGAATACGAAGGCAAGAAAGAATTATTGCTGACCCAGCTTGAAGTACTTACCGGAATTGATAAGGAACGGCTCCGGATGATCGAACCCGTGCTGGAGCCGGTAACGCCCTCTATACCCCAGCGGTCCATCGAAGACCGCGCAGAGATCCGGGCATTGAACCACGGTATCAGCGCGGCCGACTATAAAATAAAAGCCGAAAAGACCTGGTGGATCCCCAAAGTGCAACTGATGGCCTCCGCCTATTACCTGGGTCTTTACGGCAGCCGGCTCAAAACATCCGACAACATCATCCCGGCAATACCAGATATTGGGTATCCCGGGCGCAAGCTGGACTGGCGCCCCACCAACCTCAATATATTTCCGCTGCTGACAGCAGGTGTGGGTTTCAAATGGGAGATCTTTGATGGCAGGGAAGGGATCCACGCCACTGAAGTGGCGCGTATCGACAAAGAGCTGCTTCAAAACCAGCGGTACGATGCCCTGCGCAAGCTTACCCTCAACCAGGCCAATAGCCAGTCGGGTTATGACATTACCAATGCACAGATCGTTTTAAAGAAAAAGCAAAAGGAACTGGCACAAAATGCCCTGGTGCAGGCAGAGAAAGAATTCCGTTACGGTATGGCAAAATCCACACAACTCATAGAAGCAGAGAATGACCTGGAAGCGGCTGAGCTGGATTACCAGAATGCCATTTTCAACCAGCGCAGAGCAGCCATCGAGTTAATGCGGTCCACCCAGGAGCTGGATATAACAAAGCTGTATCAATAAGCAGCCGGTTACAGCGCTTTATGTGGGACAGAGCTATAAAAATATTGATCAGTAAATCTTATTCAGATAAAAATGAAAACCAGTTTTTACATTCCCCTCATAAGTCTGCTGGCTATGGCAGGCTGTGGCAGCAAGAAGGAAAAGCTCACCGGTGTTGAGGGTAAAAGCAAAAAAGAGGTGATTTCCTTTGCACCAAAAGTGACCGGCCGTATCCTGAAGATCTATGTTGCAGAGGGACAAACCGTAAAAAAAGGCGATACCCTTGCCCTGCTGGATGTGCCGGAGGTTTCTGCTAAAATCGCACAGGCACAGGGTGCCGTAAATGCTGCCAGTGCCCAGGAAAAAATGGCCCGCAACGGTGCAACGGCCGACCAGATGAAGCAATTACAGGCCAAGTACAAGGGATTGAAGGAGCAATATGAGTTTGCCCGGAAATCCTTCGACCGGGCCACGAATATGTATAACGACAGCCTCATGGCGCCGCAGGCCTATGATGAGATCTATGCCAAGCTGCAAGGGGCAAAGGCCCAGTACGATGCGGTGGTGGCCGAGCTGGATGACGTAAAAAAAGGTACCCGGGTGGAAAAAGTGGATATGGCCGCCGGACAGGCATCACAGGCCAGGGGTGCTTTGCAGGAGGCCAATATCGCGTATTCCGAACGTTATGTTATTGCTACTAATGATATGGAAATCGAGACCATCAGTCTCAATACCGGGGAACTGGCCACTGCGGGATTTGCCTTATTCAACGGTTACGTCCCTGAAAGCACTTATTTCCGTTTTACGATACCGGAAAGTAAGATTGCCGGGTACCGCAAAGGACAGGCGGTAAAAATGGAGGTAGTATATAACAAGGAATTGCTGGAGGGTACCATCCTGTACATTAAGCAGCTGACACGCTATGCAGACATTACCACGGCCTATCCCGATTACCAGGTGCAGGATGCAGTGTACGAAATAAAAGTGCAGCCCGGGGATATGAACAAGGCCCGGAATATCCTGGTTAATGCAAGTGTCATTCTGAAATAGTTTTTTATGAAAGAATTTTTGCGCCTGCTGAAACGCGAGTTCAAACTGTTCGTCGGGAATGCGACCCTGCGAACCGTCTTTTTCCTGGCGCCTGTTTTCTACGCCACCCTGCTGGGATTTGTTTATAAAAGCGGCAAGGTAGAGAACACTCCGGTAATCGTTATTGATCGCGATAATACACCGCTCTCCGGTCAGCTGGTGGAGATGCTCAGTGATAATAAAAGTATTAAGGTACTCCGCTACCTGCAGGAGCCGGTAAGTATTAATGATGAAGTGATCCGGTATGAGGCCGCGGCCGTGGTAGTGATCCCTCCGAAATTTGAAGCCGGCATGCTGCAGAAAAAATATCCGGAGATCAATGTATATGTGAACACCGGCAATATGATGACCGCCAACTTTGCCACCAAAGCGCTGCAGCTCACCATCGGCACCTTTTCCGCAGGAGCTGCCATGAAAGGCCTTCAGAAAATGGGGATGAACCCCGGCCGGGCCGCCACACAATACGAACCTTTTAAGACCAATTATATCACCCTCTTTAATACCACCAGCAACTATCTTATTTTTATGTGGCCCGCTATGCTGGCCGTAGTGCTGCAACAGGTGATCCTGCTGGCAATGGCCGTGAGCTTTGCTGCAGAATTTCAGCGCGGCTCCTTTACAAAGGAATATTATAGTATGCGGCGTTGGGCCTTCCCCACCATGCTTATCAAGGTCATTCCCATCTGGGTGTTTTCCATACTCATCGTATGTATCTATTACGGTATGCATATAATTTTCCGGGTGCCGATACCGCGGGGCATACTGAATTTCATGCTGCTCTCCGCTTTTTTTGTAGGCTCTGCTTCTTTCCTGGGTGTCTTTATCAGCATCCTTATCCCGGATGCATTGAAAGCCACACAAATATTGATGGTACTGGCCTCGCCGGCTTTTATCATCAGCGGTTTTACCTGGCCTTTAAATGCCATGCCCGGCTTTGTGCAGTTCATTGCCAATATCATCCCCCTTACGCCCTTCTTACAGGCATTTAAAATTCTCCTGATACAGAAAGGTGCCGTGGAGCTCACCTTTCCTTACCTGCAGCACCTGGGCATTCTTTTGATCCTTTATGCTTTTCTGGGTTGGGTAGCTTTAAAGATCAAAATGCGGTCGTTGTTTAAGCCCGCTACACCGGCCGGTGCGCAAACAGAAAAAGCCTGAAGTAACAACGCTTTTAATGTATTCCCCGCCAGCCCCGTTCCATTGACCTGAACGGCTATCCTCCTGATACATTCACATATGCGTCAGGATAAAAAAGACTTCACCGTGATAAAATACTTGTGCCCCTGTAGTTGAAGTCGATATTTATCAACTAAAAACGGGTAATCGTTAACGGATGCAGCGCGCCGTTGATCATTATAACCGGGGGCCCTCTATGATCGTCCGAGCCGCAGCGCGGCGGTAACCTCTTCCGGCAAGCTTGTAGAAGTTTTACGCTGGTTACCGGTGCGCCGCACCTTCGTTCCCATATCATTCTATTTACCTGCAAGATCAATGCTGCGCTGCAGCTTTTCACACCGATCGGATATCCGCAACAGTCCCATTCCATTGACCTGATCGGCTATCCTCCTGATAGATTCGCATATGCGGCAGGATAAAACGAACTTCACCGTGATAAGATACTTGTACGCCTGTTGTTGAAGTCGATATTTATCAACTAAAAACGGGTAATCGTTAACAGGCTCAGGTGCAGCGCGCCGTTGATCATTATAACCAGGAGCTCTCTATGATCGTCCGAGCCGCAGCGCGGCAGTAACCTCTTCCGGCAAGCTTGTAGAAGTTTTTCACTGTTACCGGTGCGCCGCCCCTTCATTCCCATATCATTCTATTTACCTGAAAGATCAATGCTGTCCTGCAGCTTTTTACACCGATCGGATATCCGCAACAGTCCCGTTCCATTGACCTGAACGGCTATCCTCCTGATACATTCACATATGCGTCAGGATAAAACGAACTTCACCGTGATAAGATACTTGTGCCCCTGTAGTTGAAGTCGATATTTATCAACTAAAAACGGGTAATCGTTAACAGGCTCAGGTGCAGCGCGCCGTTGATCATTATAACCGGGAGCCCTCTATGATCGTCCGAGCCGCAGCGCGGCGGTAACCTCCTCCGGCAAGCCTGTAGAAGTTTTACGTTGGTTACCGGTGCGCCGCACCTTCATTTCCATATCATTCTATTTACCTGCAAGATCAATGCTGCGCTGCAGCTTTTCACACCGATCGGATATCCGCAACAGTCCCGTTCCATTGGCCTGAACGGATATGCGCCCGGTAGCTATTGGTCTAAATTATAAGGCACTTTCGTATAACAAAAGGCGACGGGTACGCATCCCTGTATTTCACTTAACCTACATTAATGGCAAAGCCGGAAGGCTATTGTAACTTTATGGTGCAAAGGAGCGAAAATTATGAAAATAGAAATTTTAGGGATCAACATCAGTACGGCCATTGCCTCTTTATTTGAAACAGAAACCAACTGGGCACTCACCCAGGTGCTTACAGCGGAGGAAGCGATCGAAAAGTTTCACCAGATCGATTTTGATATTGTTGTAACTCCGGATGGTTATCTGGCCGCGAGCGAGGAGATCAAGCTGAAAAAGCTGCTTTCACTGAAAGATCACGACAGCATGTGGATCACTTATGAAACGGGACAGGAGCACCAGCTCAAGCAAGAGATCGTTTCTTTTCTGAAAGAAAAAGAAACGGCACCAAGGGGCTCTTTTTCCGTAACGGACGACGGGTTTAAGCCCCGCGGTCCGCAAATTGAGATCTTATAAATAAGGAGGAAAAAATGAAAAAAACAATCGAACGAATAGTACCCAAACCGGCACAACCACATATGGTCGGTGACGGGTTCCGGGTTTACGGATTTATTCCGGCCGCTGTCGACCGGCGCCGGATGAGCCCCTTCCTGGTACTGGACTTTAACCCGGAGTATAATTTCGGCCCTTCGGAAATTCCGAGAGGCGTAGGCGCTCACCCGCACAAAGGATTTGAGACGGTAACCATTGCATACAAGGGACGCGTGCAACATGCAGACAGCAGCGGAGGCGGGGGCATTATCGGCGAGGGCGATGTGCAATGGATGACCGCCGGCTCCGGTATCCTGCACAAGGAATTTCATGAAGAACAATTTTCAAAAACCGGCGGGGCTTTTGAAATGGTACAGCTTTGGGTAAACCTGCCCGCAGCATCAAAAAATACGACTCCCCATTACCAGGCTATTGAAAAAAGCCAGATGGGCCACTATGAAATTCCTGAAAACGGAGGTATGGTAACCGTAATTGCCGGAAGTTTTAACGGTGTCAACGGCCCTGCAGCCACTTACAGTCCCGTACACCTTTCCAATATAAAGCTGAACGCAGGAGGAACCGTGACCACGCAGTTCCCGGAAAATTACAATACCGCACTACTGGTCATTAACGGTAATGTGGAAGTAAACGGGCAGCAGGCCGGCGAGCACAGCTTTGTTTATTTTAAAAATGAAGGCGAAGACATCCGCATAACAGCCACCGGAGATGCGGTGGTGCTGCTTTTGAGCGGCGAACCGATCGATGAGCCCATTGCCGCTTATGGTCCGTTTGTAATGAACACACAGACCGAGATCTATGAGGCGATGGAAGCGTTTCAGGCCGGAAAATTCGGTACACTGTAGATGCGAACCCGGCGGCCCGCTGTTTGGCAGACCCCGCCGGGTTCTATTATCTTTATACAAAGATTGAAGTATGTCAAATATTGGAATGATCATCGAAGAACGGGCAGCAGACATCGGTAATTTTTTTGTAGGCCGGCTTTTGCCCTTTCGCCAGCGGCGTATGGTAGGCCCTTTTATTTTTATCGACCATATGGGTCCGGCCGAACTAAAGGATTACCAGAACCTGGATGTCCCGCCGCATCCGCATATTGGTCTTTCCACGCTCACCTATCTTTTTGAAGGTGCTATGATGCACCGCGACAGTATCGGTTCGGAAGTGGAGATCACCCCGGGTGCGGTAAACTGGATGACTGCGGGGAAAGGAGTGGCACATTCCGAGCGGACACCCGAACGGCTGCGTATCACAGATAAAAAGCTGCATGGCCTGCAGATATGGGTGGCACTGCCAAAAGAGCTGGAACAAAGTGCGCCTTCATTTACCCATGTGGAGGCTGCGGACATACCGGTATGGCAAAAGGATGGCGCTGAAATCAAACTGATCTCCGGTGCCGCCTTTGGCAAAACCTCACCGGTGCCGGTACACAGTCCCCAGTACTTTATAAAGATCCACACCCCAAAACGGCAGACCGTTGCTATCGGCAAGGATCTTTATGGAGAAAGCGGACTGTACATTCTTGAAGGCAGTGTGATCAGCGAAGGCCATACCTACACCCCCAAACAATTGCTGGTGGCTAAAGACAGCACGCTCTGTTCTTTTGAAACCACCGATAATACCACGGTGTTTATTTTCGGAGGCGAGCCCTTTCCGGAAGAACGTTTTATTTACTGGAATTTTGTGAACTCTGACAGAGCGGTGATCGAAAAAGCAAAACAGGACTGGCTGGAGCAGAAATTTCCGCCCGTACCCGGTGAAACCGAATGGGTACCGCTGCCGGAACAAACAAACAACATAAAACTTAAATAATTCAAAATGAAACCTGAATATACCGGCATTCCCCTTGTAAAGAATGACAGCAAAAAACAGTACGAATTAACTATAGAAGGCTACAGGTCTTTTATCCAGTTTAATGAGACCCCGCATCACATCACCCTGGTGCATACCGAGGTACCGCCCGAACTGGAAGGCAAGGGTGCCGGTACGGCGATCGTGGAGAAAACACTGGAAGCCATTGAGCAAAGTGGTAAAACGCTGGTACCGCTTTGTCCTTTTGTATTTGCCTATATTAAAAGGCACCCCGACTGGAAACGCATTGTGGATCCGGGATTCAAAGGGTTTGGACAATGAGCTATCAGTAATCAGCGCCCAGAAGGCTGATAGCGGATAGTTTCCTCTTAACCCGGCATTTTGAATTTACCCATGCCCGGCATCATACGGCCGAATGCGCCCATTTTGTTCATGTTCTTCATCATATCGCGCATCTGCTCAAACTGTTTCATAAAAGCATTTACCTCGGAAATGTCTTTTCCGCTTCCCAGCGCTATGCGCTTGCGGCGGTTGCCGTTGATCAGATCCGGGTTATTGCGTTCTTCCGGTGTCATCGAATCAATCATGGCTTCAATGCCTTTAAAGCTTTCGTCACTGATATCAAGATCTTTGATCTTTGCGCCCACACCGGGGATCATCCCCAGCAGGTCTTTCATATTTCCCATTTTTTTGATCTGCTCCAGCTGCATTTTGAAGTCGGCAAAATCAAATTTATTTTTCCGGATCTTACTTTCCAGCTTTTTGGCCTCTTCTTCATCAAACTGTTGCTGGGCACGTTCCACTAAAGTGGTAATATCACCCATACCCAGGATCCGCTGCGCCATCCGCTCGGGATAGAACACATCCAGCGCATCCATTTTTTCGCCGTTGCTGACAAACTTGATGGGTTTGTTTACCGTGTATTTGATCGACAGGGCCGCACCACCGCGTGTATCACCATCCAGCTTGGTGAGTACCACCCCGCTGAAATCGAGACGCTCATTAAAGGCTTTGGCGGTATTTACCGCATCCTGCCCTGTCATACTGTCTACCACAAACAGGATCTCCTGTGGGTTCACCGCATTTTTGATATTGGTGACCTCGGTCATCATTGCCTCATCGATAGCCAGACGGCCTGCCGTATCAATGATCACCACATTCTTATTTTTTGACCGGGCCCCGGCGATCGCGTTTTGGGCTATTACCACAGCATCCCTGTTTTCCGGCTCAATATGTACTTCCACCCCGATCTGCTCACCCAGCACCCGCAGCTGCTCCATCGCCGCAGGCCGGTAAATATCCGCTGCTACCAGCAGCGGGGACAATCCCTTTTTGGTTTTCAGAAAATTAGCCAGCTTGCCGCTAAAGGTGGTTTTACCGCTACCCTGCAGTCCTGCGATCAGGATAACCGCCGGATTCCCTTTTGCATTAAAACCGGCTTCCTCCCCACCCATCAACTCCGTAAGCTCATCCTTAACGATCTTGACCATCAGCTGGCCCGGACTGATCGCATTCAACACCTTCTCCCCCATGGCTTTGTCTTTGATGTTGTCCGTAAACTCCTTGGCGATCTTATAGTTTACGTCGGCATCAACCAGCGCGCGGCGGATCTCCTTGATCGTAGCGGCAATGTTCAGTTCCGTGATGCGAGCCTGGCCCTTGAGGTTTTTAAAAGCTGATTCTAATTTATCCTGCAGATTGTTAAACATATTTTACCAAGATTATTTAGCTGAAAATGCCTGCAAATATACTATTTTAAAAAGCAGCAACCGCTAAAAAGCGGGAGAAAGCCCCCTGGCCGGACTGCTTCAGTGCAGCAACGGAGATCCGGCCCAAAAAAACCGCCCGCCGGGACAACGTCAAAAAAAATTTTGAAAGTATGATAATTTTTATATTATTGTAGCTAATTGAATCAATAAACACACCCGAGAGATGAGTAAACAGCTATATACCCTGGAGTATCCTGTGCGTTGTTCTCCAACAATCCTGTTCGAATTTTTGGCCACATCCAACGGCTTGGGTGAGTGGTTTGCGGAAAGCGTGGATGAGCGCAACGGGCATTTCTATTTCGGGTGGAACGGTTCTCATGAAGAGGCAGAGGTGGTGGACCAGGAGGAAGAGCGGTTTATACGTTTCCACTGGGTGGATGCTCCAAAAAGCGAATACTTCGAATTCCGTATCGATAAATCTGAAATCACCAACCAGACCATTCTCGTGATCACCGATTTTGCTGAAAAAAGAGATATCAAGGATCAGAGCCAGCTTTGGGACTACCAGGTAAAAGAGCTCTTCCACCGGCTGGGTAACTAAGTGCCGGGTATTTTTCCCTCAAGCAACTCCATTAATTCCCGGAATGCATTCCGCCAGAGGTCCGGAGCCCGCTCCAGCTGGCTGATGGGAGCGACTGCCGTAATTTTTATAAATGTCTTTTCCTTTAGCAGCAGCTCCCATTGTGCGGCAGTTACCTCGGTAAAAGGCAGATGGCTCTCTCCCTGCACATCATGTTCCCATTCGTTGCCACTGTAACTGAGGTGATAGGGGCCGGTTTTCAGCAGCTCAAACCCGGCGACCAGCCGTGGTAAAAAATAAGCCTGCCATTCACCGGATACATGCAGGGTGGTGCTCACCTGCCGCCCCCACCAGAACATACTCCGGACCGCAAAAATATGACCCTGTCTGAAATTGCGGGGATAGTCCAGTACCACGTAGGGCAACCCGTTATAATTCTCCCCTTTGGAGACCTTACCGCTATTTGCCAGCAACGACGGGGGAAACCAGGCAGCCTTTTCCTTTAGAAATTCAAGCTGCCACCCGTAAAGGGCATCCAGCGCTCCCCTGATCTTCTGTAAAACCCCATTCTTTGTTAAAATGATTTCAGGATCAGCAACAATGGCGTGCTCCTCTGGGGAAAGGCTTAATTTTGTTTCTTCCATTATGTATACGTTATTTGCAAATTAAACAGATTTCGGAGATCAGACAACAGACATTGGATTCAGATAATCAGCCGGTGATGTCCTTGCAAAGCGACGGTGCGGGCTATTGGCCATTGATGATGAGTTATTGACCAGAAACAAAAAACAGTTGAAAAAGTTAGATAAACTGATTATTAAAGCTTTCATTGGTCCGTTTGTGGCCACTTTTTTCATTACCCTTTTTGTATTGGTAATGCAGTTTTTCTGGCTGTGGATCGATGATTTTGTAGGCAAGGGGCTGGATGCGTTTACCATTTTACGGTTTATCTGGTACCAGAGCGCGGTGCTGATCCCCCTGGCATTACCGCTGGCGGTGCTGCTTTCCTCCCTCATGACCTTTGGTAACCTGGGCGAAAGCTTTGAGCTGGTAGCCATTAAATCCTCGGGGATCTCCCTTTTAAGATTTATGCGTCCCCTGGTGGGTGTGACCCTTTTCATCAGCTTTTGTGCTTTTCTTTTTGCCAATTATGTCATTCCCGTTGCCCAGCTGAAGTCGCGCACCATGCTGGCAGATATCGTACTGGCAAAGCCTGCCTTTGACATTAAAGAAGGTATCTTTTATGATAAACTGGACCGGTTCGCCATTAAAATCGGTAAAAAGGAGAAAGACGACAGCACCATCAGGGATGTGATCGTTTTTGAGAACAATAACTATTCTCTGCAGGATAATTTTATCATCGCAAAGAATGGATTGATGAAACCCTCTCCGGACAAGCGTTTCCTCGATATCGTTTTCCGGGATGGCTCGCGCTACCAGGAACGGGGGTCCCGGTCCGACTCGGCCACGGAGTACATCCGTCTCGGATTTAAAGAATATAAAATGCAGCTGGACATCAGCGCGTTTAATTTTAAATCATCCAGCGACAGCAACAACCGGAACAACGAACGGGTGCTGAGTATGCGCCAGCTGGACAAGGCACTGGATTCCATGACAAAATACACCAATGTAGAAGTGGAGCGCTACCAGACCAGCCTGGCAAATAATTTCAGCCTGCTCCTTTACCGGGACAGTGTGGTTAAAGGTGTTTCCCTACCTGATTCCATCCTGAACTTTAAAAAGAACCGGGACGCCTTTTTGGGACTGGATACGATTACCGGAAAAGCAAAGGCTGTTCCGCCGCCACCGCCTGCCGATACCCTGCACAAAAAAACAGAAACGGCCAGGGCCGCAGCCAGGATCCGCAGGAATCTGAAAAAACGTAAAGGGAAAACAGGAACGGCAGCCCGGGACAGTATCAAAAAGGCACCGGATACGCTGGCCCGGACAACGATCGTAAAAACAGACAGCATTAAAAAAGCGGCCCGCGACAGCGGCACCGCCAAAAAAGACAGTTCCAAAAAAGACGCGGCCCAAAAACAAGCGCTCCGGAAAAGGGATGCGGGCACTTTTACCGCGCTTCTGCCGGACAGTGCGCTTACCAATGTTACAGACCGGGCGCTCAGCAGCATTACTATTGTAAAGGACAATGCCAATATGAACCTGACCAGCATTCAGGAACAGCAAAAGACCATCCGCCGGTATAAGATCGAATGGCATAAAAAAATTGTTCTGGCACTTGCCTGTTTCCTGATGTTTATGATCGGCGCCCCCCTGGGTTCTATTATCCGCAAAGGCGGGCTGGGAACGCCGATGATCTTTGCCATTGCCTTCTTCCTGGTATTCTATTTCTCATCCAATACCGGGGAAAAGATGGCCAAAGAAGGAAGTCTGACCCCCTTTTCCGGCATGTGGCTCTCTTCCTTTATACTGGCCCCAATCGGCGCTTTTCTCACCTACAAGGCCATGCATGATTCGAATCTTTTCAATAAAGAATTCTATCACCGCTTAAAACGAAAAGCCGAGCAGTATATAAAAGCAAGAAAAGACCGTAATAAAAAAACCGCATAACCGGAACACGATGGCAGCCCAGGGTGCTCAACAAAATCTGAAAATCCAGAAATGGGTGGCAATGGTTTCATTGCTGCTGCTGATCGTAAAGTTTGTTGCTTACTTTTTTACACATTCTGTTGCCGTACTTACCGATGCGCTTGAAAGCATCGCCAATGTTGTGGCCGGGTTTATTGGCCTTTACAGCTTATACCTGGCGGCGCAACCCCGCGATGAGAATCATCCCTATGGCCATGGCAAGGCAGAATTCCTGTCGGCCGCCGTGGAAGGCACGCTTATCGGCATTGCCGGACTGGCGGTGCTTTATAAAGCCATCGAACAGCTCATTCACCCCCAGTCACTGAACAAGCTCGACCTGGGTATGCTGCTGATAGGAGCAACAGCTCTTATTAATTATGTGCTGGGAAGCATTTGCATTTCCATCGGAAAAAGGAACCAATCCATTGCCCTGGAGGTGAGCGGAAAACATTTACAGACCGATACGTTCTCAACCATTGCTGTGATCGCGGGCCTGACCCTGGTCTTTTTCACCGGGTTCCACTGGATCGACGCTGCCGTAGCCATCCTGCTTACCTGCCTGCTGCTGCACACTTCCTATACCATTCTGCGCCGCTCCATCGCCGGCATCATGGATGAGGCCGATCGTCAGCTGCTGCTGCAGATGATCGACTATCTCAATAAAAACCGGCGGGAGAACTGGGTCGACCTTCATAATTTCAGGGTCATCAAATACGGAAGCGTGCTGCATATCGACTGTCACCTTACCGTACCCTGGTACCTGAATGTTGCTGAAGCCCATCATGAAATCGATCAGCTGACCACACTGATCCGGAATAAATACGGGCAGTCGGTGGAATTTTTTATACACTCCGATGGCTGCCAGCCGTTCCAGTGTTCACTTTGCTCTAAAAGCGACTGTCCCGTCCGGAAAGCGGCATTTGAAAAAACCATTCCCTGGACCCTGGGAAATGTGCTTCAAAATCAGCGACACCGGTTGCCGAATGTTCCTTAACTTTATAACCGAACATTTGTTATTGAATATATGCTCACAAAAAAATCGCAATATGCCTTTAAAGCGCTGGGCTACCTGGCTGATAAACAAAAAGATGGCCCTGTGCTGATCTCGGAGATCTCCAAAAAAAAGCGGATCCCTTTAAAGTTCCTGGAAAATATATTGCTGGAACTGAGGAAAGCCGGGATCCTCGAAAGCAAAAAAGGAAAAGGCGGTGGTTATTTCTTTAAAAAAGACCCGGCCGATGTAAAAATGGCCACTGTAATACGGCTCATCGACGGACCGATCTCCATGCTGCCCTGCGTCAGTCTTTACTTTTACGAGCGTTGCAAAAACTGCGACGAAAAGCACTGCGGCCTGCATGATGTAATGAAGCACGTGCGGGATGTAACACTGGAAGTACTGGAGAACCGGACTCTTGCCGATCTGAAGGATTGAGCTGCTGCATTTTATCATTATCGCCTGCCTCTTCCCTGGACGAAGTAATGATACCCCTGCTGCCTTTCTCATAAAACCATACAAATATGGATTTCTCTTTCCGGAGTAAATTCACGGTTTGCTATCGTAAACTAAAAGGCATGTGCATGTTGGCATAGGCCGCTCAAAATCTACATAGTCATACACCGTATCCGGTACATTGTGGTTAATACATTATACTTACCGTAGTTGTTATACCCCAGGCTGGATGTGCTTTGCACAGGGTTACAGAAGCATCCTGTTTATTATTTTTGTTTAAGGACAGCTGATAACCGTAATCCGTAATTTCATTTTTTTTGTTTTCCATAAGATTGTTTTATTGAGGGTTTAATAGGGCATATTGATATCGGTTTTCCCCTTTATTAAAATAATTTGCCAGCAGCCGCCCGTTGTGCCATACCATCAGCTCTCTATCATTATTAAGCTGTGCAAAAGCCGCTACATTGCCTATATTTATATAGGGGTTGCTACGCACAGGCGTGCCTATTGTAAATCCTGCTGCCAGTGTATTTGTGTTTTGGGCAAATTTGTAATAAAAGCTATTGTGCAACACCGTACCATCAGGATAGTTGTAATAAGTTCCTGTAAATGTTTTACCCTGTAGCTTGCTGGCTTCGGGCTTTTTGTACAGGTTGAGCGATAAATCACCGGTGCTGCTTCCGGGTGTATACGGATTACTCGAATAGTAATAATAATGTGTTACTTTATTGTTCTTTATAACCAGTTTAATATTATCGGTTACTTTTAACGTATCCTTATCAATAACATAATCTTTACTGTCATAATAAAAAGTTTCGTACCCCAGTTTTACTTTTTGCCCGGGTAAAAATTCGGCTGCAAAAGGCGTAAACCCTGTGCTTCTTATTACAGCGCCCGAAATGACATACCCTTCCAGCTGGTTAATGTTGAGGTCCGGCGCCGCATCATCGTTGTTTTTTTTGCAGGAAAAAAGGATAATGCAGGCCAGTGAAAAAGTAAATATGAGTTTCATAAAGTTTAATTTTTAAGATTGAAAAGTTTTGCTGCCTGCTGGTAAGGCATGGTTTGCAGTTGTTGCACAGAATAAGATTGACCGTTCGGAAGAATTAATTGATTTGCTTTGGAAGTCACAGTTTGCCCTGGAATCATAAATATAAATTTGTACGTGAGATCGACTGTGTAATCAGGATAATAGTAAGTTCTGACAACAGAATAAACCGCAGTTGGATATGGGGAACTCCTCCTGCTAAGCCGGGGATAAGAGTTATATTGTATGTCAGGCTTAAATTATTATCAATATGAACAGGCAAGGGTGATACAAATTGCCCGACCTGTTTTTTTTATACACGATGTAACCACCTCTTTTGTTCACAAAATCGGGAAGCGAACTTGCGCCAATGGCGCTGAGTATATTTGAAGACGGAACATACCGGAGGTTCCGTATCACCGTCACGGGGCTTTGCAGGGTTCTCCACGAGCACATCAAAATCATCTTATAAAAATTCGTCTTATAGCTTCTGACTTACAAATTTTATTACCAGATGCTTCCAGAAACCGGTTTGTGGCACCGTCATCAATAGCAGTACTTCTCCCAGCCACAGCAGTACAAACAATAAATACGGACTTCCAAGAACGGGTCGTTTAAACCGGAATTTTTCCATGGTTATAATGATCAACGGAACAATAAACGGAAACATAACAGCAGCCAAAAGGCCTGAACCTGGCTTAAAATGGTTGAACAACCGGGACATGCCGGGATTGAATACGATCAATGTAGCGCCAATGATAAAAGCCACATGCCAGCGGATATTACGTCTTTTGATCATAGCCAGTCCATAGCAACCCGAAAAAGACACCGCATCCAGCAAACCGATAAAAGCGGTCATTGCAGCGGTTTCTGCTGAAGTACCCAGTTCCCGCTGCACCTTCTCCTTCACTAGCAAAAGCATGCTGATTACCAGCACCGGCGCCAGTAACCAGGACAGTTTGCCCAGCGTACGGTGAAGGCCGTATCGCCGCTGCCTGATCAAAACCGGTTGAATGATGAGGAGTAAGAACCAGCAGATAAAAGCAACGAAATGAATATGGACCAGCATCGGGAAACGGTCTAAGTCCGGAAAAAACCGCAGATAAGTATAAAAGAAACCCGATAATGACAGGATCATTACAACTGTGAAAAACAGGATCAATATCTTATAGCTCTTTTCCATAAGGCGATGTCCATTACTTTTTTCTAGTCGTTCAAATGAAATGCTGTTTTTACGTGATTGTAATTATTCAGATTGACGCCATTTTGCCCGGCCAGCGCAACGGCTTTCCCGGTCATAAAAACCACTTTGATAGCGATTGTGGATGAGGGAAAAGTATTATCTGATTTGGAGTATCGCACCCTTACGTTGCCGGCATTGATACTGAAAGTAAAATGCCTGGTTACACCAAATTCCAAGTAGCTGGTAGGAAAAGCCGTCCACTGTTGTCCTCCAAAAAATAAGCTGCCATAAACAAATACGCCGCCGCTATTCACAATATCGGCTGTTATCTGCGGTATTTTTAGATCGGCAATTGTATAGTTCGTTCCATATTCGGTGAGGTGTGTCCAGGTAATTTTATTCCAGTCAAAGGTTTTGGAAAAAACATTGGCATTGCCTGCAGGCCCTTGTGCTCCTGTTACTCCTTTGTCGCCCTTAGCACCGGAAGCGCCCGGATCGCCTTTATCGCCCTTTGGGCCAATGTCACCTTTTTTGCAGGCAGTTAATAATGCTGCTACTGCAAATACCAGCAATACAAGTTGTCTGAGATTTTTTTTCATGTTTTTAATTAAATTTTAAAACCAGGTTTATTTATGATTCTCCAGCCTTCAGGGCATCGGTGGAATGACCCCTCCTCCGGGTTCACCGGGAGCACCGCTTTGAAGTTCCACTATACCGCAGTCGCTGCCGGGCTGATTGTATTTGAATATAAACCGGTCGCCGCTGATCCCCTGTTCCTGGACCAGGTAACTGATCACTGCGTTTACCCTTCTCCAGCTCAGTTGAAGGTTTTGCTGATTATCCCCGCAATACCCGCCTTTTACGACCACTTTACAACCGGTATTCGTTCTTAACGTATTTGCAACGGATGCCAGGATCGCTTCGTTGTCACTGGAGATCTGCGTGCTGCTCGCTTTAAAGCTGACCGCCGGCAGAACCAGGTCACAGCCGGAGCCGGGGTTGGGCACATTAATCGGAGTACCCCATCCCGCAGCCGTTTTGGGTCCGTAAAACTCCAGTGTGGTGGTGTTCAGGTAAAAATCACCGATAACGCCCTGTGTACTTAAAGGCGCTGAAGGCCCGCTTAATATGGTATTACCGTTGGTACCGTTGCTGCCCGCTGGGCCTTTCAGGCTTACCGGCTCGCCCCAGCCCCCAGCTGTTTTAGGCCCGTATAACAATGCCTGCTCCTTATCCAGGTAATAATCGCCGTCCCGGCCATCGGAAGCGCCCGGAACCCCGGTACCATTTATGATGACGCTGCCCGGCGTTCCCTTCGGGCCGGTGGCACCGATAAGGCTCACCGGTTCGCCCCAGTCCTTCTCTCCCTTGGGACCATAAAGATCCTGGTTCTCCGTATCCAGGTAAAAATCGCCCGGGGCCCCGCGGCCGGGTCCGGGTGCGCCACTCCCTAACAGCAGTTCGGGCTGATGAGGTATGTATTGATGCTTATCGCAGGAGGAGCAGCATATTATCAGCATAAGGGCGGTTACGGCAAACCGGTGTACAATGTATTTCATTTGTTTATTGATTCTATCCGCTGTGGCGGTGTTACTTATTAAATAGAGCGCTTACAAGATCAGCAGGATTGATACGCATCCCGCAGGGATGATCGCGTGTATGCGTTGCTCATGGCAGTTTATCCGGGCAACGGTGCTTTATGCACAAGCTGTTCCCCTGAAAATATTCACTCCGCCGCTACCAGTTGCCACCGATAACCATCCTCTTTTTCATCCGGGCCAAACCACGGCTCATCATCGTCAAAGCCGGTATTTTTGCTGTGCAGGGCATCCCCGCCCATTTTTATACTTTTGATGATAAAGCTTCCGGCATCGGCCTCAATGGAAAAACTGCTGTTGACATCCTTATCGGAAAGAATGGCTTCATGATTATCCGGCACAAAATAGGGGCGCAGGTAAAAACCGGATGCCGCATTCTGGATGGTGTAGCTCACAATCATTTTCCCTTCTTTGCCTTTTGCTGTATATTTTTTTATCTTCCATTTTTGCATGCCGCTTTTGTTGAACTTCTTAAGCCGGGTATTACTGTTGATACCTCCGTCAACCGGGGTAAGTGCACGGCCGGTGGCTACATTTACAATAAAGTAAGTGCCGTCTTCGGGACCGGATTGGGCCTGGGTGTAGGCTGCACAAAGCATGAATACAAACAGGGCCGTAAGAAATTTGAGGGATTGTAGAGATTTCATTTTTTTGTTTTTGTTACCAATAGTTTTTATCAACCCGATCAAACCCGGGAAGTTTTTATTGGGCAGCGCGGATGGGAGGCACATAGATCCTGCAAAACCGGAACCGCTGCTTTGAACATGAAAACATTCAATTTATATATACATCTATTTTTGGTGATCCGCCGTTATTGACCCGTTTTTCTACCAGCAGCGTCTTTTTCCCATTTCCTTTCCACGAAGAAACGGCAGCGCCCAAATAAGATCCATGACCTGTATCGCTCTTCCAGCCCGCTCCGCCGCCCACGGTGTAGTAAGGGTATCCTTCTTCCGGAACGATGCCCGCAATACCATCAATAAATTTTGTGCTGTTAAAGCCAATATGATAAAGCACCCCATTTACCTGCTCCCATTTACGGGAGAATGTTCTGTCCGCTACGGGGAAAGATTCGCTGTTTTTGTACAGTTCGGCATGGCTTGCGCTGCCTGAAAAGGATTTGAGCAGCATGCTGCCCTCACTTGTTTTTTCAAATAAAAAATCAAACGTTTGTCCATCGCTGCCTATTTTCAAATGATTATCCTTAACAACCACTTCATACCCCCGCCGCAGGCCTGCACCGTCGTGCATCAGCATCAGTTTTCCACCCGTTTTTTCAAAATAGAACAGGGACATCCGGGGATTCCAGCCATTGTTTTCGGTAACCAGATAATAGCCTTCCAGGTCAGCGGCAGTCAGGTTTATCTTCTCCTCCCCGGCGGGAACACTCTCTTTATCTTTTTTGCAGGAAAAGAGACCAAACGCCAGTATGCAGCCGAAGATTGCCAGTAATAGACGGCTGTTCTTACTTATAGAAGGACAATTTTTCATACAATTGATTTTTAAATTTTTACAAGATTTTTTTGCTGTTTTTATTATTGTGCACTCTCAACCGGGCCATTATAGCTCCCTTGTACCAGGCCCATGCTGCTTGTGAATTCAAAATTCAGCTTATAGTTATTCCCCTCTTTTGCGATGGTTATTTTTCTGCCAATGCTGTTTACCGTATAGCTTTCATCACCATTATTGTAATAAAGAATGCCACTGCGGAAGGCTATATTATCAGGAGCGTTTGTAAAAGACCCTTCGGGTATGGCGGAGAAATTGGGTCCGGCGGTTTCCAGGTATAGTTCTACCCCGTCGTTTGCATTGCTGCTGTTATAAAGGAGCAGTCGCATTTCTTTGCCCTCTGGTATCCAGGCAGCTTTTGCTATCTTTTCTGTTTTAGGGTTGCCCCCGTTTGCATAGGTATAACTATTATCGGAGCTATTTTGGCCCGTATTCTCTTTTTTGCAGGCTGCCAATAAAAAAAGCACTGCGACTGTCATTAGAAGAAAGCGTCTGAAATTTGTTTTCATACTATTTTGTTTTTAATGAATAATAATTGTGTACTACATGAATTACGATATCAGTTACCATCACGCGCCGGCGTTAAAAAAGAGCGAATGAATGACAGCAACAGGTTTCCCTGCCTTGGCTTTTGATTTAACCGATCCGTTAAGGCGCCCATCTTATCAATTGATTATACAACTCCTCCGTCCAGGCCTTGGCACAGTGTGTATTGCAGGTACCATCCGTTACCCCGCCGCTTCTGGGTTTTACAGGCGAATGATCCGGTATTTGATCATACAGTGGTTTGCCGTAAAAGCTGTTCACATTATCGCCTTCATTATTGCCGGCACAGTTGATCGCAAACACCGGTATCTTAAATTTGGAGATTTTGTCCCTGTCTGTACCGCCACAGGCACCCAGCAGGCCCTTACAGTAGCTCAGGTTGTTATAGTATGCGATTGTGGTATAAAGAACAAACGTGGCATAGGAATATCCTCCCACTACCGATTTATTCTTATCAATACCATATGAAGCTGCCAGGGCACGGATACAGTTATCATAGTCCTGACCCATCATTTCAGCGCTCTTGTTCCAGTCTGCCGTGCCGGGGCCCTTACGGTATTGTACAATGGCCGCCACATAGCCGTTTTCTGCAGCCTTTTGACAAAGGGCATTCTCCGGTCCCCCCTCCATGCTGCCGGGGGAAGGATTGTTCTCATCATTACCGCTCCCCATCACCAGGATGCCTTTGTAAGCTGTCCGGTCTTTCTGAACATAGACCCGGTAAGAAATGCCATTACCGGTTTGTGTACTGCGTTCGATATTACCGGGCAACAGCGCGGTGCTGTCATTATTCTTTTTGTTGCAGGAGAAAAAGGCAGCGATCAGCATCAACAGTGCCAGTAGTATGCAAAGAATGGGCAGGAGCTGTTTCTTCATTTTTGGATTTTTTAATTTTTACCAAAACTATATCCGGCAACTCCCAGCCACAAGCAGGATTAGACGAACAGCATTTTGAATCGATGAATGACCGCAGCCACTGCATCACAGAAACACTGTATTTCCTGTCAGAACATCCGGCCCCGGCCGCCGTTAAGCTGCGCCGGTTGTTCGGCAACCGCTGCGTTTCAGTATCGCTGCTGCAACCAAACGCCGTTTTAAAAACTTCATTTATATCCCTCAAAAAGGCGATGCAACAGCTCCGGATAATCCGTTTTTTGGTTTCATCTTTGTATGACTTATATAAAAAGATATCCTTGAAAGGCAGGAAGTATTAAATTTGAGTAAACATGGGCAGCGCAAATACATATAACTGCATCGTTGTGGACGATAATGAGATCGACCGGCTGATGACCCTTTCTTTTGCAAAAAAATATGATTTTCTTACGGTAAAGGGTGCATATGAAAGTGCGGAAGCCGCGCTTGACCGGATTGAGGCAGACCGTCCCCAGGTACTGCTGCTCGATATCGATATGGAAGGCATCAGCGGTCTTGAGCTGCGAAAAAAACTGCTGGAGGTGGATGCCTGCATCTTTATCACTTCCTATCCCGACTATGCTTTGGAAAGTTTTGAACTGGCGGCCCTTGATTTTCTGATTAAGCCATTAAAAGCCGATCGCTTTGCAACCTCTATGAAACGGCTGGAAGAATACCTGCTGCTGCGGAAAAAATCGGCATTGCTGGATCATAGTCTGAACGGCGATACCATTTTTATAAAGGACGGGCATGAGCATATAAAAATCAAGGCAGCTGATATCTTATATCTTGAAGCGCTGAAGGATTATACCGGGATCATTACCCGGAAGAAGAAGTACTGTGTGCTGGCATCACTGGGCAATCTTTTAAAAACCCCTTCATTCGGAAGCTTTATAAGAGTGCACCGGAGCTATGCGGTCCAAAAGCATTTTATTGACAAGATCACTCCGCAGGAAATTTTTATCAATGAGATCACCCTCCCCATCGGAAGGAGCTATAAGGAAGACCTGCAGCAACTGATCGCTTAGAACAGGATCGATACAAAGCGGTATTTTATAAACAAATCCAACACCAATGAGAATACTGAAAATGCTGATGCTGGCCTGCATTGCTCTAAACGGGAATGCGCAGAAACAGGGATTGGCAGCTATTGATTCGATGTTGCGGGAGCTATCTGTTGCCCGGTCCGATACAGATAAGTTAAGACTGCAATACCGCATTGGTGAGGCCTATGCACCTATTGACATAGAGAAAAGTATGCAGTACGCCCGGGAGGGGTTGTCAAAATCCAAAGCAATAAAATGGGATAAGGGCATCGCGGCATTTTGTATTTCGCTTGGAAATAATCTTTGCGATCAGAGCAAGTATGATTCTGCCATCCATTACTATGAAGAGGCATACACGATCAATAAGAAAACCGGAAATGAAAAGGGTGCCTGCAGCGCTTTGATGAATATCGGCACCGCCTATCAGAACAGAGGACTTGTTCTAATGGCAATGCGCTATCTTCAGGAAGCTATGCCGATCGCGGAAAAATTAGATGATCCGTATCTGCTTGCACTTATTTATAATGGCATAGCAACCACGTACATCCTGCAGGAAAATCAGACCGATGCACTCAAATACGCGTTTAAGGCGTATAGCGTATCCAGGGAAAACCGGCATCCTGCCAATATTGCAATGGCGCTGACCACCATCGGCACCTCCTATGTCATTGCCAAAGACACCCTGCGCGCCCGGCAATATCTTCTGCAGGCATTACCGCTTGTAAAAGAAGCCAATAACACAGAGCGGGAAGCAATGATCTATTATAACCTGGGATTTATTGCTCCTACCGCAGAAGAACAGCTCCGGTACGCCCTTCAATCAAAGCAACTATGGGATGCACTGAACCCTGATCATTCAATGGCCGTGGCTAACCTGGTGTTGCTGGGAACTGCGGCAAAGGATATGGCGCTTGGGAATGCGGTTGGTGCGGCTATACCCGATACCATACCCCAAAATAAAAACGACCTGCTGGCATTTTCAAAAAGATACCTCGCTGCGGCCATCAACATGAGCAATGCAACCGGAGACCAGGAAACCCTCTCCAACGCTGCAAAACAACTTGCAGAAACAGAGGCTGCTTTAGGCAATTATCCGGCAGCCTATCAATATCTTCAAACACACCTGAACCTTCGCGACTCCCTCTACTCCCAGGAAAGCAAGAACAAGATCGCATCCCTCGAAAGCCAGCGCGAAATAGACGCCCGGGAAAAACAGCTGCAGATCAATAAACTGGCGCTCAGCAATGCAAGACGTACCCGGACGGCGCTGATGGGAGGTGCGGCATTCCTTCTTATTATCGGAGGGCTTTTATTTTATCAGAACCGCAGCCGGCGGAGGACCAATACCACCCTGCTCCTGCTGAACAATGAGCTCGATGAGGCCAATAAGGTGAAAACAAAGTTCTTTGGCATCCTCAGCCACGACCTGCGCAGTCCCATCATCAACCTGATCAACTTCCTGCACCTGCAAAAAGAAATGCCGGGGCTGTTTGATCAGGAACGCACCGAGCGGCATCAGAAAGACCTTACCGCCTCCGCTGAAAACCTGCTCGACACTATGGAAGCCATGCTGCTCTGGAGTAAAAGCCAGATGGAACGCTTTGCGCCCGAGAAAAAAATGGTACCGGTTGACCGGCTTTTTGATCACATCCGGAAACAATTGCCTGTTAACAACCCGATTGCCGTTAGTTTTCAAAACACCGAACAACTGTCCGTAAGTACGGATGAGGATTATCTGAAAACCATCATGTACAATCTCACTGCCAATGCAGTAAAGGCATTGCAAGACACTCCGGACGGGCAGATCCGGTGGCATGTCCGCCAGAAAGGCCATCAGGTGCTGCTTACCATTACCGACAATGGTCCGGGAATCCATAAAGAACAGATGGAGGCACTTTACAATGAAAATGCGGTCGTAGGCACCAGGTATGGCCTGGGACTGCACCTGATCCGGGACCTGGCAAAAGCCATCCAATGTAAGATCTCCTTTCAGCCGGCAGCCGGCGGAGGTGCTTCCTTTACACTGTCCATCTAGCAAGCAGCGATCAGCTGTCCGTCCTCAACGATCCGCCGTTTTTCGCTTTTTCCTGCTCAATTCTGTCTGTTTTTCCGATTTCACCATTTTTTTACATTTCCATTCCAAAAATATGTTGTACCTTGCAAACCACCCTATTAGTCTACTTGGTTAGTAGGTTTATTGGAATAGCAATTTTGTCACTAAAAACTGTTTAAATTATGTCTTTAAGATTAGGAGATACTGCCCCGGATTTTACCGCGCAGTCTACTGAAGGAGAAATCAAATTTCATGAATACCTGGGCAATTCCTGGGGCGTTCTGTTTTCACACCCGGCCGATTATACACCCGTTTGTACCACAGAGCTGGGAAAAACCGCTTTGTTAAAAGGTGAATTTGAAAAACGTGGTGTAAAAGCACTGGCGGTGAGTGTGGATCCCCTGGATTCTCACGTAGGTTGGAAAAGCGACATCAATGAAACACAGAATTGCTCGGTGGATTTCCCCATCCTGGCAGATCCTGATAAAAATATCGCAACCCTTTATGATATGATCCATCCCAATGCTTCTGAAAAAGCAACGGTGCGTTCCCTGTTCATCATTGGGCCCGACAAAAAAGTAAAACTGATCATTACCTACCCCGCTTCCACCGGAAGAAACTTCCAGGAAGTACTGCGTGTGATCGATTCATTACAGCTGACCGCTAATCACAGCGTGGCTACCCCGGCAGACTGGAAACATGGTGAGGATGTAATTGTAGTGCCTTCCATCAGCACAGAAGATGCCATCAAAAAATTCCCGAAAGGTGTTAAAGAGGTAAAACCTTATTTGCGGTATACGCCTCAGCCGAATATATAAGTTTATAGTTCATAGTTCATGGTTATAGACGGCCATGAACTATGAACCATTAACCATGAACTAAAGATGTTTACAGAAGAACAGATACAGGAAATAGAAAATGCCTCAACGGCAGATGCGTTAAGACTGGTAACAGCCCGGTTCCCGGAAGAGACGGTATTCTCCACATCCCTGGGGCAGGAAGACCAGGTGCTGACGGAAATGATTGCCGCCAACAAGCTTCCTGTAAGGATTTTTACATTGGATACCGGACGCCTGTTTTACGAACATTACGACCTGTTGGAAAAAACCAATGCCCGCTATAAAATAAACATCGACGTTTACTTTCCGGAAGCTCCGGATGTCGCGGCTTATGTAAAAGAAAAAGGGGTGAACGGTTTTTATGAATCCGTTGAAAACCGCAAGGAATGCTGCTTTATCAGAAAGGTAAAACCCCTGAACCGCGCGCTGAAAGGTGCCAAAGTATGGATTACCGGTTTACGCAGTGAACAGTCGGACAACCGGAAAGACATGAAAATGATTGAATGGGATGAAGACCGGAAACTGTATAAATTCAATCCCCTGATCCGGTGGAGCTATGATGAGATGATCGGATACATCCGGGAAAAGAACATTCCTTATAATCCGCTGCACGACAAAGGATTTGTCAGCATTGGCTGCGCCCCCTGTACCCGGGCTATTGAGCCTGGTGAAGACCCCAGGGCCGGCAGGTGGTGGTGGGAAGTTTCCCACAAAGAATGTGGACTCCATGTCCACGAGTAAAAAAGTATTGATCTGTATAAGACCTGACCTGAAAAACCACATTGACATTGTTAAAAAAATCCGCACAGGCGGATCTGTATAAAAAGAACGTATGGGTGAGTATACATTAGACTACCTTGAGCAGCTCGAGGCCGAAAGTATTTATATTTTCAGGGAAGTAGCAGCACAATTTGAAAAACCGGCACTGCTTTTCAGCGGCGGTAAAGATTCCATTACCCTGGTGCAACTGGCAAAAAAGGCCTTTGCACCCGGTAAAATTCCGTTTCCCCTGGTACATATCGATACCGGGCACAACTTCCCGGAGGCACTGGCCTACCGGGATGCACTGGCAAAAGAAGTAGGTGCGGAGCTGATCGTACGCAAAGTGGAAGATACCATTAAACAAAAACATCTTACCGAACCCAAGGGCAAATTTGCCAGCCGCAACTGGCTGCAGATCCACACCCTGCTGGATACCATCGAAGAGTTTAAGTTTGATGCCTGCATCGGCGGCGCACGCCGCGATGAGGAAAAGGCCCGCGCCAAAGAGCGCATCTTTTCTGTAAGAGATGAGTTTGGTCAGTGGGAACCCAAGCTGCAGCGCCCGGAACTCTGGAACATCTACAACGGCCGTATCCACAAAGGCGAGAATGTACGGGTGTTCCCGATCAGCAACTGGACCGAGCTGGATGTATGGAACTATATCAAAAAAGAAGCGATCCCGCTTCCTTCCATTTATTTTGCCCACGAACGTGAAGTGATCGAGCACGAAGGCCAGCTGATCGCTGTTTCAGACTATATCACCATTGATGAGACGGATGTGATCGCTACCAAAAAAGTACGTTACCGCACCGTTGGTGATATGACCTGTACGGCGGCGGTAGAATCCAGCGCCACAACACTGGACGAGGTGGTTAATGAGATCATGGCTACCCGTATCTCTGAAAGAGGAGAAACCCGGATCGATGACAAGGTAACGGAAGCCGCAATGGAAGACCGGAAGAAGGGTGGGTACTTCTAAATTTTAAATTCTAAATTCTAAATTTCCAAATGGATATATTACGTTTCATAACCGCCGGCAGTGTGGACGATGGCAAAAGCACATTGATCGGAAGACTTTTATACGACAGCAAAAGTATTCTTGTAGACCAGCTGGAAGCGCTGGAAAAACAATCAAAGAATAAAAATGCCGATGGTATCGACCTGGCATTGCTTACCGATGGTTTAAGGGCTGAAAGGGAACAAGGCATCACGATCGATGTCGCCTATCGTTATTTCTCTACACCAAAAAGAAAATTCATCATTGCGGATGCCCCGGGGCACGTACAGTATACACGCAATATGATCACGGGCGCTTCCAATTCCAGTCTGATCATTATCCTGATCGACGCACGTGCCGGCGTTATCGAACAAACAAGAAGGCATTCCATCATTGCGTCCCTGCTCAAAATACCACATGTGGTGGTAGCGATCAATAAAATGGATCTGGCAGATTTTGCCGAACAGCGGTTCAACGAAATTAAAGCGGATTATGAAAAAGTGGCCGCCCAGCTGAATCTTCAGAACGTGACCTACGTTCCCATTTCAGCGTTGCTGGGTGATAATATCGTGGATCATTCCGCCAATATGCCCTGGTATACCGGCCCGTCGCTGCTGGAATTCCTGGAAGAGGTTGAAGTAGCATCCGATATCAATCATACCGATCCCCGTTTCCAGGTACAATACGTGATCCGTCCGCAAACAGCCGAGCTGCACGATTACCGCGGCTATGCCGGCGAGATCATCAGCGGGGTTTATAAAGTAGGTGATAAAATAAAGATCCTTCCTGCCGGCCTGGAATCCACCATCACAAAAATTGAAGTGGGCGGCCAGGAAGTAAGCGAAGCTTTTGCACCGCAGGCAGCAGTATTGCATATTGCGGATGATATCGATATCAGCCGCGGCGATACATTTGCCCGCGTGGACAATCTGCCCAAGGTGGCCAACGAAATCGAAGTAGTGCTCTGCTGGCTCGATAACAAACCACTGATCCGGGGCAACAAATATTTTCTTCAGCACAAAGGCCGGCTGATCAAGACCGTTGTACGGGACGTGGCCTATAAGCTGGATGTAAACACACTGGAACGCATTCCCGCTGAAGACGGTGTAAAACTGAATGAGGTGGTGCACGCCACCATAAAAACGGCGGCTCCGCTGGTATACGATGATTTTGCGACGCTCAGTGATTACGGCAACGCAATACTGATCGACGAGACCAGCAACAGCACAGTGGCAGCGGTGCTGCTGAACTGATTCAAACGGTGCACGGTAACACCGCGGCATCGTTATTTTATTAATCATTAAGTCTACTTTTTAAGTAGAATAGAAAAACAGCAAATGCTTCTTCAACATACATCACCCGTAAAAAACCAGCCACAGAACGGCAGGGGCAAGGTGATCCTCGCCGGCGCCGGACCGGGGGATCCGGACCTGATCACGGTAAAGGCAGCAGATGCGTTACGGCGCGCTGACGTGGTACTCACAGACCGTCTTGTAAGCGAAGTACTGCTGCACCGTTATGTAGCACCTGCAACCGAGATCGTATATGTGGGAAAGGAATGCAGCAAGAAAAGATCGGTACCCCAGGCTACCATCAATGAACTGCTGGTACATTATGCATTGCAGGGCAAGCTGGTGGTACGACTGAAAGGCGGGGATGCTTCTATTTTTTCCAACATCCTGGATGAGCTGGAGACCCTTACCCGGCATGGCATTTCTTATGAGATCATTCCCGGTGTAACCGCAGCGCTGGGTGCAGCGGCCTATTCCGGCATGCCGCTTACCGCAAGAGGTTATGCTACCGCAGTGCGTTTTCTTACTTACTATAAGTCCGATGTGGTAGCGGATGCTTACTGGCAGGAACTGGCCGCCACTGAGGACACGCTGGTATTCTATATGTCGTCCGGAACCCTGGATCAGGTGGTTCAGAAATTAACACAGTTCCATATTGCCCCGGAAAAACAACTGGCGGTAGTGGAGCAGGCAACAACCTGTTTTCAGCAGGTACATACCTGTAGCCTGTATGATTACGGAACCACGCTGAAGGGCAAAACACTGGCCTCCCCCAGCCTGGTGGTCGTGGGCAGGGTGGTAGCACTGCACCAGCAGTTCCGCTGGCTCGAGAACAGCAACAGCCACCAGTCTTATTTTAAACCGGTAACGGAAGAAATGATAAATGTTCATCAACAAAATAACTTAAAACATGCTATCTGACGCAAAATTGGGCGCGATCAAAAGTCTCACTCCTTCACTTTCCAGAGATGAATTGCTTTGGGCCAGCGGTTATTTCGCCGGTCTGGCGCAGGGGCTCGCGGGCGGGCAGGAAACAGCAGCTGCAATACCGGCAGCTGTCAAAAAGATATCGCTGGTTTATGGTACAGAAACCGGTAACGCAAAAAAACTGGCCACCCAACTGGCCGGCACCGCCAAAAAGAAAGGCATCACGGTAAAACTGACCGGACTGGACCAATACCGTTTCACCGATCTTCCGAAGGAAGAGTATTTTTTTGTGGTCATCTCCACCCAGGGAGAGGGCGAACCCCCGATGCTGGCCAAAAGATTCTATGATCATATCCACGAGAACCAGCTCAACCTCAGCAAACTCAAATTCGGGGTACTGGCACTTGGAGACAGCTCCTACCCCGAGTTCTGTAAAACAGGCGAAGACGTGGATGCCCGGCTGGAAGCCCTGGGAGCGCACCGGGTATTACCCCTTAAGAAATGCGATGTGGAATATGAAGAGGATGCGCTGCAATGGCTGGATAATGTAGTGGCAGCACTGCAATCCACAGCTCCCGGTCCGTCGGCTGTGCCTGCGGCAGCGGAGTCAAAACCCTCCGGCAAAAAATACTATAACGGTAAGGTCATTACCAACATCAATCTCAACGACAGAGGCTCCAATAAACAGACCTTCCACATCGAGATCACCACGGAGGAATCCATCGACTATCAACCCGGCGACGCACTGGGCATCGTGCCTTCCAACAAACAGGATATGATCAATAAGATCATCGGCATCACCGGCATCGATCCTGAGAAAGAGATCCAGACGGAAAAGATAACGGCAAATGTACGGGACCTGCTGAGCCAGCACCTGAACATCTGTTACCTGCTGAAATCGACCGTAAAAAAATTCGCAGCGCTTACAAAACAGGAGATCCCCGATACCCGTATGAGTCTCTATGACCTGCTGCGCATTTATCCCGTAAAGGATACAGCACAATTTGAGGAAGTGATCCGGATCTTAACCGCCCAGTCGCCCCGTCTGTATTCCATTTCCTCATCGCCCAACGCCCACGGAGAAAATGAGATCCATATAACGGTTTCCAAAAACCAGTTCACGGTAGAGGACGAAGAGCGCTACGGCCTTTGCAGCGAGTTTCTTTCCGACCTGGACGAAGGGCATGAAATTGAATTTTTCATCCAGAAGGCCAAACATTTTAAGCTCCCGGAAGAAGATAAGGATGTGATCATGATCGGCCCGGGAACCGGAGTGGCCCCTTTCCGCTCTTTTCTTGCAGAGCGGGATGCGACCGGCGCCAGCGGCAAGAACTGGCTGTTTTTCGGAGAGCAGCATTTTGTAACTGATTTTCTTTATCAGACGGAGATCCAGAGCCACCTGGAAACCGGTGTGCTCAGCAACCTGGACCTGGCATTTTCCAGAGACACGGATCAAAAGATCTATGTACAGCACCGTGTGAAGGAAAAAGGAGATATATTGCTGGAGTGGCTGAACAACGGGGCTTACCTTTACATCTGCGGGGCCAAGGATCCTATGTGCCGGGATGTGGAAGACACGTTTGTGGAGCTCTTCAGGGCAAAAGGAAAATCAGAAGAAGAAGCCCGGAACTACCTCGTTCAGCTGGAAGAAGAAGGCCGGTATTCAAAGGATGTATATTAATCAACGGCAAATGGATCATGGTTCATAACCGAACCTGAAACTTCAAACATGAAACTTGAAACGACAATATGAGCGAGAAAAATAATTTATCAGGAACCGAGAAAATAAAAATGGCCAGCCAGGGCCTGAGAGGTACGTTGAAAGAAAGTCTTAAGGATGCGCATACCGGCGCCATCCGCGAGGACGATCAGGCATTGGTGAAATTCCATGGCATGTACATGCAGGACGACAGGGACCGCCGTGAGGAGCGCAGCCGGAAGAAACTGGAGCCGCTTTATTCCTTTATGATCCGTTTACGTTTACCGGGCGGCTTCATGACGCCGGAGCAATGGATCGGGCTGCACCATGTGGCAGGAAATTACTCCACCGGTACCATAAAGATCACCACCAGGCAAACCATCCAGTTGCACGGCATTTTAAAATCGCATACCAAGCCCACTATCAGTGCGTTTAACACCATGCACCTGGATTCCATTGCAGCCTGCGGCGATGTGAACCGGAACGTGACCTGCGCTTCTCATCCCAAAGAGTCGCCCCTGCACGAAGAGATCTACCAGTTTGCCCGCGAAATCAGTGCCCATCACCTGCCCAAGACACGTGGCTATTATGAAGTGTGGATGGACGCGGAAAAATTAGTGGAAACCACCGAAGAAGATCCTTTGTACCAGGACCGTTACCTGCCCCGGAAATTCAAGATCGGCATTGCCATACCCCCCAATAATGATGTGGATGTATTCATAAATGACCTGGGGTTGATTGCCATTATAGAAGACGGTGTATTAAAAGGCTACAACTTTGCCGCCGGCGGAGGTCTCGGTTCAACACATGGTAATGCAGCAACCTATGCACGACTGGGAAGCATGCTGGGCTATGTACCCAAAGAGCAGACTTTAAAAGCTATTTATGAAGTAATAACGGTACAGCGCGATTTCGGGAACCGCAGTGACCGCAAACAATCGCGACTGAAATATACCATCGACAAACTGGGTGTGGACACGTACCGGGAGGAAGTGGAAAAGCGCTGCGGGTTTAAATTCGAACCGGCACGGCCTTATACTTTTACCAGCCGCAAGGACGCCTATGGCTGGTCGCAGAATCATGAAGGGAAATGGTATTATACACTCTTCGTGGAAAACGGCCGTGTGGTGGATGAGAATGGTTATCTTTTAAAAAGCGGCCTGTTAAAAGTTGCGGAAACGGGTAAAGCCAATTTCAGGTTCACCTGCAATCAAAACCTGATACTAAGTGATATTCCCGGTGAAGCTAAAGCAACCATCGAACAGATACTGGAAGAGCACCAGATCATCAAAAGCACGGAGACCTCCAGTTCCATGCGGAGGAACTCCATGGCCTGTGTTGCCCTGAATACCTGCGGGCTGGCAATGGCAGAGGCACAGCGCTACCTGCCCACCCTCATCAGCAAAATAGAACCCCTGCTGCAGAAACACCAGTTGCAGGAGGATGATATCATTGTGCGTATGACCGGCTGCCCCAACGGCTGCGGACGTTCTCCCAATGCAGAGATCGGCTTTGTCGGCACTTCCATGGGAAAATACAACCTGCATATCGGCGGTGATCGGCTTGGTGCGCGGTTGAATACAAAATATAAAGACAGCCTGGACGAAACAGGCATTCTGGAAACACTGGACGGCCTGTTTGACGTTTATGTAAAAGAGCGGAATACCGGCGAGACCTTTGGCGATTTTTCACAACGTAAATGGATCACTCCAGACCTGTAAGGTTTTTAACATCATACAGGTTTACTCATCAAAATAAACACAATGAGCGAAAAAGATTTTTTAAGTCTCTTACAACGGCACAATAAAAAGCGTACCGGCAATATTCCGGACAAAGCGCTGAGCCACCAGTTTGTAGATGATATCTTCGGCTTTCTCTTTGTACCCCAAACCGGGGTGAACCAGAAGGAGACCGACCTGGAAAAGGGCTGGTATTCGTTAAAAAGTCATTTAACGACGCTTGTTTACGATGTGGTGAACGATGGTACAAAAGCGCAGGCGCTTTCGGATAAATTCTTTAAAGAACTCCCGGGTATCTATGAAACCCTTCAAAAGGATGCCTCCTTTTTCCTCGCCAATGATCCTGCTGCGCTGAATAAGGAAGAAGTTCTCCATGCGTATCCGGGCTTTTACGCGATAGCTGTATACCGCATCTCCAACCAGCTGTGGAAGCTCGGCATCGGTGTATTACCCCGCATCCTTACGGAATACGCGCACAGCAAAACCGGTATCGACATCCATCCCGGGGCGACCATCGGTTCTTCCTTTTTTATCGACCACGGTACGGGAGTGGTGATCGGCGAAACCGCCGTCATCGGTGAGCAGGTAAAGATCTACCAGGGAGTCACCATCGGGGCGCTCAATTCCGCCAAGGTCAAAAAAGATAAAAAAAGACATCCGACCGTAGAAGACAACGTGATCATCTATTCCGGCGCCACCATATTGGGAGGAGATACCGTTATCGGAAAAGACAGTGTTATCGGCGGCAATGCCTGGATCACATTCAGTGTTCCCCCGGCCTCACTGGTATATCATAAAAGCGAAGTGGTGGAAAAGGAACACTTTTCCCACAAGAATTCTGTAAAGGCGATACTGAAAAAATAAGCACTGGATGAAGGAGCCACAGCCGATCGAAACCAACCAGCTACAGGAACAGTCCAATACCCTTTTTCCGGTTTTTCTAAAACTGGAAGAGCTCAACCTGCTCATCATTGGCGGAGGCCATGTAGCGCTCGAAAAACTCAATGCCGTGCTGGGCAATGCACCGGCCACGCAGATCCTGCTGGTGGGCAAAGCGATCCTGCCCGAAATAAAAGCGCTCGCAGACCGGTACCCTAACCTGCTGCTGGAGGAACGGGCTTATACCGCTGATGACATCCGCAGGTCAAGCCTGATCATTGCAGCGGTAAATGATATCGATACCGCAACAAGGATCAAAGCCGATGCGGCGGCAGCCGAAAAGCTGGTAAATGTGGCCGACAAACCGGAGCTCTGTGATTTTTACCTGGGGTCCATTGTAAAAAAAGGCCATTTGAAAATTGCCATTTCCACGAACGGGAAATCGCCCACGATCGCCAAACGCCTGCGGGAAACCTTTTCCGCAGCCATTCCGGATGAGATGAACGACCTGCTGGACAATATGCAGCAGATCCGGGATCAGCTTTCGGGCAACCTGGATCATAAGGTGAAAGTGCTCAACCATATCACCCGGGACCTTGCCGTAAATGGTGTGGATCCCGATGCACCTTTTAATGTAGACAACCCGCCGGAAAGTGAGGTGGTGGACAGCTCCACGCTGGTAGCCAGCGCTACCCGGCGCAGTACGCCTTACCTCATCGCTATCGGATTGTTTCTGGTACTGGCGCTGGCCGTTTATACCATTTATGCATTTGGCGTCAGTGATACCCTCCTTCATTTTCTGAACAAGGACAACCACCTTTTTTACTGGATGATGTTGGTGGGCTTCCTGGCAGAAATCGTTGCAGGCTCCATGGGCATGGGATACGGGGTGATCTGTACCACCATCCTGCTGATGCTGAATGTGGCACCACCCATTGTAAGCGCCAGCATCCATTCTGCAGAATCGTTCACTACGGCTGCAGGCAGTATCAGTCATTTCAAACTGGGTAATGTAAATAAGAAACTGACAAAGGCCCTGGCCATACCCGCAGTGGCCGGCGCCATCATCGGTGCCCTGGCATTATCCTATCTTGGTGAGAAGGATGCAAAGATCATGAAACCCTTTATTGCCGCATATACTATGTACCTGGGTATCCGGATCCTGATGAATACCTTTAACCGGAAAAAAGGGCAGCAGGCGATGAAAAAAGCACGTCAGAAAAAAACAAATATCACTGCGCTTGGTCTTGCAGGCGGCTTTATCGATTCGTTTGGCGGCGGGGGCTGGGGACCGCTTGTAACCGGCACCTTTATCAAAAACGGGAGAACACCCCGCTATGTTGTAGGCAGCTCTACTGTTGCAAAATTCATACTCACCGTTACCAGTGCCATCACCTTTGTGTTTACACTGGGCATCCAGCACTGGAATATTGTTGCCGGACTGCTGATCGGCGGCATTGTCACTGCTCCCTTTTCTGCAATGCTGACAGCCAAACTGCCTGCCCGGAAAATGTTTGCCGTTGTAGGAGTACTGGTGGTGGTAATGAGCCTTATCACCATCTATAAGGCCCTTTTCCTGTAAGTCCAACCGGAGTTGCACTCCTGATGACAGCGCCGCTGAATAAAGCCGTATTGCAGCCGTTTAGTGCCGCCGGATTCCAGTAAAAAAATAGCCGCCATATTATTTTCATATTACAGATCCCCTATATTTGTAAAATCAAGCCCGGAAACTTCTGATTTTATAAAATAAGATCGGGGCCTCTAAGACCAAACAATATGAAGAAGAATTGCCATCTGCCAACACTGTCGGTTATGCTGTGCCTGCTGTTCAGCGTTCTTGTAGCAACTGCCCAGGATATTTCCCCCGCGCCGCCCGTAGCCTACCCGCCTTCCACCACCCTTCCCGTAAATTTTACCACCATTACTGCCGCCATAAAAAACAATATGCTGACTGTAAAATGGATGCTGATGACGGAAACAAAAGAAGGGCGCTTTAATATTGAAGTATCACATAACGGTGACCAATTCATAAAGGTCGGCAGCCTGGATGCCCATACCGGAGCAAATGCATTGCAGCTGGCTTATTCTTTTAGTACTTCCCTCACCGGTTTTCAGCGGTCGCTGATGGGTGTTCCCCTGGTCCTGCTGCTCGGCCTGACAGGGCTGAAACGCAGGAAGGACGGTATTTTTTCCGCCGTTATGGTGTTATTCCTTTGCGGAGCCCTGTACGGTTGCTCCAAATCGCCGGTGGTGGTACAGGAGTCCGAGATCCAAAGCGTTTTTGTACGCATCGAACAGGTGGAAAAAGATAATACCAACATTTATTCCAAGGTCATCCGGGTGGTTGCGGAATAAATCGTTATACGCCTTCATCTCATAACCTCCCTCCCGCAGGACATCCGGTAATGCCGGGGGTTAATTTTCAAAATTATACTCTACTTTTTTGGTAGACTAATAAATTCCGCTATTTTTGCAGCCTGAAAATACTTGTATGGATCGTTCTCAACCCATTCCTTTTATGCGTTCCGGAATGTGCTGCAATCCTGCGGCAGACGCCCGATGTTGCGATTGACTGCAACCAACCGGATCATTCCCTTTTTTTAACATAATTCTCTACAAAAACAGTAGACTAATAAATCCAATTACATAATGAGCTTTTACAGTAGTACTTCATTCAAACTGATTCTTACAGGTGCCTTTATCATTTCTTCCTTTTCCCTGAAGGCACAATTAGCGGGCCGTGTGATCAATGAACAAAACGAAGGCATACCCAATGCCAGCATCCAGGTAAAAGGCCGGGACATCGGGGCCACCGCTGATAACGCCGGGGTGTTTATATTAAATGATATCCCTAAAATCCCTTTTACCGTTACAGTGTCCTCTGTAAACTATGATACAAAAAATATTGTTGTCCGCAATACCGGCGACTCGTTGATCGTAAAACTCGCCCTGACCTATCATTTGGATACGATCGTTGTTACATCCCGCAGAAGAAATGAACTGCTCCAGGAAGTACCCATTGCTATCTCTGTGGTAGGTGGCACCAAAATTGCGGAAGCAGGCGCCTTCAATGTAAACCGGATCAAGGAAATGATCCCTTCATTACAGCTTTACACCTCCAACCCGCGGAATACGGGTGTTAATATACGGGGCATTGGTTCCCCGTTCGGACTGACCAATGACGGGCTTGATCCCGGTGTGGGTTATTATATTGACGGAGTGTATTATGCCCGGCCTGCAGCGGCAGTACTTGATTTTATTGATGTAGAACGCATCGAGGTGCTGCGCGGACCACAGGGCACCCTGTTTGGAAAAAATACTTCCGCCGGTGCCATTAATATCATTTCCAGGAAACCCAGTTTCCACCCCGGTGGAACCATTGAAACCAGCTTTGGCAACCTGGGATACATCCAGGCAAAAGCATCGATCACCGGTCCGATCACCAGCCGGCTGGCCGGCAGACTTTCCTTCTCCGGCACCCAGCGGAACGGGCTGCTTTATAACGAACGTACCCAGCAGCATGTAAATGATATCAATAACCTGGGAGCACGCGCCCAGCTGCTCTATAATGTATCCGACAATACCTCCATCGCACTAAGCGGGGACATCACTTCCCAAAAGCCGATCGGGTATGCACAGGTGGTAGCCGGTGTTGTAAAAACAGAACGCCCGGCCTACCGGCAGTTTGATGCTATTATCGCCGATCTGAACTACCGGCTTCCCTCCACTGATCCTTTTGACAGGGTCATTGATCACGACACGCCCTGGAAGTCGAATAACGAACTCGGAGGCGCTTCGCTGAACATTGACAGCAAGATCGGGCCGGGCACCCTGACCTCAACCACCGCCTGGCGTTACTGGAAATGGGATCCGTCCAACGACCGCGACTTTACCGGGCTGGAAGCGCTTTCCAAATCACAGAACCCTGCTGAGCATAAGAACTTTTCCCAGGAGCTCCGGTATGCCGGCGATATTAACAACCGGCTGAGCGGCGTGGTCGGCTTGTTTTTCATAGACCAGGATATAAAGATCCACGGAACCGAAGAGTCGGGTAAAGACCAGTGGCGTTTTTCACAAAGTTCCACCAGCGACCTCTGGAAAACCCCGGGATTGCTGGATGGATACGGGATCAGGACCGAATCTTCAATCAAATCATTAAGCGCCGCTGCCTTTGCCAACGTTGACTGGGAATTTATTGATCATTTCCACTTCCTGCCCGGCATCCGCCTGAACTATGATGAGAAAAAAGCCGTTTATGACAGAACCACCTATGGCGGATTGCAGACCGATGACCCTGCACTGATCGCATTAAAGAACTCGGTGTATGCAAGCCAGTTCTATGAATCCAGCGCGGCAGAACGGAATTTTACCTACCAGCTCACACTGGCCTATAAACCGTCCAAACGCCTGAATACATTTGCCACTTACTCCACCAGCTTTAAACCGGTTGGTGTGAATGTTGCCGGAATTCCCACGGTTGACGGCAAACCGGCCACCAACCTGGCGGTGATCCGGCCGGAGTATACCAAACATGTTGAACTGGGCATCAAAGCAAACCCGACCAACGACATTACTTTAAATCTCACACTGCATAATTCAGATATCAAGGATTACCAGACAAATGTGCAGAGTGCGGAACTGGGGGTAAATCGCGGCTATATCGCCAATGCTGATAAGGTAACAGTCAGAGGGGTTGAGTTTGACGGGAGCATCCGCGTCAATCAGCATTTCAATTTCAATGGCGCTCTGGCCTATACCGATGGTAAGTATGATAAATTTACCAATGCCCCGCTTCCCCTGGAAGAAACCGGTCATACCGAGAACGGCGTGCAGGTGGCCTTTAAAGACATATCCGACAGTCCGCTGCCCGGTATCTCAAAATGGGCCGGTTCCCTGGGCGGGGAATACAGCACTCCCGCTGCGCCCTTTGGAAAGGCCGGCCAGTTTTTTGTGGCCCTGGATGGGTTCTACCGTTCTTCCTTCTCTTCCAGTCCCTCGCCTTCCAAATACCTGAACATCGACGGGTATACCCTTCTGAATGGCAGGATCGGCTACCGGGTGCAAAAAGGACTAACCGTCTTTTTATGGGCCCGCAATATTCTTGACAAGAACTACTACGAGCAGCTGCTGGCGGCGGGCGGTAATGCCGGTCATTATGCAGCTGTGCTGGGCGACCAGCGTACTTACGGCATCACGTTAAACTTCACTTTCAACGGAAAGAGCCAGTAATTTAAAAATATAACAAAGACACTCATCCATACAGAGCAATCAAAAATGCCCTGCTGTTTTTACAGCGGGGTTTTTTTTTGAAAGATTCTCCGGGGAAAGTTAAACCTCCCTGCTTTTCATTCGTCTAAGACTTGTATTTTTGACAATTACCGCTTTTGATACAATTGACAATGAAAAAACTAATGTTTGTTTGCTGGGCTTTAGGGCTTTACAGTGCTGCTTGTGCCCAGTCGAAAACATTATATATTGACCCGGGTAAAACAGTGGGCGCGCCCGCTTCCAGGATCTTTGACGATGTAACCTTCATTCCGCTGGAGACCACAAAAAAAAGTGTTTTTGGGGCTATAAAACAGCTGGTGGTAACCGATTCGCTGTTCATCGTTCTGGATGGAGACACCAATGCCCTTTACTTTTTCAGTAAAAAAGGGAAATTTTTACTCAAATACAGGATCCGGCGCTACCGCATCCGCGACATCCAGCTGGACCGGTCCAAGAATGCCTTACTTATTTTCAGCCTCAACAAAAATTATAACATCCCTTCAAACAGGGTGCAGGAATACCTGGAACCGGATTCACAGAAAGACATTTCAAAATTTGCAAAAGCCACGCGGTTCTACCTGGACAATGTTGCAGCCACCAGAACCGAAGACCTTAAAAATTTCCGGTACGCCTTTACCAATCCGGTACGCTTCGACAGGGACAAATTTGCCGCCAGCTTTATCAAGGCACAAAAGAACAGCAGGGACACCCTGGATTACCAGCTGAAGATCCTCAGTAATGCCGAAGTGCTTCAAAGTTATTTTCCCTATAACAAAAAAACAGAATCGGTTTATTATTTTGCCGGTGGCTCTCAATGCAGCATCATGCCCACCCAGAACGACTCCGTATTATTTGTGACCCGGCCATTCCAGTATGAGATCTACACGTTAACCCCATCTGCCGTTACCGAAAGTTATAAACTGATATTGCCCATGGACAATGCCATTCCTGCTTCGTTTTTTGATGTTGGTTTTTCCAGCCGGGGCGAAATGGATACGTATAAAATGGAACACCCCTCCTATGCAGGCAAAATAGAGAATGTGGTCGGCTTCAACAACCTGATGTTCTTCGATCTGAACCTCTTTAAAGGTTACAACCGTTATATCTTCGACAATAAATCGAACCTGATTTATGATTACAATAAGATCACTCCCGACAGCAGCAGCTGTTTTTTACCCGTTTCCGGTGTCATAAAAAGTTTTGACGAAGCGCATATTTATCTTTCGCTTTCTGCAAAAAGCATGTTTGGGGCAAAAAAATCGTCTGAATACAGAAATCCGCAATACGACGATGTGCTGACCCGCTTTTTCGCCACGCGGAAAGAAACAGACAATCCCGTATTGATACAGTTAAAACCCAAAGACGGCTTAGTGACAAAATGAATAAACGGTTCCTCATCATACTGCTGTTGCTTCCTGTATTTTCAATGGCCCAGACAAAGGGAAGCATCAAAGGGCTTGTAGCGGACTCGGTGCATGATTACGGACTGCAATCCGCAACCGTTACTGTATACAAAAAATCGGATTCAACCCTGCTCAATTACCAGGTGACCAATAACCAGGGTGAGTTCAATATCGGGGAGCTGCCTTATCAGACGCCCATGCTGGTATCGGTCACCTTTTCGGGCTACAATGACTTCTCTAAAGAGATCTATATCGATTCACTGAAAAAAGATTTCGACTTCAAAAAAATAAATCTTTCAAGAGATACCACCAGCCAGATGGAAGAAGTGGTGGTGAAATCTGTGGTGCCGGTCCGTATGAACGGGGATACGCTGGAGATCAATCCCGATGCGTTTAAACTGGACTCTTCCGCCGTAGTGGAGGATATGCTGCTGCGGGTGCCGGGTGTTACTATGTGGAGTGACGGTACCATAACGGTCAACGGTAAAAAGATCAGCAATGTGTTCGTGGACGGAAAGCCTTTTTTTGGAGGTAATCCGGAAATGGCCACACAGAACCTGCCCAAAACAGCCATCGACAAAATACAGGTGTACCAGGAGAAAGATTACAGTAAAGAGGAGATCACCAACACGGAGATGGACTCCACATTTACCATGAACATCAAGCTAAAACCCGAAAAGCGAAAAGGTCTTTTCGGTAAGATAAGCGGCGGGCTGGGTACGGATCACCGTTATGAAGGGGATCTGTCGCTCCAGGTATACAATAAAAAAACAAAGCTGGGCATTGCCGGTAACCTCAACAATACCAATAAAACGATACAGAGTGTTCAGGAAGCCCTGCAGAACAATACCTTCCGGTCCTTCAACCGCCGCAATTTCGGTTCGCCCAATGCCAATGCCAACGGCTTGAACACCGTCCATTATTTTGGAGCATACCTCAATCATAACTTTGATGAGAGTACGAATTCCCGTTTCAACAATTCCATCACCGGAGAATACAATCTGAGGGATACGCGAAACAACCAGCTTACCACCGGTACCACCATTCAAAATTTATCCGACTATACCTTAACCACCTACAGCGACCGCGTCAATACAGGAAGCACGCTGAACCAGGGGGTGAATACCGGTTATCAGAACCGGAAAAGGGCGACCTCGCTTTCCCTGAATGCCGCTTACAACTGGACCAATGCCAATAATGCTTCTTCCGGCAACACCTCCACTTACCGGAATGATTCGTTGCTGGCCAGCCGCCGCACCAATTCCACCGTTGGCTCGTCCCGTTCCAATAATTTCAACTTCAATGGTTATTTCAATAACAACGACTACGACGAAGGGATCAATAAAAAGAGCTTTTCGACCAACTATTCCGTCACCTATAACAACAGCAACAGCGACAGCCGGCAGATCAGTGATTTTGAATCGTTCACCGACAGTATTTATACCGATAAGCGCGACCGCAAATACCATAACGAAAATTCAAACTTCACCACCAATATCGGTCTGAATTATAACGGCCTGCGGTCCCTGCTGTTTGGCAGTTACAATTTCTGGAACATCAATATCGGCCTGCGCAATAATTTCCGGTACAACAAATCGGACCTGAATGCGAATGTACTGGAGCTGGACACGCTTACCAATACGTACAAGATCAACAATGCGCTCACCAATATCAACTCGGTAACAAATATCGAGAACCGCCCGGGCATCAGTTTCTTTAAAACGTTTACAAAAGTCCTTTCAGACCGGCACTACCGGAGCATTTCCGTGCGGACCGATCTTTTGAACCAGTTCCTCTTCCAGAAAAACACCTCCACCCTGGCCTACCGGAATGTGGAGCGGTCCTTCCATTTCTTTACGCCGTCCTCCTCGATCTATTACAACTATAATAAATTCAACAAATACAATCTGAATGTCGGCCTTACGCACAACGCATCCGCTTCAGCCCCTACCATTGACCAGCTCTACCCGATTGTGGACAGCATCAACCAGTATAATATCGTAGTGGGTAACCCCAATCTGAAATCGCCGCTGGGCAATGCCTTCAATTTTAACTTCAATATCAACAGCCAGCGGTTCAACGAAAAGAACACGTATGCGGCTACCGTTACCCTGGGATACAATACGTTTAAAAGCGGCATTTCAGACAGCAGTATTTATGGCAACAACGGTTCCCGCGTAGCCTACCTCATCAATATCGATGGCAAACGTTCTTTAAACGGCGGACTCAATACCAGCGCCTCCTTCCGCCTTAACCCAAAGAACATGCTGCAATTCAGGTACAACGGAAATCTTAGCAATTCCCGTTCCCCGCAGTATATCAAAACACCACAGGATGCCGCTTCGCTGCTCATTGCGCCTAAAAGCACCAATCTCAATCATTCTGTAAATGTCTTTTACAGTCTTACTGAAATATTCAATATCTCCGTCGGACAATCGCTTGCCACAACACTGAGTGAACAGCAGGCAGGATCCAGCAGCGAAACACGGAAAACAAAGACCTATGGAACCAAGGCGAACTTCAACCTGATGGTACCTAAAGACTTTACTTTTGGAAGTAATGTCAATTACCTTAACAACATCTCCGCTCAAAACCAGTCGGTAAAAGCCACTATATGGAATGCCTATGCCACCTGGCGCTTTATGCGGATGAAGCAGGCAGAAGTCAAATTTTATGTATTCGATATCCTGCGGCAAAATAAGAATATCGACAACTTTGCAAGGGACAATAATACTATTGGTACCACTATCACAAATGGTATCCAGCAGTTTTATATGGTCAGCCTTGCCTACTTCCCCCGCAAGTTTGGCGGAAAGTCCGGCAATCGCAGCGGGTCCCGCCGGTCAGAAGCCGGAGAACAACGGCAGCAGCGGCAACAGCAGCAATCCAGGCAGCAGAATAATATGCAGCGAAGGTCCGGAAGGTTTTAAAAAAATGCCTTAGGCAACACTGCCTTTCTTACGCGGGCATCCTGCAGCGGAACTTAAGTTTCTGTTAACATTCTCCTGTTTAATTTTATAGGGTAACTGATTCGTATGAGAAATCGACTGTGCTACTGTTTGCCTGTTCTGCTGGCTTATTTCCTGCTCACCATGGGTGCAGCTGCGCAAACCGGTCCGCCACCGGGAATGATACAGAAACTTTATTTAAACCCCAAGGCTGCGGGAGGAGAGAACCAGTCCCGGTTCATTGACTCCATAAAATTCATCCCGCTGGAGCCGAATACGGACGCACGTATTAATCTTTACAGTTATGTTCAGGTAACCGACCGGTATTTTATTATTATCAACTATTCCGAAAAAAGTTTTCTTCTTTATACCAAAGCAGGAAATTTTATTAAAAAGGTCAGCTATAAAAAACTGGGAGAAAATTTTTGGCCCGATTATCAGGAACAAAACAATCAGATCGTTTTCTGGGGAAACAACAAGAACTATGCACTGACACAAAGCGACAGAATAAAGATCGAATTGAACAGAAGCGACCCCAGGAACAGAAAATATTTTAAAAAATACATTATTGACCTGAATGATACAACATTCAAACTTAAAAAAGCCCTGCCATCCGAATATGAGATCATCAATGCGTATCATTATTATGACGATTATTATATACGGTCAAAGATCACGACCAGCCCTCTTTACAAAGACTCCCTGGATTATGAGCTGAAAATCTACAGGAACGGATCACCCGTGAAAGCCTATTTTCCGTATAATCGCATCAGTGAACCCCGATACTTATTCACAGAGCAATACGCTGCAGCTTTAAAGATGGATACCCCTTATATCCGTTATCTGACAAGACCCTACTGCGATACCATCTATAAACTGACACGGGATCGTATATCGCCCCTGTATCAACTGGTACTCCCGATCGAGAACAGCCTCCCCCCAACGTTCTTTACCAAACCTTTTAAAAATAAAACGGAACGGGACAATTTCAACAGGAATAACGGATGGCTGCTGCGGCAGATCTACCTGGTGTTTGAATCTAAAAAATTCATGGTACTTACCGCCAGTTACCTGTCGAATTATGAACTGTATGTGTATGACAAACAAAAGAGCGTTTTTTACAACAGTAAAAAAATAAAGGCGGACAGTTCCCAATACAACCTGCAGTTGCTTTCAGAATTTAATACCTCAAGACTCGGAAATAAATTTTACAAACTGCAAAAAATAGACGAACTGAAAGAGTTCTTCAACAAAAATAAAACGATACCTGTTCCGAAGGAACTGGAAGCCCGGTTAAAAATGGCGGCAAAAGATCCCGACCCGGTCATTATTGAATACCAGTTCAAAAACTGATTGAATGAAAAACCTGCTTTGTATGCTGCTTTGCTTTGCCTGTACGGAGGCACTATTTTCCCAAACCGGGGGAATTACAGGAAGGGTTCTGGATGCAGCAAGTAACCTGGGCCTGGAATCGGCGACGGTGAGTATTCTGGATAAGGACTCTTCACTGGTCAGTTATAAACTATCAGATAAAAACGGAGATTTCTTATTTGACCGGCTTCCGGCAAAAAAACAACTCTTACTGAACATTACCTACGTAGGTTATCAAAGTTTTAGTAAACTGATACAACTGAGGGATCATGCAATAGATACCCTGAACGTATCACTGGCGCTCAATTTAACGGATACCAATTCAGTAGTGGTAACCGCGGCCATTCCTGTACGCATGAACGGCGATACGCTGGAGATCAATCCCGCCGCGTTTAAAATGAAACCAGATGCTGTGGTAGAAGAATTGTTGAACCAGGTACCCGGCATTACCATCTGGAGCGACGGGACCATAACCGTCAACGGTCAAAAAGTAAAAAACTTTTTTGTAGACGGGAAACCATTTCTGGGCTCATCAGACCCAAAGATAGCTACACAGAATCTGCCTAAAACCGCAATAGAAAAGATCCAGGTCTATCAGGAATATGACCGTACCTATAAAGAAAGAAAAACACAGCGGCAGGATTCCACGCTGACCATGAACGTAAAGCTTAAGGAAGACAGCAAAACAGGTTATTTCGGAAAGATCAGTGCAGGTTATGGCAGCGGCAAGCGTTTTGAAACCGACTTTTCACTTCAGCTGTATAACAAAAAAACAAGCTTCGGGATCGGCGGGGGCTACAACAATATCAATAAAAATATAGATAACCTTCAGCAGCTTTTCCAAAACAATACCTACCGTAACTACAATCCCAATCTGTATTATGTGGGAGAGTTCGGGGCGGAAGGCATCAATAAAAATCATTCCATCGGCGGTGTCTTTGTTCATAATTTTATAGAAACTTCCAATAGCCGGCAAAATAACCGTATCACCGTCAACTACAATAAATCGGGCAACGCTACCAATGTTTCCAATTTAAGTTTACAGAACCGGACCACATCTGAAAATCCCCAGTTTGAAAAACAGGAAGGTATCCGGAGCGACGCCGGCAACAAACACGATATAGGACTCAATTATGTGCTGACCAACAGCTACAATGATGAGCTGACTATTAACGGGCGCGCCACTTTTAATAATCAGAACGGGCGCTCGGTATCCGGTATTGAGGTACGCAATCCCGCGGGCCAGTTACAGAGCACCAATAATACTACAAGCACCGAAACTGGCAGTAACAACGTGGAATCGATGGACCTGGTTTTTTCGAAAACAGATGCCGATAAACCCTTAAAAAAGTTCAGGGTGCAATACAATCTCAATAACAATGATGCCGTTTCTGAAAGAACGGTGCAGAGCGCCTTCAGCTCTTACACTGAAACTGCAAAGGACACCTCCTATAACCGGAATTATAACACCCACAATTCCTCTTTCAATACGGGCGCAACATTTGAATACGGCGGATTGAAACGGCTGCTACTGGGACGATACAACCTGTTTGGAATTGATCTCAGCTTTAATCAGTGGCTCAATTATACCCGGTCGGTCAGCAATAATAAGGTCGCCGACTTCGACAGTACCACCAACAGTTTCATCGACAACAGCAACCTGTCCTATCAAAATAAAAGAGAGGTATTTGAGTATACTCCTTATCTGGCACTTTCAAAAAGCTTTTTTAAATGGAGCGATAAGTTTTATAAAAACTTCTTTTTTGAAGTACGGCTGCTGGATGATATCAAAACAGACAAAAATCAATCTTCCATTGCAACACGGAATCTGAATCGTAATTTTAAATTCTTCCGCTATGAGGCAGGTTTTTCACATAATTATACAAGACAGGAAAAATACCAGTATTATACTTCGGTAAACTACCGGAAAAATTATGAATTTCCCTCCATTGATCAGCTATATCCCGTTGTGGATGACATCAATGCATACAGCATCCGTTTGGGGAATCCTAATCTTAAAAATAAAACAAACCATACTGTTGAAGGTTATGCAAATTTTAACAGCAACAATCAGAAATCGTTATACACCTTCTATAGTTCCATTAATACAGGTTATACATTTTCGCTAAATCCCGTTTCAGATAGTGTCATCAATGATCCATCAGGCAAACGAATTTACTATTATATCAATACGGACAAGTCCATGAACAGTTATTTGAATTTAGAGTTAAACCTGTCCAGAAAATTGAAAAAAAGCAGCATCCAGCTTACTTACAAGGGAGCATTTAACAACAGTAAAACCCCTAACTACATCGACAACATATATACCACCAGCAGCAATAATAACAGCACGCACGAAGCCGCTCTGCAGTTCTCGCTCCGGTCATTGATGGTCTTTAATTTCGGCGAAATCTGGAATACATACCATACACGGCAAACAGGACAGGGGCTTACCCCGTCCAGCACTTCCCTGAACACCACAAAACTGGGTATCACGCTCAATGTTCCCAACAATGTTACTTTCAGCAGCACCCTGAACCATATCTATAACTCCAGCCTGGACGACCCCACGATTTTATGGAATGCATTTGTCTCCTACCGTTTTATGAAACAACAGGGGGAGCTGAAGTTTTCTGCAATGGATCTGCTGAAACAATATCAAAACATTTCCAACAGTATTGATATTTACGGGACTACCACACGGATCACCAATGGATTGCAGCAGTATTTTCTGCTGACCTTCTCTTACTACCCGCGCAAATTCGGAAAGAAAGAGTTAAAACAGAAAACAAATGAGCAGGTTTGGTAGGGGTAAAAGACCCGAAAACAGCTATGTATAAAAGCAATACAACCGCCGGCTTTAATGGTGGCAGAGGAAGATCAATCCACCAACAGTTAGCGCTAATGAAAACTTCCTGGTGATAGCTGATTGCTGACCGCTTATTCCTGCTTGGCGAGCTTTTCAGAATTTTCGGCAAACTGTAACTGGTCGATGAATTCCTGGATCTCACCATTCATAAAGGCATCCAGGTTATAGGAAGTAAGGTTGATCCGGTGATCGGTCACCCTTCCCTGGGGATAGTTATAGGTCCGGATCTTCGCACTCCGGTCGCCCGAGCTGACCAGGCTTTTCCGGTGACGGGCAATTTCCTCTTCCTGCTTGCGCACCTGTTCTTCATACAGCTTGGTCCGCAGCATCTGCATGGCTTTTTCACGGTTCCCCAGCTGGGTACGTTCCGTCTGGCAGATCACCACGGTACCGGTAGGGATATGCGTCAGCATCACTTTTGTTTCCACTTTATTCACGTTCTGGCCGCCGGCGCCACCACTGCGGGCTGTTTCCATCTTCACCTCGCTTTCCTTCAGCTCAAAATCGATCTCCTCCGCTTCCGGCATCACTGCAACAGTTGCGGCGGAAGTATGTACCCGTCCCTGGGTTTCCGTATCCGGCACCCGCTGCACGCGGTGCACCCCGCTTTCAAATTTCAGGGTGCCATATACATCATCGCCGGTTACCTCCAGCTGTACTTCCTTGTACCCGCCCACGGTTCCTTCACTTTCACCAAGCACAGCGGTCTTAAAGCCACGGCGTTCGCAGTATTTCACATACATCCGCAGGAGATCGCCCGCAAAGAGGCTCGCTTCATCACCACCGGTACCCGCACGGATCTCCATGATCACATCTTTACCGTCCTGCGGATCTTTGGGGATCAGCAGCTGCCGGATCTGCGCTTCCATTTGCTCCTTACGCTCTTCCAGACCGGCAGCTTCTTCCTTTGCCAGTTCCCGCAATTCTTCGTCATCACCGCTCAATGCCTCTTTGTTAAACTCAAGATCGCCCAGCAGTTTTTTATAATCATTGTACGCGGTAACAATTTTTTCGAGGCTGCGGTATTCCTTACTGGTAGCTGCAAACCGTTTATTATCCCCAACAATTTCAGGGTTGGTAAGTGCTATGCCCAGCTGATCGTACTTCGCCTTTATCGCTTCTAATTTATCTAACATCAGAAAAGTTTATTTTTGATAAACAGGGCGCAAAGTTAAATGATTTTAGGCGATGAGTTTTATTAAGTTACAGGGAACAACCCTTTTTGACGGAACAAGGATGCTGAAAGACACCGTATTGATAATAACCCCGGAAGGGCGCGTGGAAGCAGTGGTTCCCCGCACCGAAGCAGGTGATGATGTAAAAATCGTCAACGGCCTGCTCAGTCCAGGGTTCATCAACTGTCACTGCCACCTGGAGCTCAGTCATATGAAAGGCATTATTGAAACCCATACAGGGTTGCTAAAATTTGTAAACCAGGTAGTTAGCAAGCGAAACGATAATATAGCGGACCTGCCCGCGGCCATCGAAAAAGCAGAAAACGAAATGCTGGAACAGGGGATCGTAGCCGTTGGCGACATCTGCAATACAACCGATACACTATCCCTCAAAGCAATGGGGCGGCTGTATTACCACAATTTTGTGGAAGTGATCGGTTTTGAGCCGGCGCAGGCACAGGAGCATTTTAACCGGTATAAGCTGGTTTATGACGACTACTGCCGGGCGGTTGATCCCCGGCAGGTCTCTTTAACACCGCATGCCCCCTATTCGGTTTCCACCCCACTCTGGCAGCTGCTGACCGCATTCCCGGGCAACCGGCTGCTGAGTATTCACAACCAGGAAACACCGGAGGAAAATGAATGGTTCTTAAAGGGCACCGGCGGCTTTAGTGCCTTGTATGATCGGCTGCAACTGCAGCAACCGCCCATCCCCCCGGAGGGCAAAACCAGCATTCAGACCTATGGCGCCTACCTGAACAACCGCCAGCAGGCCCTGTTCATTCATAATGTATTTACAAGTGCAGAAGATATCAGGTACATCAAAAAACGGGTTCCTGAAGCATTCTGGTGTCTTTGTCCCAATGCAAACAGCTACATCAGCAACCGGCTGCCCGACATCCCCATGATGATGGAGCAACAGGTACCGCTGGTACTGGGTACCGACAGTCTGGCCTCTAATTACAGCCTCAGTATCTGGGATGAGATACGCTGTATTCAAAAACAATACCCGCAGCTCTCCCTGGAACTGCTGCTCACCTGGGCTACCCTGAATGGTGCCAGGGCCTTACAGATCGCAGACCGGTACGGAAGTTTTGAAAAAGGGAAAAGCCCCGGAGTATTGCAGATCGCTGAAGACCAGGTGTGCAGGCTTTATTGATGCCGGCTTTATTACACCATCAGCCAAGCACTTCCCGCAGCACGGGCAGGGTCCGCAATCGTCCGAACTCCGGAAAGTGCAGTGAATAATACAATTCAAGCAGATCCAGCAGCTGGTTGCGTTTATGGGCAGAAAGCTTCATATCCTTTAATTCGGCAGGCAACCGCGCCTGCAACAGTTCCACCAGCAGCAGGGTCAGTTCCCGGCCGGCATAAAAATGATGAGATGGCGGAGTTTCGGCAAATTCCCCGCTCTGAAGGTCCAGCAGCAATTGTGGCGAATGAAACAGGCCCGCGGACGGTATCCCCGGAGAAAAGCCGAGAATGCCGCAGAGATGCGCTGCAAAAAAAACGGGGAAATTGGCTGTAACCGTAGCATCCGATACATCCAGTGCCAGCAGGCTGTCTTCCACAAACCCGAACAGGTCTTCATTGGCCTCGGGCTGACGCAGCGTTTTATGCAACAACTCGATCAGAAAAACGGCTACACCGTTTTTGATCACATCACTGAAAATATGCTGATAGATCCCGGAAAATTTAAATTCTTTTATACGGTTCAGGCTTCTCAGTTCATTGTGGTAGACCACCAGCTCCAGCAATGCCGCCGGCTGAAAAAACACCGCCTTGTTACCGCTTTTTCTGCCGCCGGAGCGGACACCGTTCACCAGGTACGACTGAAGGCCCAGTTTATCGGTATAAATGGTCACAATAACGCTTGTTTCGCCATATTTTGCTGTTCTGAGAACAATGCCCTTTGTTTTATGTAGAATCGCTGTCAAGTCCGTCCGGGATCGGTTTTCCTCGTTGCAAGGTATGTTTTTTGCAAATAATGGTGGTTTACTTTTCAATAGTTAGTTTTGCACCACATGAGATATGATTAACAGTAAGCTGTCTTTTTCAAAACCGGATCTGCATCCAAAAAGATTCCCGGTCATTTCATTGATAAATGGCATCCTGTGAACGCACTGTTTTTTGTTTCTTTGCAACTCATTTTTAACGCATACTTAAAATTATATGTGGAAACAAACCGGCCGTTTTATTCTTAAATACAGGTTCCCTTTGCTGATCGCGCTGGCAGCCATCACCGCACTTTCAGCATTTTGGGCCAGCAAAGTGGGATTGAGTTATGAATTTTCAAGAGCGATCCCTACCAACCATCCGGTAAATATCGCCTACCAGGAATTCAAAAAGAAATACGGGGAAGACGGCAATATGCTGGTGGTGGGTGTGCAGACCGAACAATTGTTTTCCGAAAAAATATTCACAGCCTATCTGCAGTTGCAGGCCGGTCTGAAAAAGATTCCCGGGGTGGAAGATGTGATCAGTGTACCTACGGCCATCAACCTGGTGAAGAACGCAGCAACTGAAAAATTAGCGGTGGAAAAGATATTTCCGGAAGGCGCGTTGACGCAAACACAGATCGACAGCGGTGCAGCGGTGTTTCAGCGCCTCCCCTTCTACCAGGGGCTGCTGTACAATCCCCGCACACATGCTTATTTAATGGGCTTAAGAATGAACAAGGAGGTCATTAATTCTGCCAAAAGGGATGCCGCCATCGCTGCGGTAAAAGAGCAGACCCAGGCCTTTTCAAAAGCTACCGGACTGGATGTGAAACTGAGCGGCCTGCCGTATATCCGTACCGTACTCGCGGCCCGCATTGCGCATGAGATGCGGTACTTCCTGGTGGCCTCCATCCTGCTTTCCGCCATTATCCTGCTGCTGTTTTTCCGGTCCTTCAGCTCCATGCTCCTTTCCCTTTCCGTGGTTATCATCGGGGTGCTCTTCAGTTTGGGGACCATGCACCTGATGGAATACAGCATCACCCTGCTGACCGCCCTGATCCCTCCGCTGATCGTTGTAATAGGCATTCCCAACTGTATCTATTTCCTGAATAAATTTCATACCAGCTGGAATGAGCTGACCGGCGATCTGTCTGCCGAAGAAATAAAAGCCCGGAACTCAGCACTGAAAAAAGCGGCCATAGAAAATATGGTAGGCAAGATGGGGATCGTTACCCTGTTCTGTAATCTTGCGGCAGCGGTGGGCTTTGCGGTATTTGCGCTTACGCGAAGCGAGATCTTGCAGGAGTTTGGTGTGGTGGCCGGTATCAATATCATGCTTCTTTTCTTTATTTCACTGGTGCTGATTCCCGTTGTATTAAGCTTTTTGCCTGCACCAAAATCCAAACATACCCGCTATCTTTTTAACCCGCGTCTCAACCGCTGGCTGGGCCGGCTGGAACGCTGGTCGATCAACCACCGGAAACTGGTTTATATTGTTACCCTGTTGATCATCGGAATCACTTCCATTGGGATATTCCGGCTGAAAAGCAACGCGCATATGGTGGACGATGTACCACAAAAGGATAAGATATATACCGACCTGAAATTCTTTGAAAGCAATTTCAAAGGTGTCATGCCCCTGGAGATCATAGTGGATACGAAGAAGAAATCCGGTGTGACCCGCAACTTTAAAAACCTCACCCGCATTGACTCGCTGGCACAGTACCTTGCCTCAAAACCCGAAATAGCAAGACCTCTGAGCATCACCGAAGGGTTGAAGTTTGCCAAACAGGCTTTTTACGAAGGCGACTCAAGCAATTATTCAATGCCCTCCGAATTTGAGCTGCCGGGACTGGCACAGTACCTCAATATGGGCAGCAATTCGGGCGGCCAGCAATCTTCTGCTTTCACCAGGCTGCTCTCCGGTTTTATGGACAGCACCGGACGGGAGGCCCGTATCAGTGTTAATATGGCCGATGTGGGGTCCTACCGGTTGCCGGCCCTGATGGGCGATATCCAGCACAGGGTGGATCAGCTGTTTCCCGCAAAAGATTATAATGTAAAACTCACCGGCACCTCCATCACCTTTCTTGAAGGCGGCCGTTTTATCATCAACGGATTAAAGGAAAGCATTTTCTGGGCCTTCCTGCTGATCGCGCTTTGCATGCTGTACCTGTTCAGATCGCTGCGCATCCTGCTCTGTTCACTCATCCCCAACCTGATCCCGCTGGTGATCACTGCCGGCATCATGGGTTGGGCCGGTGTTCCGCTAAAACCCAGTACCGTATTGATCTTTAGCGTTGCATTGGGGATTGCCATCGATATTACCATCCGGTTCCTGGTCAATTATAAACAGGAGCTGCCAAAACATCAGAACGAAGTGGTGGCTACGGTGGTTCAAACCATTCACAGTACCGGTATCAGCATCCTCTATACATCCATGGTGCTGATCGCGGGTTTTATCATTTTCTGCTTCAGCAATTTTGGAGGCACACAGGCATTGGGCTGGCTCACTTCACTTACACTGATCACAGCCACGTTTACCAATCTTATCTTACTGCCCGCATTGCTGATCAGTTTTTCAAAAAAACCGGGCAGCCGCTGAAAAAATCCGGATTCATCGCATTATGAATCAGGATAAGCAGGGTCGTTTCAGAATAAGGCACCCTGAAACCGGCGCTTTCCGGCACATCAATAAAATGGGTAAACAAGGGCGCCGCACGCACGTAATCTTTGTAATCCGGAGTGGCAAATGAGCGTCTCAGCCGCAGCGCGGCGGTAATTTCGTACACCGGGCCGCTACTATGACCGGTGTGCTGCACCTTCATTGCCTGTTACCGTCACTTACTTCAAGGATCAGCGCTGCATTGCAGTTTGTATTACCGAAAATTAACCGGACGCGGGTGTGGTTCATTGAGGGAGGAAGTCAGGGGTGCCAGGCATTAAAAAAGGCCACAGTAAACTGTAGCCTTTTTATATTTCAGTATATTCTTTGCTTATTTGGCTGCGGGGGGTTTTGTTGCACCAGCTGCTCCGGCTGCGGGTTTTGCGCCACCGGCTTGGTTGGTTTTAATACCCAGCTTTTCAGCAATGCTCATGGTAAGGTCATCCGTCGGAGGGATTACCAGGAAGGCTTCCGGCTGCAATACATATGTATAGCCTTTTTCTTTTGCAACAGTGTTTAATGCATCCTGTGCTTTTTTAACCAGTGGGCCGAACAGCTCGCTTTGTTTTGCCTGGTTCTTCTGACCGGCATACTCCTGCCAGTTGGCCAGTGCAGCGCGGATCGGTCCGATCTCTTTTTCCAGTGCAGATTTTACAGAAGGAGAGGTTGCCTTTTTGATCATGCTGTCCTTTTCCATATATTCTTTCGACAACTGCTCATATTCACCGCCGATGGAATCCTGCTGAAATTGCTGCAGCTGCTGTTGTTTTTGAGGGAATTCAGGTAAATTGGCGATAATGGCATCCAGATTTGCCGTAGCGATCTTTTGCGCAGAAACAGCAGAGCCGGAGGCAACTACAAGACCCAATGCCAGGGCAAGGATTTTTATACGTTTCATTTAAAAATTTTTTGTTTGTCTGACCGGGTAACGTTCTCCGGTCGGACGGGTTTTTAAGTTTATTTTGTTTTTATTAATGAAATTTGATTCCGAAGCGTTGCGGCTTGCTTATTTTACAGATAGTAATTTCAATACCTCATCACTCTTGTCCAATTTCGGGTCGGCAAATATAATGGATTTCCCCTCACTTTTGTCCAAAACCAAATCATAACCTTTTTCGATCACCAGCTTTTGAACAGCACGGTTCACCTTCTCCTGCAGCGGGCCCATCAGCTCCTGTCTTTTCTTAAACAGATCCCCCTCAAAACCAAAACGTTGCTTTTGCAGGTCCCGTAATTCTTTTTCTTTTTTAAAAAGATCATCTTCTTTTTTTCTCCGGGCATCAGCACTCAGCATGCTTTGCTGGGAGTCATACTCATCGTAAGCCTTATCCAGATCTGCCTGTTTCTGATCAATTTCTTTCTGCCAGCCGGAAGCGGTATTATTAATAGAAGCCTGTACCTGCTTATATTCCGGCAGCTTATCAAATATATAACGCGTATCTACGATCACATATTTTTGGGCCATTGCAGCAGATGCTGAAAACAGCAGCCCGATAGTCAATACAAGTAGTTGTTTCATATACAAATCGGTTTTTCTTTTCTATAGATGCAAAATATTGCGGAAAGGTTTACTCAGGTTCAAATCCGAGCATAAAGGTGAACTTACCCGCATTCTTCAGACCCTGCCCGGGTACCAGGCGGTCGATACCGATCCCGTAGTCAAATCCAAGCAGACCGAACATCGGCAGGTAAAAACGCATACCCAGACCCACACTGCGGCGTAACTTGAATGGATTATACTCCTTATAATCGTGCCAACCGTTAGCGGCCTCAAAGAAAGCCAGTCCGTAGATCGTGCTTCCGGGGTTGGTTACCAGCGGATAGCGCAGCTCTGCCTGGTATTTGTTAAAAATGATGAACATGTTCCGGGTATCCCCGCCACTTCCGTTATCAGGATTTACTGTGGGATCGGAGTTGGTATAGATCGGGTACCCGCGGTGTGCAATGATGTCGAAACCGGTCAGGGAATACGTATTGCTCATCCCGGCATCCCCCAGCTGGAACCGCTCAAACGGCGAGTAGTTCAGGTCTTTGTTGTAACGGCCCATAAAGCCGTATTTGGCAGCCAGCTTCAGTACAAACTGGCGGTTCTTATCTTCACCCTTCGGACGTCCCAGCGGCACATACCATTGTGCACCGAAACGCCATTTATGATATTCCACATTTTTATACTGATTCTCATTAGAAGTGCCGGTTGAAGAAGATCTGAAGGCAGAATAAGGCGGGGTGGCCTGAACACTTGCCATCAGTTCGCTACCGCTTCTCGGGAAGATCGGGTCTGATACTGAAGAACGGCTCAGGCTAAGCTTAAAGCTAAGGTTGTTGGAAATACCATCATCAAACGGAAGTCCGTACTGATAGCCCATCTTTTTTACCTTATACCGTGTATAGGCAACGGTATAACCGATGGTGAAGTAGTCATCCGGCCATTTTAACTGCTTGCCCAGTCCCACACTGATCCCGTTTACCGTAAGTGAAGTATCTTTCGAAAACCGGTATCCGCCGCTCCGGTAAGGATCATAGAAGGAGGCATTATATTTTGTGTTATTATACCCCAGGGTCAGGGAAGTTCTTTTCTTTCCACCCAGCCAGGGCTCTGTAAAGGAGAAGTTGTAGGAACGGTATACCCGTCCGTTCGACTGCACGCGGAGACTGAGCTTTTGTCCATCCCCTACCGGCAACGGATCCCAGGCTTCTTTTTTCCAGATATTCCGGATGGAGAAGTTATTGAAAGTAACCCCCAGGGTACCGGTAAGACCGATACCTCCACCCCATCCGGCAGAAAGCTCCAGCTGATCGGATGATTTTTCCTTCAGCTTCCAGTTGATGTCCACCGTACCGTCTGCCTGGTTAGGTACAGGCTGCGGGTTAATGGACTCCTGCTCGAAGTAGTTCAGCGTATTCAGCTCCCGTATGGAACGCATCAGGTCGGTACGGCTGAAGAGCTCACCCGGTATGGTCCGCAGTTCCCTCCGGATCACATGATCCTTTGTGCGCTCGTTACCCATGATCACCACATTCTTGATACGGGCGATGGGGCCTTCCATGATCCGGATCTCATGATCGATAGTATCATTGTAGATCTTTGTTTCCACGGGTGTTACATTAAAGAACAGGTACCCTTCATCATTATAGAGTGTGGTGATATCGTATACATCCTGACTGGGTTCCAATCCCAGCTTTTTATTCAGCACACTGGCATCATATACATCGCCCCTGTTGATACCGAGGATATTGTTCAGCACAGTATCCGAAAATTTGGAGTTCCCTTTCCAGGTCACATTCCCGAAATAGTACTTGTGCCCTTCATTTACCTTGATGTCGACATACATTCGGTTGTTCTGTATTACCTGTGTATCAGCAACGATCTGTGCATCCCGGTATCCTTTGGCATTAAAGTACTTCAATACCTTTTCCTTGTCTTCCCCGTATTTTTTGGTGTTGAATTTGGAAGAGCTGAAGAATTTAAACCGGAAATAAGGGTCCAGCACTTTCAGTGTTTTGGTGCCGGTAAGAAAGCCCCAGTCCTTCATGTATTCGTTAAAGCTGTAGATCTGATGGGGCCCATAAGGACTTATATAGGTGGAAGGATACAGCGACATCCGGGTCCGCTCTTTTGTGCCCTTCATTTGTTTTTTCAGCTTGGCGGCCTCCACACTCTCATTCCCGAAAAAGTTCACCTCATCAATTTTTACCTTTTTGCCTTTGTTCACTTTAATAGTAAGAAAGATGGAGTTGGGATAAACCGGGTCCTTGGATTCATCCAGGTTGGTGATCACATCGTAATACCCCTTGTCTTCAAAATAGGTTTTTATTACCTGGTGGATGTTCTGCCGTATGTTTTCTGAGAGAATGCGTTGTTTTACCAGTCCGATTTTCTTTGTAAGTTCTTCGATCTCTGTCTTTTTGATCCCTTCATACTTAAAGTTTCCCAGCCGGGGGCGCTCTGTAACAGCGATCTCGATGCTTACTTTATCATTGTCCACATGGGTGATGTATACTTCAACATCAGCAAAAAGCTGTTGTTTCCAAAGGTTTTGGATCGCCCGGGAAAAGATGTCCGAACCCGGGTACATGAATTTCTGCCCTTTCTGGATCCCCGAAACAGACAACACAATGGACGAGTCCAGGTTGGTAGCTCCTTTGATCACGATATCGGATACCACATATTCCCGCGGGGTGTTTGAGTGGAGGAATTCCTGCAGACGGGGATCAACAGAAGTGACCGGCGTTGTGTCTACCTGAGCAAAGGCATGATTTACCGCAAAAGAAAAGAAGGATAAAATACAAACTTTGTATATAAAAAAACGCATATAAGGGTTAATGTATTACGGTAATCAATTTTATTTTGCAAAGCAGGAAGCCCTAAATATCCTTGAACCTGTTACCATCTGCTGCCATTACCCGGGTAAAAGCAGGTAAATGACAGCCGGGTAACCCTAACGCTTCATTCCCATTGCGGCGGCAAATTAACGGTAAAATTTGGAAACTGTATGTTAAAAAGAGCCAGTATTTGAGGGATTTGGATGTTTTAAGCAAACAAATGGTAACCTATTCTGTTATCTGGGCCGATGTTTTACCAAACCGGCGTTCCCGGCCCTGGTAGTCGATCAGGGCTTCGTAGAGGTTCTTTTTACGGAAATCGGGCCACCGAACGTCTGTAAAATAGAGCTCTGCATAAGCCAGCTGGTACAGCAAAAAGTTGCTGATCCGGTGCTCCCCGCTGGTGCGGATCATCAGCTCCGGGTCCGGGAAACCACTGGTACAAAGGTATTTCTGTAATACATCCTGATCGATCGCCTCCAGGCTGAGCTTTCCGCTCTTTACTTCGCAGGCGATAGTTTTTACCGCATTCAGCAGCTCCCAGCGCCCGCTGTAGCTCAGTGCCATGATAAGATTCAGCCCCGTATTGCCGGCCGTCATTTCCAGCGCTTCATTCAGCTCCTGCCGGGCATAATCGGGCAGCATGCTCATGTCCCCGATCACATGCAGTCGTATATTGTTTTTATGCAATACCTCGGCTTCTTTACGGATGGTGGATACCAGCAGCTCCATCAAACCCACGACCTCATACTCCGGCCGGTCCCAGTTTTCCGTGCTGAAAGCATATAAGGTAAGGTACCCGATGCCCAGTTCAGCAGCACCTTCCACAATATCCCGTACACTTTCCACTCCATGGTAATGCCCGAAAAGACGATCCTGGCCCTGCTCCTGGGCCCATCGGCCGTTCCCATCCATAATGATGGCAACATGACGCGGGAGGCGCTCTTTATCTATTTTCCCTGCTAAATCTGACATAGAAGCTGCAAAGTAACGAAGAATCCTTCATAGTATGTGGTCCATAGCTCATAGTTCATAGCTTATGGGTTATAACTTATGGGAAATGCTGTGAACGTCAAATTGGAAATCCCAAATATCAAATAACAAGAACCAAATAAGCACTAAATCCTAAATTCTAAGTCCTAAATTCTAAAATCCAACATCAAATCTCAAATGTCAAACGCCCAGACGTCAAACCATAAACTAAAAACCATGAACCATAAACTATCAACTATATCAGGTTATTTGCGGCCAGGTATTCGGCTATCTGAACGGCATTGGTGGCGGCTCCTTTGCGGAGGTTATCGCTTACCACCCACAGGTTCAGGGTATTGGGCTGCGATTCGTCCCTGCGGATCCTTCCCACGAATACATCATCTTTTTCATGCGCGTCCATCGGCATGGGGTAATGCTGGTTGGCCAGATCATCCGTTACGATCACGCCGGGCGCTGCTTCCAGCAAGCGGCGTACTTCGGCAAGATCAAAATCTCTCTCAAATTCGATATTAACGGCTTCGCTGTGGCCGCCCATTACCGGTATCCGTACCGTAGTGGCAGTTACCCGTATGGATTCATCCCGCATGATCTTTTTGGTCTCGTTCACCATTTTCATTTCTTCCTTGGTGTACCCGTTATCCAGGAACACATCGATCTGGGGGATCACGTTCAGGTCAATGGGATATTTATAAGCCATTTCATAGCTTTCATTGTTTCCGGCAACTTCTTTCAGCCGCTCACCTTTCAGCTGACCCACTGCTTTTACGCCTGTTCCGGTGACACTCTGATAGGTGGATACAACAATACGCAGTGCATTGTATGCTTTATGCAGGGGAGCCAGGGCCACCACCATCTGGATGGTAGAGCAATTGGGGTTAGCGATGATCTTATCATTGCTGGTCAGTACATCGGCATTGATCTCCGGCACCACCAGCGGCACTTTGGGATCCATGCGCCAGGCAGAGGAATTATCCACCACCGTAATGCCTGCAGCCGCAAATTTGGGCGCCCACTCAGTAGAAGTGCCGCCACCGGCGGAAAACAGGGCCACATTTGGTTTTGCAGCAATTGCCTCTTCCATCCCCACTACCTTATATTTGGTGCCTTTAAACTCCACTTCCTTGCCCACGCTTTTTGCTGAAGCAACGGGTATCAGTTCAGCTACGGGAAAATTTCTTTCGGCCAAGACCTGTAACATTTTGGTGCCTACCAAACCTGTGGCGCCTACGACGGCTACTCTCATTGTTGTTTTTACTTGTTTATCGTTAAAAAAAAACCTTCCGCTTTTACGGAAGGCCTGTTAAAAATTTATGTTTCACACACAAAACTACAAACCCTCCGCCGGGGACTGCTTCTTGGTAGTCTTTGTATGTTGCATCATTTCCATTCCAACAAAAATAGACAGAGAATGCCTATCCTCCAAAATAATAAAAAGAATTTTTACGGAATCGTTTTCAGTCCGTTGCCCGGAATGGTTACCGGCTGTTCCTTACCTGTTTTTTACAGGTACGACCTGTTTTTTATTAAAATAGCCGGTTTTGTTAACAAGAACCCACATAATGGTGAACGACGGGATAAAATCAGTTCCGGGAAGTGCTTCTTCAATAAAGTTAAAAAGTCCCCCGGTCATCCCTTTCTTACCACCAAAAGCAAAAGCAAAAACAAGACCCGAAACGGGAGCCCATACCACATCTGCCAGTTCACCCAGCCCGGGAATGGCATAGCTCAGGTAGCCGATCGCATCCATCAGGATACAGAACAACAGTGAAGGCGATTTTTTAGCTGTCATCTTTTTATTTTTATTATAGATTACAAACAGCCCGCCAAAAGTTGTATCCGGTCCCGCCATTCACCGATTTTTCGGGTAGGTTGGCCTGGTGGTCAGACCTGTAAGGTTTTAAAAACTTTACAGGTCTGAGCCCAGTCCCAGCTCTGTTTCAAAACTGGTGAGCTCTTTAAATAATTGAATCCTATTGCTTAACTCCTCTGTTGTAAGTTCCTTCAGGCGGGTATTGCCGAATTTTTCCACGCAGAAGCTGGCCATTGCAGAGCCGGCAATGATGGCTTTTTTCATATTGGTAAAGCTGATATCTCCTGTTTTTGCCAGGTATCCTACAAAACCGCCGGCAAATGTATCGCCTGCACCGGTGGGATCAAATACGTCTTCCAGCGGGAAGGCCGGGGCAAAAAATACCTTATCCTCATAAAACAACAGCGCGCCGTTCTCTCCCTTTTTGATAATCAGGTATTTGGGGCCCATTTCGCGGATCTTTTTAGCTGCCTTTATCAACGAGTACTGATGCGTCAGCTCCCGGGCTTCAGAATCGTTCACCATCAGCAGGTCCACCTTCTGCAATACCTGTTCCAGGTCAGGCATGGCAGACTCCATCCAGAAGTTCATGGTGTCCAGGACGATCAGCTTTGGTTTTTGACGCAGTTGGTTGATAACGCTCATCTGTAAACTGGGCATCAGGTTACCGAGCATCAAAAATTCTGCCCCCTGGTAGCTGTCCGGAACCTTCGGATCAAAATCTTCCAGTACATTCAGGTCGGTAACCAGCGTATCACGGGTGTTCATGTCCTCGTGGTACAATCCTTTCCAGAAAAAGGATTTTTTGTTGGCCACTTTTTCCACTCCTTCCAGCTGTACCCCTCTTGCTGTAAGCGCCTCCAGCTCTTCATCCGGAAAATCATAACCGATGATGGAGATCTGCTGAACGGGCTTTACAAAATAGCTTGCTGCATATGCGGCATAGGTGGCCGAACCACCCACGATTTTATTGGCCTTGCCAAAAGGAGTTTCAATAGCATCAAAGGCCATTGTACCTACTGTTATTACGGACATGAATTCTGTTTTTTGTTAAAAATACGGCTGCAAAGGTAGTAGTTATTCCCCTTAGGCCAGCTGTTAAATAACAGCGCATGCCGTATACCGTTTGCCCCTGGACAGGAGCGGATTATAAAATTACTTGTAAATATTTTGTATAAAAAGCATAGTTTTGAGACATGGCCACCACAACACGTAAACGATCCTCAAAAAAGGAAGAGATCCTTAAAACGGCTGCCCGGATGTTCAGAGAAAAGGGCTATGCCGGTACTTCCATGCGCGATCTTGCTGAAAAAATAGGCATTGAAGCTGCCAGCCTTTACAATCACATTCATTCCAAAAGCGAAATCTTAGAGGAAATTATTTTTTCGATCGCCCGTGACTGCCGGGAGCAACTGGACAATATGGATCCTGCGGGCACTGCTCTTCAGAAAATCGAGTCCCTGATCCGTTTTCATACAAAAATGATGATCGATCATTTTGAATCCTATTCGGTGATGGTGAGCGAATGGATGCACCTGGACGAAGAAAAACTGGGTGAATTTGTAAGCGAGCGCCGCCGTTATGTAAAAAAAATAGAATCCATCGTACAGCAGGGAATTGATAACAAAGAATTCAAAGAAGTACTCCCTTACGTGGTGGTACTGAACATCCTTTCATCGGTACGCGGCCTGGAGTTCTGGCAAAAAAGCGCCAAAACACACAGCGCAGAACTAATGGAAGAAAATATGGTGCACCACCTGATCGGGGGGCTGAAGCTCTAAGCGGCGCTGATCGATCAGCCGGAAATCTGGATTAACCCTGTTTTTGTATTCAGATCATTCAGTGTGCCGTATGTAAACATGAACGACTTTTCCTTTCCAGCTTTCAACAGCCGTTGATTATTTTACCGCAGATCTATTGCCCGCATTTCACTACACAACTTTCCGATGGCAGCTCCGGAACTAAAGAAGGGGCAACAGCTTTATCCCTCAACAGAAAGATCCGCATTCATCTTAAAAAAAACAGTGTCTTCACTTTTTAAAACGGCATTAACCGTTACCAAATCGCTACCCGGTTGTTGATAATCCACCATAACGGTCAGCTCAGGTGTTCTCCGGGGATCTACCATAGACAGGAATTTACATTGCGCGGCATTGTTCAGAAATAGTTTTTTGCCGGTCGCTTCTTCGGTAAGCTCTTTTACCAGCTGCATCATGCAGACACCCGGCAATACCGGCTGACCGGGAAAATGGCCTTCAAAGATCCGGTGGGCTGTGTTGAGCAGGATCGAGGCCTGCACCCTACCGGCGGCGTTTCCGAAAGAAGCGATGGTGTAAAGATCATTCTTCAGCATTGTCGTATATTCTTTTTAATTCGATCGTAAAATTAAAATTACTGTGCCGGATCACCACGGTTTCCGGAACCCCGCCCTGCAGCACACCGCTGGTGGCTTCCACCACTTTCTTCTTCGTATCGCCCCGTTCCATCCGGAGCAGGCGGGTGCATCCGGCATCCGTGATATAATAATATCGATCCTTACCATTCCGGAATGTATAATAATATTCCTCCTGTTTTTTAAAAACCGTTGCTGTGGCAGCATTCAGCCGGTTCATCAATACCAGCTCAAAATCCTTACGCAGGGTTTTCCGGACGGCTTCCTTATCCATTTTTGAGATAATGGAATGCACCCTGAACCCTCCACCGGCCGTAAATTCAAAATCAAAAAAAGTGAAGCCGGCTTCATTGGTGAACACAATGCGGGTGGTACTGTCCGGCATTTGTTTCACCAGCAGGATACCGCTGAGATGGTTCCCCGCCACATCCACCGAGGTCCGGTACAGGGCCCTCCGGATCTGCGGCCGGTACCGTTCGATACAATGCACATCCCCTTCCGATTTTTGCAGCTGTTTGTAAGCTACAGGAGCACAACCCGCCAGGAAAAGCAGCAGGCTAACGAAGGGTAAAAAGCGCATCCGGCAGGGATTTATTTAATTGTTGATTGGAATAACTGATGGTTGTATTATCTCCCCGGGTATCCACCAGCTGCACCTGGCTGACCACAAAACCGGATTTTTGCAGCACCACTTTCACCGATTTAAAAAGCGATTTCATCTCTTTGGTGACCGGTGTCATATCTGCAAGATAGGTAGTTCCGTTTTCCAGCAGCTTTACAGAAAAATTGGGATTGTCAAAAACCGTTCCCTTGATGCAGTCCATCATCAGCTGGTTTACCTGCTGGAATAATTTGCTGGACCCTGCCGATGTCCGGTTGGTCTTCTGCCCGTCCTTAATACTTACCTTATTCCCGTTGATGACCATGATGTACGAATACGGACTGGTGTACTCCATCCGTACCAGGTTGTTCTTTCTAAAGTAGAATTTGCCTTTGGAGCTCACTTTCTCGGAAAGCATACTCAGGCTTTTTACCTGTGTAAAATCGCTGGAAATGCTGCTGACCTTCTGCGCCGCAGCGCTGAACTGGCTTTTTACTGCGGCAGGGTTGGCTACTGCTTTATACTGCGAAAAGCCGGAAACCGTGATACCGGTAAAAATCAATAATAAAAACAGTTTATGCATAGGGGTGCAAATTTATTAATTTATCCAGGGGTACCACTTCATACCCCTGCTCTTTAACATATTCTAAAAAACGGGGAAGTATCTGCACGGTAGCATGACTGGTGTCGTGAAACAAAAAAACCGCTCCCGGGCTCAGTCCCTTTTTCACCTTTGTCAATAATTTTTCTTCATCCCTGATCATCGTATCCAGCGAACGCACATTCCATCCCACAGCGGTATATCCCATGGCCTGCGCGGCCTTCCTTACATTGGGATTGGTGACGCCATAAGGAGGACGGAACCATTTCATCTGCTTCCCGGTTATATGATGCACTAGCACCTGCATCTGTTGCAACTCGGCCTGCATTCTTTTTGCGGAATGCATATCAAACCAGAAATCGTGATAATAAGAATGATTACCGATGATGTGTCCGCCGGCAATCATCTGCCGCAGCAGTTCTTCATGTTCCGCCACCCTGTAGCCGATGCAGAAGAACGTGGCAGGCGCCTGCTTTTCTTTTAAGATCGCTAATACTTCGGGGGTATATTTTTCAAGCGGTCCATCGTCAAAGCTGATGGAGATCTGCTTCCTGTCCGTTTTTCCCCGGCAGATCACCGGCATATAAAAACCGGAGCCGATGTAGAAGCTGCCATAGAAAAGCAGCAGGGTGTATGCAGAAAACCAGATAAAATATCCATACCAGGGCCAGTTGAGCCTTACCTGAAGATACACCAGTACGGCAAGCAGCAGGAGGAAAGCAACCGTGGTATTTCTGAACGTTAACATGCAGACAATAAGTAAAGCGATGGATAATGCTGCTTGTAATTATTGTAGATCAGGATCCTTTGGGGTGCAAGCCCTTCCAACCCGGGAACAATACCTTTGCTCAGGGCATGTGCTGCCAGCCAGAGCGCGAAGCCGGAGGCCGTCGGATATTCCCCGCAGAATTGTTTGTATGTAATGCAATTTGTTCCGGCAAAAACCGATTGTTTCAGCGCCGCATAATGGCGATCTGTAGCTGCATCGCCATTGTCACCGGTGATTACCAGGTCAGCCGGACCCAGCGATACCTGGTTGGTTTTCAGAAAGTCACCAATGAGCACAGCGATATCCGCAGCCGGTTTATAAAAAGTTTGCAGGGCATCCAGTCTGGCCAGCGCATCCGGCTGGTGGTTTTTTGTGAGTACAAAAAAAGCCGCACCCTCGCCCGCCATGGTGCCTTTTGTGTTGCTTCCGATCAGTGTTGCCGTATCTCCGTCCTTTTTATAGTGCCCGAACCGGTTCAGGATCGTATGGCTTTTTTCAATGATCTCATCAACCCCTCCTGCAAGCACGGTCCCGGCTTCGCCTTCCGCCATCAGTCCTATCCCATCCAGTAACGCCGCCTCAAAGGAAGAACCCCGGTGCACATAAGTGTTATTGTAGTGATGGCATTTCAGCATCAACGCGATCTGTGCGCCTACCGTATTGTGGGTAGACTGTATAAACGCGGTAGGAGACAGCAGCTCCTCGTTGAACTCGACCATACGGGTCAGGAACTGGTCCGTATCTGCCAGGCAACCGTAAGCCGTTCCGGTGATAATGGCATCCGTTAGGGGATTTCCCGCTGCGCGCAGGCATTCCGTCGCAGCTGCCGCACCCATTTTTATAATGCGGCTCATCCTCCGGATCAGTTTGGGATCAATATACGCGGAATAGTCCGGCTCCCGGCAAGCCAGCCGGTCACCCTGGTATTGTGCGGGGTGCTTCAGCAATGCATCAAACGTTTCCTGGGGCGATATTGCCCAGGCGGCCCGGATATATACCTGGCCCGTTCCGCTTTGCGGCATTGTTATAACATCCGCTGTATTTTTATTCTCCGACATTCAGGTTTATTAAATCGAGCTGCAGCTCTAAAGGTCAAAACTAATGTATTTCATGAAGAATCAGCGTGTATTGACCCGCCTCGTTCCAATACCCAGGCAGGGGTTTTTCCATTTCTTGTTTTTCATTTTTTATATCTTCGCACTTACCGGCAGCAGAAGGGGTTGTGTTTATTTTTCCTGCCGGGAATGACCTCCTTTGAGCCCGGCTCCAATCAGAAACCAACCATTCATTATCTTGTATGCGAACTTGCAACATAAAAAGAATTAGTGCCACATTGCTGGTTGTTATTACCAGTCTGCATATTTCTCTTGCGCAAAAGGCGGCAAATTATGAGGAGGCAAAAGTTCCGGCTTATGTATTACCGGAACTAATGCAGACCGCCAATGGCACTGCAGTTACCCGTATTGATCAATGGGAGAAACAACGCCGGCCCGAATTGCTGGAGCTTTTTTCCGGAAAAGTGTATGGACGGACGCCGTCAGAAAAGATCGATGTAACATACGAGCTGCTTCAGGAAGATAAAAAGGCGCTTTCCGGAAAAGCCACCAGCCGGCAGGTACGGCTGACCTTTTCCAATGGAAAAAAACAGGTCAATGCGCTGCTCCTTTTATACCTGCCCAACAGCGCCAAAGGGCCGGTACCGGTATTTATTGGTTACAATTTTAAAGGCAATCACAGTCTTACAACCGATACTTCCATCCGTTATTCCTATAACTTTCCGCTGGTACGGAAGCCCGGGCATCCCGACTGGCAGCGAGGCTGTCAATCGGGTCGATGGCCGGTGGAGCTGATCATCGATAGCGGGTATGCATTGGCAACCATGTGTTATCATGATATTTTTCCTGATGCTCCGGGATTAAAAGACCACAGCATCGTATCCTTATTTTCCGGTTATAAAACAGGGCCGGACCGGCCGGATGAATGGCAGGCCATCGGCGCCTGGGCCTGGGGATCGAGTCGTATTGCCGACTACCTGGAAACTGTGAAGGAAATTGACAAACAGGCCCTGATGATCATGGGCCATTCCCGGCAGGGAAAAGCAGCATTGTGGGCGGGGGCACAGGATAAAAGATTCCGGATCGTTATCTCAAACGATTCTGGGGCAGGAGGCGCAGCACTATCGAAACGGATATTCGGCGAAACAATTGATATCGTAACCGCCATCAAACCTGCCTGGTTCTGCCCGGCATTCGATCAGTTCAAAAATAATGAGCAGCTCCTGCCCTTTGATCAGCATGAGTTGCTCGCCCTCATGGCTCCAAGACCGGTTTACGTGGCAAGCGCGCAGGAAGATCTGTGGGCAGATCCGAAGGGGGAGTACCTGGCGGCCTATTACGCCGGGCCCGCTTACGCCTTGTATGGGCTGACAGGATTGCCATCAAAAGAACCGCCGGCGGTAAACCAGCCGGTGATGCGGGATGTCGGCTACCATATCCGCACCGGCAAGCATGATGTTACCAATTTCGACTGGACCGCATTCATCCGGTTTGCCGGCATGCACTTAAAAAGAGACGGGAAACATTAACCGATCCGGCCGCAGGCATACGCCTCAGGAATTTTTACTGAACACGAGCGAACTGCAGTTTCCGCCAAAACCAAATGAATTGGATAATACATGGCGGATGACTTTGCGCTCCTGTTGGGAAGTGGCTTTAAAAGGCAGGTCTTTTATCGGTGTCTGCAGCCGCAGGTTGGGAAACACGATCCCTTCTTTTATTGCCAGAACGGAATAAACGGCTTCGATGGCACCGCTGGCGCCCAGGGTATGTCCGGTAAAAGACTTGGTAGAGCTCATCGGGGGATAGGGATCTTTGAACAACGCCGCAATGGCGGCACCTTCCGAGCTGTCATTGTTATTGGTTCCGGTACCATGCAGGTTAATATAGTCGATATCCGAAGGTTGCAATCCGGCTTTTTTAAGCGCCCCTTCCATTGCCAGCAGGTTCCCCTTCCCCTCCGGGGAGGAGGCTGTCTGGTGATGCGCGTCATTGGCATTTGCCCAGCCATTGATAATGCAATCCGGTTTTTTCTCAAGACCGGCGGCAACCCGCGCCGATACCAGCACCAGGTAGCCCGCGCCCTCTCCCAGGTTCAGTCCGCGCCGGTTTTCATCAAAGGGCTGGCAGTATTCCTGGTCCAGGATCATCAGGGTATTGAACCCGTTTAAAGTAAACCGGGTCAATGCGTCCGTACCACCCGCCACCACTACATCCAGTGTTCCCTGACGGATCAGACGCGCCGCCAGAAAAATACTGTTGGCAGAAGAAGAGCAGGCCGTGCTGATGGTAGTCACAAAATCTTTGATGCCCAACGCATCCGCCACGATCTCGGTAACCGCACCACATTCATGATTCACCACCATTTGCAGATCGCCCGCAGCCTCATCCTGAAGAAATTCCGGGAAAAAATCTTCGGTTTTATCCATCCCGCCTACCGAATTGGCTGAAATAAATCCTGTACGCCATTCCGAAAGATCGATCCCTGCACTGGCAACAGCTTCGCGGGCAGCCACCGCGCTGAGCAGGGCGGTGCGGCTTACGGCAACAGGAAGTCCGGCAAGGGCTGCCAGTTCTTCGTTGGATCGTTTTACTTCTGCTACAGGAAGCGTTTCCTTATGAACAGACTGTAACCGCTGCATGGTTTGTATCCCGGCCTGCCCGGATGTTAATGCCGCCAGGTTTTCTGTCACGTTATTCCCGATCGCAGAAATAACCCCTGTTCCCGCTATGTAAACTGAATTTTTCAAAACAATGCCGTTTAGCCTGCCCCGGGGGCAGTTATCATTTTTTAATGAGCCGCATTCTGGTGATCCAGGATATAGTCTGCCATTGTACTTACCGAGCGGAACACATCCTGTCCTTCTTCGGCATTCTTTAATTTAATCTGGTATTCCTGCTGTAATAGTACGATCAGCTCCAGCGCATCGATGGAGTCCAGTCCCAATCCTTCCACAAACAGCGGATCGTGATCGCCGATATCCTCCGGTTTTTTATCATCCAGTTTCAGTTGCCGGATGATCTGTTCTTTTAACCGGGTTATTAATTCTTGTTTATTTTCCATAATCTTTATTGTAAATACCGTTTAAGTTTTCTGTGGTAAAGGCAGCACCCGCCGCCGCTCCGGCCTCCACCAGGAACAGGCAAACATCCAGTCGATCCCCTATCGCATCGATCCAGCCGCAGATGCAGGTCTTCAGCAGGTTGCGCTGCATCAGGTCCGTCACGTACCAGTGCATCCAGTCCGCATCAAAAGTTTCAGATACAAAAAAGGCATTCTCTCCTTTAAATTTATAACGGATGCTTATCTCCCCGATAACAATATTCGGCAACGTGTACACAAATAACGCGGGACTCGGATACTCTTTTGATGCCTCCAGGTATTGCACATCCGCCTCAATGCTTGCATTCCGGTTGCTGAATACCAGGCCCGTGGTTTCCGGCCGGGCGGCCGCGAGATCCATACTACCCTTCAACAGCGCATCCACTGCAACTGTTCCCGCCTTGCTGAGCAGGTCCATCTTATAGAACCGGGGATAATCGACCCCCAGTCCTTCATAGGCCTCCTTTAAGAAAACACCTCCCTTTTCATTGTTCCTGAAAACAACGGTATCATCTTTAACAATGATCCCATTGCGCAAAACAACTGCTGCTGTTATATTATTGCTGCCCTGACCCAACTCCTTAGCTACTTGCTGTCCCTGAAGCCATTGTTAATATACTCGATGCTGTCTCTTAACTTGATCGTTTTTGCCAGCTTGTGCAAAGCGGTATCATGTTCTTTTACATAAGGATTATCTGTATCCCATACATATCCGGCCAGTACGGAACAGATCATCTTCTTGATATCAGGATTCTGGTCCTTCGCAAAGAAAATAGTGTGCAGAGTGGTATCGTACCAGCCCATCACATAGCTGCGGAAGGTATTCACTCCCTGCATCATCTCTTCTGTATATTCTTTATCCCAATCGACAGCTTCCCCTTTTAAATGCCGCACTACCAGCTTACCGGCGATCTGGCTCGACACCGTGGCCAGGGTCACACCCGAAGAAAAAACAGGATCCAGGAATTCTGTCACATTACCGGTGAGCACAAACCCATTTCCGTAGAATTTTTCTGTGGTGCTGGACCAGGACTGTAATATCTTGGGCTCCCATAAAAATTCAACATCTTTCATCCGCTCTGCGATATAAGGTTCATCGGCAATCACCGCACGCAGCTGCTCCTCCGGTGTTCCGGTATATTTTTCAAAGAAAGCAGGATCGCCCACAAATCCGACAGAAGTAACGCCGGTTGCAAAAGGGATGACCCATACCCAGATATCCGGTTTGTGCACGATCACCGTAATACGATCGGGCTCATCATCCATCTGCCGGTTCACGTCATTAATATGAACAAACAATGCCTTGCGTGGAGAAAGATTGGACGGCTTGTCTAACCCGAACAATCGCGGTATCACCCGCCCGTAGCCGCTTCCATCGATAATAAAGCGGGCTTCTATCTTTTTTTCGTTCCCGTTCGCATCAGTTACGGTGGTTATGGAAGAACCATCTTCCCGGAATTCAATGCCCGTTACAGTTGTTTCATATTCAATAGGCACTCCCTGCGCTTCCAGCCCGTCGGCAAGTGCCTGGTCAAAATCGGCACGGGTCACCTGGTAAGCATGATCCCAGCCATCGGTAAACTGGTCGGCAAAAGAATAATCACAAATAACGCCATCACGTACAAACTTCGCACCCGTTTTCCGCTGAAAACCCATCTTCAGCACGCTTTCCAGCAGTCCGGCCTCTTCCAGGGCTTCCATACATCGGGGCAGCAAACTTTCTCCTATCACAAACCGCGGAAATTTCATTTTTTCCACCACCCTGACCTTGTAACCTGCTTTATTTACGATGGCTCCGGCTACGGTACCGGCAGGACCGGCCCCGATCACAAGCACATCTGTTTGTTCTGTTTGCATATTTTTATCTGAGTTTTTAATTATCCGTTTTCGATTCCGGATATACTGCCGGTTCAGTAGTGCTGCTGCTTTGTTTTCAATTCAGCGCATCCATCCTATTCAGCGGCCAAAGTTAGCGCAAGGCACAGACCTGCTAAAGTTTTTATTTTCGCTTTCTGCATTTCAGCAGGGTATGACTGAGCCCGATGCCATCGATCTGCTCCACGATATCAAAACCCGCTTTGTCCACACAGGCTTTAAATACCCTTGAGTCATACATCTGGCTGTTACCATTGGCGATAGCCGTAAAATAGATCGACAATTGCTGGATGCAGAAGGCGGAGGTCTCGAACCGTTGTGTATCCCAGAACGCTTCCAGTATCAGCACCAGTCCATCATCATCAATGGCTCCGGCACAACGTTTCAGGATCGATACGATCTCATCCTCTGAAAAGCAATCCAGGAACTGGCTCATCCAGATGGCGTCAAACGATTTGCCCGTAGCCGGACTGGCTTTGGGGAAAGGAATGTTTTCATCCAGGATATTGCAGGGATAAAAAGAAACCTTATCGATAAGCCCCAGCTCTTCGATCCGCTTCTTTGCCATCTCTGCCTGACCGGGGAGATCCATAATGGTTACATGGATGTCTTCCCCATGTGTTGCTGAAGCAGAAGCCCATTTGCCGGTATTGCCGCCAATATCCAGAAGCGTTTTTATATTTTCAGAATACACCTGTTTGATCACTTCGGGAAAGGCGATGTCAGAAAAAAAGTGATCGTATTCAAACCAGCTTTTCTGGATTTCAGGAGGCAGCTGGGACAATCCTTCATATACTGTTGACCACTGGCCCAGTTCGCGCAGCCCTGCAGGTTTGCCGGTTTCTATGGCCTCTTCCAGGTGAAACATCCCTTTATAACATACATCCTGTACAAAATTCATATTCACATTGGTAAGGGGATCGTGTAAAATAAAATAGCCTGTTTTTGTAAGTACAAACTTTTCATCTTCCGTATACCGTACCAGGTGCATACCCAACCCTGCCTCAAGCAATACGCGGGCAGCATAAACCGAAAGCCCCGTTTCTTCACACACATCCTTTATGGAAGCTCCGGTGGTACGCGCCTCTTCAATTACCTTTAGAATATTCTTATCACGCAATACCCTCGCTACCTGGAAAACAATTGGTCCATGCGCAATGATCTGTGCCAGATGTTTTGCCTCCATGGCCGTTTTCTGGTCTTTCTTGTAGAAATCTAACATCGATCTTTCTTTTATTTTAATTTTTAGGGTCAACAGCCGGTATGCGCTGTTAACGACAAATTTCAGACAGGGTTTCAGTTCTTCTGCACCACGATGGCTGCATTACATCCACCAAAACCAGATGCGGTTTTCAAAAATGCGGATACCGGTGTTTCAACCAGCGCACTGCAAACATTCAGTGGTTTTACCGTACCGGGCACTTCAAATCCTTTGGTAGGAATAATCATCCCAGCCCGTAATGATTCCAGTCCGATCACTGTTTCCAGCAATCCTGCAGCCCCCAGCGTATGCCCGTAGTATCCCTTAAGACTGTTCACGGGCACTTCCTCCAATCCGGCCAGATTAATGGCCCGGCTTTCCATATCATCATTATAAACCGTAGCCGTTCCGTGCGCGGAAATAAATCCGATGGCAGCCGGTTCAATACCCGCCTCCTTCATGGCATGATCGATGGCCATAAACAACTCCTCGCCCGTGCGCGATGGTCCGGATATATGATTGGCATCATTGCTCACGCCGCCGCCGCTCACGGTTAAAACGGTCCCGCCTTGTGGCCGTTCTGTTGACAATACCACAGTTGCCGCCGCCTCTCCGAGGTTGATACCGTTCCGGTGCGCATCAAAGGGTTTGCAAAGCACATCGCTTACGGCATGAAATGACTGGAAGCCGGATAAGATGAACCGGGTGATCAGATCAGCACCTGCTACTACGATCGTTTTGTACCTGCCCGCTTCCAGCATCCGCCTGGCCGTGATAATGGCCAGGGTACCGGAGATACAGGCATGGGATACAATTAACGGCCTGTTCTTAAACCCAAAATGCCCGGCAATCTTTTCCGCGGAAACAGTCATTCCTACTTCCTTCTTCAATTCAACAGTAACCGTATGATCTTCCAGCAGGCTGATATTGCCTTTGGTGGAAGAAAGGATAAGCGCTGTATCCGGATCGGCGGGGTCGATACCTGCAAGCCGTATCGCATCTGCAACAGAGGCTTTTAACAGGGATTCAAAAGGAGTAAATGCTGTGGCTTCCTCATTAAAAAAGGAGGGACCGAACAGGGCTGCACAAAAGGGCACGTCACTTCTTGCTGCATCCTGATGCACTTTTACTGCTGTTCTGTCCGCGCACAGCGCATCAAAGTTCTCCTGCGCCGTGCTTCCCAGCGGGGACACAATATTCTGTGATAAAACAAATACGCTCCTCATCCTTTTACTTCAAAAATTTTTGTTTCCATTCCTCAAAAAAAGGAGGATTATTCAATAAAAGGGTTTGCGTATCCTTATCCAGGAAAACCTGTGTGGTGCTTCCTGTGGCTACCAGCGAGCGGTCGGACACTTTATAAAGGCGGTACCTGAAAATGATCTTGGCAGCCTCGCAGGGTTCATAGATCGTTTCCACCTGCACCTCATCTCCGAATTTCAGCGATTTTTTGTAATTGCACTCCACATGCACAATGGGTACCACTATATTTTCCCGGAAGAAGTCGAGATACCCGATCCCGTAGCTTTTTCCAAAAGCTTCTCTTCCGTCTTCAAAATAACGAATGTAATGACCATGCCACACAATACCCAGCGGGTCCGCTTCATTAAAGCGGATCAGCACTTCGGTTGTATTTTTTAATTCCTTCATTATCTCATTTTCCAGACAGCATATTTGCTGCTTTTAATATTGTCGATCACATTTTTCATTCCTGCAGCCCAGTAGTTCCGGAAGCTGAAGGCCATACCCACTTTCCCTTCCATCTTATCCGCCAGTAGTATTTTTTTTGATTTGATGTCAAACAGGGTTACCCAAACAGAGATGGCTTTTCTTGTTTTACTCATGCCATCCACTACAAACAGCAGACCGGTACCGGTTTTATCGCCTGTATTAAAACCCTTCACCAGTTTTTCTACATCGCTTTCTTCCAGGTGATGAAAGTCATCGGAGTCGGAAGAAAGCAGCTGATCGGGATCTGTTTTCTGATTTCTTTTTGAAACAAAGCTGAGATTGCTGCTGACCTCCGCTTTTTTAAACGCCCCGGCGATATCGTACTTACCGGATTCATTGATGATGACGTCGTTGATGCCGTCAAACTGGCGGGCCACGATATCATCGCTTTTTGCAGTGGCATCGCCGATCAGCTTTGCCTTTGTAAAATCAATGCCAAAATAATAAATGGGCAGCTCCTTATCGGTCAGTACTTCATTCAGTGTTTGCGCCTTCAGGCCGCTGATCAATAAAAGCGTAAAAAAAAGAAATAGAACTTTGGTTGAGATTTTTTTCATGGTCTGTTTTGATTTAAAAAAATATTGGGAATTTCATTCGGAAACAAAGATGCGCATTTCACAGGACGCGATCACCTCGCCATTTACAGCGATGGCTCCGTCTATGATCGTAGCATTGAATACCTGGTTCCTGATCCGGATCGAGGTGTTCAGCACTTCACCCGTTGCAGGCAGCCGGCTGATCTTTAACCGCTGAACGGCACCGATAAAACCTACCGGTACCGGTTTATTTTCTTTGTTACAAAGGTATCCGATCCGTGCAGCTGCTGTTTGGGCAATGTTCTCCACCAGGCCCGGCTCTCTGAAAAGTCCGTCTTCCACCAGGATATTATCGTCGGTTACGGTAAACCAGGTGGCAGCTCCGTCATCATCCGAATGTTCCAGCGTTTGTACCATTACAAACGGCGGCCGTTGCGGGATATAGGGTAAGATATCTGTGGCGATGCTCATAATCAATAAACAGTTGGCATTTCACAGGGCCAACGCGCTAAAATTACAGAAACTTTGGTTTGCAGCCCCGGTTTTTCTGCCTCCCGGCAGTTTGTGCCGGCGCCAGGCTGGTTATGTCTTATACAAAGGTAAAAAGAGCATATCGCGAGGCCGGAAACCGGGCCGGTTCAGCTTTTATCTTCACCCCAAAAGGGGTAATAATTATACCATTGTGCGGGATACCGGCGGACCTTGTCGGTCATTTCCTGTACAAAATCGTCCAGGATGGCCGCCGGGTGGCCTTTTTCCGGGTGGCCACGGTAGACGGTCCCCTCAGTAGCAAAAAAATGATAATGTGTTGCAGATTCCTTCAGCGCAAATACAAAACTCACCGGAACCGGCAATTTTGCAGCTATTGTAAAAGGGCCGGCCGGAAACTGTGCCGGAGCCCCCAGGAACAACGATGCAAGGGTCTTGTTTCCTTCCATAAACCGGTCGGAATGCATACAAACCAACTCGTTATTGTTCAGCGCCTCCATTATTTCATAGATATGCGAAATATTATCCTTTATAAGGATCAGGTTGGCATTGCGCTCACCGGTTACCCCATCCAGGTAGGCCTTTACCTGCTCGTGCTCCCCGTCATACATTACGATATTTATTTTGGTATTGAGCCGTTTCAGCAAGTGGCCGGCAATTTCCCAGTTGCCGATATGGGCGCTCAGCAGCAAGCCGCCCTTCCCGGCAGCTACCATATCATGCAGGTGTTGTTCGCCATCAAAGTGAAAACTGAACCGGTTGCGGATACCGCTCATCATTACGATCCGGTCGATCAGGGCCTGTCCGAACCAGTAATAATTCTGGTACCGCAACCGTGTGGCCTTCCATCCGGAAAATTTCAGCCGCTGGTGCAGGTAGTAGCTGATGGCCCGGTTGGCCCCGGTGCTGAACAGAAAATAATACAGGCTCACAAAGCGCAGCAGGAAATAGGCCGGCGCAGTTCCCCCTGCCCTAAGCAGGGCGACGAAAATACTATAGCCCAGTTTATTTCCTTTGGAGCTTCCGTCCCAGTTTGCCATTTAAATAGATTACATTATAATACCCAAATATAATAAGCCTGTTACAATGCATGAGGCCTTTTACCAATTCTTGTGGAACGGGGAAACATGGGGGACATGGCGTACACCTAAACCTCGGAGGCAGATTGTTCTGCGCAGCAGGATGTAGTCCGGGTTGTCTCTTACACAATTCCTCAAACCGCTGCGTCCTTGTACAGGCGCACAAGCGAGCGTGGCAACAATGCTGAGATGTGTTCTGCAGCCGGCCCAATAATAAAAATCTTACGCTGCTTCCTTTTTGCGGATCTGTGCGTGTATATAATTGTAGAAGTCGTTAAAGGTCACCAGCGGTACAAAATCGCCGGGCTGTACCTTGAAATGAAAGTTGCTTTCCAGGGCTACCACAAGATCGATATAATCCAGGCTGTCCAGATCCAATACCTCTTTCAGGTTGGCATCCGGCTTTATCCGATCGGCATCCGCCTCGAATTCATCTACCAAAAATGTATTGGTCGTATTTATTATTTTCTCCATGCTTAGCATTAGCAAAAATTACCACTTTTTTACAACGAGGGTCGAGTTAGTGCCCCCGAACCCAAATGAATTGGACAAAAATACATCTATATTTTTATTCAGTGTATTTTTTACAATATTTAGAGCGGCCGTGTCGGCATCCGGGTTTTCAAAATTGATATTTGGTGCGATAAATCCATGCTCCATCATGATGCTGGAATATACAATTTCACTGGCACCCGCCATCCAGCATTCGTGGCCGGTCATTGATTTTGTGGAGCTTACAGGTGTATCGCATCCCTGGAACACTTCTGCAATGGCCTTCGCTTCGCTGGCGTCACCCGTTGGCGTACTGGTGGCATGTGCGTTGATGTAGTCAATGGTATTGGCTGTTACCCCCGCATCATTCAGTGCCATCCGGAGGGATTTTGCCGGGCCGGCCACAGTGGGGTTCGAAATATGCTCCCCGTTGGAGGAGAACCCATAGCCGATCACTTCCGCCAGGATCGGGGCGCCCCTTTTCTGAGCAGATTCCAGGCTCTCCAGGATCACGGTTGCCGCTCCCCCGCTGGGGATCAGCCCGTCGCGGTCCCTGTCAAAGGGACGGGAAGCTTTTTCAGGAGCAGCCTCTTTTATCGAAAAAGCGCCCAGCGCGTCAAAGGTTCCCATCGACAGATGGTTGATCTCCTGGGCGCCACCGGCTATGATGCAATCCTGCAACCCCATTTTTATGAGGATATAGGCCAGGCCGATCGCATGCGAGCCACTGGCACAGGCCGCACTTACCGTGAGGTTGATCCCCTTCAGTTTGAAGATGGTGGCCAGGTTCATGGTTACCGTGGAGTTCAGGGTCTGGAACACGGCAGCCGAACCCACCAGCATGGTATCTTTTTTTTCGCGGATCAGGTCAGTGGATTCGATGACCGCTTTTGCCGAGCTGTCGTTTCCGTAAAGGATCCCCGGTTCCAAACGTACCAGGTCTTCTTCCGAAAGGTTTGCTTCTTTCAGTGCTTCGAGGGTGGCCACATAGGCATACTCGCCCTCTTCGGGAAGCATAATACGGGAACGCCGGTCCAGCAGCCCTTTCAGCGAAGGGCGTTCTACAAAACCGGTCAATGCGGACCGGTATCCGAATGCTTTGCGGACCGGGTCAAAAATGATCCCTGATTTTCCCAGGTACAATGATTCCTTTACCTCGGCAAGATTTTTCCCTATGCAGGAGTATATGCCCCGGCCTGTTATCACCACTCTGTTCATTGGTGCAAAAGTATAAGGTTATTTTAAAGTTCGGATCTTTCTGTTTCAGTTAATGAAAATTTAGGAAATTTAAAAAGTAAATACCTTTTATTATACAAAATCAAAACAGCATCGTTATAGGAAGGCAAGCTGGTAGCAGCATTTATTTCCGGGGTCGACTTCGACAACCCGGGATCGCTGCCACCGTGCTATGCAGGTTTGAGCTGAACTGATGATCAAAAAAGCGGGCGACCGGTTTTTGTCCCGCCGCCCGCTTTTCACAATAATAACTCCGTTTTTATTTAACGCTGAAACCGGCTTCGTGATCACCCCATAAAAGCGCCACCTGGCCATCATCGCTGATGGTGTAGGTCAGGGCTTCGGAAAATTTTTCCGGCTTGCTGCTTTTCACCGTTACCCGCAGGGCATCATCCCCTTCGCTGTACTCCGTACCCCACTGATCCCATTTTTTACTGAAAATAAATGTCCAGTCGTCACCGGCGGTAAGCACATGCAGTCCGTATTTACCCGCAGGCAACGGTTTGCCGTCGATGGTAACATCCTTGCTTGCCTCAAACAGCGTGGTTTTATTGGCACCTGCGCGCCATACTTTTCCGTCCATAGGTTCCACATCCTTACCAATGGTACGCCCCTTAACAGAGGGCTGACTGTAATTTACGGAGATGGCTGCTCCCGATTTGATCGTTTTTGAAACAGAAGCCGGGGGGCTGGCCGGCTTTTTCTTTTCGCCGTTCTGGGCTGATACACCCACTACAAGGCAGATCCCCATCATAAGTACTAATAGCTTTTTCATATATTCCATTTTTAAAAATTGTGCAAATTGTTTGCCAATCGCTTTGCCGGAGGTCCTTAAAAAAATAAATAACAAGCAAATGATCCTTTCTGCCATCCGGCAGGTTCATTACAGAGCACTATAAAGATAGAAAAACAACCGCTCTTCCAATTACCTTTTTTTAAATGCCTTTTAACGATCGGGCACACCACCGGCTTTAAACCTTTTCCCTTTTCCGGACTCAGATAGTAGTATCCGTTTCTGAATGAAAAAAATAATCCGCTATGAAAATGATTACAACAATCGTCTGGGGAATGCTCATTGTCCTGTTCCTGTCGGCACTTGGTTCATGTACTGTCAGGGCCTATTCTCACACACCACGGCACCGCGTCTGGGTACCCGGCCACTGGTCTCCCGGTTATCATGGGTATAAACATTGGGTACGTGGTCATTATGAATACCGCTGATACCGGGGCATAAGAAAGCTCCGGTTAACGGAGCTTTCTTATGCTTACTGAACCGTACCGTCTCAAAGCCGGTCCAGTTCGTCTTTTACAAATACCATCAATCCTTTGATATGGTCCGGGGAAAGGTCGAACCGTAGTCCGGCAGCTTCAAAAAGCTGGGGCAGCGGTCGTGTACCACCCAGGCTCAATGCCTGGATATAATGATTCAGCGCTTCTTCCCGGTTGGTTTTATATTGCTGCCACAAACCGATAGCGCCCAGCTGGGCAATGCCATATTCGATATAATAAAAAGGCACTTCAAACAAATGCAACTGACGCTGCCAGCTGAAGTTCCGGTAATCCTCAAGCCCGCTGGTATCCAGGGTTTGTGGTGTAAAGCCGGCAAGAATGGTTTGCCATGCAGCCAGCCGTTCTTCACGGGTATGCGTCGGATGTTCGTAGATCCAGTGCTGGAATTTATCGATCGTTGCGATCCACGGGAAAATGGTCAGCACCCGCTCCAGCTGCTGTTCATGTGCCCGCTTTAGTTCCTCCGGCGTTTTAAAGAATTCCGTCCAGTGTTCCATACTGAACAGCTCCATGCTCATGCTGGCCACTTCGGCTATCTCTGTCGGATATTCTTTAAATGCGGATAATTCCAACGGATGGGATAAAAAAGAATGTATGGCGTGTCCTCCTTCATGTACCATCGTGGTCACATCATCCATCGTGCCGGCCGCATTCATAAATATAAACGGTGCGCCGGTCTCAGCCAGCGGGCAGTTATACCCGCCGGGAGCCTTCCCCTTCCGGCTTTCCAGGTCCAGCCGTCCCATCTCATTCATCTTCCGCAGACAGTCGCCAAAAAAGGGCTTTAATTCATTAAAGCAATGGATGGCCTTTTCTACCAGTTCGCTTCCTGTAGTAAAGGGACGCAGGGGTTCTGTTCCTGCCGGCTCTGCGTCTATATCCCAGGGCCTTAAAACATCCAGGCCCAGTTTTTCTTTTTTCTGCTGATAGATCTTATCCACCAGTGGCAGCACATGCTGCTTTACAGCATCATGAAACTGGAAACAATTTTCTTTGGTATAATCAAACCGGCCCAGTTCGGCAAACCGGTAATCCCTGTAATTTTCAAATCCTGCGTTCAGGGCCACCTGGTGCCGTTTCTTTAAAAGCCCATCAAAAAGATCATCCAGGGCCTCCTTATCCTGTAACCGGCGGTCGCCTATTTTACGGTATACGCTTTCGCGGAGTGTCCGGTCCGGACTTTCCAGGAATTTAGCCGCCTGCTGCAGGGTATATTCCTGGTCATTTACGGTAACGGACATTTTTCCGGCAATAGCGCCAAACTGCTGCGCTTCCACTGCCAGTTCCGATTGCAGGGAGATATTCGCTTCGCGGAACAATTCTATATTCTTCTTTACGTTCCGGAGATAGGTAAAATATTCAGGTGTGGTAAGCTCTTTTGAAAGCGGGCTTTCGATCAGCTTCCGGTTCAGGAGGTCTGCATAAGGCTGGATCCGGGGCTGGATCTCGGTCATAAAAAACGTAAAGGATTCCGCCAGCGCCGTATCCGTGGTATCCCTTGTCATATTGATCTGCCGCCAGCAGGCTTCTTCACTCACCACCGCTTCCAGCTCGCTGACATCCTTCAGCCATTGGTCCAGTGCTTTTTTGCCGGGCAGTTCCCGCCCGGCCAGGTCTTTAAAATAAGGTTCCAGGGCTTCCCAGCCGGAGATCTTAAAATCGGCGGGTAAAAAGCTTCTCTTCAACGGTTCGATGTTTGCATCCAGTTTCATATTCTTATTTTTTCTGCTGTACCCCTTCCTGTTTAACGAATCTGTTCTTTACAGGTCAGAGGAACAGGGAAACAGCAATATACTTTATAAAACTCAAATTGCTGTAAAAACGATCCGCCCCGGTTGAGCCGGGGCGGTCGAACAAAAAAAATTGTATCGGATTAGGCATCCTTCTTTTTAGCCGCAGCTTTTTTGGCAGCAGCCTTCTTGGCCGGGGCTTTTTCTTTCTTTTCCGGCGCTGCTTCAGCATCCTTCTCTTCCTTTGCTTTTGCAGGTTTCTTTTTAGCGGCCGGGGCTTCTGCTGCTTTTTCTTCTGCTGCTGCGGTTTCCGCTTCAGGAGCAGTTTCCGCTGCTTCCTCCTCTTCTGCCTGTGTTAATTTTACTTCAATATCATTCTGCTGCAGCTGATCGAACCATTTTACGATCTTTTTCATATCGGACACATATACCCTTTCAAAGTCCATATCGGGATATACCTTCTGGAAATACGCTTTAATGGCCTTGTCGTCTTTTACGTCCGGCAAAGAAGTGCTGTCCGCTTTCATGGCATTGAATACGTCTGCCAGGTTCACATTTTCCCGGATGGTATAAATTTCAATACTTTCCAGATGAGAAAACTGGTGAATACGGGAAGACGCAAATTTGGTGGTCTTGTCATTCAGTGAACGTACGATGGCTCCGTCATTCTTACTGTTGATCAGCTCAAATAAGCCCGATAATCCACTAACTGCAACTAACTTATTATACTCCATGGTCATTTTTTAAGAGCCGCAAGATAAATGACTTTTTTTAAGAATATACCTAAACCGCTTTTTTTATACTATTCTTTTAAGGTTTTTTGGCAAAACCAGGCAAACAAGTTCTTATTTATCAATATTTTTAGTGTTTATCAAACGTTACTACCGAAAGTTTGAACCCTTTTCATCGTCCAATGAACTTTATATCCCCTATTTATGAAGCATATCGGACTATTATTCGTACTTGTGATGACCGGAGTGATTGCCAGCGGGCAATCGATAAAAGGCACTTTAATGGATCCCGTGGAAGGCACAACGGTAAGCGGTGCCACCGTGGAACTGGAAAATGCAGCCGACTCTACCGTAAAAGCCTCTGTTGCTTCAGATAAGGAAGGAAAATTCAGTTTTACCAATCTCAGCCTGGGCGCTTATATTCTTAAAGCCACTTCTATTGGTTTTGAAACCCTGGAAAGCAATGTGACGCTGTCGGATACCCTGCGGGATGCCGATCTCGGAGAGATCTATATTCCCAAAAAGACCACCACACTGGAAGGCGTGGTGATCGTGGCCACGGCTCCTGCTGTAACACAGAAAGGCGATACCACACAGTTCAGCGCCAGTCAGTATAAAGTTAATCCCGATGCCAATGTGGAGGACCTGATCAAGAAAATGCCGGGTATCACTGTAGACCGCAGCGGGAATGTGACCGCACAGGGAGAGGCCGTGAAAAAAGTTACAGTGGACGGAAAAGACTTTTTTGGGGATGATGCCACCATGGCGCTGCGGAATCTTCCATCAGAAGTGGTGGATAAGATACAGGTGTTTGACCGCCTCAGCGACCAGGCCCAGCTGACAGGTTTTGACGACGGCAACTCCCAGAAGTCCATCAATATCGTTACCAAGTCCGGCATCCGCAACGGCCAGTTCGGGCGTATTTATGCCGGCTATGGCACAGACAGCCGCTATTCCGCGGGTGGCAATACCAGCTTTTTTAACGGAAGCCGCAGGATCTCCCTGGTGGGCAACTTCAATAATATCAACCAGCAGAACTTTGCCAGTCAGGACCTGCTGGGGATCAGCTCCGGCGGCGGGCGTGGCGGCCGCGGTGGCGGAGGAGGAGGAGGATACCGTGGTGGCGGCAATGCTGGCGATTTTATGGTAGGCCTTACCCCCGGCATCAGCAAGACCAATGCCTTTGGGGTAAACTATGGTGATAAATGGGGCAAGAAGATCGACGTTACGGCCAGCTATTTTTTCAATAACCAGTATTCCACCAACGAGTCGGAGAGCAATACCGAATACCTGACGAACTCAAGGTTCGTATACAACAAGGGATTTAATACCTCCAACAACAATAATCACCGCTTTAATATGCGGATGGAGTATAAGATCGACTCCAACAATACCATTTATTTTATACCAAGTCTGAGCTTTCAGAATAACAACTCCGCTTCGCAATCAGAGACAAGGACCTATCTTTTACCGGATGGCGGGGAGGTGGACTCGCTTAATAACGCAAACGGCAACTCCAGTTCTAACCGGAACGGTTTCAATATCAACAATAACCTGATGTACCGCCACTCCTTTGGCAAACCCGGAAGGACCTTTTCGATCGGCCTGCAAACCTCGCACAGCAAAAATGATGGTGATTCCTATAATTATAATATGCTGAATTACTATGATGCCGGTATACGCACAGACTCACTGGTAAATCAGTTCCGCGATAACAATACAAAAGGGAGTCAGTACCGCGCCCGTACCAGTTATACCGAGCCGGTCGGCCAGCAGGGCATGTTCCAGTTCGAATACAGCTACCAGATCCAGAAGAACCGGGCCGACCAGGAGACCTTTGATTATGACGGCAACGCATACAATGATTTTAATCAGCTGCAATCAAACAAATTCGATAACACCATCAAAACACATACGGGAGAAGTGGATTACCGCCTTGGTAAAAGCAGGGACAACCAGTTTTCCGTAGGTGTGGATTTTGAAAACACCCTGCTTCAGAGTGTGCGGGTATACCCCACCACCTCAACCGTTAATCAGACGTTCAATACCATTCTGCCCAACCTCCGCTGGATGAAAAAGATCGGCCGCTACAGCAATGTCCGGCTTTTCTACCGTATGCGGAATGATTTCCCGAGCATCAACCAGTTGCAGGATGTGGTGGATGCCAGCAATGCATTGAGCATCAGCAGCGGTAACCCGGAGTTAAAACAAACTACCACCAACTGGGGCTCCTTACGCTATTCCTATACGAATACGCGGAACAGTCAGAGCCTTTTCTTCAATCTTTTCGGGCAACTTTCCAATAACTATATCACCACCGCCACCTACTTTCCCACACAGGATTCGGTGATCAATGGCGTGGAGATCAAACAGGGTGCGCAGTTCAGCAAGCCGGTGAATATGAATGGTTATAAAAACCTCAATGCATTCATTACTTATAGTTTTCCGATAAAACCGATCAAATCAAACCTTAATATCAATACCGGGTATACCTTCCTGCAATCACCCGGCATGATCGATTATAAAAGCACTCAAACCACCAATCAGGGAATTTCGGCGGGTATGGTACTGGGAAGCAATATCAGTGAATATGTAGACTTCAGCCTTTCCTACAACGCACAGTTCAACAACACCACCGGTACCGACCAGCGCACCGGCAACAACCGGTATGTGACACAGACCGGGGGCTTTTTTGCCAACCTGCTTTCAAAAAACGGCTGGTTTGTGCAGAACGACCTCACTTATCAGAATTACTCCGGTTTAACCGCTGATATGAACCAGTCCTTCTGGTTGTGGAATGCCGCTATCGGTAAAAAATTCCTGAAGAACAAAGCAGGAGAGTTAAAGCTTTCGGTGTTTGATCTACTGAATCAGAATCAAAGCATATCAAGAGCTGTAAATGCAAACTATATCACCGATTCGCGGAATATGGTGCTGCAGCAGTACTTTATGCTCACCTTTACCTATAGTCTGCGCAATTTTGGCAAGGGAAAAGCACCGGCCCGTGAAGAAGGCGGCGAACACAGAAGAGAATGGCGCGGTGGCCCTCCGGGTATGATGCAGGGTGGCGGCCGTCCGGGCGGACCAATGTTTTAACGGGTACTATTTATTTTTTTTGTAATATCGCTGAATTAACCGGTATTACATTGCTTAACGAAGAAATATTAGTACAGGAATTAAAGCAGGGCAATGAGGCCGCGTTTAAAGAAGTCGTTGACGCTTACCAGAATATGGTGTACAATACCTGCCTGTCCATCGTTAAGAGCGAAGAAGACGCGGAAGACATTGCGCAGGATGTGTTTGTTCAGGTCTACCAATCGATTCATTCTTTTAAAGGAGAATCCAAGCTTTCAACCTGGATCTACCGGATCGCCACTACCAAATCACTGGACTTTGAGCGGAAAAAAAAGCGGAAAAAGCGCTTTGGCTTTGTACGCAGTATTTTTGGAGATGACAGCCAGATAGTGGTGAACCCTCCGGATTTTCAACATCCGGGAGTGGTGCTTGATAAGAAGGAAAATGCAGCTGTCCTGTTTAAAGCAATTGATCAGTTACCTGAAAATCAGCGTGTTGCTTTTTTACTGAACAAGGTGGAGGGGCTGAGCTACCAGGAAGTAAGTGAGGTGCTGGAAACATCGGTTTCTTCGGTTGAATCGCTGTTGCACCGGGCAAAAAATAACTTAAAAAAGATACTTGAGAAGGATTATACACTACGGAAATAAAAGAAAATTTCAAATTTGACGTCAAATAATTTTTAAGATATATATTTAGTCCATTATAACCATTGTAAATTACTAAAATCCGTTTTTTAATGAAGAAGCAAGAGCATATAGACGCGATCCTCGACAGCTTTGACGGGATAAAACGGGCTGAAACCAGGCCATTTATGTACACAAGGGTACGGGCCCGGATACAGGAGGAATCGAATTTCTGGATGAAAACAAGCAGTGTGATCACCCGGCCCCTGGTAGCGGTTTGCTGCCTGGTGTCGATCATTACTGTGAACGTTTACCTCATCATTGATGCCGACCACCGGCAAAAGGCAGAGACCATGGCCACGGCAGGCACCGAATCCGATATCCTGCAAAATGAAAATTTCATACTGGCTTCCAATACCGGCTACGATTTTAACAAATAAAAGGAATGAACAATACTGCACGTAACAGGACCCTTATCTTTATCATTGCCCTGCTGCTGATTACCAATCTGGCCCTGCTGGGCTACACTTTCTTTTTCTCAAGAAAGCAGCCTTTTGATAAAGAACGGGAAGGATTTACGGCAGCATTGAAAAATGAGGTGGGATTTACCGACAACCAGCTGGAACAGTTTAAAGAACTGAAGCAAAAGCACTGGGCCGGCGCCCGGGCTGATATGGAACAGATCCGCAAGATCAAACAAAAGCTGTTTGACCTTACCCGGCAGCAGGATGTTGCAGACAGCACCATCGCATTCCTGGCAGACTCCATCGCCACACTTCAGAAACATGCAGAAATAAAGACCTTCTATCATTTCAAGGCCACCCGGTCTATTTGTACTCCGGAGCAGCAACCCCGTTACGATTCGCTGATGACGCGGATCATCCGGCAGGGCCGGAACGGACGCCCCATCCCTCCGGGGCCAAATAAATAAAAATTAAATACCTTGCAACTTTCTTACGGGTACGATACCTCTTGTAATATATAAAAGGTATCAAATATTACAATTTTTTAACATGAGAAGCAGATTTATCCTGATTTTAGGCTTGTTCCTGGCATTGAGCACGTCCCTTTATGCCCAGAAGGAAAGCGTCGGGGATAAGGTAAATACCGCTTTGACAAAATTTGATGCTGCAATTAAACCCGATAAGACCAAAAGGAGCAGCCTGGAAACCATTTTTACTGATTTTTACAAGGCCCAGGAAAAACTGCGTGACAATATCCAGGGATCTTCCACTCCGCTGGCGCAGGGGTTGCAGCAGGATTATCAAAGTGTACGAAAACAAAATGAAGGACTCTTTACTGAAAGAGACGACCAGCTGAAAAAACTGCTGAGCGCTGACGAATACAAGAAATGGAAGGAAGAGATCGAACCCTCCCTGCGCAAAGGCGGGAAAAAATAAACATTCCGCTGTTTTAATTCACTGAAAAAAGATAGAGCTGATCTGTTCCGGGCAGGGTTTCATGATCCTGTACCACTGCCAGCTGCCGGCCCTTGTCTGCCCAAACCACCGAATGGATCTCCTTTTTGCCCAGCGGCAGTTTCATCTTTGAAAAATCGCTGATCCGGAGTATAAAAGATTCCTGGTCGTTGTTCGTATAAAACAGGAAACTTCCTTCCGGGCTCAGCCAGGCTCTTGTAAATTCAAAGCTGATAGGTTTACGCGACACCATTTTTCCCGAATGATAGGTGACAATGAAACTGGTATCTTCTGTCATCAGATGGTTATCATCCAGGTACACCAGCTGGTCCTGCGGCAGCAGGGCAAATTTGAAGTCGAGATTGGAGTAATGCCGGATGCCAAAATTGTGCAGCGTGTCGTTACCACGCATCAGCAGGTGCGAATATTCATTTGCCAGCCCCTGCGCAGAATCCTGCGGACTGTACACCGTGTAAGAATACTGCGCCCCGGAACCATACACTTCTCCCATAAGATCGTACAACCGGTGCTGAATGCGGGCTCCCCGCAACAAGGTATTGGTTTTTGTAACCAGATTATAGCTGTGGAGGGAGATACCGGCCGCATAAGGCCCATTTACGGCATCGCCTGTTTTATAGATAATGGTAGCAGAGTCGGAAAAAACAGGATCCATAAGAAATCCCCGCGGGACGCTGATCACATCGGCTGCTTTTTTTGTTTTCCATTCAAAAACACGGATGTTATTTCCCGTAAAGGTTTCCGCCACGATCCTGGTGCCGGTTACAGGCTTTAACTGATGCGCATAGGCAATACGCTGATCATTGGGAGAGAATCTTGGTGCCCAACCGTAATCCAGCAAGGTTTCCCGGCGGCTCTTCAGATCATATACCACCACTACCGGATCCCTTCTTCGGGCCGTATCTGCTTTCGGATTAAGAAGATTATCTACCCCCCTGTCATCCGTTGTGCCTGCCTCAATTGTATCGGTCTGCAACCTTTTTACAAAAGCGAGCTGATCTCCTTTGTTGCCAATGGCTACTCCCTGGATGATATATCCCGGCCGGAACCATTCGGCCTGTTTCTGGATGGTGGGTGTTTGTGCCTGTGAACCAATTGTAAAAAATGCCAAAAAAAGCGTAGTAATCAATTTCATCAATACTGAGTTCGTTTAATTGCAACCGTATAGACGTATGTCACCAATAAGACGCCCACATGGGCGATTTGTTGCTCATTTTAACCTCATTTAGTCTTTTTTTAGCATATGGTTGTATGCGATCGCCTACAGGTTACAATAATAACGGCAGGAGGGGCCGCTTATTGTCCTTCACTGCTTTATAAATAAAAGGAAGTGCTATTCTATTTGGCAGACTGCTCCTTTGGATTCAATTGTAATACATCCGCGATCGCCCGAACTACTCCGTTATGGTTGTTATCAAAATCAGTAACCAATGCCGCAGCAGCGATAATTCCGGGATGCGCGTTTTTCATAGCATAGCTGTATTTGGCTACCTGCATCATTTCGAGGTCGTTCATGTAATCTCCAAACACCATGGTCTGGTCATAGCCGATGCCCAGCTGCTCCTGCACCAGTTTTACCCCAACACCTTTGTTGACATCAAAAGCGGTGAAATCAAGCCAGCGTTCGCCGGCCACAGCGACTTTATAGGTTGTTTCATATTGTTTAAAATGCGGATAGCTGTTGGTTTCCGCATTGATCAGATCACAGAGCGAAACCTTTAAAACCGGCTCCTCAATCTTTGTAAGGTCGTCCACGATTTCATACTGCTGATAATACTGCAATGCCTGCCGGAGAAGGGTCTCCTCATTATCTTCCATATAAGCCCTGTCCTTACCGCAAAGGACAGGATATACCCGATCCAGCATCCGCGACTTTTCCACAAAGGTCTTCACCCCGTCCGGGTCCAGCATCTGCACCAGTAATTCATTGCCCTGATAGGTTACATAGCTGCCGTTGTCTGATAAAAAATAGGTGCGGTCTTTTATCGATCCGAAAAGTGTCAGCAGGTTGTGGTGCGGGCGCCCGCTGGCAATGCCCAAAACGATGTTTTGTTCGACCAGTTGTTTTTCAAGGTCCCAGAATTCTTTTGATAATTCTTTTTTGTCGTTTAACAGGGAACCGTCCAAATCCGTAACGATCAGCTTTATATCTTGCAAAATGCTCCTCGATTTTATGAATTAATAGGCTTCTTCCGGATGAAAGAAGGTGCAAAAATGGCGTTTTTTTATGAAAAGAAAAAAGGCCCGCTGACGAGCCTTTCAACTTTTTTACCAGATACGGATCCGGTCCTCCGGTTTTTTATACAGTTTGTCCCCTTCTTTTACATCAAAGGCGTTGTACCAGGCATCCATATTCACCAGGGGTCCGATGGTCCTGTAGGGGCCGGGCGCATGCGGGTCTGTTAAAATAAATTGCGCTGCGATCTCCGGAAGAATATTTCCGCGCCATACCTGGGCCCAGGAAAGAAAGAACCGCTGATCAGGAGTGAAGCCATCTGTTTTTTTTCCGGACTGCCCTTCTTTCGTCATTTTAAATGCCTCGTATGCTACATTCAGTCCGCCCAGATCCCCGATGTTTTCACCCAGGGTCAGTTTTCCGTTCACATGAATGGTATCCAATATGGTGTAGGCATCAAACTGTTGTGCCAGGGCCATCGCTTTTGCGTCAAATTTTTTACGGTCCTCATCGGTCCACCAGTTGCGAAGGGTGCCGTCTGCATCGTATTTGCTGCCGTTATCATCAAACCCGTGCGACATCTCATGCCCGATCACAGCGCCGATGCCGCCATAGTTCACGGCATCATCCGCATTCGGATCAAAGAAGGGGAATTGTAAGATGCCTGCCGGAAAAACGATCTCATTCAGTGTTGCATTATAATAAGCATTTACGGTTGGCGGTGTCATCCCCCAGCGCTCACGGTCCACCGGTTTTCCCAGCCGGTTGATCATAAAATGATAGCCCCAGTTGTTGGCGTTCCGGATGTTCTGGAAAAAATTGTTCCGGTCGATCACCAGTCCGTCATAATTCTCCCATTTATCAGGATAAGCGATCTTGGGCCGGAAGGCAGCCAGCTTTGTCAGGGCTTTTTCCTTGGTGGCAGCACTCATCCAGTCCAGGCTTTTTATCCGGTTGCCGAAAGCCGTTCTGAGGTTGGCCACCAGTTCCTCCATCCGGGCTTTTGCAGCAGGCTTAAAATACTCCTTTACATACAGCTGCCCCAGCAGCTCTCCGATATTGCCATCGGTAAGCGATGAAAGCCGCTGCCAGCGCGGAGTCTGGATCTTTTGTCCTGTCAGTGCCTGTGTAAAGGCAAAATTGGCCTGCACAAATGGCGTACTTAAATAAGGTGCCGCACCTTTAAGAATACTCCATTTCAGGTATACTTTCCAGTTATCCAGCGGTACGGTTTTCAGCAGTTCGGCCGCCGTCACAAAAAAGGCAGGGTTGTTTACCAGTATACTGTCCTCTCCTTTTATTTCCAGTTCCGAGAGGGTTGTTTTCCAATCCAGACCGGGAGTGGTTTTGGAAAGATCGTCCAGGGAAAATTTGTTATAGGTCTTATAAGCATCCCGCAGCTCCACCCGGCTCAGCTGTGCAGCGGCCAGTTGTTTTTCGATATTAAAAATGGTGGCTGCATTGGCCCGGGCCGCTTCGGCAGGTGTGGCCACCAGTTCAAAAAGCGTTGTAATATATTTTGCGTAGGCCTCACGGATCTGAACCGACCGCTGATCATCTTTCAGATAATTATCCCGGTCGGGCAATGAGGTGCCGCCCTGACTGAGCTGGGGGATCATCACGGTTACGTTCTTGCGGTCCTGCCCCACATAAAACCCGTACACCGGCGAAGCGGTACCACTGCTCCGCAATGCATTTATCTTCTGCAGCAGTTCCGGTAATGTTTTTATAGATTCTATAGCAGCCAGATCTTCTTTAATGGGGGCGTACCCCAGTTTTTCGATCGCAACGCTGTCCATCCCCGCGGCATAAAAATCACCCACGCGTTTTTCCACAGAGCCGGCAGCTGCGGATTTATTTGCCTGAGCCTTTTCGAGGATCGATTTTACAGCATTGATATTAAAATCGCGCAGCATGTTAAAGCTGCCCCAGCGGGTTTCTTTTGCGGGTACCGGGTTGCTTTTCACCCAGGCACCACTGGCATATTCATAAAAATCATTGCCCGGTTTTACAGAGGTGTTCATATTCGCCGGGTCGATAAACTTTACTTTTTTTTGCGCCAGCGCTGACTGACCCGCCAGCAGCAGGCAGGCCCCGGCGGCTACTATTCCGATTTTTAACGTTTGATTCATTTATCTGGTAAATTAGGCCATGAAAATAAATATTTTTCAATTAGCAACGCTTGCCTGTTTTAAATTTTCAAAACAGATCTACATTTCCTTACCAGATTCGTATCCGGTCTTCCGGCTTTTTATACAATTTGTCGCCCGGCTTTATATTAAAGGCCTTGTACCAGGCATCCATATTCACCAGCGGGCCAATGGTCCTGTACCGGCCCGGCGGGTGCGGGTCTGTAAGGATCATTTGTGCCAGGTAGGTCTCATCAGTATATTCCCTCCAAAGCTGTGCCCACGAAAGAAAAAAACGCTGGTCTGGGGTGAATCCGTCAACTTTTCTGGTTGATCTTCCATCCCGGGTCATCTTAAAGGCTGCATAAGCTGCATTCAGGCCGCCCAGATCTGCGATATTCTCTCCCAATGTCAGTTTTCCGTTTACATGCATGCGGTCCAGCACTGTATAGCTGTCAAACTGCTTTACCAGCATCCCAGCCTTGGCATCAAACCGTTTCCGGTCTTCCTGGGTCCACCAATCCCTGAGTGTGCCGTCTGCATCGAACCTGCTGCCGTTATCATCAAATGCGTGCGCTATTTCATGTCCGATCTGTGTACCTATCGCTCCATAGTTCACTGCATCATCTGCCTCAGGATCAAAGAAGGGCGGCTGAAGGAACCCTGCAGGAAAAACAATTTCATTCCGCATCGGATTGTAAAAAGCATTTACCGTAGGCGGCGTTGTTTCCCAGCGCTCCCGCTCTGCCGGCTTGCCAAGCCAACTGATCATTAAATGATAGTGCCAGCTGCGAGCATTTTGTATATTCTTAAAAAATGTGTCGCGGTTTATCTTCAGCCCGGCGTAATTTTCCCATTTATCCGGGTAGCCGATTTTAAGACGGATAGCCGCCAGTTTGGCCAGCGCCTTTTGTTTAGTGGCTGCCCCCATCCAGCTCAGCTCTCTTATCCGAATTTCAAATGCCTTTCTCAGGTTTGCCACCAGGTCTTCCACTCTGGCTTTTGTTGCCGGCTTAAAATATTCTTTTACATATAGCTGCCCCAGCAGCTCTCCAATGCTGCCATCGGTTAAAGAGGAAAGCCATTCCTCACGCGGAGTGTCTACCCCTTTGTCCGGTCCCTGTGTAAAAGCTGCATTTGCCCTTACAAACGGTGTGCTCAGGTAGGGGGCCGCTTCTTTCAGGATGTTCCATTTCAAATAGAGTTTCCAATGATCAAGCGGAACAGTTTTTAACAGGCGGGCCACTGCAATAAAAAATGCAGGGCAGTCTACCAGCACACTATCCTGCTCTTTTATTCCCAGCTCCGCCAGGACCGTCCTCCAATCCAGTCCTGGTGTGATTTTGGAAAGGTCCTCCAGGTAGAATTTATTATACGTTTTATTTATATCGCGCATTTCCACCGGGTCCATTTGAACCTCCGCCAGTTGTTTTTCTGTATCAAAGAGGATGGCTGCATTGGCGGACGCTTCCCGGGAAGAGGCACCCGTTAAACTAAAGAGTGCGGAGATATATTTTAAATACCTGTTGCGAAGCTCAACGGAGCGTTTATCCATCTTTAAATAATTGTCCCTATGCGCTAACGTAGTACCACCCTGCCCCAGGTAGGGGATCATGACAGCTGTATTTTTAGCATCCTGTATAACATAAAATCCATAAAGCGGGTAAGCAATGCCGCTGGTACGGAGGTGATTAATTTCTTTTACCAGGTCTGGCAGGGACGTTATAGCATCTACGGCCGCCAAATTGTATTTTATAGGTATATCTCCCAGTTTTTCAATCGTTACCGTATCCATTCCGGCTGCATAAAAATCACCCACGCGTTTTTCTGCTGAGCCAGCCGGTGCTTTTCTGTTGGCACAGGCTTGTTCCAGTATTGATTTTAAGGCCTTTTTATTAAAATTCTGCAGAAGAATAAAATTGTTTCCATACATGTCTTTACCCCAGGGAGTGTTTTGAACCTGGATACCAAAGGCATAATTATAAAAATCACTGCCCGGTTTTAAGGGGGTATCGTTGGTTACAGGAGTTACGGGAGGTTGTTTCTTTCGGATCAGCAAAGTTGCGATTGTAAACAAAAGGCCCGCTCCCGCTACCCCTATTACTATCTTTATAAAGCGGTTCATTTTGTGCGTTTGGTTTTGATAAAAATAGATAATTTCTGCCCAGAGGGTATCTGTTCACTTTGAATGTGCATTTTATTGTGCATAACCCGTTCAAAACCGTTTATTCCTGGTGGATAACCGCTCAGACCTGTGTGCAACCCTGTTCATAACAACTGCATAACAATTGACCAAAAAATTTGGAAACGGCTGGTTTCAGATCGTATCTTCAAAGTGCATTCGACGAAGTCTATATGATGTTGTCAGTTGCACCGACAGTTCTTTGATTCTTCAGGTTTTTGACAAGCAGCTTGAACAGACAGTAATGACTGGACAGGAAGCAGGTTATGGAACCGGAGATAGATAATTGTCTTAGCTGGATCGGAAAGATGTGGTCTCCTGTCGATAGTTGAACTGCGGAAATGCCCTAAAAAGCATGGAGGCGTTGAACGAAAGGCCGGAACAAAGACCCTTACGGAAGATTAAGCTTAAAAAGCGGAAGCCTTGCCGGTTGCCGGGGATCTACGTTTTAGCTGCATGGTCTGTAAAAAGAGCATACAACTGGTACGAAAATTCCTGACAGCAACAATGCAGAAGCTATTAAAAAAGCATCGGGTTAGTAAGTGAAAAACCGGGAAACCGGTTTGGAAACAAAAAAGCACGATGCTTTTTTATTTTAAACCTATCAGGTTTTTGAACCCTGACAGGTTTATTTTTCCTTATCCGCCAGCTCGCTGATCATTTCAGCAACCAGGGCAGACCAACCCGTTTGGTGACTGGCGCCCAGCCCCCGTCCCGAATCCCCGTTGAAATATTCATAGAACAGGATCAGATCCTGGTTCTCCGGCTGATTAAAAAACCAGTTGTATTCCCCGTAAATAGGGCGGTTACCCGCAGTATCCCGTTGAAAAAGGCTGATCACTCTTTTTGATAATTCCGTGGAAATATTGAACAGGTTCATCCGGTTCCCGGATCCGGTAGGATATTCCATCAGGAAGGAATCATGATAAAATTTACCCAGCCGCCGTATAGATTGAATGATGATAAAATTGATGGGGATCCAGACGGGTCCGCGCCAGTTGGAGTTGCCGCCAAACATATCCGAAGTGGAATCGCCCGGGTCATATTGAATGGAATGCACTTCCCCGTTAACGGTAACGGAATAAGGATGCGACTCATGGTATTTCGACAAAGCTCTTATGCCACCGTCCGACAGGAACTCGCTTTCATCCAGGAGCCGCGTCAGCAGCGCCTTCAGCCGGTCGCTCTGCACCAGCGACATCAGCATTTCCTCCCCGTCGCCTTTTTCTTCATTGGGCCAGAAAAGGTCATTTTTTATGCGGTAATTTTTAAACCAGTTGAACCGCTTTTGAAAATCGGGCAGCTTCTCAAACACCTCCCGGCTCATTACATTCACTGCATATATTGAGGTCAGTCCTACAATGGAGCGGATCTTCAGCGGCTGCGGCGGGGCATCGCGCATACAAAGCACATCATAAAAGAACTGGTCTTCTTCATTCCACAATACATGATCATTCAATGCTTCGGCGATCAGTACAAAATGTTCGAAGAATTTGGTTACCATGTCTTCAAAAGAAGGATCTACTACGGCGATCTCCAGCGCGATGTCCATCATGTTCATCGCGTAGATCCCCATCCAGCTGGTACCATCGGCCTGTTCCAGCTGTATCTCCCCTTTATCATGATAACTCCGGTTAAAGACCCCGATATTATCCAGTCCCAGGAACCCGCCTTCAAAGATATTATCCCCCTTCAGGTCTTTCCGGTTGATCCACCAGGTAAAGTTGATGGTGAGCTTATTAAATACTTTTTTCAGAAAATCAATATCGCCTTGTCCCTTTGTTTTCTTTTCGATCTCATAGATCTCCATCGCCGCCCAGGCCTGCACGGGCGGGTTCACATCACTGAAATTCCATTCGTAGGAAGGCAGCTGACCATCCGGTTTCATGAACCATTCGCGCATCAGCAGCAGCAGCTGGTTCTTTGCAAACGCAGGATCCACCACGGCCATTGAAATACACTGGAACGACTGATCCCATGCAGCATACCAGGGATATTCCCATTTATCCGGCATAGAGATGATGTCCTGGTTCTTCAGGTGTGTCCAGTCGCTGTTGCGTCCCGTCAGCCGTGATGGAATGATCGGCGTAATACCGTCTGATACACTCAGCCAGCGCTCCACATCATAATGATAATATTGCTTGCTCCACAACAGGCCGGCAAGTGCCTGGCGTTGTACCCGTGCCATACCGGGGTCTACCCCGCCGGGGAAAATGGCGTTATAGAATTCATCCGCCTCGGCCCGCCGTTTATCAAAGAGCTGCATAAACCCGTCATCAAACGGCTGGGCTTTAGGGTCATTGGTCAGCCGGCAGTAAATGGAAATGGTTTCCCCGGCATTTACCGTACGCCGGAACACAGGCGTAAAGCGGGTCCCCTGTTTCCGGTTGCGCAGGGCTTCTACATTTTTACTGTCGATAATGGCATCATGAAATGCATCCTTTACAAAAATGCTGGCATTGGGCCGTCCGAAAAGTTTTTCAAAATTGGTTTCGTTATCCGTAAAGAGCGCATCATCGGCATTCTGAAAATAAAAATAATAATCGCCGATGCGGTTGTGCTGCGCCAGCACGGTATGATCGTTTACCAGGGAGATATCCGGGATCACCGTATTGGATCCATGCGCCCAGCGGTTATAAAACCAAAGCAGCGGCAACACTGTTATGGGTGCGGCCTCACTGTAGAGATTGGTGATGTTGATCCTTATTCCAATATCTGTACTGTTCTCTTTTGCATAGGTAACATGTACATTAAAATACTGCCGGTTCTTAAAAACGCCGGTATCCAGCAATTCATATTCGGTTTCATTTTTTCCACGGGTACGGTTCTGCTCCCGCAGCTCTTCATAGGGGAATGCCTGCTGCGGATACTTATACAGGTATTCCATATAATAGTGGGTGGGCAGGTTGTCGAGATAGAAATACAGTTCCTTTACATCCTCGCCATGATTGCCTTCGTTATTACCCAGACCAAATAACCGCTCTTTCAAGATCTTGTCCTGTCCGTTCCAGAGCGCTACAGCAAAACAGAGGTTTTGAAAATAATCGGATATGCCGGCAAGACCATCCTCCCCCCAGAGGTAAGCGCGGCTGTTTGCATGATCGAAGGGAAAATAGTTCCAGGTATCCCCATTCTGACTGTAATCTTCCCGTACCGTTCCCCACTGGCGCTCACTTACATAGGGTCCCCACTGCTCCAGCGGGATGGATTTTTTTGCATTTGCTGCAAGGCGTTTATGTTCTTCTGTCATCAAATTTTCACTTTAACTAAAAGCCCCCATATTACTCAATATGGAGGCTGCAAAAATATCCTTTTTAAAATTAACGGGATCCCGTGCTGCTTAGTAGTACTTATATACGTTGTACAGCACTTTTTTATCATAATCCGTTAAACTGGGTGTAATATCATTCTGGATGTAATGCAGTTTAAATGCCGTGATGGCTGTTGCCTGGTTGCGGGTGTCGTACCCGATCACACGCAAGGCAAGGATGGCATTAAAATCTGCCGGTGGCTCCGCCAGGTTGGTGGAATCGTACCAGTAGCCAAAGCCCGCGCCTGCCAGCCGCTTCCAGGGGAAAAATTTACTGGGGTCATTCTTCCTGCTGGGTGCGATATCGGAGTGCGCGATAAAATTACCCTGCGGGATGCCGAATTTGTCTTTCAGGTATTCCAGCAATTTTAAAAGCGAACTGATCTGCGCTTCCGAAAAAGGTTCATTGCCGTTATTATCGATCTCAATGCCGATGCTGCAGGAGTTCATGTCGGTAATAGAACCCCATTTGCTTCTACCGGCATGCCAGGCGCGCATGTATTCATTCAGCATCTGATAAGTGACACCATCGCGTCCTACTACATAATGGGCGCTCACACTGGTACGCGAAATCGAGAAGGTGAATAAGGTCTGCTCCGCGCTGTTCTGTGCGGTATGATGAAGTATCACAAAGTTGGGCTTGCGGACATCAAAGTTCACGGTGGTGTACCATTGCGAATTTACAGCAGGATTCTTGGGGTCCGGCACCACCGTCATTTCCTTAAACAGGTTTTCCGTCATTTTATAATAGCTGGGCTTCGCGGCCACACGCTGGATGCTGTCTGTAATATTTTTATAGAATGCAGGAGAGCGATAGGTAGTGGCCGTTGCGGCCGGCGCTTCTGTTTCCGGCTCCTGCCTCCGCTCCACTTTTGTATTTACCACGGGGCGCTCCTCCGGCGGTCTTCTTTTGGTGATCTGCTCGGGTCTTGTAAACGTTGTCTGATCTGGATTGCGGCCGTTGTTTTGAGCCGGCTGCTGGTTGGCGGGTTTTGTATTGGATAATACATTCCTCCGGGCTGGCTGGGAGGTGCCGCAGGCATACAACACCACCATCAACAATGCCGTTCTAAATAATGCTTTGCTGCTAAACATTTCTGATCTTTTCGTTCAATGAATCTTAATAACTATCGCCGTTTCCTCATGTGAAAGTAACGAAAATCCTCGTAAAACGGACGTTCGCTGTTAAAATTGTGCAACCGAACAATTTATTTTATGATTTTGTTAATGCAGTATTACCTTTAACGAAAAAAAATTATGGCTGCAAGATTTGGAATGATCGGGCTCGGAACCATGGGTAGAAACCTGGTCCTCAATATTGCTGATCACGGGTTTGAAGTGTGTGGTTACGACCGTGATGAAAACCAGCGGAAGATAATGGAAGATGCAGGAAAGGGCAAACCCGTCTCCACTGCCGGCTCTTCTTCCGAGCTGATCGCAAAGTTGCAGGCGCCCCGGATCATTATGTTGCTGGTTCCTGCCGGTAAGATCGTGGATGCCGTGATCGGTGAGCTGGTGCCCCAGCTGGAAAAAGGTGATATTCTGATTGATGGTGGTAATTCCCACTTTATAGATACGGAAAGAAGATACCAGGAACTGCAAAATTCCGGGATCCATTTTATCGGGATGGGTGTTTCCGGCGGCGAGGACGGTGCCCGTTTTGGTCCCAGTATGATGCCGGGCGGAAACAAGGAAAGCTATGAGCTGGTACGCGATATCCTCGAATCCATTGCCGCAAAAGCCGAAGGCGAACCCTGTGTAGCCTATATGGGCCACACCGCAGCGGGCCATTATGTAAAAATGGTGCACAATGGTATTGAATACGCGGTAATGCAGATGATCAGCGAAGTATACGGCCTGCTGAAGAACGAAGGCATGATCAATGCGCAGTTTGCCGATCTGTTTGAAGAATGGAACAAAGGGGAACTGCAATCCTTCCTCATCGAGATCACTTCTGTGATCTTCCGTGAGAAGGACCCGGAAACGGGAAAAGACCTGATCGACCTGATCCTGGACAAGGCCAAACAAAAAGGCACCGGTCTGTGGACCTCTGAAAGTTCGCTGGAACTTAACGTACCCCTCCCCACCATTGATATCTCGGTTTCCATGCGTTACCTGTCGGCGCTTAAAGATGAGCGGACCGCTTTTTCAAAACTGTACGACCACCAGAACCGGAAGACCGATGCCAACCTGGAGGAGCTGAAGGATATCTGTCGCGATGCACTGCATTTTTCCTTTATGATGGCCTATGCCCAGGGGCTTGAGCTGTTGCAGGTAGCATCCGCCACTTATAAATACGACATCGATATTAAAACCGTGGTAAAAGTATGGAGAGGGGGTTGTATCATCCGCTCTGTATTGCTGAAGGACCTGTTCAACGCTTATGAAAAAGAGCCGGGATTAACCAATATCATCGGTTCACCGCATTTTGCCGGTATCCTGAAACAGGAGCGGAAAGCCATGGTACGGTTCCTGAAAACCGCCATGGATGCGGGTGTAGCAGCATCCGCAATCTCTTCCGTGTTGAATTATTTTGATGCCTATACTACCGAACGCCTGCCGGCCAACCTGATACAGGCGCAGCGCGACTTGTTTGGCGCCCATACGTATGAGCGCATCGACAAACCCGGGACCTTCCACACCGACTGGCCCTATACACCGGCGGAAGCGAAATAGGTTTTTGCGTTATTAAGAGATTTTTCGCCACTAAGACTCCAAGGCACTAAGACACACTAAGATTTTGAGGGCTGTACAACCCTTCGTGCATCTTCGCGGCTTTGTGCCTTTGCGACATTTTCGCCACTAAGACCCCAAGACTCTAAGACTCACTAAGATTTTGAGGGCTGTATAACCCCTTCGTGCATCTTCGTGGCTTTGTGTCTTCGTGGCATTTCGCCACCAAGACGCCAAGGCGCTAAGACACACCAAGATTTTGAGGGCTGTATAACCCTTCGTGTATCTTCGCGGTTTTGTGCCTTTGCGACATTTTCGCCACTAAGACCCCAAGGCTCTAAGACACACCAAGATTTTAGGGCTGTATAATCCCTTCGTGCATCTTCATAGCGTTGTGCCTTCGTGGCATTTTTCGCCACCAAGACGCCAAGGCGCTAAGACACACTAAGATTTTGAGGGCTGTATAACCCCTTCGTGCATCTTCGTGGCTTTGTGCCTTCGCGGCATCAGTCGCCACTAAGACTCCAAGGCACTAAGACACACTAAGATTTTGAGGGTTGTATAACCCCTTCGTGCATCTTCGCGGCTTTGTGCCTTCGCGGCATCAGTCGCCACTAAGACCCCAAGACTCTAAGACACACCAAGATTTTGAGGGCTGTATACCCTTCGTGCATCTTCGTGGCTTTGTGCCTCCGCGACATTTTCGCCACTAAGACCCCAAGGCTCTAAGACACACTAAGATTTTGAGGGCTGTACACCCTTCGTGCATCTTCGCGGCTTTGTGCCTTTGTGGCATCAGTCACTTTGTAGCAGAATACCATTTTTTTTAAACATTCCTTTGTGTAACTTCGTTACTTAGTGCCTCAGTGGCATTAGCATTCACTTAAATTGTTTATATGAACTTTAAAGAAACACCCGCCAATATTGTCATCTTTGGCGGTTTTGGAGATCTTTCCTGGAGAAAACTGATCCCTGCCTTTTACAACCTGTTCATCCATGGCTATATGCCGGAAGCGTTTGCCATTTATGCCGTGCATTACCAGGGCATGCCGGAAGATTCTTTTGAAAAGCACATGCTCGAAGGCGTTAATAATTTCTCCCGGAGCGGAAAGGCCAAACCGGAACAGTGGAATGAATTCATTAAAAAACTCTATTTCTTCCAGGGCGATTTTACGCTGGACGACACCTATACCCGGCTCAAGACCATTCTGAATAAAAACGATAAAGACTGGAAAAAACGGGCCACCCGCCTTTTCTACTATTCGGTAGCACCTAACTTTATTGATCCTATTTCCAAATCCATTTCCAAATATAAGCTGGCGCCACAACCCAATAAGGACCGTATTGTGGTGGAAAAACCCTTTGGCACCGACCTGGCATCTGCAAAGGCATTGAACAAGTTGCTCAAGGATAATTTTGAAGAAAACCAGATCTACCGGATCGATCATTACCTGGGCAAGGAAGTGGTGCAGAACCTGCTGGCCTTCCGTTTTGCCAACTATATCTTTGAACCCCTGTGGAACCGCAATTATGTGGAGAACGTACAGATAACCGTGGCAGAGCAGGTAAGTGTGGGCACCCGCGGCAGCTATTATGATAAAAGCGGTGCCCTGCGGGATATGATCCAGAATCACCTGATGCAGCTGCTTTCTGTAGTAGGTATGGATTGTCCCAAGGGTAATGACGCCGAAGCCATCCGGAATGAAAAAGTAAAAGTGCTTAAAAAAGTACGCCCGTTCACGGCGGCTACGGTATCATCGGATATCGTACGCGGACAATACACCTCCGGAGAGATCGACGGAAAACACCAGCAGGGCTATCTCCAGGAAACCAGCATCGGCAAAGGCTCGGCAACAGAAACCTATGTGGCCGCTAAATTATACATCGACAATGAGCGCTGGAAAGATGTTCCCTTCTATCTCCGTACCGGGAAGTGTTTACAAAAACAATCTTCCCTTATCGTTATCACGTTCAAAGATTCTCCCTATAAAATATTTAAGGATGATGTGATGCCCAACCAGCTCATCATCAGCATACAGCCGGAACAGGAGATCACATTGCTGTTTGAAGGAAAGGTACCGGGACCCCTGATGAAGTTAAAACCGGTTGAAATGGATTTTACTTATTACGAATCGTTTACCGAGCAGCCACCGGAGGCCTATGAAACCCTTTTGTTGGATGCACTGGAAGGTGATGCCACCCAGTTTATGCGTGCCGACCAGGTGGAGACCGCATGGAGCATTGTGATGCCCATTTTGCAGGAATGGAAAAAGAACGGCAAAAAAGGGCTGGAAAAATACCCTGCGGGAAGCTGGGGTCCTAAAAAAGCAGATCAGCTGATCAAAAAAGATGGCTTCCATTGGGTATTGCTGCCACCGCCTAATGGCAGAGACCGCTATATTTGCAAAGAACGCAGAAAAGAAATCAAATCATGAGTAACCCGATCCGACTTGTTTGGAAAGATAAAGAAGCATTAAGTCTGGCAGCCGCCTATCATTTTGTTACCGCCGCTGCAAAAAGCATTGCAGCCAACGGCCGTTTTACCGTAGCTTTTTCCGGTGGCAGCACGCCCAAAAGACTGTTTGAAATACTGGCCACACCTGCCTTCAGCAGCAATATCGATTGGAAGAATGTATTCATCTTCTGGAGTGATGAGCGTTTTGTACCCGCCATCAGTGATGAAAGCAATTACAGGATGAGCCGCCTGGCGCTGCTGGATCATGTTAAGATCCCCAGGAAAAATATTTTCATCACCCCCACAAAAGGCGAACCCGCAACCTGCGCACAGGAATATGAGGCCAGCGTAAAAGCCATTCTCGGACGGAGCGCGCAGTTCGATCTCACACTTTTAGGCATGGGTGATGACGGTCATACCGCTTCGTTGTTCCCCGGCACCACGATCTTAACAGAAACCAGGCGGCTGGTAAAGGAAGTATGGGTAGACAGCAAGCAAACCTGGCGCATTAGTTTTACCTACACTCTTATCAATAAAAGCAAAGAAGTAATGCTGCTGGTAGGCGATGCGAATAAATACCCCATATTGAAAAAGATATTTGTGAAGAATGCCAAACATCTTTATCCCGTGCAGGGTGTGGCGCCGCAAAAAGGACAAACCATCTGGATGCTGGATGAGGCGGCGGTTACGGGGAAGGGATAGCAGGTAGTCCGGATTTCTACCAGAGGCTTTGTCTTTTGTAAAATGCTGTTCAACCAAATAAAAAATAATGAACCGGAAAAACCGTTTGTTCCTGCTGCTGGTATTCCTGTTGCCCGCTACAGTGCCGAGCGCCCAGAACACCAATTCAACTACTGAAGGTAAAAACAGCACATCCGGTGAGCCGGTATATTATAGTCCGGGAGGCACTTACAGCGACTGGTACTTTCCGGCCAGCGAAGGCTATTCCAGTCTGGAATGGACCTTTGTGCCTGTTGCAGATCCTCCGTCCAGCCTTACAAAAGACGGACTTTTGCATTACTACGCCTATAATTTCTCACTTGTCAATGCCTCCGGCGGCACCGGTGGTGGCTATGCGGGTTTTCAGACAAACGGGATTTTTAAAGGTGCCTTCCAGGGAAAAGTGATCAACTTCTCGATCTGGGGCTCCAATGGAGGGAAGTCGAAAGGGATGGTCAATGCCGCCAATGATGAAAGCGGCGGCTATCAGATCATGTACAAATACAGCTGGCAACCCGGGCAGCAATACCGGTTTGAACTAAAACCGGGCCCCGGCGGTGAAGACAGTCTGGGCAAGTGGTGGGGATTGTGGGTAACTGATAAGAGCAATGGCATTACAGATTTTGTCGGAGAACAACGGGTGCCTGCGATTATAAAAGGTAAAAGCACCGTATTATGGAATATACACACCTCAATGTTTGGTGAAGACCTGCACTGGTGGCGGTCTTTAAATGGCCATACCAAATATAAGGACCAGTCCGACTTCCAGCCTTCGGCTATGGCTGCAATGGATATCACTGCAAACGGAGGAACAGTAAAACCGGTTAAGTGCACTAGCTTTACCAATTCAGGAGAGCCGGTAACAGGAAGTAGTGGTTTTAAATCCGTAAACTCCACGGTTTCTATTTATGAGGATGCGCATTTTAATGTGCAACACAACCTGGGGCACTGGGCCTCACCGGCACCTGACTTCCTTAAGAAATAAATTATTTCTCTTCCACTGATCTACGCTGATCTTTTTTGCAGATCTGAGCAGAAGCCTCCGCGGGCATTCCCGTTATCTGCGGGGCAATAAGATCCTGGGGAGCTAAAACCCAAACCATCCGCCTTTTTCTATACCCACATACCAGCCATCCTCCCGTTCCTCTACCGGGTAGGTTTTTAAAAAATACCCTTCGCCGGTAGTATTACGGCCGGTTTCCAGATTAAACTTATACCGGTGCACCGGGCAAACGATGTCACCCTGCACATTTACATAACCCTTCACCAGCGGAGCCGCCGCATGCGGGCATTTGGCCGCGCAGGCAAAAAGCCGTTCGTTAACCCGCGCGATGCATAAATGCCTGCCCCTTAGCTTTATTTCAGCAAGGTTTTCTTCGTTAAAATTCAGTTCATTCGGGTGCACGGCAACCAGGTGCCATTCCAACTCTTTACTCATGCTACTAAATTAAACTTTTAAGCGGCAGGACTAAGGAATTTTAGGCTTGGCCCAGGGTTAAAATAACATAGCATATAAAAAGGTCGCCCTCCGTACCTATATGGCGGGTCTGCCCACCCTTTACTTAAGGCCGCACAGCTTTTACCCAAACGCGCGAAGCAAAAACATAAACTGTTGAAGCTTTTTTACCAGGTAGCCCACCTGTACAGGTGGGGGTACCCGCCCCCTGTCCTTCAACATCAAAGCTTTTTTATACCCCCCACCTGCCTAAAATCTTCGCGCGCGCATTTTTTAGGCAGGTCGGTTTAGCTTTTTGCTTAAACGGCAAAGGTTTTCCCTTCGTCAGTTTAGGTTTGGGGTAGCCCCCTATACTTCCGGGTGGGGTAGCTGGTTTTAGGCGGCTTTTTATTGGCAGGACAACTGAGACCAGGGGACAGGTGTGCTTCTTTAAGCAGGCACGGCCTATAAAAGCATTTATCATCCCGGAATTTGTTCCTTTGATGGACCGAGCCTACGGCTCTCCGCTTTCTATAGATGATGCACAGCCAACAAACTGAAGTTTGTTGTTGGATAATGATGCGAGGCGCTGCCTCTTGCCGCTCATCTGGCACAGGTTTCCGGCCTGTGTTTGCGCGTTACTTAGCACTTATGGTGTAAGGACGGCTTTGTTGGCAGGGCGCTTTCGACCAGGGTGGGACAGGTGTGCTTCATTAGGTATACCATGACCTTTTCGCAAAGGCCGTAGGCCTGGCTTATTTTTTTACCTCCGGAATTTATTCGGGAGACCCAACATGCTACGGAGCACCGGAGTGCCGCAAGCACGACCCATAAAAGCATACATCATCCCGGAATTTGTTCCTTTGATGAACCGAGCCTATGGCTCTCCACGCTTTATAGATGATGCATGGCCAACAAACTGAAGTTTGTTGTTGGATGATGAAGTGAGGCACTGCCTCTTGCCGCTCATCTGGTGCAGGCCTCCCGGCCTGAGCCTGTGCGTTACTTAGCACTTATGGGCTGGGGCCTCCTTTTTATTGATAGGGTCTCTACGACCGGGTGGGACAGGTGTGCTTCATTAGGTATGCATACCATGCCCTTTTCGCAAAGGCCGCAGGCCTGGCTTATTTTTTTTACCTCCGGAATTTATTCCGGAGACCCAACATATTACGGAGCACCGGAGTGCCGTAGGCTCGGTCCATAAAAGCATACATCATCCCGGAATTTGTTCCTTTGATGGACCGAGCCTATGGCTCTCCACGCTTTATAGATGATGCACGGTCAACAAACTGAAGTTTGTTGTTGGATGATGATGCGAAGCACTGCCTCTTGCTGTTCATCTGGTGCAGGCCTCCCGGCCTGTGCCTGCGCGTTACTTAGCACTTATGGGCTGGAGCCACCTTTTTGCTGGTAGGCCCCCTACGACCGGGTGGAACAGGTGTGCTTCATTAGGTATGCATACCATGACCTTTTCGCAAAGGCCGCAGGCCTGGCTTATTTTTTTACCTCCGGAATTTATTCCGGAGACCCAACATGCTACGAAGCACCGGAGTGCCGTAGGCACGGCCCATAATGTATATCCACTTATCTCATCAGCCCTCCATGTCCCACCAATACAGATATAACACATCCACTCCAATCATCTTTAAGCTGGTGGCTATGTAACACAACATTTAACAATCATTGTTTCTATAAATAAAACTAAATAATACTGCAGCACAGGTTGGAAGGTCTGCGCCGGATAGTTAAAATGATTATTTAGAAAGCCTTATTTAACAACCGCCTTCCTTAAAAAAACATCGTTTTGTACGGATACCGGATCTGGTACAATTCTTTTACCTTATTCAGAATGGTGTCGCGCAGGCCTTCCACATTCCGTCTTTCGGTGGCAGCAACAAATACGGCATTGCCGCCGGTTTCATGGTTCCAGCGGTCGTAAAGATCCTGGAGGATCTCTTTTTTGGTGTCTTCCCCCAGCCACTCATCAAAGGTCTGCTGTTCGTAAAGATCCATTTTATTAAAAACGGTGATCATAGGTTTGTCAAAGGCCTTCAGCTCCTGAAGGGTTTTGTTCACCACTGCCATCTGGTCCTCATACTGAGGATGGGATATATCGATCACATGGATGAGTATGTCTGCTTCGCGTACTTCATCCAGCGTACTTTTAAAGCTTTCGATGAGGTGGTGCGGCAGCTTGCGGATGAACCCTACCGTATCGCTCAGCAGAAAGGGTGTATTTTCAAAAACCACCTTGCTGGTCGTAGTATCCAGGGTCGCGAATAACTTATTTTCCGCAAACACTTCACGTTTGCTCAGCAGGTTCATAATGGTGCTTTTGCCCACATTGGTATAGCCTACCAGGGCCACACGGATGAACTCCCCGCGGTTCTTGCGTTGGGTGGCAGACTGTTTGTCGATTTCCTTCAGCCGGTTCCGCAACAGCGAAATTTTCTCCCGTACGATCCGGCGGTCGGTCTCTATTTCCGTTTCTCCCGGTCCCCGGGTGCCGATGCCCCCTCCCAGCCGCTCCAGGTGCTTCCACATCCCGCGCAGGCGGGGTAAAATATACTGGTACTGCGCCAGCTCCACCTGGGCCTTGGCCTCTGCCGTTTTTGCCCGCCGGGCAAAAATATCCAGGATCAGGTCCGACCGGTCGATGGTTTTTACACCGATAGCGGTGGTGATATTATTGATCTGTGCACCGGAAAGCTCATCATCAAAAATGACCAGATTGACACCATGAGTGATGCAATACTGGCGGATCTCCTCCAGTTTTCCCTTGCCCACAAAAGTGCGGGTATCCGGGTGCTGTAATTTCTGAATGAAACGTTTCTTTGTTTCTGCCCCTGCGGTCTCGGCCAAAAAAGCCAGCTCGTCCAGGTATTCGGTCACCTGCTGCTCGGTCTGGTCCTTGGTGACCACACCAACGATCACCGCTGTTTCTGTTCCCTGTATTATGTTCTTCTTATCAAGCATGAAGGGGCAAAGTTAAGGCCTAAAACCTTAAGGTTTTTGAAACCTTACAGGTTTGCTTCGCTCATCGCTGGCTCGCAATAAGCAGGTTCAGATCCGTATACCGGAGATCAAACCGCTGACTGAGGTAAAAATTGGTGAGGTAACCCTTAAAAAGGTAAATGCCGTTCCGCAGGTGCAGCTGGTGCCATGCCAGCCGCTCAATGCCACCTTCATCGCCGGCCTCTATCAGCAACGGTGCCAGCACATTGCTGATGGCCTGGGAGGCGGTACGGGCAAATCCTGAAGGGATATTAGGCACGCAATAGTGGATAACGCCGTATTTCAAAAAAATAGGACTTTCATGCGAGGTTACTTCCGAGGTTTCAAAACAGCCCCCCCGGTCGATGGTGGCATCAATAATCACCGATCCCTGCCGCATGCCGCTTACCATTTCTTCTGTTACCACCAGGGGTGTTCTGCCCGATTCATTGGCCAGGGCGCCTACCGCCACTTCACAGGTCTTCAGCTGTTTGGCCAGGAGTTTCGGCTCCAGAACGGAGGTCCATAACCGGTGACCGATGGTATTTTCCAGGCGCTTTAAGCGCGAGATATTGCTGTCGAACAGCTTTACAGACGCCCCCAATGCCAGTGCGGCCCGGGCGGCATATTCGCCCACGATACCGGCCCCGATGATCACTACCTTGGTGGGGGCAATACCGGTGATGCCTCCCAGCAATACGCCTTTGCCATGATTGGCGGAGCCCAGGTACTGGGCCGCAATCAGCATCACAGCGCTGCCGGCGATCTCGCTCATGCTCCGGACAATGGGATAGGAATCGCTGTCGTCCTTAAGGTTTTCAAATGAAAGGGCGGTGATCTTCTTCTGCATCATGGTGTGCAGCACCTCCCGCCGGAGGGTGGAAAGGTGCAGCGGGGAAATAATGATCTGGTTGTATTGCAGCAGTGGCAGGTCTTCCTCCACCACCGGTGCACTTTTTAAAAGGATGGGCGCTTTAAAAACATCCTCCCTCGAATAAACGATCCTGGCTCCGGCCTCGCTGTAATCCGCATCCCGGAAATGTGCGGCCTCACCTGCATTATGTTCTACGATAACAGCATGGCCGTTATTGATCAAAACAGCTACGGCATCCGGGGTAAGAGACACCCGGTTTTCCTGAAAGGCGATCTCCTTGGGGATACCGATGGTCATGCCCCCACCTTTTACACGAATATCCAATGTTTCCTCCTGCGTTTCATAACTGAAGGAGGTACTCACTATGGTTTTTATCTTACTCATAAAAGACGGCGTCCGGAAAGAGCTACAAAAGGGTTTAAGTTATCTGATATGGTTTAAGCTGTAAAGCTACTTATTTTTTAAGTATTTCCAGCTCCCGCTGGTCTCCGTCAATTACGGTCAGCGATACGTACAATGTACCTTCCGGGAAAAGCTCAGGGGCCTTCTCCGGCCATTCCACAAAACAATAATGGCCACTGTAAAGACAGTCTTCCACCCCGGCCCGGACGGCCTCTTCCTCATCCCGGAGGCGGTACAGATCCATATGGTATACGGAGGCGGGTTTTCCCTCATCCGTAAAACGGTATTCGTTGATAATGGAAAAGGTAGGACTGCTGACCACATCCTCCACCTGCAATACCTGGCAGATGGTATAGATCAGCGTGGTTTTGCCTGCGCCCATCTGTCCGTAAAAAGCAATGATCTTTTTATCGTCCATCTGTTGCAGCAGCCACCCGGCAATCGGTATGATATCGTTTAATGAAAATATCTTTTTCATCCGGCAAAGATATATCCGTCAGCGGGTAAATGAAAAAAGAGGGCTGGTTTTCTCCGGCCCCGCATGCCGGTATAAAAAAAAGTTGCCGGCCTGCGCCAGCAACTTTTACCTATTACTAACAAAACCAAGATCCTTACTGACCCGGGGTGGAGCTGCCACCGCCGCTGGCCCGTTTGCTTTCATCGTCCAGACCGGTCTTGCGCTGACGGGCGGATTTCACCTGTTTATTACCAAATTTATAGGTAAAGTTCAGCTTGAACTGGCGGCTGTCCCACTTGGCGATCACATAGGTATAGGCTCCGGCAAAGTTCATATCCCCGGTAAACCGCATGGTTTTAAATAGATCATCCACACTGGCCTTTATGGTACCATCTCCTTTCAGGATGGTCTTTTGCAGTCCTGTGCTGATGAAGCCCATCGACTTTCCTCTGAATGTTCCGGCCCATACAAAGGGCGACAGATACAGGCCGGTCAGCTCTGCTGTCCAGGTTTTACCAAACTTCAGCGAATGCTGCATAAAATACTGCACATTGAAATTTTTTGTATTGATGACCTTTCCGTCTCCGAAATTCGCTTCGTACAAGGAGTAGTTGGCCGTAAGATTGGAGAAGAAGGTATAGGTTTTATACGTGAAGGGATAGGAAACATTCAGGCTGAATACATCCTGGTTGGCCAGGTTCTCATTTGTCTGGAACGATTTTGTTCTATCGATGGTATCGATCAGCTGTACAAACATGTCTTTTACATGGCTGTAGTTTAATGAGGTATTGAGCTTATACTTATAGGTATGGGTAATGCCGATGGTATTGGTATACTGCGGTCTTAAGTTGGTATTACCGCGGGCATACAAATAATCATTCAGCCGGTATTCAAACGGGTTCAGGTCATCATAATCCGGGCGGTCGATCCGGCGGCTGTAGCTGATACTCCACTGGTTCATCGGATTTTTATTATACGTGATGGACGCACTGGGGAAGAAGTCGGTATAATTCCTTTTTACCTTGCCTTCATAATCCTTATAGGTCTGACTTGCTTCATCCCATTGCTTTCCTGTGGAAATACCGTCGGAATTGGTATTTTCTGCTCTTAAACCCAACTGGTACGAGAAGGTTTTGTAAGCGCGGTTATAATTCACGTACAAGGCATTTACGTTTTCCTTGTATTTAAAGTAGTTGCTCTTTCCGTAATCCAGCGACTCGGAGGATCCGTTGGCATCGTAGTTTTTAAAATCGTTGCCGGTGTTTACAAAATTCAGTTTACCACCATATCCCAGCTTTCCTTTAAAGAACGGCTGCTCATAATCCAGTTTAAAAGAATAAAGGTCGATATCCGTAGCCGTAATGATCCGGTAGATATTGCGGTTCACCTCTGCCCCGTCGGAAGCGCGTCTGTAAATATTGGGCACATACTGGTTCCCGTCGATATTGAAATACCCGTAATCCAGGTCCACGTTCAGTTCCCGGCCGGAGGTATCCGCATAGCGGTAGTTGAGGTTACCATTATAATTGCTGCGGTCCCGGAGGGTTTGGGTATTGGTGTACAGGATCCGGTCTACGGTATTGGTAGGCTTGTAGGTAATGGGCATATCACCGGGCTCTCTGCGGTCCACATCGGAAATATTGCCGTTCACCATGATACCGATCGTATTTTTATCATTGATGAAATAGTCCATGCCCGCTTTGAAGTTGTGCGCTTTTGAGTAGCTTTTGGAGATCATGTGCTGATCGAACAGGCTATCACTTACATCCCGCAGGATGTATTGCTTGTTAAAACGCAGTCCCTGGCTGTAATTGTAGTTTCCAAAGAGGTTCACTTTTTTGTTGCGATGGTTAATGTTGAAGCCCCCGTTATAATTGGCATAAGTGGCCACGTTGGCGCCTGCCGTAATGGTACCGTTGGTTCCAAAAGCCTTGTTCTTTTTGAGCCGGATGTTAATGATCCCGGCATTGCCCGCCGCCTCATATTTTGCGGAAGGGTTGGTGATCAGCTCTATCGATTCGATATCAGAAGACTGCAGGGAACGGAGGTAACTGGCCAGGTCGGCACCCGTTAAGGGAGAAGGTTTGCCGTCAATGTATATGCGTACACCGTTCTTGCCGGCCATGCTGATGTTATCATCCTTATCCACCAGCACTCCGGGCGATTTGCGCAACAATTCCAATCCGTCGTTGCCAGTGGCATTGATCGTTCCTTCCACATTTACCACCATGCGTCCGGGTTTTACTTCCACCAGGGGACGTTTGGCAGTAACCACTACCCCCTGTAGTTGAGTACTGGCTTTTTCAAGCACCAGTTCGTTCAGTTTTATATCCGCTCCTGTGTAATCAAATGCCGCCGAATAGGCGGTATTGAAACCCACATTGCTGGCCATTATCAGGTACCGCCCGTTCCCGATTGTTTCGAACTGATAGGTACCATCGGCTTTTGCTGCATCCAGTTTTACAATAGAAGAGTCCACAGCATTTAATAAAGATACGGTGGCTTTCTCGGCTGGCTTTCCGGCGTCGTCTTTTACGGCTCCTGAGATCGTCTGCGCATGAGTTGCCGCATGGAAGAACAATAGTAGTGCCGGTGTTAGTAGTCGTTTCATAAAAAGTGTGTTGTTGTCGTTTTTGAAGCAGCAAACATATATGTTAAATCGAAGCCACGGAACCGATCGTCGTCTAATGGTAAAAAATATCCTGCGAATGGTTGTTTTTTCAGGTTAAAACAAGAGAGGACTGTTATCAGATGGAAGTAACAGTATTTGAGAGGTGAGAAGTGAGCTGTCAGAAATCAGCTATCAGCCATCAGCTTTCAGCTTCATCATTGACGGAGATCTTCAATCTCAATTCTGACAACTAATTTCTGACCAATGAGGGCTTACCGCTGCCTGCTGATAGCTTATCGCTAGCTTCCTCCTCCGCTTTTCACCCGGTTCTGTTCGTCGGAAGAGCCGCTCCGCCTGTTTCGTACAGGGGCGATATTGTTTTTGCCGAACTTATAGGTAAAGGATATATTGAACCTGCGGCTGTCACGTTCATTTCTGATGTAAATATCCACATCGCTGTAGCGGGAAGTGGCATCAAATACCTGGGTTCTGAAGATATCCCGCACCCCTGCTTTAATAGTAGCTTTTTTATTGAACAGCTGTTTCGACAGCATGGCATTGAGAGCACCCATATTTCTAAAGATCACCAATCCTCCGTCACCATCCTTTGCCACATACCAGCCGCTTAATTCCGCGCCCCAGGTTTTAAGGAAGGTAAAGGAGTTGGTCATATTGGAATTAAACCCTATATAGTCGATGGTAATGGGGTCATTAACTTTACCATTACTGTATATTCCCTTGTAATGATTGGTGGTGGCATTGGCAAATACATTCAGGGACCACCATTTGGTAAGCTGTTTGTTAAACATTACCGAAGCACCCCACTGCCGCATCGAGCTGAGGTTCTCCACCGTCTGGTAGGTTCTTTTTTCTTCCGTATTCTGCTTCAGGAACTGTGTAATCACATCATTGGTCTTTGTATAGTTGAGGGTGGTGGTCAGCATCCTTTTAAAGGTATGGCTCATTTCGATGTTATTGGTAAACTGGGGCATCAGGTAAGGGTTACCCTGACCATAGGTCAATGAATCGAGGAAAAATATCGCAGGGTTCAGCGACTCAAAATCTGGCCGGGTGATCCTTCTGTTGTAGTTCAGCGTTAACTGGTTGTTATCGTTAACATTTAAGGCCGCCCCTACGGATGGGAAAAAATTGGTGTAGTTCCGTTTGAACGAAGAATCGGTACGCAGTTCGTGGCCCTTTGCGATGGTATTCTCCACCCGCAGCCCTGCACTCAACTCCCATTTTTTTACCTTTTTTGTCAGCGTGGCATAGGCAGCATTAATATTTTCCTTGTAGATAAAATGATTGCTGATGGAATCATCGGGAAACCATCCGGCGCCCTCATCCCGCAGGTAGTTGGCGGCATTGTCGGTAGACGAGAAACTGCTTTTAAGACCGGCCTCCAGCTTCAGCTCTTTTTTAAACGGATGCACATAGTCGGTTTTCACACTGTAGATACGGATATCGGAGGGCGATTTTCCCAATAAGGTGGTAGCGGCTCCGTTATTTTCGCCCTGCGCGGTTTGCGGCTGGGTGATCAGTTTGTTGTTTCCTGTACTTTTATAATATGCCTGGTCGAGGTCAACTGTCCATTCCCTTCCGGCCGAATCAAAACTGTGCTTGTAATTGACATTGGTGCTGATATTATTGCCGTCTCCGCCATTAAAGCTCTGGGATTTCAATATAGATTTCACGGCCCCGGATACATCCCGCAGATTGGAGCTCAGTTCCTGGTTTTGGTTCCAGTTATAGAAATTACCATTTACTACCACGCCCGCCACGTCCTTCTTTGAGAAATAGTAATCCATGCCCAGCTTTACGCTGTGGTAATCCCCAAAACCATGACGGTGTGCCAGCTGATCTGAAGAACCATCGAATTTTCCCTCTTCATAAAAATTGCGGTCGATAAATTGCTTACTTTTATTCTCCCATTTTCCGCCATTATAACCTCCAAAAAGATTGACCTTTTCTCCGCGGTAATTGAAGTTGATGTCTCCGAAATAGTTGGGATAAATACCCTGGTTAAAGCCCAGGTTGGCAGTTCCGTTGATCCCCTTCACCACTCCCTTTTTGGTTTTAATATTGATGATGCCTGCATTACCAGCTGCATCGTATTTTGCGGGCGGACTGGTCATGATCTCGATCTGGTCCACACCATTGCTCTGGATGCTTTTGAGAAAATTGGCCAGTGTTTGTCCGCTCATATAGGTCGGCTTTCCGTCGATCAGTATTAATACGCCCGGCTTTCCCTTCAGACTTACATTGCCGTCATTGTCCACGGTTACACCAGGTGATTTTTCCAGGAGTTCCAGCGCGTTCAAACCCGTATTGGAGGGCATGGATTCCACATTGAGCACCATCTTCCCGGGTTTGGCCTCGATCATCGGCCGCTTGGCCGTCACTACCACACCTGCCAGCTGGGTGTTACCTTTTTCCAGCGTCATAACAGCCAGGGTGGTGTCTTTGCCGTCAAACTGAATGGCTTCGGAATAAGCAGGGGTATACCCTACATTGGAAGCCATTACCAGGTAGGTCCCGGCGTCTGGTTTTTCAAACCGGTAAACGCCGCTTTTATCAGCGGCAGTCACCTTCTGTACAGAGGAGTCTTTTATATTTAAAAGTGTAACGGATGCCTGTTCCAGTGGTTTAGTGTCGGCCCCTTCAATCCTGCCTGAAATACTCTGTGCCTGTGTTAAAGCACTCCAAAAACAAAGCCCGGCCAAAAAAATCTTTCTCATATTATTTTTATTGTACGCTACAAAGCTATGGGCCCGTCACTCCTTCATCCAGCGATTACCGGTAAATGGGGCAAAACACCGGTTAATTGTGACAAAAAGCCATTTAAGAGGACCTGCCATTGCCTGTATGCAACAAAAAACTTGGCGGCACCTGATACCATAAATCGTATCGCGGAGAAAAATGTTACAACTGTTTAACAGGTTTTTTAAAAATTAGCAATCCTTTAAAAATTCCATACTTAAAAATGGAATATTGGGTTCGTTTACTCATATTTGTACTCTAAAATATTGTTATGAGTTACCCAGAGACCTTACGTTATACCAAAGATCATGAATGGATCAGCCTTGAGGGCGACATTGCCACCATTGGCATTACCGATTTTGCCCAGAGAGAGTTAGGCGACATCGTATATGTAGAGGTGGAAACAATTGGCAAAGCATTGAAAGCCGGTGATGTTTTCGGAACAGTGGAAGCCGTAAAGACAGTTTCCGACCTTTTCCTTCCTGTTGATGGTGAAGTTACCGAGCTGAATGAAGCGCTGGGAAATGCACCTGAACTTGTAAACACCGATCCTTATGGCGAAGGCTGGATGATCAAAATGAAGGTTTCCAATCCGGCGGATGTTGCCAACTTGCTGGATGCTGCCGCTTACCAGGCACTGGTGGGTTAATCCGTTTTATTAAAAGGCGTTTGCAGCGCCCTATTCAAAATACTTACAGCCAATCACATCTCGTGACTGGCTTTTTCTTTATTTAAACTATTAAATGAAAAGAGGTTATATATTCGCCGGCGCCATTCTTTATTTTTTGATCACCCTTGTATTGCTCACCCTGCCCGGCGCTGCCTTTCCAAAAGAAAGCTTTTTTGATAAGATCCCCTATTTCGACAAATGGGTGCACACCGGCATGTTTACATTGCTGGTGCTGATATGGAATATCTGGTTGATGCGAAGTACAACAGTTGTTCCTGTTAACGGAAGACTTGTTGCCACTGCTGTTGCCGCTTTGGCATATGGCATTGTAATGGAGTATGTACAGAAATGGTACATCCCCAACCGCTCCTTTGATGTGTTCGACATCCTTGCAGATGGTGCTGGTGCTGCGCTGGGACTGGCCGCCAGCTTCTACCTGCTGAAAAAAAATAGACCCCTGTAGAAACAGGGGTCGCAACCAAAACTAACTGCTTATGAGAAAATTGACTATCTTTTTTAAAACTCTTTGTTCTTATATTTATAAACGCAATATCCTTGCCATTATTACAACCGGCCTGTTAAAAGAATGCTAAACCGATTTTTCAGAACTGCACTATATAAAGAACGTGTACATAATACATAAAGCAGAAACTATGCCAAACAGCTGCTCTATTTAAAAAATCCGGAAATTAAATCCGACAGTCCGCCGGATTGCTGCTGGCTTTGCTGGTGTTGTTGTGCATTCTGTGTAACCTGGCTGATGATATTGCTGATATCGGCATTACCGTTGCCACCGCTCAACTGTCCCAGCAAGCTTTGAAAATCAAATCCGTTGGTTCCGGTATTGCCACCGGTAAGACTTCCGATAAGGCCGTTCAGGTTAAAACCGGAGTCCTGCGGATCATTGCTTACGGTTTTTGTAACCATACTGTTGATCACATTGGGAATAATATTATTTGCAATGGAGTTGGCGGTTGCCGGGTTGAGGTTCATATTGGAAACCAGCCGGTTTGCAAGATGGCCAACCATCATACTTACGATCGGGTTGCTTAAAATGCCGTTGCTGCCTTGATTTTGACCACCGCCGGTGAACAGGGAAAGGATGTTTTGCAGTCCGCCGCCACTGGCCATGTTCTGAAAGCCATTGGTAATGGTGCTGGCAGCTTCGGTCATTACCTGGTTATTGTATTCATTCGGAACCTCCGGATTGTCAACCACGGATTGTTGTCCATACTGTTTTACCAGGCTGAGGATTTGATCTAACATTTTGTTTTCGTTTTAGGTGTAATTAAAATTTTATACAAAATAAGATCAATACCCCAAAATCAGGAATTTTTCTTTTCATTGCGCCACCAGCGGATGCCCAGGAACGCGATCAGCGCCAGGGGCAAAAATGCCAGATAAAGAATGCCGGTATTGAACCCTTTGGCCGGTCCGTCTCCCATTTGTTGCGTGGTTTTGGTACAGATGGAACATTGCGCAAAACTTTCCATAGCGCTCCATGTACCCAGGATCAATACAACAACCAGCAGAGCTATTTTTTTCATGTTGCAAAGGTATTATTATTTCACGGATTGATACAGCTGTCCGCCAGCAATGACTTCCCGGATAAAACAATAAAAGGACACCTATTGTTTCAGTAATTCCATAAAAAACGCCACTGATCATCTCAGTGGCGCATACTATTATTACCGAAGCTGTTAGGCTTCTGCTGCCATTTTTTTGGCGATCTTGTTCCGCTCAATTTCGTCCAGCACTACTTTACGCATCCGGATAAAATTAGGTGTCACCTCAATACATTCATCGTGTTGAATGTATTCCATGCACTCCTCCAGGGTCATCAGCGTTTTGGGGGCAATGCGGGTAGCATCATCACTTCCGCTGGCGCGGTGGTTGGTCAGTTTTTTCTCTTCGGTTGCGTTTACCACCAGGTCGCCGGGCTTGATGTTCTCCGCCAGGATCTGTCCGGCATATACTTCCTCACCCGGATCCACAAAGAACGTACCCCGGTCCTGTAATTTATCAATAGAATAACCGGTCGTTTTTGCCTGGTTCTTGGAGATCAGCACTCCGTTATTTCTTCCGGGGATCAATCCTTTCCAGGGTTGGTAGGACGAAAAGCGGTGGGCCATCACCGCTTCACCGGTGGTAGCTGTCAGCATCTGCGTACGCAGCCCGATCAGGCCACGGGAAGGGATCTCAAATTCCAGGTGCTGCATTTCGCCCTTGGTTTCCATTATCAGCATTTCCCCTTTACGGCGGGTAACCAGGTCGATCACTTTGCTGGCAAACTCTTCCGGCACATCCACCACCAGTGTTTCAAAGGGTTCGTGTTTTTTTCCGTCGATATCCTTGGTAATTACCTGGGGCTGACCTACGGTCAGCTCATATCCTTCACGGCGCATGGTTTCGATCAGTACCCCCAGGTGCAGGATACCACGGCCATATACCAGGAAGGCTTCCCCGCCTTCACTTTCTTCCACGCGCAGGGCCAGGTTTTTTTCGGTTTCTTTTTCCAGGCGGTCACGCAGGTGGCGGCTGGTAACAAATTTGCCATCCTTACCATAGAACGGAGAATTGTTGATGCCAAACAGCATATTCATGGTAGGCTCATCCACACTGATCCTTGGTAACGCTTCCGGATTTTCCGCATCGGCAATGGTATCACCGATATTAAAGTCTTCAATGCCCACTACAGCACAGAGGTCACCGGCCTGTACTTCTGTAACTTTCTTCTTACCCATCCCCTCAAATACATACAGCTCTTTTATTCTTGTTTTTTTAACCCCGTTTTCCTGTATCAGGGCGATCTGCTGTCCTTCTCTGATCACACCCCGGCTTACCTTACCCACGGCAATCCGGCCCAGGAAAGAGGAATAATCCAGCGAAGTGATCTGCATTTGCAGCGGACCTTCTGCCACTTTAGGAAGTGGCACATATTTTAAGATACCATCCAGCAGCGGGTTAATATTATCGATTGGCGTTAGCGAATCATTGAACCAGCCATTTTTGCCTGAACCATAAAAAGTAGGAAAATCCAGCTGCTCTTCGGTAGCATCCAGGTTGAAGAACAGGTCGAATACCGCATCATGCACCTCATCCGGGCGGCAGTTGGGCTTGTCCACTTTATTGATCACCACGATGGGCTTCAGACCCAGCGCCAGTGCTTTTTGTAACACAAATCTTGTCTGCGGCATTGGTCCTTCAAAAGCATCCACCAGCAGGATCACCCCGTCTGCCATTTTCAATACACGTTCTACCTCTCCACCAAAATCGGCGTGACCGGGAGTATCAATTACATTGATTTTTGTATCCTTGTAGGTAACTGCCGCATTTTTACTAAAAATGGTGATCCCGCGCTCGCGCTCAAGATCATTATTGTCCATTATCAGTTCTCCTGTAGCCTGGTTTTCGCGAAAAACCTGTGTGGCATGAAGGATCTTGTCCACCAGCGTGGTTTTACCATGGTCTACGTGGGCAATAATGGCTATGTTCCTTAAATTCATATTCTTATGTTGAAAGTTTATTTGTAGTTATGGTCAACAGGTTTTAAAATAAACAGGCGGTTCCCTTCCAATTTTCATCTTCGTTTCACACCAAAATCCCGTGTATCTGTTAACTGTTGAACTTGTCAGCTTCTTAAAAAGAGCGCAAAGGTACGATAATTGTACGCGGCAGCCTAACTTTTTGCTGATTTTGGCGGCTGAAATAACCAAAAAATAATCCGTATATAAATAATTTCTGCCAGAAACAGTTGTAAATAATACTTATTCCCATGAAATATTTATCTTGCTACTTACAAGCATTTGTTTTATGAATCGGACAATTATCGCCGGTATTGGTAGCTATGTGCCTGATAATGTGGTTACCAACGAAGAGCTGACCCAATTTATGGACACCAGTGATCAATGGATACAGGAGCGTACGGGTATCAAAGAACGGCGGTACGCCCGTCGTTTTGAAGAGACCACTGCAACCATCGGCGCCGCCGCTGCCAGGGTAGCCATGGAGCGTGCCGGTGTTACTGCAGCGGATATTGATTTTGTCATCTTTGCCACCCTTAGCCCCGATTATTTTTTTCCCGGCTGCGGAGTGCTGGTACAGCGCCTGCTGGGCCTGAAGGATGTAGGCGCCCTGGATGTGCGGAACCAGTGCAGTGGCTTTTTATACGGACTAAGCGTTGCCGATCAGTTTATCAAAACCGGTATGTACCGGAACATCCTGCTTATTGGTGCAGAAGTGCACTCTTATGCAATGGATTTCTCCACCCGCGGCCGCAATGTGTCCGTTATTTTTGGTGATGGCGCCGGAGCTGTGATATTGCAGTCCTCGCAGGACAAAGAACGGGGCATCTTAAGCACCCACCTGCACAGTGACGGATCGGAAGCAGAAGTATTGAGCATGCCCAACCCCGGGTTTCACTCCGGTGTACACCGTCCGGAATGGAAGCCCCCGGTGCCGGAACAAAAATATGGCGGCGTATTCATTACCCAGGACCTCCTGGATAAAGAAGATTTCTATCCGTACATGGATGGACAGGCCGTATTTAAGAAAGCCGTGATAAAACTGCCGGAAGTGATCCAGGAAGCACTGGGAGCCAACAATTATACCCCCGCAGATCTGCAGTTGATGATCCCGCACCAGGCCAATCTCCGGATCGCGCAGTTTGTACAGCAAACCCTGAAGCTCAGGGACGACCAGGTGTTCAATAATATACAGAAATACGGTAACACTACCGCAGCCTCCATTCCGCTGGCACTTTGTGAAGCCTGGGAAAACGGCAGGGTAAAAGAAAAGGATCTTGTTTGCCTGGCCGCCTTTGGCAGCGGGTTTACCTGGGGCAGCGCCTTGTTAAAATGGTAGAAAGCAGCCAATGAAAAGAAAAATCAGCTACATCATCAATCCCATATCCGGAACCAAATCAAAGGATGCGGTCTCCAATATTGTAGCAAAAGAAACGCTGAGGGCCGGGATCCCTTTTGCATTTTTCCCCTCTGTTGCCAATGGCGATTATTCGTTTCTGTATGATACAATAACCGGGGAACGGTATACCGATGTAGTGATCATCGGTGGCGACGGAACGGTGAACCAGGTGATCGACAGCCTGAAACACCTGCCGGTGCAATTTGGTATTATCCCTTCCGGTTCGGGGAACGGACTGGCCTTTGGCGCCGGCATTCCAAAAACACCACAGAAGGCATTGGACATCATCTTCAAGAACCACAGCATACCGGTGGATGGATTCCGGGTAAACGGAAAATTTGCCTGTATGCTCTGCGGGCTGGGGTTTGATGCCAAGGTGGCCCACGATTTTGCCAACCAGCCGCAACGGGGGTTAATGACCTATGTAAACCAGGTGTTTAAAAATTTCTTAGGTGCAAAACCCTATTCTTTTAACATAAAACTGGCCGAAAAGCGTTTTGAAACTGAGGCCTATTTTATCAGCATCGCCAACAGCAACCAGTTCGGCAATCATTTTACCATTGCCCCCAAGGCCAGTCTGAATGACGGGTTGCTGGATGTGGTCATTGTTACCGAACAATCAAAAATGGCCATGCTCTATAATACACTGATACAGGTAGGCGGAATGAATAAGGTACAGACCGTGGAAGAAGTGAAAAAAAAGCGCGGCATCATCTATTTTCAAACAGGCACTATCCGCATCAGCAACTGGAGCGAGGCACCCATGCATATCGACGGGGAACCGGTGGCTACCGAAAAAAAATTAACCATCGAAATTGAAAAAAGCAGCTTTAATTTGCTGGTTTAATCATGAAGAAAAACAAACCGGGTATTCCCGGCCTGCAACATACCTATCAGCAGGAATTCCTTGAGGCGGGCTGTGATGAAGCCGGAAGGGGATGTTATGCAGGCCCTGTTTTTGCAGCTGCTGTTATTCTTCCGGACGGTTTTCACCATCCGCTGCTTAACGACAGCAAACTCATACGGCCCGAGATCCGGCAGGAATTAAGAATTTATATCGAACAGCATGCACTGTGCTATGCTGTGGCCCATGTTAGTGTTGAGGAGATCGATACGATCAATATCCTCCAGGCCTCCCAGAAGGCCATGCATCAGGCCCTGGAGCAGCTGCAGCCGCAGGCCGCCTTTATTGCTGTTGACGGCAATTATTTCCGGCCTTACGGACGGCTGTCCCACGCCTGTATTGTTAAAGGTGACAGCAAATATGCCCATATTGCCGCCGCAAGCATCCTTGCCAAAACATACCGGGACGAGTATATGCAACGGATTCATGAGGAATTCCCTCATTACAACTGGAGCTCCAATAAAGGGTATGGTACCCTGGAGCACCGGACGGTTATCAGGGAAAGGGGGCTTTGCATCCACCACCGGAAAAGTTTTAACATTTTACCAGTGGACGACCCGGCCCTGAATGGCACCGATTTTGAATAGTTATAAATTAAAATCCGTAGAGGTATGAAAAAAATGTTCCTGCTGGTAATGATCGCAGTATTTGCCGTCTTTACCTCGTATTCGCAGCCAAGGCCACCGCATCCGCCAAGGCCGCATGCGCCCCATCATTACAAACCCAAAAAGCATGTTCACAAAAAGTACCATAAGAAAAAACATGCACATTACCGCCCGGTGCGCCATCGCCGCCCGCAACATCCGCCCCGGCCGCCGCTGCCTCCAAGGCCGCCGTTGCCGCCGCACCCTTAAAATATACCTATAATCAGGTAGACGGCGGTTACTGAATTCTTAATAATTTTGAATCTTGGGCTCAGTAATCTCTATTAATAAATTAAACAGATATATGAAAAAGTCATTTTTTCTTTTACTGCTCGGGCTGGGGTTGATTACAACTTCCTATGCGCAAAGCGACAAAAAAACGGACGATAAAAAAAAGGAAACAAAGAAGACCGACTCCAAAAAGGAAGACAAGAGCGAGACCGCTGAAGATCGCCACGAACGCCGCAAGGAATTCTGGAAAAAGGTCGGAACCGACCAGCGCGACTTCTGGAAAAACGAGCATGAGCGCCACGTCAAAAACAAGGATGCAAAAGACGGGAAAAGCGACAGCAAAGCGGCCACTTCCGATGATACAAAATCGGATAGTAAAGTAGAACAGGAAGACCGCCGTCCGCCGCATCCGCCCAAGCCGCCGAACCCATTCAAAAAGAAAAAGAAAAAAGACAAGGAAGAACAGAGCGACGAAACCGAAAGTACGGAATCAGGCTCCTGATCTGAAACATAAAATTAATTTTGAAGCACCGGAAATAAACCGGTGCTTTTTATATCTTTAGATCATGAAGCATTTATTAACGGCCCTTGTCCTCGTCACGCTTTGCCAGCAACTCTCAGCCCAATCTGCCCAACAACCCAATATCCTGGTGATCATATCAGATGATCATGCCTACCAGGGTATCAGTGCTTATGGAAGCAGGTTCGCGCAAACCCCGGGCATCGACCGGCTGGCCAAGGAAGGCGCCTTGTTTACCAGCGCCTATGTTACCAATTCACTTTGTGGTCCCAGCAGGGCTACTTTCCTGTCCGGCAAATACAGCCATCTGAACGGCTTTAAAGACAATACACAATCCGATTTCGACTTTAACCAGGACCTGTTTGTAAAACGCCTGCAGGCTGCGGGTTACCAGACCGCCTGGGTGGGGAAAATGCACCTGGGTGACCGCACACCGCAGGGGTTCAATTATTACGAGATCCTTCCCGGCCAGGGACAGTATTATAACCCTGATTTTATTGCCTCCGGAGGAGTCCGCAAACATTATGAGGGTTATGTTACCAATATCATCACCCGACTGTCTGAAAACTGGCTCAACAACCGGGAGCCTGATAAACCTTTTTGTCTTGTGGTAGGACATAAAGCCACGCACCGCACCTGGATGCCCGATCTGCAGGATCTGGGCGCATTTGATGGGCAGCAGTTTCCGCTTCCCTCAGATTTTTATGATACCTATGCCACCCGTAAAGCCGCACAGGTACAGGACATGACGGTGGAAAAGACTATGCGGCTGGCACAGGACCTTAAGATCTTTCCTTCCCGCGAAGCGGAAAACAAAATGCCGGCCATCAACCGGATGACACCGGCGCAGCGCAAGGTATGGGATGCCTATCACGACCGGATCAAACAGGAATTTGAACAACAGCATCTGACCGGAAAGGCACTTACTGAATGGAAATTCCAGCGCTACATGAACGATTACCTGTCCACCGCAAAATCGCTGGACCGTAATATCAGTGCGCTGTTGGACTACCTGGATCAACACGACCTGGCAAAAAATACGATCGTGATCTATATGTCGGACCAGGGTTTTTATATGGGTGAGCATGGCTGGTTCGACAAACGGTTCATGTATGAAGAATCATTCCGCACGCCCATGGTAATGCGCTACCCGGGAGTCATTCAGCCAGGAACAAGGATCACGGATTTTATTATGAACCTGGATCTGGCGCCCACACTGATAGAGGCCGGGAAGGGACAACTGCCAGATTCATTGCAGGGACGCTCTTTTCTTCCACTGCTGAAGCACCAGGCCTATACGCCGCATAAAGCCCTGTATTATCATTATTACGAAAACGGGGAACATTCCGTGTCTCCGCATTTTGGCGTAAAAACCGGCCGCTATAAGCTGATCCGTTTTTATCAGAAGGTGGATGCATGGGAACTGTTCGATCTTGAAAAAGATCCGCAGGAGTTAAAGAATATTTACAGGGACCCGGCTTCCGCCGCCATCGTTACCGATCTAAAAAAACAGCTGGCGCAACTCATCGACCAGTATAAGGACGAAGAAGCCCGTAAAATTTTTAATACCCCTGCGGCAGATTAGAACCGTCACGGATTAAAACAACAGCACGACACGGCCGGCGCAGGTCATTAATTCCTGCGGTCCAGTCCCCAGATCAGTTTGGTCTGCAGTGTTTGTAAAAAATTATTCTCGCTGAGGCGCACCAGCGATATGGTAAAGGATTCCTTTTTTACAGCAAGCGAAACATTCTTTGTTACAATTTCTTTTCGCGAATCCAGCGCGCAGATGATATCATCCGAGCGGCTTTCAATTTCAAATGAAATAATATCTTCATCATTCACCACCAGTGAGCGCATGTTCAGGTGATGCGGTGCCACGGGTGTAATTACAAAATTGCCGGAATCGGGAAAAACAATGGGGCCGCCACAGCTCAATGAATAACCGGTGGAACCGGTAGGAGTGGCCACTACAAGGCCATCCGCCCAGTATACATTCAGAAACTCCCCGTTGATATACGTATGGATCTTCAGCATGGAGGCGGTATCCCTTTTGTGAATTGCAAATTCATTTAGTCCGAACGGTTTATCGCCAAACAGCGGAACATCAGCATCAAGGTGCACCAACGTTCTTTGTTCTGTTACATAGGTTCTCAGGGCCAGTGATTTGATGGCCAGCCGGAGGTTATCGCGGCCGATACTGGACAAAAATCCAAGCCGGCCGAAGTTGATGCCCATGATCGCAATGGGCTTATCCATGATTAAGGCTACTGTATCCAGCAGCGTACCATCACCACCCAGGCTCACAATACACTCCACATCCGCTGAAAGATCAGCGGTTTGCTCAAACACCCGGGTGTCTGCACTCAGCCCCATTGCTGCTTTTATCTCTTCAAAAAAAGGCCGGAACACCGTATACCGGAGCCCATAGGCATCCAGCTCCCGGAAAAATGTTCTTACATCTTCGAGTTGCAGCTGATCGATACCACGACTGTAAACGGCAATTGTCATCTTAAAAAATATCCTTCTTCTGTAAATATATACCGTTTTCGCCTAAATGATTAAAGGAGAACTCTACTTTAAGCGTAAAATCATATCCCGTCAGGATATCAAAACCGATCCCTCCCCCCAGCAGAAATTTATTAGGCAGCCGGTTGGTAGGACCCGGATGCGGGTTATAAACATAACCGGCATTTCCAAATACCTTGCTGTAGATCTTTAACGGAATGGGAATCGGCGAGAACCACTTGGTACGCGGTATCGAGAAGCTGAAATTAGTAAGCCGTGTTGCAAGCGTGGCATTCACAAATCCGCCGGCCACACCATCAATGATGTAGTATTCATATCCCCTGAGGAACATATCACCATACCCAAGCAATTGCTGGTTCATATAGGGTTGCTTAAACGGTGCCTTAACCGTACCGGAAGCGCCGATACTGTAAAACGATTGTTTGCCCAACTGCCAGTATCCGACGCCTTTTGCGGTCAGCTGCCATAGATTCATACTGTTATTAAATCCCTGTTTGGACACCATCACCTCTCCGGCATAGCCTCTTGTGGGGTACGGGTTATAGTCAAGATTCTGATATTTCAGCCGGTAGTATATTTCCCCGAACTTTAACCGGGGGCCGGAGGTTTTCAGATAATCAGGGTTCAATAAAAACACACTGTCGCCATAGCGGAACGACTGGTAACCCACTCCAAAATAATGAGTGGTGTAAAATGCTTTCCGGTAGGATAATTCAAGTTTGGTATTAAAAAAGTTTTTCAGGTAGTCGTCCGTTTTTATAAACTGCTGTTTGTCGTCGATCGTGTTGTACATCACTTCGTGGTTCTTGCCCAATGCCACCTGGAAGTTGATGCCCCATTTCATATTCTTGTCGATATAAGGCCGCTGATAGCCCAGCGACAGCTGTTTGGTATACCCGGTAATAAAATAAAAACGGAGTTTATCATTGTTGCCGGTGATATTATCATACAACAGTTTTACACCATAGTCGATGCGGGATACGCTGGCCCCCTTTTCAAACAACCATTGGTTGAGGTTCCGGTCTACGGGCTTCAGATAAGGGAAAGGCCAGATATACCATCGTTCCTTTACGGATATACGAATATCGATATAAGGGGGATCAAATTGCTCTACAGATAAATTAGCCGTGTGAAACAGGCTCAGGTTCATGAGCTGTGTTTTACCCACATTAAAGAGTGTGGGGATATCCTTTATAAGGATCGAATCACCTTTTTTAAACGGCAGTTCCCGCAATAATATCGCTTCCCTGCTTTTTTTATTTCCGTCAAAGATGATATTACGTATAACGAATGCCTTTTCCAGCGAATGCGGCAGGCTGTCAATTTTCGGATCGTTTTGTGTTACCGGTGATGCCTTGTTGGCATCCTTCATTCCCGCGATCGTGGTATCAATTTGTGCTACTACAGCAGAACAGCACCCTGATAAAATGAGGATAAGAACTACAAAGCTTTTTTTCAGGGTTGAAATTTTCACATTTAAAGATAATTACGGATCGCTGTTATATATTGAGATAATTCATAAGGTTTTCGTAATTTTCTTTAAGCTCGTTTGTGTACAGTTCTTCCCCGAAATAATATTTTACTAAATAATCATACCGCTGGAAACTCGCCACAATATCGGAAACCTCCAGTTTATTAATGCGGATCGTAACTTCAAGCGCATTCCGGTCTCTTATAGCGCGTGTGTTTAACTGGGTGATCTGCGCATCATTTGCTTCTACGATCTTCGTAATCTCTGAAAAGGAGTATTGATTTGAATCAATTTCAAGAACCACCAAGGCGCCCGGCTCCTGAAGCTGCAGGAAATCGGCCACATAGGTGGCAAGCGTAGCCGCCTCGATGGCACCTACAAAGTTGTTTTCCTTGTCTACCACCGGCACTACAGTAAGGTGGTGTGCGCTGGCCAGGGAAAATGCCTTTAAAAAATGTTCATCTTCTTTTACTGAAAAAATGCTCAGTGGCCGCGGGATCTCTGCAAGAGAGAGTTCATCGTCCACATCCAGCAATGTCGTTTCATTGACGATCCCGGCCAGTTTGCCTTCATTGGTAACAGCAAGATCCATCACATGGTGCTCCTGCATCAGGTTCAGCACCTGATAAACCCTATCCGTCAATTTCAATTGCGGCAATGCTTCAAATGATAAATCTTTAACTAACATGATTACTGCTTGTCTTTACAAGTAAGACAGCACTTACAACACTTTTGTTGCAACGGCTCCCTGCCTTTGTAAAAAATTAAGCAAAATTTTATTAAACTCAGCCGGAACTTCCATCATGGGTGCATGACCACATTTATCAATAAAATGAAGTTCACTGTTTGGTAGTAGTTTTTTAAACTCTTCTGCCACAAAGGGCGGAGTAACATTGTCATTCCTGCCCCATATCAAAAGGGCCGGGATCGTGATCCTGCTTAATTCCTCTCCCAGGTTATTACGGATAGCGCTTTTTGCGAGTGCAATGATCTTGATCACTTTTAACCGGTTGTTGGTGATCTCAAACACTTCGTCCACCAGTTCTTCAGTAGCCATTGCAGGATCGTAAAAAGTGAATGCTGTTTTCTTCCGGATGTACTCGCGGTCGCCGCGCTTGGGGTAACTGTCGCCCATACCATTTTCAAACAAACCGGAGCTGCCGGTAAGTATCAACGATCTGACAACAGTTGGTTCGTTTCTCAACAGGTACACCAGTCCTACATGCCCGCCCAGCGAATTGCCCAGCAGATGCACATTATCATAGCCCCTTGTTTCAATAAATTTGTTCACGTACTTGGCCAGTCCGCTTACGCTGGTATTCAACAGATCCATTTCCAGCAGCGGAAGCATTGGTACCACCACCTTTACGTGATTTTTGAAAAAACTGATTAAATCACCAAAATTGCTCAATGCCCCAAACAACCCATGCAACAGCACCAGCGTTTGTCCCTCGCCTTCCTCAATGTACCTGAACTTATCGTGCTGTTTTATTTCGTATTCCATTCCTGATTTAATAGCAATATAGCTGCTAATATATTGATTTTAATAATGAATCAAAATGTTAATTTATATAAAAGTATTAAATTCTATAAAAAAAAGACCGGGAAAACAATAGTTAAATTATTAATTTTTCAATTAAAAAACGCTTCCAGCTGTTCAAACATGTTTTTAAATGCAGGAATCAGCACCCCCGTCGCATCGATTGCCTGCCTTCCCCAATGTTCCGTAAACGAAAAGGTAGCCGATTGTGCAACAGTTGCATCCGGGATCAGATGCAGCTGGTTGCCGTAAAACAGCAGCATCGCATAAACCGAAAGGTAAAGCAGCGTAAACAACAAGATGCCTCCCAGCCGGTTCACCCACCCCAGCATGATCTTTTCAACAGAGAACTGCAGCAGCCGTGCGCCCCATCTTACCAGAAGGGCAACACCCACCAGAACGAGTATAAAAGCAAGGACGGGCAGCCATTTGTCGGAAACCTTCACAATGGTTCCTATTTTACCGGCTACAACAGAGGAAAGCTTGATGGCTGCCGCAAGACCAATAATCACCGCCAGGTAGGAAAAAAGTCCTACTATCAGCCCTTTCCGGTATCCTTTAAAAACAGCGAGACCCAACAGGATAGCAAAAATCAGGTCAATGATCATCCGGTGCGCCTCATTTAGCCAGCAGCTCTTTCACCAGTGCTGCTATTGTTTTTCCTTCGGCCTTACCTGCCAGCTCCTTGGAGGCCAGTCCCATTACCTTTCCCATATCCGCCGGTCCGGAAGCTCCGGTTTGTTCAATAAAGCCGGCAATGATGGGCCTTAGCTCCGCCTCACTGAGTTGAGCAGGAAGATACCGTTCCAGCACTTCAATTTCTTCTTTTTCCTTTTGTGCCAGGTCCGGGCGGTTTTGTTTTTCAAAGATCTCCAGCGAGTCCTTACGCTGTTTTACCAGTTTCTGTACCAGCTTTATTTCATCATAAGCAGACAGCTGGTCTTTGGCGCCTTCGGCTGTTTTGGCCAGCAGAATGGCGGCTTTTATAGCGCGCAAACTGCGCAATGCCACTTCTTCCTTGCCCAGCATTGCTTTTTTTATATCCTCATTAATGGTTTGTTCCAAAGACATAATACATCTTTATTTAGTACGTTAAAAAAGAAGTTCCTGTTTATTGCTGCAGCATTTATCCCGGCATCAGGTGGCCTTTTGCTGCTCCAGCTGCTTCTCCTGGAATTTTTTATAAAACTCCTGGGCAAAATCCTTCATATCCTTTACCTGATCGTGGTATTGTGTGGCACGGCCATAGGCATCCGCCATAGTCATCAGCGACTGGTAAAAGAAATCGGCCATTTCATCCACCATCATGTGCTTTGTCCACAGGTCGATCCGCAGTGCTGCCTTTTCCGCTCCATCCCAAAGGGAAAGCATCACCGCCTTTGCCATCTTTTCCTTTTCGGCGGTGCTGACTGTTGCATTCCAGCTTATTTCCGACGGGATCTTATCCTCGTCCAGCTCCACATTTATTGTAATTGTCGATTTCATGTTTACTAAACTGTTAGAACCGCAAATGTAAGCATTCACCATCAGGCCTGCAACAGGCGTTTCCGGAGCAGCTCCAGTCCTGCTTCCGGGTCGGCAACCACGGTCTGTACAGCCAGCTGTTGCCGCAGGGCCTCATTCTTATACAGCTCCATCATGCATTTTCCCAGCGACGCATCGCTTGCGGCGTCAAATACGGTAATATCCGCTCCGATCCGGTGCTGCAGGGCCTCCGGTGCCAGTACCGGTGTATGGCAAACCAACGCTTCACAGGCAGCGGCGGGGAAACCCGCATCCTGCTGAAGGGTGATGGCAGCATAGGCAGCGCCGAGCACCAGGGCATAGTCACCAGGATTGCTTTCAGTAAAAAACTGCACATCTTCCCGGTACTTATAGGTTCCCAGGATGTCAAAAGCCGTTGCTGCGGCAGTTTTGGGATCATTTCCCCTTTGGGTGATCAGCAGCTTCCAGTTGGACTGCTGCATTTTCTTGAACCGCGAAAAGGCCTTTAACAGCAGCAACAGCCCGTCCTTGGTCCAGCTGGCGTCAGCACACAGAAAAAACTCCCGGCCCTGTGTTACCTGGTCTTTAAATGCCAGCTGCTCCCGGATATCTGCCGGCTTCAAACCCGGCGCCAGCAAGCCTTCCACCACAATGATCCGGGTTACGTCAACGCCTGCATTTTCGACCAGGGCGGTTTTCATTGCACCGGAACTTACCACAATGCCTGCGAGCTGCCGGAGTACCGGGTGCTCCTTTGCCGTGTAAACAGCCTGATCCTTCATCAGCAGGAACTGGGGTACGGATACCGGCAACCGGTCCCTGATATCCAGCAGCAGCAATGCGCTTACCTGCTGCTTTTTCAGGATCGACGGGAGCTTCCACCGTTTTGTCAGCGCCGTATTCAGAAAGCCCGGAAGCTTTTCTTCCAGTACTACCATTTTAACATCCCGTTTAAAGACCGGTGGGGTGCCGGATGCCAGAACAGTGAGGGTATCCGGGGATAAAATATCGATTATCTTATTGATTATTAAGAAACTAAAAGGATCCTCAAAAAGATCTTTTTTAAAATTCCGGCTGTAAATTGCTACTGACACGACGCTACCCTGGGTTAGATGAAAATTATATCCGGTTAAACGGTTTTTATTTATCTTTGTGATTAGCTGCAAAGGTATAACGTATCCAATATTGAACTTACATACATTTGAGCGATCCCAAATATTTTTATGGAATATAATACAACAAGGAATCATCTGATCATACGGGAGTATGGTCGTAATGTGCAGAAGATGGTGGAATATATCCTGACCATTGAAGACCCCGAAAAAAGAAAGAGAAATGCCCACGCAGTGATTGAACTGATGGGTATCCTGAATCCCAATTTAAAAAACGTAGAGGATTATAAGCATAAGCTGTGGGACCACCTGTTCCAGATCTCCGATTTCAACCTGGAAGTGGATGCCCCCTATCCCAAGCCGACCAAGGAGGAATTGAGCGCCAAACCGGCACCCATCCCCTATCCCACAAGAAGCTCCAAACTGGCGCACCTGGGCTCCAACCTGGAGGGCCTGATTGAAAAAGCGCTGGAAGAAACCGATCCTGATAAGAAACAGGGCTTTGCCAACAGCATTGCCTATTATATGAAACTTGCTTACAGCAACTGGCATAAAGAAATCGTACACGACGATGCCATTCAAAGTGAGCTCAGCGACATTACAAACGGGCAGCTGGCCTTTACCAACACTCCAAGTGTAAAAGCCTTCCGCCAGGAAACGCCCCGTGATAAAGGAAATTTCAACAAGCGGAATAAATTTCAGCAACGTAACGGGAACGGGGGAAACAATAACAACAACGGAAACCGCCGTAACGGAAACAACAACGGAGGCGGAGGTAATTTTAAAAAGAAACGTTTTCTTTAATACTGTGTAAAAAAAATTCAAAACCGGGCAAGCCCGGTTTTTTCATTTAACAGAATCTTTTCACCGGCCTTTGTAAAAACAATTATTTTCGCCGCATTATCTTTTAATCAAAAAAGCGAAAATGAGAAAACTACCACTGCTAATGACAATGGCCATCGGAATGGCCTTTACAGGTAATGCCCAACAGGATCTGGCAAAAAACAACATCGACCCTTCCCTGCTGCTAAAAGAAGCCCCCGCCACATTGCTGGGGCAGCAACAATCCACCGCTTTCAGGAGCACTAAAACAGCTGAGGACTGGAAACGGCTAAGAAGGGCCGGGATCGTATTAACCAGTGTGGGTATTGCCAGTGTTGCCGGCGGGATCACCCTTATCGCAGTAGGCGATCACCAGAATGGCAAGGGATACTGGACCACTTATGATGACACGCCTGGTGATGACAAGATCGTGATGGGCGTACTGGGTATCGCCGGAGGTATCACCGCATTGGGTGGAGGCATTACTATGTGGGCCATCGGCAACAACCGCCTGAGAAAGTATACCAACCGTATGTCTTTTGATGTGGGCGGCCGGTCCGCCCGGCTTGCTTACCGGTTCTGATCTGGCTCCTAATGAAAAAGGCTGTATCAAAAGCGGATCTCACATTTCCAAAACTTTTGATACAGCCTTCTCTATTGCGAAACAAATGATCCGCTGTGCAGATCTACTTCAGCGACAACAAAAAGCCAATGGTGAAATTCGCATCCCAATCGAAAACAAAGGTGTCGCAATTGGTCGCATCCTTTATGGCTTTATAAATATTTACACCACTTTTTGTTTTTACCTTATCCGATTTATAATCTTCCGGCGCCTTTAAAACGGTGTAACGTTCTTCCCCGTTCCTTATTTCTTTGGCCAGCTCAAACGGCACACCGCCCAGTATAAAACACACCTCTCTTTTATCCGTAGGTATCTTTGCCGCAGCGGTTTTTACTTCAGCATAAACTGCATCATCCTTCAGCCCTTTCTCGTAATACTTGGCACCAGGGGTTTCCACAGCCTGTACATTATCGCCGGCATCTGCCCAGGAGATCTTGGTATTACCGGAACCAATGTCCGCTACAAACGAGTTGTCACGGTAAGCATTGGGTAGTACCGATTTCAGCGCCAGCTTTCCCTCCTGGTCCGGGGTTACAAGATTCACCACATATCCCATTTTCTTCAGTTCGGAAGCGATGATCTTTGTTTTCGGTTCTTTCTGTGCGCCCGAGCTGATCACAAAATGCACATTCCTGGAGCGGACGCCCTTATCAAACATATCGCCAATGTATTTTTTCAGACCCGCACGAATGTCTTCAGTGGTGGCCATGCCTTCATAAGCAAAGGACTGTCCGAAATCTTTTGAAACGATCTCCCAGCGTTTTTCCTGGTCCATATTAATGATAAAGGAATTGAATCCCGAGGCACCTACCTCAACAACACCTTTTAATTCTCCGTTTACGGGCTTCTCCGGTTCATAGTTAAACGTTCTGCCGGATGCCGCAGTCCCTTTTTTTCCTTCAGAAGGATTACCGCCTTCAGTGCCGCCCCCGGGTTCAACGGTTGTGGTTGCTTTTACATCATCATGACTGTTAAATACGCCGCTTTTATATCCCCAGTAGCCAAGCAGAAAGATAGGGACCGCAATAATAAACGCCTTTACAGGCCAGCGTAAACGCGACCAGGTTGATCTTTGTTCCATAGTTTATGTGTGGTTTTGTTGATTGATTAATCCAGCAGGGAAAATCCCTTGTCGACCTTTTCTTCCGGCTTCAATTCATAGTTCGAATCAGCCATTTCAGTTACATTCAGTACTTTAAGGTTGCGCTCATCCACCTTCCTGATAAATGCTTCCAGTTCGCTTTGCGAAGGCGTACCGCCAACCGTTATATTGTTATTCTGATCCAGGAAGTCGAGATTGGAACGGATGGATGCAATGTTCTGGCTGATGGCGCCGGTGGCGGCATTCATTGCCTCCTGGAATGCCCATCCGTCTTTTATATTGAACACATCGGCCAGCCCTTCGGTAGCACTTTTCATTTTCTGGGTTGCCTCCAGTTTTTTTGCAATAATGGAAATACTGCTGTTCAGGGTGCTTACATAAATGCGGGCCGCACTCTCATTGTCTTTCAGCACTTCCAGCACTTTGCTGAACTGGTTGGCATATTGTGCATAGCTGCGGGCATTTTGTTCATCTGCCTCGCCTTCCTTGCCCAGCAAAAAAGCTTTCGTCCGGGTTTCCTTGGCATCGCGGTTCAGCTCATTGGATTTCTCATTGTTTCCTGTGCCCGCCGCCTGTTTGGCTTTCTCCTCCAGGCTGGCCGCTTCCGCGGTAAACCGTTTGGCATACTGATATTTTTCCTCCGCCGTTTTTTGTGCATTTTCACCGCTGGTGATCATATCGATGCGCACGCCATCAACATTGGCGATTTTATTTTTTACCCTTTTAAGTGTATCCTTGGCATCCCGTTCCAGCAACTGCAGCGTTTCTATCGGGTTCTTCCGGATGATCTCTTTCTCGCCTTTAAACAGCAGCACGGTACCCAGCCGGTGCAGCAGGGAAACGATCTTTGGAGCCAGCAGCAGCAATGTTACCAGCACAATTCCGAAAATAACCAGCAGTACGCTTTTTTGGGCATACTCCAGCAGTACCGGCAGGTATTTGAAAAACGCAAAGGCTCCTCCGATCACCAATGCCCAGAAAAAGATCGTGGAGATGGTCTTCTTTCCTTCAGGTGTTATTACCTGGGCGGGAAGCTTATCACCCAGCACCTGGAAAATCGGGAGCTGACTTTTTATCTCTGCGGGAATATTTATGACCTGTGATTTTTCTGCCATGTCAATTTTAGTTTATGTTTTGTTCAATAATGGAAATTGCTTTTTCAATATCACCCACCACTTCCTTTACAGCCGTTTTGCCGGTATGAATTTTTTGTTCGATATCTTTCAGCTGCTTGTCGTATTTGCCATCCAGGTTTTTATAGGCCTGTTCTTTCTCTTCAAGCTGTTTTTGCAGTTCACTGATCTTTGCATTCAGATCTGTGACCTCCTTTTGCAGGGATTGTTTTTCCCGTACAAGACCGCTTTGTATCCCCTGTTTCTGATTTTCTTTCTGCACCACATCCTGGTCGATCACCTCCTGTATCCGCACCGCATAGTTCCGGCCGCTGCTCAGCAGTTTATCTTTGCTGAGTGATTTGTCTACATATTTAAGTGAAGTGTATGCAGCTTTGATAGAAACGGCATCAATAGTACCCATTTCTGCTGCGGCATTCCAGACCTCAAAAAAATCAAGCCCGTCCTCATTCAGCTTTTCAAGCAGGTCCAGTACCTTCAACTTCATCTCTTTGAGGTCCTCAGCCTGCAGGTCTCCTGCCGGTTCCGCCTTTGGCGCAACAGGGGTTGGAGTGATAACAGTTACGGGGTCCGGTGCTTTTGTCACAGGCGGAGCGGGTATATTTTTTTCAGGCAATGAGTATCCTGTATCTCCGTCTTCAAAGATCAGTCGTTTAATACTGCGGAGAATTCCGAAAGAGCTCTTACCAGGCTTTGTATCCATATTCATTTAAAATCTAAGCTAAAATACAAAAACTACACAGAAAAAGCAGTACTCCGGCGGTGAACGGAATACGGCTACCGGCGAATTGATGAAAAGAGGCGCCCGCTTCCCGATCCCGGCCGGTCAGGCAGCTTTGCTTAAAAAAATTAAATAAAATAGAAATTAATTATTGTTTTACGATAATTAATTATACTTTTACAGAAAGTAAACAAAATGCAAAACGTTCGCATCGTTGCCACCGTGTTGTTGTACCTGTCCCGGCTGCTGGCAGTTCCTTACCTGGCCAGTGCATTGTATATAATGATCTGTTTTCTTTTCAGCAACCAGCTGGTGCATCCTATGGATGGAGGGCAGCGCTTTGTTCTGCATTATCCGTTCACATCAATTCCCTTTCTGATCGGGGATGAGTACCGGTTCATCTATATTTTTGAGATGACCGCATTCATCGGTTTATATGGCGTCTTTTTCTGGACGCTGGGCAATGTTTTCAAAACATTCCGGGCACAAAAATTCTTCACCCCCAAGGGAGTACAACGGCTGAAAGTATTTTACCTGCTCAATTTCCTGGCGCCGCTTCCCTTCCTGATAAGACACCTGGCAGATCATTACGAAGTGGCTACGATTGTCATTCTTACAGTATTGCATTGGGTGCTGGGCATTTTTGCCTATTTTATGGCCGTTATTTTCAGCCGGGGAGTGCAATTACAAAACGAACAAGATTTAATTTTTTAAACCATGCCAATTATCATAAACCTTGATGTAATGCTTGCAAAACGTAAGATGCAGTCAAAGGAATTGGCCGAAATTTTAAACGTTACACCAGCCAATTTATCCATACTAAAAACAGGAAAGGCCAAAGGCATCCGTTTCGATTCCCTGGAGGCGATCTGTAAAGCACTGAAATGCCAGCCCGGCGATATCCTGGAATATATAGAAGAGGAAAGCTAAATCCATAACAGTTCACACTATTAAAATCGCGGCCGTAAGGCTGCAGGGAATCCTATTGTCTTTAAACATTTCATCCGATGAACCGACTCATCATTGAACAACTCAGTAAAACCTATCCCGGCGGGGTGAAGGCCCTTAACAGCATTTCGCTGGAATTATCCGATGGCATGTTTGGCCTGCTGGGCCCTAACGGCGCCGGAAAGTCCTCCCTGATGCGCACCATCGCCGGGCTTCAGCGGCCGGACGAGGGGCGCATCATTTTTAACGACCACATCGCTACGCCGGGTTCTGTACTCATCAAAAAGCAACTGGGCTATCTTCCCCAGGATTTTGGTGTGTATCCCCGGCTATCGGCCCTCCGGCTGCTGGACCATTTAGCTGTTCTGAAGGGGATCACCAACCGCCACGAGCGAAAAGAACAGATACTGGCCTTGCTGCAAAAGACCAACCTCTACACGCATAAAAACAAGGCGGTAAGCAGCTTCTCTGGTGGTATGCGCCAGCGTTTTGGCATCGCACAGGCATTACTGGGCAACCCCCAGCTGATCATCGTTGATGAACCTACTGCGGGCCTGGACCCGGAAGAGCGCAACCGCTTCAATAACCTGCTTAGTGAGATCGGGGAACAGGTGATCGTGCTCCTCTCCACACATCTGGTTGAAGATGTACGCAATCTCTGCACAAAAATGGCCATCATTCAAAACGGTACCCTCATCGCAGCCGGAAGACCGGATGATTTTATAAAGGCGCTCGATGGAAAGATATGGTCAAAGCGGATCGATAAAAAAGACCTGCAGCAGGAACAGCAGAGCCACCGGGTCATCACATCGCATTTTATTGCCGGCAGGCTGCATATCACGATCTATTCCGAAAAAGATCCCGGAGGTGATTTTACGCCCAAACAGGCCGATCTGGAAGATGTTTATTTCACCCAATTAACTCTTGTATAAATTATGTTCCGGCAATTATTACAATTCGAATGGCGGTTCATCAGCCAAAGGCTGTCATTTTACCTCCTGCTGCTGTTCTTTATATTGCTGGGATTTATTACCGGCACCGTGGCCCGCTTTCCTTTTCCCAACACTTTCAGGAACGGCACTTATGTATTGAACTATGTTGTTGGGATCATGTCCCTGTTATGCATCTTCACTACCACGATACTGGCCGCACAAACCCTGTTCCGCGAAAAGGACAGCCGCTTTGATGCCATTCTTTATGCCACACCCATCCGCAAAGCCCCCTATGTATGGAGCAGATTCAGCAGTATTTTTCTTGTAAGCGCGGCCTGTTATCTGCTGTTAATCGCAGGTATGGTGGCCGGTCACCTGGTACCCGGAGCGTATCCCGGTGAAACCGATGCCATTCATCTCCTCCGGTACCTTCATCCCTTTTTCATCCTGCTGCTTCCCAATATCCTTTTTTGTACCGCGGTTGCTGTAAGCATCGGCTTATTTACCCGCAGCCGGATGCTGGTATATGTATCGGGCGTACTGATCTATTTTCTTTACTGGGGTGTATCATTTTATGCCAACTCCCCCATCATTGCCAACAGCACGCCGGTGCCGGCCACGGCGATGCATATTGCTGCATTAACAGACCCTTTCGGCATTGCTGCCTTCCTGGAGCAAACCCGTTACTGGAGTCCGCTCCAGCGCAATACCCAACTGCTGCAACTAAGCGGCAGCCTGCTTATAAACCGGCTGCTGTACATGACCGTATCGGGCCTGCTGCTTTTTTTTGCCTATAAACGATTTGCCCTGCAACCCCAACTATCAGGCGGGATCAAAAAGCAACGCCGGTCACCTGCTGCTCCGGAACATTCTTACCGGCCCATCACTACCCGTACCGGCACCTGGCGTTTTGATCTGCAATGCCTCCGGAGCCTGGTTTCCATCGAATGGAGCAATATCCTCAAAAGCATTCCCATCTGGCTGCTTCTTGCCGGCTGGGCAGGTTTTATGAGCATCGAAACATTCAGCAATATTAACGGGAACAGCCGGCTGCCGGAACACCTGGCCACCACTGCTATCCTCACAGAAGGGATATTGTCCGGCCTGCCGTTGATGGCATTAATGGTATTGGTATTCTACGGGAATGAGGTCTTCTGGCGAAGCCGCCAGACCCGGTTTAATGCCCTGGAAAGCACTACGGCCGTTCATCCGGCTGTAATGCTGTTTTCAAAATGGGTAGCACTGGCCCCTGTGGTGGTGGTGCTGTTGCTGGCAGGTATCGGCACAGGACTTATTATACAAGTCATAAAGCACAATGCCTCCGTTGACTGGGCACTGTATGCCTCCCTTTTTTATCTTATCGGACTGCCCTTATTCCTGAATGCCGGGCTGATCATCTGCATACAGGCACTTACGAAAAATAAATATACCGGTATTGTTCTTGCAGGATCGCTGATGCTGCTTACCCATACCAGCATCGGAACCATGATCGGCCTCCGCCATCCGCTGCTGCGTTTTGCCAATTCTTTCCAGGGCGCCTACAGTGAAATGAATGGTTTTGACAGCGGTCTTTCTGCCTTTCATTACAACATGCTGTACTGGTCTTCGGTTACCCTGCTGCTTTTCCTGATCACAATTGCCTTTACCCTCCGGTCTGCTGGCGCCAGCAGAAGATCATTGGTTTGGTGGAGTGCATCCGGCGTTCTTTTCTTTACAGCTCTTTATACAGGCAGCACGCTTTTTATCAACACCTCATCGCCTTCCCGGAACGCCCTCACCGATTGGCAAGCATCATATGAAAAAAAGTACGCGTTTATTGCAGACCGGCCGCAGCCCGTGATCACAGCCGTGAGCTCCTGTATTGATCTTTACCCGGAAGCATTGGGTTATAAGGTCAGAGGACATTACCGGATGGTGAATCAGACTGCCCTTCCTATTGATACCCTCTATATCTACGGCGATAAGGAAATGAGCTGGAGCAGGTTGCAGACCGGCAACGGGAAACTGATAACATCCGATTCAACCTATGGCTACTATATATTTAAACTGGCTCGGCCCCTGATGCCCAACGACAGCATTACCTTTCTATTCTGTTTTGAATACCGGGGGTCTCCCTTCAAAAAAGCAGCCGGGTTCAATACCATCGTCCGGAACGGAAGCTTTATCCGGATCAGCCGGTATTTTCCGGTTCCGGGATACAACAGCAGCAATGAAATTGAAGAAAAACAGGAGCGTAAAAAATACGGTCTGGATACTGCCGGCAGACTGCCGGTGTTGTCGTCGCCCCGGAAAACGGATGCCGGTTTCGTTCACTTCGAGACCGTAGTATCGGTGGGGAATAACCAGACCGCTATCAGCATTGGCGAACTGCAGCGGCAATGGAAAACCGGCGACCGCAGTTACTACCATTACAAAACGCCATCACCGGTGCCCTTCCGTTTTGCAGTAGCATCCGCCCGTTATGCCGTGAAAAAGCAACGGCAGGGCAGCACTTCGATTGAAGTGTATTACGATCCGCAACATCACCGAAACATTGACCACCTGATGCAGACCGCGCGCCGGAGCATCGCCTATTGCGAATCCAGCTTTGGCCCCTACCCGTTCCCGACAGCCCGCTTTATCGAGATCTCGGCGCTTACCAAAGGTTTTGCCGGAACGGCCTACCCGGGCAGTTTGTTCATCAACGAAGCTTTCGGATACAGCAATATTGTCGACAAGGATCCCGCCAGGGATATCCTTCATGAAATGGTAAGTCATGAAACCGCACATGCCTGGTGGGGCAATAGCGGCATTGCACCGGATGAACGGGAAGGCAGTTCACTGATGACGGAAACACTTGCTATGTACACAGAGCTGATGTGCTATAAAAAGGCGTATGGGCCCGCTGTACTTGCCGACCGGGTAGCAGTACACAAAGACCTTTACCTCAGCAGCCGCAACCAGGCTGATGAACCGCCCCTGTTCCGGCTGAACCCGGCCCAACCCTATCTTTCTTATGATAAGGGGATGGTGGTGATGTATCAGCTTTATCTGTTGCTGGGTGAAACACGCATCAATCAGGCGTTGAAAAGCTTTTACAGGAAACATGCCTGGCCCCAACAGGTGCCCGTTTCCACGGATCTGCTGGAGGCCCTTTATACCGTTGCGGGGCCTTCCGATACCGCGAAACTGAACGAATGGTTCCGCCAGGTGGTTACCTATGACCTGGTACTGGAAAAAGCGACCGCACAACAACCGGCCGGTCATATATACACACTGCAGCTGGGCGCAGTTACCCGCAAATTTCTGGAGGATGGAAAGGGAAATGCCCAAACCGTTCCCTTTGATGACCCCGTTGATGTACTGATATATCTGGCCGGAGGCCATACTGAAAAACGGATGCTGTATCCCTCCCGTAACCGTATTGATACGACCTTACCTTTTACAAAAAAGCCGACGCGGGTGGTGCTGGATCCGGATCTCAAATTCCTGAACCGCTCGGATGCATCGAAAGAGAAAACAATCCCTTAATATTTGCAATTCGACACCTTCAGCCTATATCCTGGGAGCCGGACCTACAAAAGATGATGGACCAGCGCCTGGGTAACAGGCTATTGACCGTATCTGTTTTAATTAGCCCGCTGCGTTTCTCTGAAGTCGACCCGCTTTCCATTCTCTTTTACTTTTGATTTTCCAAACAGGTAAGAGACATTCAGACTGAAAGTACGGTAGTGGTAATCGGTATTGGTGTATTGGGTAAAATCCTTGTAGTAAAGCCGGTATCGGTTTTGGGATCCATCGAGGAACGAAAGGCCAATCAGCAACTTATTATCCACAAACGATGCTCTGAAGCCGGAATTGACATAATACTGGCTATACGTATATACATTGCCTCTTGTATTGCCAGGCGTGTAAGAGGCGCTTAAAAAATAACGCAACCACTTCGTTATAACGAACGTATTATTCGTTCCGTAATTGAGTGCAGATCCATTCTTTACTACGATATCCAGCAGGGATGATTGCGAGCTGGAGCCGCTGTAAGAAACCGAGCTGTTGTTTTCCCACCATTTAAAAATTTTGCAATTGAAGGAGGCATAAGCCCCGAAATTGTTTTGTGTCAGATAATTTGCAGACGTAATGATGACCGAACTACCGTTTACTTTTACAATGCTGCCGGCCCCGTTCAATGTGCGCTGCCCGAATACGGTAAGCGACAACATACTTTTGTACAGGTATGATAATTCTATATTATGACTGTAGGAAGGCTGCAGCAGGGGATTTCCCATGTAGTAGCTATACGGATTTGTATAGAGTTTACGCGGGTTGATCTGTCCCAAGGAGGGGCGATTGATCCGTTTGGAATAATTCAGTGAAAATGTGTTTACATTATTTAATTTATAGGTAACATAGGCCGTAGGAAACAGCCTGCCGTACATATAGCTGTTGCCGCTTTTGGTTGTAGGTGAAAATCCATCAACAACGGTATATTCATATCTTAAGCCTGCCTTTGCAGACCATTGCTTACTGAAGTTTTTTTCGGCACTGATGTATGCCGCGATGTTTTGCTCCTCATACTGATAACGGTCGCTTTTTGCCGTATCCAAAATATAACCGGCTCTGGTAAGATTTAAATAGTCATTTGCTGCGATGTTATCAAAATAGGTATACTTAGCCCCCGTTTCCAGTTTGGCCCATTTATACGGCAATGTTACATCCGACTGCAGTGCCCAAACGTTATACCGTGTATCACTATTGTTCATTACCTGATCAATCGTTGATGATTGACTGGATGTTGTGGTAAAGGACCGCCTGCTTTCCGGTTCATTTGAAAAAAAGCTGAAGCTCGTATTTAACAGTTTACCCAGGGTATCAATCTTAAAATCATGATACACGTTCAAGGTGTGCGTTGCTGCCGGTTGCCGTGTATAGGATGGTGTAAATAACACTGAATCGGTGATATGATTGGTTTGATAGGTGGTGCTGCCCCGCTGATCAATTTTATAACTCGACTTATTGACATCATAAATAAATCCAATATTGTTTTTATTGTTCAACTTATAATCCAGGGTCAGGTTGGCTCCCACACCTGATGCGGATGTGGCCCGGGGGAAATTATTGAGTATCTGAAAGATGGTTCCTACCTGGTCTGCGGTTTCATCGATGATACCCCGCCGGGTATTCTGCCGGAGCTTAAGCGAACTGCTGATGCGTGCCGACCGGTAGTTCAATATAAAATTATCACTAAACCCCGCGCGTATCCCCTGGGAATAAGTAGCGCCAATAGAACCACTCCAGCCCAGTAAAGGATTCTTTTTTAGTATAATATTAATTAAGCCGCTATTTCCGGCAGCGGAATATTTAGCAGGAGGTGATGTTATAATTTCTATTTGGGCCACGTCATCGGAACGCAGGCTTCTTAAATAATGCATCAGGTCGGCGCCACTTAAATAAATCATCCGGTCGTTGATCATCACCCGCAGCCCGCCCTTTCCAATCATAGAAACACCACCTTCCCGTACCTGCAGCAGGGGCGTGATCCGCAGCGCCTCTTCCAATGAGCTGCCCCTGGCGGCAATGGAATTTTCTATATTAAACACCAGCCGGTCGACTTTCCGTTCCAGCAATGGTTTTGTGTTGCTCACCCTAACAGCCTGAAGTTCTTTTGCCGCTTTATACAACAAAATCGAAGGAATTGTTACGGTTTCATTTTGAACCAAAACCGGTCCTGAGAACTGCGTTCCGTAATTAGTGTGGCTTGCCCGGATGATATAATGTCCGGGCACTGTTTTTTCAAATAGAAAATGACCGGAGGTGTCCGTTATCGCATATTTAACAGCGGATGAATCCTTTTCTTTCAACAAGGTTACCGTTACATCCCTTAATCCGCTGCCCCGTTCATTTTTTATAGCACCTGAAATATTCTGGGCAATCACCCCTGAAATGCCCCACAACAGCATCGCCAGCATACAGCCCCAGCCTTTGTTCATACGGTTTGTTTTATAATTTGAATAAATGAATTGCCAGGTTACGGCATACTTATCCCTTACAGTTTCTATTGCCTGCTTACAAAGCGGCGGAACAGCCCGCTACAAAAGGGTTTGAGCGCTATTCCAATATCACGTTTCCGAAATCGCTATAAATTCTTACCGGCACTTTGCCCGACCCCATACGTCCTGCATAAGCCCGTTTAAAGGAAAACCCGAATGATTCCTCCGAGGTTGTTTGGGGGATGTTGGCAGTAGTCTGGTTATCCAGTTTTCCATATTTTATTTCGATATTAAAATTGCCGTTAAAAGATGCGGGTAGCATAAATACCGCATTTTTTGAATAAGATAATTTGAGATCCAATGTTTTAAGTTGATCGGTCAGTCTCAGTTTTAGTTGCCTGCAAAGCAGGAAATCTCCATTGATCGTACCTGAAACACCTTTGATGTTCACTTCGGCATGACCAATTTTAATATGAACATCTTTCAATATACCTGTAACTACTTTGCCGAGCTTACTATCTATGTTCCCATTCATTAAGTCGCCCGTTGTCAGGTCTCCTAAAACCTGCGTAATGTTGGTAATACCGCTGCGGCTGGGAATAACGGTGTTACCTAACGTGTTGTTCACATCAAGCTTGTTCCCCTCTGGTAAATACACTACATAATCAACCGATATGCCTTTTTTCCCGATTACGGTTCCTTCCGCTATTTGCGTTTTAAATGTTATGAGATCGCCTTCCTTACTTTCAATAGTAGCTGCATCAAGAATGCTTTGTGCGGCAACACGGTCAGCAGCCCGGGCAGTGATCGTCACTTCCACCTTTACCTGGTTTTGGCTCCAGTTATAAATAGCTATGGTACCAAACCTGTTTGTAACAGATACCCTTTGATTTTTATTCAATGAATAGTGCTGTTCTATTTTTTTTTGTGCTTCATGCTCCTGTGCGTTTGCTGTGAATGAAAAGACCGGGATATAAAAAAAAATGATCAGAAGCAGGTTCCCTTTTATTGCGTAGTTCATATTCTTTACCTGTTGTTTTCTGGATGTTATAAAATCCGCGCATTGAACGAAAAAGATTTATTTTCTTTTAATGTGCTGTCCTTCCTGCGGCGCTCCTTATATATTTCCAATTGACTGTTCAATAATTCGGTCTGCATTTTCAGATTTTCAATCATTGCCTCCAGCAGCTGTTCTTTATCTCCATTTTGCTGAAACTGTTCTTTTAAGTCTTTGTAGGAATTCTCAAGGGTTTTCAGATCCCGTGTAAATGCCTTGTACAAGTGAGGTTCGGTAAGCAGTAATACATGGAGCTGGTTTTGCTTTATTTCGATCAATCTCGTGTAATGGTACAGTGCTTCATCCTCTTCTTTTTCCTCCGGGCCGTTGTTTATCTTTTTCTCCTGAGTTCCCGAATCTTCAGGCACCAGCATTTTTGTCTCCCGCCTGTTCGTATTGCTATCACGGTGTGCAAAAGGCTCCGTCTTTGCAACCGGTTGTTCCCTGCCGGTATCTGGATTTTCCTGCCTGGAGAAATAGAATATTCCAGAAACGATCAATATCAATATGGATGCCGCCGCTCCGTATAACCAGCGCTTCATAACAAAGACCGTAGCCCGTTCCTTACCCCGGGAATCGATCTCCTTCTTTACCCGTTGCCAGAGTTCCTCTGTTGGTTCCTGCGCATTAAAAAAGTCGTTGTTGCTGGTGATCCACTGCTCCAGCGGGTCTTTATCTGTATTCATTTTGTAAGCACTCCTTTATTTTGTTTTTCGCCCGGTGATAAATCGTGCGCACATTACTATAACTGATATTAAGCATTTTGGCAATTTCGTCCTGGGAAACATTGTCGACTGCATATAAGTTGAAAATAATCCGGTAATTTTCTGGTAACCGGTCAATAGCCGTCTTTACCTGTTCATTGGTAAACATATATTCGTCATGTGGGCTCCCTGCTTCCACCTCCTGCTCTATATCGGTCAGATCAACATCCACCCATTGCATTTTTTTTCTTTTACGCAGCAACTCAAGTGATTTATTGATAACTATGCGTATTAACCAGCCTTTAAAGGAGCTTTTATACGTAAAGGTCTCCAGCCTGTCAAACGCAATCGCAAAAGATTCCTGCACCATATCCGCCGCATCTGCCGGGTTATTGAGTATCCGCATGCTGCTGTTCAGCATTAGTTTTGCATAACGGTGATACACCTCATAAAAGGCTTGTTTATCCCCCTTACGGCAACGTTCCACCAATGCGTCCTGGTCAGTAGTATAATTCAAATGCGTCTACCTCTTATTTTGTAATGACAAAAACTGAAAATTGTTACAGTAGGAAGGCGGCATTTTTGAAGAATAAACAAAATTTCCGGCCGGGGGCAGTTAAAAAGCTCATTCCCGGTTTCGGGGGGTATTTCAGGTGATTATCCGCAACAAACAATATTTGCGATAGTTGTTGTTCAGAGGAATGCATAAAAAAAGCACCCCTTTCGGAGTGCTTAAAGCTATTTTACCAAAACGCTGCGGTTTATCCTAAAGCCACCCTTTTAAACTCAGTAACTTTTACGTCACCGTTCTCTTTCAGGTAGTCGCCAACAGATTTTCCGGCATCTTTTACAAAAGCCTGTGCGGTAAGGGTCTGCTCTTTAAAGAACGCACCCAGTTTGCCTTCAGCGATCTTGGCCAGCATTTCTTCCGGCTTACCAGCCATTTTCGGATCTTCTTTCATGATATCCATGATCACCGCTTTTTCGCGGGCAACCACATCAGCAGGAACGCTTGATGCATCCACCGCTACAGGGCTCAGCGCGGCTACCTGCATGGCTATATCCTTTCCAACTTCAGGAGCGTCCTTATCCAGACCTACAAGTACACCAATGCGATAAGCACCATGAATGTAAGAAGCCACATAAGGTGCATCTACTCTTTCAAACTTGGTGATACCGATTTTTTCGCCGATAGACGCCAGTTTATCGTTTACCAGGTCGGCGATTTTAGCGCCATCGATCGTTGCTGCATTCAGTTCATCAATGGTTTTGATATCATTGCTGATTGCGGCATCTGCAATGCTTTTTACAAAAGCAACAAAGTCCTCGTTTTTAGAAACAAAGTCTGTTTCGCAGCTTACACATACCACAATACCTGATTTATTATCGGCATTGGTTTGTGCAATCACTACACCTTCTTTGGCCTCACGGTCGCTTCTTTTGGCAGCAACTTTCTGACCCTGCTTGCGCAACCAGTCAATAGCTGCTTCAAAATCACCGTTGGTTTCTGTCAAAGCCTTGCGGCAATCCATCATACCAGCACCTGTTGCCTGGCGTAACTTATTTATATCCTGTGCGGTTATTGTAACTGTACTCATTCTTTTTTGTTTAAGGTTTAAGGTTTAAAGTTCAGCACATTAAATCTTAAACCGGACTTATTTATGAAATCTTATTGTTATCAATCCGGCTCTATATTTATGGGGCCGGGTCAAATTGAGTAAGGTTTAAGATTCAGCACCTGATTTCTAAGACCTTCGCCTTAAATTCAAATATTGAACCTTAAACCTTAAACGATGATTATCTTCTCGGGCCTCCGCTTCTTGCTCCGCCACCACCGGTTGTGGTTCTGCGGCGCTGACCGGCACCTGCACCGGTTCCGGTACCTGTACCACGGCCACGGTTACCACCACGGCCTGCTTCAGCTTCTGCTTCTGCCTGTATTTTTGCTGCCTGTTTTTCTTTTTCATCAGCAAAGTTGTCTTCTACTTCTTCATCTTTTGCGGCCTGTCTTTCGCTCAAGCCTTCAGCAATAGCGGCAGTGATGTAGTTTACAACAATGGCAATGGATTTGGTAGCATCATCATTTGCAGGGATTGCAAAATCCACTTTATTGGGATCACCATTCGTATCCACCACACCAAAAGTGCCAACACCCAGACGTTTTGCTTCTGCCAGAGCGATGTGCTCATGACCGATATCTACAATAAATAAAGCAGCAGGAACACGACCCAGCTGAGCGATACCACCCAGCACTTTTTCCATTTTTTCTTTATCACGTGTTAAAGTAAGGCGCTCTTTCTTTGTAATGCTGTCAAAAGAACCATCACCCAGCATTTTTTCAATGCTCTGCATTTTCTTTACAGATTTACGCACCGTGTTGAAGTTGGTAAGCATACCACCCAGCCAACGCTCGGTTACATAAGGCATCCCCACTCTCTGTGCACATTCTGTAACAATATCTTTTGCCTGTTTCTTTGTACCAACAAAAAGTATTTTTTTACCGCTGCGCGCTATTTGCTTCATAGCAGCAGCTGCTTCCTGTAAGCATTCGACTGTTTTATTCAGGTCGATGATATGAATGCCTTTTTTCTCAGCAAAGATGTAAGGCAACATTTTAGGGTTCCATTTCTTCTTTAAGTGACCGAAATGCACACCCGCTTCCAGAAGCTGTTGTTGTAATGATGTATTGTTATTTTCCATCTTATAAAATTGAAAATTAATTTTAAATGTTCATAGTTCATGGTTAATAGCTCATGGCAATGAACTATGAACCATCTGCCATTATCTTTTAGAGAACTGGTAGCTCTTTCTTGCTTTTTTGTGACCGAATTTCTTACGTTCAACAGAACGGGGATCCCGTCTTAACAGGCCTGCCGCTTTTAAAGCAGGGCGGAATTCTGCGTTCGTTTCTACCAGCGCACGGGCAATGCCCAGCATCGCAGCTTCCGCCTGGCCTTTTACACCGCCACCGGTTGCTGTGATCTTTACATCAAATTTATCAGCAGCTTCCACTGTTTTCAGCGGGCGCTCCACCTGGTTTTGCAGGTAAACCAGCGCAAAATAGTTTTTGTAATCTTTATTGTTAACGGTAATGGCACCAGTACCCTTGGATAAGAAAACACGGGTAATGGCTTCTTTACGGCGTCCTACAGCATTTTTTTGCTTTTCCATATTTATTTATTTGTTCCTTAAAGGAAGACTTTTTAATTATTAGAATTTAAGTTCTTTGGGTTGTTGTGCCACATGCGGATGTGTATCTCCGGCATATACAAACAATTTCTTGAACATTTTGCGACCCAGACGGTTTTTGGGAAGCATTCCTTTTACAGCTCTTTCAATAATTACTTCCGGACGGCGTTTTTGCAGATCTGATGCGGCTTCTTCTTTACGTCCACCGGGATAACCACTGTAGGTGTCATATACTTTCTGATCCATCTTGTTACCGGAAAGTTTCACTTTCTCACAGTTGATCACGATGATGTAGTCGCCGGTATCCACATGTGGCGTATAAATAGCTTTGTTTTTACCGCGTAAAATAGCGGCGATACGGGAACACATACGTCCTACAGTTTGATTAGTACCATCTACAACGTACCAGTTACGCTGCACGGTAGCCTCGTTCGCATGTTTCGTGGTGAAATGTTGTTTACTCATTTTTAATTTAATTTTTTAGTGATACCGGGCTATCCCCCGGCCCTTTTTATTAAGGGAGTGCAAAGGTAGATCACTCTTTCATAAAAAACAATGAAAAAAGGAACTATTTTTAATAGCTCCTTTACAATAAATTGATTTTCAGTAAAATTTTTGACCGGTTTAAAATTACCACCAGTTTTTCCCGTTATTTTTCCGGCAGTCAGGCCACCGTTACCCCGATACGGACGGTTTTTAGAGGCGGTTGATCCGCTTCCCAGGGTCGTTTTTGAACAAGTTTTATGGAGGAGGTTCCTTTCGACACCGCTGTAATCGTGACTGTTGTAATTGAACTTCCCCCAATGGGGTCTTTTTTACGGGGAGCCTGCCCGGCACCGGATAGCTCAACCCGGGTCGTTCTTTCGTCGTTCTGCTCCACGATCCAGGTGTAACCCGCCCCGCCCAGACTGTCCAGTTGCAGCAGGAAGGTTTCCCCTGCCTGTAATCGGATTTTCTTCTCCATAGTCTCAAAGTTACAACCGGTTTTTAAAAGAAATTGCCTTCCGCCGCAAGAGCAGCGGCAGAAAGCAACTCATTCCGTTCCGCCATTACGGCCTACCATGCATATAATTCGTATACCTTATTATCTGCTTCTGTACGCACATTTACAACACTGTTCTTATCCCGTGCATGGGCGCCGATCATTAAAATAGCCAGCAGGGCCTGGGTGTTGTTCTCTTTGATCTTCCGGAATCCCATGCCGCTGATGTTCAGCCAGGCATTATTATTTTCGGCAATGCCCCAGGTACCCACAACTTTTACATTGTTGTTCCAGGCGGTAAGTCCGCCTGCGCCCGGAGGCAGCAGGGTGGGCTCGTTTGCCTTTTTTGCCACAACGGTCTCCGTAGTTGCAGCCGCCGCAACCGGTGCGGTGGCACTTTTCCTTATTGATTTTTTGGCAGATGCCTTTTTAACTGCATTCATTGTATAATGATTTATTCAGGTTATGTATTAATTATAGATCTGGTCGATGACACCATTGGTGAGATGGATGCTTACCGCTGCACCACGGTTCTTTGCAGAGATGCATTGCGTGAGCAGGTTGAGGTGGATATTGTCGCTGGCCGGTGAGATCTTCCTCCATCCGAAACCGGCGATATAGGCCCAGGCGTTATTGGGGGAATCATTCGACCACAGGCCGATGACCTTCTGGGCCCCGGTCCATAAGGTTTCCACAATGCTGTTGATGCCATACATTTCCGCATCGATCCCGCACTGACCATAACCGATCCGGAAAAATCCCGACTCACCGAAGCCTGCCCCCCAGCTGTTCTTACAGATCCAGCACTGGTTCACATCATCATAGCCCACCACACATATGCAATGCCCGCCTTCCACATGGTTGTTCGCCCTCCGGTAAACTCCCGAACGGTAGCTGAAAAAGTCCGTATAAACTGTGAAACAGGCCACCAGGGCGCCCCGGGTACTGATCCAGTCCTTCATCGCAGCAGTGGTGGTTAAGCGGGTAAAGCCGCTGATCTTTAGCAGGCGGTCTGCCGCATTGCTACAGGTATTACAGGCCTGGTCGCCGGGGGTATAGGGGAAGCAGGCTTCATCTACCAGTCCTTTGTCCCGGAAGGCGATCAGGGCCCTGTCGGGCCACCAGCCGTTGGCGCAGTTGCGGCCTTCGCTTTTTGCATAACAGTAAAACAGCTGCGCCTCCGAAAAGTCGATGGCCAACGCCGCATTGCCTCTTTGAATGCGGTAAGCAATTTCAGCAGTAGCAACTGTACCAAAAGCCACGCAGGAGCCGCAGGAGCTCTGGTTTTTGATCGGTGTAACAAAGTTCTGTCCGCTGCGGTTCCTCCAGTCAAAAAGTGTGGGATAGCCGAAGGCCTTTTTCTTTTTGATGCCCTTTCCGGCAGCCGAGAGCTGGAATGATTTAAGTGCTTTTTCCGAAGCATCCTCCCGAGCGGCCAGGGACCGTTCTTTCGGTCCGGGTGTAAATCCCAGGAAATACTTGCGTTCCGCCTCCGTCATAGCGGTAAACTCATTGTTTGCAGCCTGCCAGGTTAAGCCGGATTCAGTGATGGACGACTGAATGGCTGCAACATTAATTTTTGACATGTGTTTGCTTTTGTTTATTTAAAAAATGGATTTGAATGATCGTGTACAGGACCTTCCGGCCGGCGCCGGCGGGCACAGGTATCCTGTTGCAGGTTCGGAGCGACTGAACCGTTGCTGCAATGGCTTGTTATAACGGATCAGCTATTCAACATCCCGTATCGTCCAGAAGTCCTGGCAGAATGTTGTATTGGAAATATAGGTATAGGGCATCCAGAAACAGCCACTGATACCCCAGGCCTTCCCCCAGGAATTACGCACCAGTACCATTTGTTTTTCGTCGCTGTATCCGACGGCCAGCACCGCATGACCGCCTACCAGTGTTTCCTTCGAAATATCGGGCAGCGGCATAATGCCGGTGGCTGAAACTTTTGCCGATAAAAAACTTTCATAAACGCTGAAGCCGAAAGAAAAGGGATAGCCTTCTGCCAGACAGCCTTTAATGGAGGTAAGATTTACAGGGATCCTCCAGTAAGACAATACCTGGTTCTTTAACGCGGTTTTGTAACAGGGGGCAGGGGGCTTTTGAGCAAAAGTTTCTTCGCGATACGGCCAGTCTTTTTCCGGGCAGATACCCTGTTTGTTCAGCGATTTAATTCCGTCGCGCAGGTAAGCACCGCTGTCGGACAATACAGTATTCATCAGCACCCGTTCATTGTAATAAAGGAAAAGCCGGGAAGGGCGGAATGTTTTCTTCCGTTTCTTTTTCTTTCCGAACTCGAATGCCGCACCCAATGCATTTGCGGTACAGCTTCCCAGGCTGCCCTGGTCGTATACCGGCGGACATGTTTTGCGGAGATCAGTTTTTACCGGCAGGCGCTGCATTATTTTCAGCGGAGCTGCATACATAAAATCGCGGGCATCCGGCAGATCCGGTATCCAGCCTAATGAGCGTTTGGGAGATGATGAAGCGGGCTTTGCCATGGCATTTATTTTTGGTGTTGCTCTGTTTTTGATACCACAATATTACACCGCTCCGCAGGCGTTGCAAATACCTGAAATGAGCGAAAGTACTATTACGTAACCTGGGGTAGTATTTTTACGGATGGCAGTTAATCCATTTTCCAGTGTGTTTTCAGTTGCATCCTGAACGTTCTTGGAGTTGCTTTTTTCTTCCGGAAAAAGACCCGGTTAAAATAAGTAATGCTTTCAAACCCCACTTCATAGGCGATCTGCGTTATATTCCGGTCTGTTTCCAGCAACAGGGTACAGGCCTTACCAATGCGCACATCATTTACATAATCCGAAAATGTTTTGCCCGTTGTATTTTTAAAGAATTTGCAGAACGCACCGGGCGTAAGGTGCACCAGCTTTGAAAGCGTTTCTATCCGCAGGGGCTTTTTATAATAGCGGTAGATGTGTTGAAATACGTTGTTGATGCGCTCCTCCGCGGCACCTGCAGGTATCGTGCTGATTGCTGAGGTGCTGATAAATGTTGTATTTAGTTTGCTCAGATCCGCCAGCACAGTTATCAGTCCCAGCAACTTTTCAATACCGTCTGCCCCGGACAGCAGTTTGATTTTTCCGATGGTGTCGCGTGCCGGGCGCGCTTTAAAAGATACTCCCCGCTGCGATTTGCCCAAAAGGGCCGTTATGCCTTTACATTCGGGGTATTGCAAAAAGGGTTGTATAAAGGCAGCAGAAAACTGGATCACAACAGCTGCAGCCTTTTCCCGCCCCGGCTCGCTTACCCAGGTGTGCGGCAGGTTACAACCCAGCAACACCAGGTCTCCCGGAAAAAAATCGGAGTAGTTGTCCCCTACCATCCGCTTTCCGCTACCCGAAGTAATCAGGGTCAGTTCATACTCCGGATGATAGTGCCATTTAAAAGGAAAATGTGTTGCTTCATAATCATACACTACAAAGCTCTCATCCATCCGTATGCGTTCGATATTTTCAAAAGCGGGTTTCACTGATACAATGTTGCACGGTTTATCTGCTAAATTTACGTAAAAGGAAAATATAGTGCTGATCTTGTCAATATAGTGATGAATCAGGGCGGCAAAGCCATTTAATTTTATTTTTTAAACAATCAACGATGGCAATACCGGCGCACATTCTCCAGGAACTGGACCAGCCTTACCAGCTGTCAAAAGAAGACCTTCACTTCTACAACACCAACCGTTTTATAAAATTAAAACAGGTACTTTCAGCGGATGCTATTGCCTGTTTCAGCAAAATCATTTCCGAGCAGGTAGCTGCGATGAATACCGTCCGTACTTCCCTGGAGGAACGGGACACTTACGGGAAGGCCTTTCTGCAATTATTTAACCTGTGGCGGGAAAACGGGGAAGTACGGTCGCTGGTATTCAGCAGGCGCCTGGGTAAGATCGCAGCAGATCTGATGCAGGTAGAAGGCGTGCGTATGTACCACGATCAGGCCCTGTACAAAGAAGGCGGCGGGGGCATTACACCCTGGCATGCCGATCAGTACTACTGGCCGCTGGAAACGGATAAGACCATCACTGCGTGGATCCCATTGCAGGAAACACCGCTGGAGATGGGGCCGCTGGAATTCAGTGCCGGCAGCCATCAGATCGTTGAGGGCCGGGAACTGGCGATCGGTGATGAAAGCGAAACGCTGATCCAGCAACGGCTGCGTGTAACAGACTTTCAACATGTGGTCGAAGCCTTTGACCTGGGTGAGGTCAGCTTCCACTCGGGCTGGGTCTTTCACCGGGCCGGAGCCAATACCACCGGCAACACACGCCGCGTGATGACCATTATCTATATGGACCGCGATATGCGGCTGAAAGCGCCGGAGAACAAGAACCAGCAAAACGACTGGGACACCTGGTGTCCCGGTGCGGAGATCGGTGCGGTTATCGACACACCGCTGAACCCGGTTTTATATGAGCCGGAGGGATGATATACCGGGATTCCGGTAACCAATAAAAGAGCTGCATTCTTTGTAACAGAAAATGCAGCTCTTTTAGATAGCATTATTTCAAGATCAGGCCGGTATTCCGACCTATTGTTTTATTACTTTCCAGTAAGGATCCGAAGGCACGCGCATGTCCAGGAGGATCTTGTAGGTACCCGCTTCAGTTATCGTTAGATTGTCTTTAGGAAAATCTCCACCGCTCCAGGCATGATTTTTCCGGAATTTCCATTCGCCTGCCTTCATGGGCAGTTCTTTGAATAAAGTTTGTGTGGCCGGATCAAATTCGAGTTCCACATCGGTATCCCAGCTGATGGCGGCATCGCCGATAATGGAATAATTGCTTAACGAGGCTTTCCATGTTTTGGCTGTAAGATCCAGATCGACCTGATAATATCCTTTATCTTTTATGCTGAAATTGCCACCGCCGTTATATTGCAGCGTACCCGCATTTCCTGTGTTGGTGACGCTTCCATAGGAGTTGTCCCATTGGGGCCCCGGTGTAAATTTAAATTCATTAACCGGGTCTGGCATGTAAATGGATCCGGTAAGTTGGCCAGCTACCTTGTCGCCTGCTGTAACATACATTTTAGCAATTTTAGCTGAGGCAGGATCCCATCCCTGATAGGCACCAGGAGTATAAAGAAAGTCCTGCTCAAGTATTCTCGGCCAGTCTTCATAAGTGGTTATTGTAATGGGTACTGTATTGGAAATAATTTTGCCGGGACTGGTTATTAGACGTATTTCAAAATTTATAGTTTGGCCTGCCGGTGAAAATTCGTTGAGGAGTAATTTATTCAGCTCTGCACCGGTGAATTTTTTTTCTCCCGCTTTCCGATCTAAACTAAACTGAATCATTGAGTCCGCTTTAAAGTCGGTCCCGGCTGGTGCAATTTGCAATAGATATGCCAGTGTTTCGTTTATACCAAAATCTACATTATCATAGGACAGGGTTAAGACCATATTATTTGCTGTTTCAACGGACAAAGTCAATGGTCCTTCAGTCGAGAGGCTTAGAGTGGGTTTTGCATTATTTATCTGGGCAAGTTGATCCTTTTTTTTGCAAGATGCCAAGCAACATGCAGCAGCCATAATCATAAACAATATAAGCGTACTTTTCATACTTCTTTTTTTAATAACCAGAATTTTGAGTAATACCGGGATTTGATGTGATATCAATTGCAGGAATAGGGAACAGGTTGTATTTGGGATCAACTGCTGTACCACTGCGTATACCTCCTTTCCAGGACCACAAATACGTGTTCGTTGTGAATCTCCCATAACGAATCAGGTCGGTTCGTCTGTGGCATTCCCAAAATAATTCACGTCCTCTTTCATCCAGGATATAGTCAGCGCTTAAAACAGCCGTACCGCCGGCATTGGGATTGCTCGGACGCGCTCTTTTTGCAAGAGCCTGCAGGTAATTTAGAGCAGTGCCATTCTCTCCGCTGCTCCCTCCCCGCACAACGGCTTCCGCATAAATCAGATAAATTTCCGCAAGCCGGAATACAGGAAAATCAACATCGACAAATGTACCTCCTGCATCCGTACCCGGGCCTATCTTTCCGGTCTGCGTCAGGTTTCTGAATTTAGAAGAAGAATAACCGGCCCTTGCATCTCCCAGTAAAACATCCATTTCCCTTCGTTGATTCTGGGTCCAGAATTGACCTCGTACATCCTGTGAGTTGAATTTATCCACAAATTGTTCGGTCATGCGGATACAATCCCAGGAGCCATTGGTACCAGTCATGGCTGCCGGAACACCTGCCTGACCATGCACCAGAAAAGTTGTTCCGCTGTATGACTGTGTATGTGTTCCATCAAATCGTATGGTCCAGATAAACTCGTTTGTAAGCCTGTCATTATCTGCTAGCAAGAGCTGGGTATAATCATTATGCAGCGTATACCCGGCATTAATTACCTGTTTCGCATAAACAATTGCTTCTGTATATTTTTCCGAACCGGAGTAGACAACTGCGTTTAGATACATTCTTGCCAACAAAGCCCATGCAGCAGCCTGGTCAGCCCTTCCATTTTCATTGGTCCGTGGTGCCGCCAGTTCTTCATCAATAGCTTTCAATTCCGCCTCGATATAATTAAAAAGGGTCGCACGGGTCATTTGCTTTGGCGAAACACCGGATCCGATTACATAATTTTCATCCGTGAACGGCACATTTCCAAAATTATCAAGAAGCACCCAGTAGCTATACGCCCTTACAAATCTGGCCTCGGCCCGGTATCTTTTTATATCTGCTGCGTCAGTGCCTGATATTCCCCTTGAAGCCACTTTATCTTCAGACGATTCTTTAATGAAATTATTACACAGTGTTACCAAATAAAAACAACGGAAATACAATCCTGCGATTGTCTGGCTGCTCGCAGTCCAGCTCATCTGATGCATTCCTATAGGATCCGTGCTTCCGGAATAAGTCCACCCCGCCTCATCGGTGGTAAGACATTGTAAATACCACAATTGACGCAAGAAGCCTGTACTTCCTTCATCAAGTACGATTTCTGCCGGTATATCCCTTCCATTGGTACCGGTAACCGCCAGTGAAACATATATTTTTGCCAGAGCCTGCTTGTATCCAAGAGGAGTGGCAAAAACCTTTTCCGCTGTCAGATCGTTTGTCGGAAATAAATTCAGTTTCTTCTCACATGACAAAAGTGTAACGACATAGAATATAAAAATGAATCTGATAACAATAGTTTTCATTTTACAGTGTGTTAATAGTTTTAAAAATCCAGGTTGAGTGACAGGGAAAATATTCTTGGACGCGGATATAAATTATTATCTGTACCGCCAGACAATTCGGGATCCAGTCCTTTGTATTTGGTAATGATAAAAACATTTTGGATCCCTGCTGTGGCTCTTAGCGAGTATATACCTCTGATCTTGCCAAAGTTGTATCCAATAAATAAATTATCCATCCTCAAAAAAGAGGCATTTTCCACCCAAAGATCACTTAAAGGTTGAAGGTCAGTTCCTCCTGTAAATTTTGTATTCAGGTAATTTTTGGAAGCGTTACCGATAATATAATTGCCGGTAATTACGTTGAGTGCACTGGCCTTGCTATAAATATTGTTGTATACATAATTATTCAGTGATGCGCGGGCTACAAAACCCGCACTCCAATTTTTTATAGTGAGATTTGTGCTCAACCCAAAAGTATGATCAGGAACAGCGCTATGATTCAGGTATTTATCCGCCGCATTGATGATACCATCATTATTCCGGTCTACAAAAACTCCCTCCAGTGGCTGCCCATTTGCATCATAAACTTGTTGATACAAAAAGAAAGTGCTTCGGGGATGTCCTATAGCATGCAGCATAATCTGGTCACTGGCACCTTCAGCCCCTCCTGTCGGCACTCCCATATATGCTGAATCAGGGTTTACCGTTAGTTTTTCAATATTGTTATGATTGTAAGCATAATTGAAATTTACTTCCAATGTGGTGGTAGCGGTTCTTATCGGTTGCGTATTTAATGTAAATTCGATGCCCTTATTTGTCAAATCTCCTACGTTCGCCAGTATATATGCACTAAAATTTGTCCCCGCAGCCTGGGGAATAGCATTCAACAAATCCTGCGTTTTACGTATATAAAACTCAATGCTGCCGCTGACCCTGTTGTCCGCAAAACCATAATCCAATGCAAGGTTATACGATTGCAACTTTTCCCACTTTAAACCCGCGTTATATCCAAAAGGCCCTACACCATTATAAAACGCATCACCAAATTCATAAGAGCCAGACAGTCCGCCAACGCCATACCGCGCCAAATAATCATAGTTACCGATACCATCCTGCTGCCCCGTAGAGCCATAACCAAAACGCAACCGGAGATCTGATAATTCCGTACTATTTTTGAAGAATTCATTCTTAAGACTCCAGGCCAGTCCTATTGAAGGGAACCATCCCCATCTGTTTTCCGGCGAATATCTTGAAGAGCCGTCTCTTCTTAATGATGCTGTCAGGTAATATTTCTCATCAAAATTGTACAGTAACCGGCCCCAATAAGAGATCAGTGTATTCTCAGGAATATCAAAGGAGAAAACAGGAGCCGTGGACCCCGACAATGTATCCCTGTTGGCATTGAGGGAGCGAAAATTGTAATTTTTGGCCCTGAAATTATTATAGGAATATCCAACTGTTGCGTCAATACGGCTTTTGATGCTCATAAGTTTCTTTGTATAATTCAAGTATGCATCCAATAATGTATTGTTCCGTTCCTGTTTGCTTTCCTGATACAAACCGCCTCCTGCAGCGCTATCTATCACATAATTTGATGCCGCATTATTCGGAATAAATTTTGTCCCGTTATTTCGGCTGATATCATACCCGACATTGATATTTGCCCTGAGCTCAGGTAAAAAATGAAATTTATAATCGACTTGTAAGTTGCCGATGCTTCTCATGGGCTTTTGGTTATCAAAAGTCTGTTCCAGCAGACCTACCGGGTTATTCGCCCTGTTTAATACCAGTTTTCCATTTGGTTCCGTCCACTGATAATAACCACCATAAGTCTGGTCTTCCATATAGGTTGCCTGAGTAGGGTCAAAAGTCACGGCAGCCCCTATCGCATCACTGTTTGCAAACCGCGTTTTCTGGAAAGAGCTTTTTATATTCAGATCTACCTTTAAATGATTATTAAAAAAAGTAGGATTTAAGGCAAGTCCTATACTTGTCCGCTTCAGATTATCCGTTTTTAAAATACCATCCTGATTTAAAAAGCCAAGACTTAAGCGATAGGGAAAGTTCTTAATCCCACCTGAAAGTGTAAGATTATTATCTGATGCAAATGCTGCCCTGTAAATTTCCTTCTGCCAGTTTGTGGATGCAGTTCCCAATTGTGCCTTTTGTTTTGTAGTTCCAAATTCCTCAACGATTGCCCGGATCTGCTCACCGGTCAATACATCAATTGTTTTGCTGATCACTGCAACGGAATTTGTTGTGCCATAGCTGGCTTTGAAAGCACCGGATTTGCCTTTCTTTGTTGTAATCAGCAATACGCCGTTATTTGCTCTGGCTCCGTATATTGCAGAAGCAGATGCATCTTTTAAAATAGTAAAACTTTCTATATCATTGGGATTGATAAAACTCAATGGACTGGCAGCACCGGATACAGAGCCATTATCTACCGGCACTCCATCAATAACAATCAAAGGATCGTTACTTGCATTCAGCGAAGAGCCGCCCCGTATCCGGATGGTACTTCCTGATCCCGGACGGCCCCCGTTTGGCGTGATAGCAACACCCGCCACCTTTCCGGCTATCAACTGGTCTGGCGTTGTAATATTTCCTTTCTGAAAATCATCAGCATTTACTGTAGCCAACGAACCCGTCAGGTCTTTCTTCCGCGCCGTACCATACCCGATCACCACCACATTTTCCAGGTTGGAGATCTCCGGAACCAGGGAAACATCCAGCTGATCCCCGGTTATTCTGATCTTTTGGGATACATAACCAACAGATGAAAACTCAAGTGTGCCGGTGGCCGCTCCGGGAAAGATGCGGTAACTGCCGGCGCTATCCGTTAATACAGCCAGGGAGCGCCCTACAACCGAAATGGTCACCCCCGGAAGCGGCTGGCCGGTTCCTGAATCCGTTACCCTCCCGCTGACGGCTTTCGTCTGGGCATGGATCATTCCGGGAAACAGCAGCAGTAAGGTGACAGCAGATGCTGCAAACAATCTTCTCATGTACATAGACAAACAATTATTGTTTTAATATCAATCGTGTACTTAATACACGTTAGTGAAAAAATACAAAAACAAAATTAAGTACATTTATGTGTACAAAGTACACAAAGTGTATAAAAAATTATTGTTTATCCTAACTTGTTGTTTTTTATCAGCTTAGGCTTGAATTTGTAGAGTTTGCCGGGGCGGTGGGAAACATTATCTTCCATTTCATTAAGATCGATCAGCCAGCTTTTCAGCGTGATCTTTTTCCGGAAGTTCCGGCGGTCGAGGGGTGTATTGAGAATGGCTTCATATACCTCCTGCAGTTCGCGCAGGGAAAACTTTTCATTCAGCAGGTTATGCGCCACCGGGTGTTCTTCGATCTGCCCCCGGAGGTGTTCCTGACAGGTGTTAAGGATCTCTTTATGGTCGAAGGCCAGCTTATGGATATTTTTTACCGGATGCCATCGCAGATCATTATTATCGATCTTCAGCTTATGACTGTTGATGTTCACCAGTGAGTAATAGGCGGTAGATACGACCCTTCCCGAAGGGTGACGGTTAACCGTGCCAAATGTATGCACCTGTTGCAGGAATACATCATCCAGATCGGTACGCTCTTTCAGCACCCGGTAAGATGCTTTGTCCAGATCCTCATCAGGTCTTACCAGATCGCCCAGCAGGGAATACAGACCCGCAAATTCTTTCAGATCTGATTTGATCAGCAATACCTTCAATTCCTTTTCTTCATATCCGAAAATAACACAGTCCACAGATACAGCGATCCTGAAATATTCCAGATGGCTGCTTTTCTCAATTGCTGCCGTTTTCAGATTAGAATTTTTACCCATTGCTTTCGTGATGGGTACAAAAGTACAATTTGAGTTTATAAACCAGCACCGTTTCTATTGATTTTCGCAGGATTATTCAACACCGCACAACCAAACGTTCGTACCACAAGGTTGCTAATAAAACGTTAAACACATTACGAATATTTCGTAGAATTTAAATCCTCGTTATCTTTCCTAAAACTTTTATGAGACGATTGCTGATCTTGGCCTGCCTTTATCTTTGTATGCTGCCTGCCCGGGCACAGGAACAGGCTTTATACATCTCCCCAGATAATGCCCTGGGCATAAAGGCGGCCAACCTGTTTTCAGAAATCCGGTTCATCCCGCTGGAGACCACTGCTGCCAGCTACTTTAATAATATGGCGGATTTTCTGATCACACCCGACCGGCTGATCTTTACCGATAACGCATCCAATTCCATACTGGTGTTCGACAAACAGGGCAAATTCCTGCATAAGTTTAAAAAGAAAAAATATAAACTGGGACCGCTTCAGTATGATAATGCAAAGAATGCCGTCTTCTTCACCAGTACCAATAAAAATTATACCATCCCCCTGCCCAAAGTTCAGCAGATGACACAGACACCGGGCAACAGGGATTTTTCCAGGTATAAAAATCATGAACTGATGTACCTGGATGAAAAGGAAAATTACAGGATAGAAAAACTACCGGTACCTTATTATGCCCTCAATGACCTGTACTATATGAATGGCCGGTACCTGCTGCAGAACAACCGCTATAACAAATACGTAAAAGATACGGTATTGTATCACCTGGATATTATGAGCGGTAATGAAAAAGTGATCGCTTATTTTCCTTTCCTGAACGTTCCGCGGCTGCCCACCGATTTTGATGATGTGGATGTTAACATCGACCGCACCCTGAACGATACCACCGTCTACATCCAGAAGAATTATGACAACACAGTTTACAGGCTGGTTAATGATTCCCTGACACCTGCATACCGGTTTGTATTCCCCGCTGCGAACACCATGCCTGCCGACTTTTACACCACGGCCTTCCGGAATAATATCGACTTCACCAGCTATAAATCAAAATACGGAAAAGCCGTCAAATCCTTTTTCAATATCATCGACCTGCCGGGTGTTTTATTTTTTGGCACCAACGACAATTCCTGGGGCTATAAGCGTTATGTATTCAGCAAAAATTCCGCTTCCTTATATGATCTTTCAAAAACCACTTCCGACAGCAGCACCTGTTATCTGCCCACTTCCATTTTTATGAAGATAAGCAACTACGATACCGGTTATGTATACACTTCTATTTCCGGCAGCGACCTGCTGAAAGAAAAAGCAGCCATCCTTGCCCGGTACAAAGATGGTCCCCCGCCTTTTTTAAAGCAGCTCCTGGATACCATTACCAGGTTCAGCAACCCGGTTATCATTCAATTAAAAATCAATCCTGCTGCAAAATGAAACACCTTAGCTTTTTGATCTTCCTCCTTGTTCCGTTCACGCTCTCTGCCCAGAAAAAAGCCGGCGCGCTGAAGGGGATCCTGTACGATTCCATCAACGACTATGCCCTGCAGTCGGCCTCTGTTACCGTATACCGGCAAACCGATTCCAGCATTGTGGATTTTCAGCTGGCCAATACCCAGGGAGAATTTGATATAAAAAACCTGCCCCTCAATACCGGTCTTTATTTTATCGTTTCCTATACCGGGTACCGCCCGCTTCTAAAAGATTTCCGGCTGGATACGCTGCACCTGATCACCGACCTGGGGAAACTGTTCCTTGTCCGGCAGGGTAAGGATGAACTGGAAGAAGTGATCGTTAAAGCAGTACAGCCACTGCGTATGAACGGCGATACGCTCGAGATAAATCCGGATGCCTTCAAACTTGATTCCAACGCCGTTGTGGAAGACATGCTGCTGCGGGTGCCCGGGCTCACCGTGTGGGGCGATGGCACCATTACCATGAACGGCAGGAAACTGGAAAAAGTATATGTGGATGGCAAACCCTTCTTCGGCGGAGCGGCACAAACTGCCACACAGAACCTGCCCAAGAATGCGATTGAAAAGATCCAGCTTTACCAGGAAAAAGATGTTTCCAAACTCACCAATACCGAAGAAAAAACGGACTCGCTTTATTCCATGAACATCAAGCTGAAGGAGGATAAGAAGAAGGGGCTTTTCGGAAAGATCGGTGCCGGTTATGGAACAGACGACCGATACAGCGGAGATGCGGTGCTCCAGGTATATGATAAAAAGAACCAAGCTGGTATTGCCGTCGGTATCAATAATATCAACAAAGAAGAAGGAACGGGTGAAAACGCATTTATGGAAAACACTTTCAAATCCAATTTCAGGTTCTTTTACGGAGGCCGGGGAAGTGCCAATGACGGCATTACCCGGAGAACCTATGGCAACCTGAAATGGCAGCACAATTTTTCCGAATCGGACAATTCCCAGTTTTACAACCGCTTTACCACCGATTACGGTTACCTCAATACAACAAAAAATTTTATCTCGAACGGCAACAGCATTCAAACCATCGATGACTATAAGCTCACCAGCATCAATAACAGCAGGAGCACAAACGACAATACCTCCAACACGGTGAAATTCCTGTATGAGAACCGCAAAAAGTTCGGGAACTTTGTAAACATCAGCGCCAATTATGTGAACCAGTACAGCACCGGCACCTCCGAATCGAACACAGATGTGTTCCGGAATGCCGTTACGCCCGTGAGCCGCACTTCCAGCAGCAGCTATTCCAGTTCCAACAGCAACAATTTCTATATGTTCGGCTGGCTGCGCTCGAACGACTTCGAACTGCGCGATGATCCCCGGAAAAATTATTCCATCAACTTCGGCGGCGGATACAATGAAACCCAAAGCAACCGCGGTACCGTGAATACTTTTGAATCGCTGGCAGACAGTCTATACAGCAATACGATCGACCGGAAATACAACAACAGGAACAAGAGTTACAATGCCAATATCGGCCTGAATTATGATGGCTTCCGGCAGTTCCTGTTTGGGATCTATAATTTTTTCAATATCAATATGTCGCTGATCAACAATGTCAATTTTTCAAGAACAGAACAGGATGCCACGGTAATGGACCTGGATACGCTGACGCATCAGTACAAAGCAAACAGCCTGCTGACGAATACCAATACCCTTTCCAACTTCTCCTATAACCCGGCACTTAACCTTAACCGTTCCTTTAATAAATCCGTCTGGGGAAAATACTATTACTGGCTGAACTTCGGGCTGGACCTGCGTTACCAGTTCCTGAACCAGCAAAACGAATCCAGCATCTTCAACCGGAATATCGACCGTTCTTTCCGGTCTTTTGTGCCTTCACTCAATGCTAATTTCAACTATCAAAAGGATAATGCATTCCGCCTTTATTCCTATATCTGGGCCAATATAAACATGCAGCCTCCTACCATCGATCAGTTGTATCCGATCATCGACAGCACCGAACGTTATTATGTGGTTTCCGGTAACCCTTTCCTGAAGGCTTCCAACTCAAAAAAACTGAATTATAATTTTGACATCAGCAGGGCCAAACTGAACAGCAAAAGCAACTATGGTGCGCGCCTGGGTTTTAACTTTAACAATACCAACCGGGCGGTAGGCGACAGCCTGGTATATCTGCCGGACAGCTCGGGGAGAAGCATCCGTTACCTCATCAATATAGACCAGCAACGGACGCTGGGGGGCAATATCAATCTCAATTTCTCTCACAATCTTACCAAGGCAAGCAATATCGGGATCACCTATTCCTCTTCACTGAGTAATAACGTCCAGCCGGGATATATCAACGGGCAGCTGTCAACCTCACGCAACAATACGCTCACCAATAACATTACCGTTCAGTACAACCTGATCGATCGCTTCAACATCAGCGTCAGCGAGATCCTTTCTACCAACCGGAATGCCCAATCGAACAGCCAGCTCCCGGTTTCATCCATCCGTAACTACACCACCAATGGCAATATCAATTACTTCATTACAAAATCCATTACCCTGAACACTTCGGTGAATTATCAGACCAATAAGGCGGCCAACCGCGATGCGGCTACTGCTACCATCTGGAATGCCAATGCCATCTACCGCTTTATGCAGCAGAAAGCAGAATTGAAATTGACGGCGTTCGATCTGCTGCGTCAGAACAAGAACATCACCAATTTCCTGGACCGCAACTCTGTGGGCACCACTATCACCAACGGCCTGCAGCAGTATTTTATGATCAGTTTCTCCTATTATCCCCGGAAATTCGGAGGCGGCAACCGGCGTCCTTCTCCGCCGGCAGGGATCATTATCATGAAATAAAAAGTTTTATACCGGCGCATTTTTCGGAGTAACAACCATTCCGTTTCGTTGTTTTTGAATACTTTTAAATCCGAAATTGCATCTATGTATACGAAAAAAGAGATCCTGGAACAGCAGGAACAGACGCGGGCATTTTTAAAAGAGGGCCGTAACCTGCCGGCAACCCCTGAAGAGCTGGAAACCCTGCGGAATGTGTTGCGTTTTCATGAACACCGGTACTATGTTCAGGACGATCCCCTGCTGGCGGACACGGAATACGACCACCTCTTCAAAATGCTGGAAGCGGTTGAAAAGGACCAGCCGGACTGGGTGACCAAGGACTCTCCCACCCAGCGTGTCGGTAAAAGCCTGAACGGAAATTTTGTGACGGTTCAGCACCTGGTACCCATGCTCTCGCTCGACAACTCCTATAACAGTGACGATCTCAAAGACTTCGACCGGAAAGTACTGCAACTATCCAAAAAAACCAGGATCACCTATTGTGTAGAACCCAAATTTGACGGAGGAAGTATTTCCCTGATCTATGAAAATGATCTGCTGACCAGGGGTGCCACCAGGGGAAACGGAGTGGAGGGGGACGACATCACCACCAATATCCGGCAGATCCGAAGTGTGCCGCTATCCGCCGCATTCAGCAGGTATGGCATTCAGCAGATTGAGATAAGAGGTGAGGTACTGATCAATAAAAATAATTTTAAAAAATACAACGACGAACTTACCGAAAAAGGACTGCCCCCCCTGGCAAACCCACGTAACGCGGCCTCCGGCACGCTCCGGATCAAGGACCCGGCAGAAGTGCGGCGGCGGAACCTGGAAGCCTTTGTATATCATATCAGCGACTATACCCTGCTGCCCGGTCATGAACTTCCCGAAGCACTGCAAACCCATGAAGGATCGCTGAAACTGTTATGGGAGCTGGGTTTCAGAAGTCCTGTAAAAGAGCTGAAGACCTTCAACCACATAGAAGATGTTATTGATTACTGTGCCCGGTTTGAGGAAGGCAGGGACACGCTGCCCTATGAGATCGACGGCATGGTAATAAAAGTGAACGATATTGAAGCACAGGAACAGCTGGGTATGACCTCCCATCATCCCCGCTGGGCCATTGCCTTTAAATTCAAGGCCCGCCAGGCCACCAGCAAGCTGCTGGAGGTAAAATTCCAGGTAGGTCGTACGGGATCCATTACACCCGTTGCCAAAATTGAGCCGGTGTTTATCGGCGGTGTTACCGTCAGCTCTATTTCATTGTTCAATGAGGAGGTGATCCGGGAAAAGAATCTGAAAATAGGAGATACCGTTTTAGTGGAACGGGCCGGTGATGTGATCCCCTATATAGTAAAATCGCTGGATGAGTTAAGAAACGGTGATGAAAAGGAAATCACTTTTCCAAAAGAATGCCCCGTTTGCGGCAGCCCGTTGTTTAAAGAAGCAGAAGAAGCGGTCTGGCGCTGCATCAATATCGAGTGCCCCGCACAGGTAGTGGAACGGATGATCCATTTTGTAAGTAAGGATGCCCTTGATATCCGTGGTTTTGGAGAAGCCAACGTCCGCAAGTTCTATGAACTGGGCTGGCTGAAGGATATTCCCGGCATCTACAAACTGGATTATGAAAAACTGGGCACACTGGAAGGATTTGGTAAAAAGTCGATCGACAACCTGCAGCAGGCAATTGAAAAAAGCAGGGAGCAACCCCTGCACCGGATCATTTTCGGGCTGGGCATCCGTTTCGTTGGTGAAACAACTGCAAAAGTGCTGGCCGGCAATGTAAATCACCTGCTCGACTTAAAGGACTTTTCGCAGGAAGCACTGCAGAACCTGGAAGACATCGGCCCCAAGGTAGCCGGCAGTATCGTGCATTTCTTCAGTAATGCTTCCAATATAGAAATGATAAAAGAGCTGGAAACACTTGGTGTACAGCTGACCAATACCCACAAACAGCTGGCTACGGCGGGTGCGCTCGCGGGTCAGACCTTTCTGTTCACCGGTACCCTGCCCACCTTGAAACGCAACGAGGCCGAAGCCATGGCCGAAGCCCAGGGCGGAAAGATCGTAAGTGGTGTAAGCGCCAAGCTAAATTACCTTGTGGTAGGCGAAGACGCCGGAAGTAAACTGGAGAAAGCCAAGAAGATCAATACAGTAAAGATCATTACGGAAGCGGAGTTTTTGAAGATGGTGGAGTAAGCCACAGGAAACGGGCGCCACTAAGACACTATCGCACTAAGAAGCACTAAGATTCTGGGCGCTGTACAGCTCCTTCGTGAGTCTTTGTGGCTTTGTGCCTTGGTGGCAATAGCTTATTTAAGGAATCGCTTAACTTTGCAGCCATGATCCAAAAATCTACGCTCAAGTTCCTGGCAACCCTGAAAAATAATAACAACAAGCCCTGGTTTGATGCCAACCGGAAAGCCTATGAAGCCGCACGGGCGGACTATGCCGGTTTTATCGAAGCGCTTATCGCAGCCTTTGGAAAAAGCGAGCCGTCCATAACGCACCTGACCGCAAAGGACTGCCTGTTCCGGATCAACCGGGATGTACGTTTTTCCAAGGACAAAAGTCCTTACAAATCCAACTTCGGCGCCTATATCAATCCCGAGGGTAAGAAGTCGCTCAAAGCCGGCTACTACCTTCACCTGGAGCCGGGCGGCAGCTTTATTGGTGGCGGGCTCTGGCAGCCGATGCCCGCAGAACTTGCCAAAATACGCCAGGAGATCGATTATAACCTGCCGGAATTTGAAAAAGTACTCCATTCCAAAAAGTTCAGAGATATTTACGGGGGTCTTACGGTTGAAGAGGGCCAGGTATTATCGAGAGTGCCCAAAGGATATGAACCCGACAACCCCGCAGCAGCTTACCTGAAATACAAAAGCTTCACCGCCCTTGCCAATCTGCCGGATACAGAACTGACCTCAGCGTCGTTGCTCACCACGGCAGTGAAAGCATTTCAGACATTACAGCCCCTGGTCCGTTTTCTGAACAGCGGCATCAGCGAGTAACAAACGTTTTTTAGGAGCATAAATACCTGGGAAGCAACGGCTTTAAAAAAGTAAGTCCATTAACCTACATTAAGCGTTCTTTCGGCTGCAAAATCGTAACTTTGCATTTCTTTTTTGTATTGTTATGAGTGATCCTATAAAGCATGAATGCGGTTTGGCTTTTGTACGGCTCCGCAAACCTTTTTCTCACTATCTAAAACAGCATGGAACCGTAATGTGGGGGCTGAACAAGCTTTACCTCCTTATGGAAAAGCAGCACAACCGCGGACAGGACGGTGCCGGCATTGCCAGTGTAAAGCTGAATGTGGAACCGGGCTATCCTTTTTTGCACCGGATGCGCAGTGCAGAGCCGCAGGCGATCTCTGGTCTGTTTAAAACCATTGCAGAGGAAGTAGATGAGTTATGCCGCTATAACCCGGATGCCCTAAAGCATCCCGGCCTGATGAAGGGGCATATCAAATTCCTTGGAGAGTTGCTGCTCGGGCATCTCCGCTACGGTACACAGGGGAAGAACAATGCCGATTTTTGTCATCCGTTTATAAAAAGGAACACGGTCCCCGGAAGGAACCTGGCACTGGCGGGGAATTTTAACCTGGTGAACACGACCGAACTCTTCGAGAAGTTAAACATTGTTCCGGGTAATTTCCAGAAACAGAGCGACCTGGCCGCCATGATGGAGATCGTGCACCATTACCTCATTGAAGCCGATAAGAAAAGCCCCGGTAATGTCGCGATCAAAGATGTATTGCAGGAAGTGATCCCGATGTTTGACGGCGGATTTACGGTAGGCGGTATCACGGGTGAAGGCATCGGATTTGTATTCCGGGATCCGCATGGCATACGCCCCTGCTATTATTATATTGATGATGAGGTGATCGTAGCTGCTTCTGAACGCGCCGCCATCCGCACCACGTTTAATGTGGGGGAAAACGAGGTAAAAGAATTAATGCCGGGCAATGCACTCATGGTTAACTCCGACGGCACCTATGAGATCGCTGAAGTGGTAACACCCGGCGAACGCAGGGCCTGCAGCTTTGAACGGATCTATTTCTCACGCGGCAGCGACGAAAAGATCTATAAGGAACGTAAGGCACTTGGATTTAACCTGAGCGAACAGGTACTGAAAGCCATTGACTTTGATTTAAAGAACACGATCTTCTCTTATATTCCCAATACGGCAGAAGTGGCCTTCCTCGGGCTTCACAAAGGCATGCAGCTCTATCTGAACAAAATCAAGATCGAGCGGATCATGAGCTGGGGTAAGGACTATGATGAGGAGAAGCTGAGTGAGATGATCAATCGCCGCATCCGGATCGATAAGATCGCCATCAAGGATGTAAAGATGCGCACTTTTATAACAGAAGATGCCAGCCGGAACGAGATGGTGCAGCACGTTTATGATATCACCTACGGTACGGTGCGCCCGGGCATTGACACAATTGTGGTTATTGACGACTCTATTGTAAGAGGCACCACGCTGAAAGAAAGCATCATTAAAATGCTTTCCCGGCTGCAACCCAAAAAGATCATTGTGGTCTCTTCCTGTCCGCAGATCCGTTATCCCGATTGCTATGGCATCGATATGAGCAAGATGGGCGATTTTATCGCCTTTAATGCTGCAGTAAATGTGCTGAAGGACAAAGGCAATGAATCGCTGCTGGATGAGCTGTGGCAAAAATGCAAGACACTGAAGGAGCAAAACCTGCTGGATACAGAAAATGTGGTGCAGCAATTATATAAGGGCAGCACCGTGGAAGAGATCACCGACAAAATTGCCGAGATGATCACTCCTGCCGGGTTAGACATCCCGGTACAGGTGATCTTCCAGAGCATTGAAGACCTGCATAAAGCCTGTCCCAATAACCTGGGCGACTGGTACTTTACCGGTAACTATCCCACACGGGGAGGTAACCGCGTGGTGAACCAGGCATTTATGAACTATATGGAGGGAAAGAACGAAAGGGGATATTGATCTTTACCTCTCCTTTTTCCTCCGGCACCGGGGATCGGGCATTGTTATTCCAGAAATTATGACGCTGTCTGCAGCATGCATTCATGCAGTAGTCAGTTACTGCAGGTATCATGACGCTGAACACATCCCTGTTTTACCTTCTTTTTGTGACCGGAACCGGTCACCATACCTCAACTAAAAAGAGGATGTTCCGGAATGAAACACCCTCTTTATTTTTTAACCGGCCAATGGCCGCATTGTGGCTATTAATTCTGTGTCAATATCCCCTGCGCGCGATCGATCTGTTCCTGCGGAATGGGCAGGCCCTTATCCCAGTCGGGGTAGGTGAACCCTGCAGGCTGAGACGCAGATACGTATTGCTTTTCGAAGGTCATATATGACTTCAGCACTTCTTCAGCTGTGCCCCAGCGTACCAGGTCATAATAGCGATGTCCTTCCAGCGCCAGTTCCAGCCTTCGTTCAAACCGCACTGCATTCCGCGCATAATCCTGGTTGGGGAATGAGTTATAGGTTTTTATCAGATACTTGGCAGCGGGGTTCCCGTAGCCTGTTAACACCGGATCTAAATTGGCAGCGCGCAGCCGTACCGCATTCACCCAATCCTTTGCATCCCCCAGGGCGCTTGTTTCTACCGCACACTCGGCGGCCATCAGGTACACATCAGATAACCGGATGATATTTATATTCTGCGCATTAAGATAATTTGTTCCGGTGGCCACATTGCCGCTAAAATCTGACTGGTTGATCGATTGTTTTACTGCTACAAAGGGTCCTCCGAATGGCTGATCGCGTATCCATCCGGGCACCACCACACCCCAGTCGCGGTATCGTACCAGCCTCCGGCCCACCGTATAGTCCAGGCGCGGATCAAAGCGAAGGGTGGTGTCCAGCTTATATGCATCCGCCGCACCGCCGCTCAGCCCCTGATCTGATTTGTAGGGGTTGGTCCGGTAGCTGCCATCCAGGTAGGGCAATCCATCGGTACCCACCTTAAAGGCATTCACCAGGTCTACGGACGGCTGGAAAAAACCGCAGCATCCACCAGGTGAATTTCCATAGAGGCCGGCCAGCATGTCGCCTACATTGGCGTTATCCCCGCTTCCATCGGGATTAATGATGCTTTGGGAAACAAGTATCCCTTCCTGTCCGTTCTTTGTTTTGACATTAAAATTGGCCTCGAATGCCAGGTCCGTCAGGGCAGGCTTGTTCTGAATTACCTTTTTAAATTCAACCAGTGCTTCCGGATATCTTTTCTGGTAGAGGTATAATTTTCCCAGGTAAGCCTCGGCAGCATATTTGTCTACCCGGCCAGCCTCATTCAACGGCTTTTTATAATCGCCGGGCAATCCCTCCGCAGCCGCTTTAAAATCAGCTTCGATCATCGGGAACACGTCCTTATCATTTTTTACCTGCGCTGCCTCCTGAACGCTCATATTCTCGTCGATATAGGGAATGTTTTTAAACACTCGTGCCAGGAAAAAATAATAGTGGCCCCGTAACAGTCTTGCTTCTGCAGCTATTTCTTTAGCACGGTCCTCGCTGAATTTTTCGCCACCGCCACTCTGCACCACACTGAGCAGTTTGAGCGTGGTATTACAACGGATGACCCCTTCATAATACACCCGCCACATGGTGGGGAGGTTATCGTTGGACGGATTTACTTTGTGCAGCTCGATATCATTCATCGGCGACTGGTCCGTACTGTTACTGCCTTTATGCGCATTGTCTGCTGCCACCTCTCCATACAGCCATTGACTGGGTCCGCTGGAATAGTTACCCCAGGTGCCACTGATATTTCCGTTCATAATACCATAAGCACCGATAAGGGCAGATTCCACTCCCTTCGTATTTGCCAGTTGCGGCTCTGCAAGCGCACCCTGGGGTTTGGCATCCAGGAATGATTTTCCACAGGAATATACCGTGACCAGAATGAAAAGAATAAATACAGCGCTATATAATTTCTTTGCCATACAATAATATTTTAAAATCAATATTTAGAATGTAACGTTTAAACCAATCAGGTACTGACGAGACATCGGATACATACCCAGGTCCACTCCCGGAGCTGCATAGGTTCCCGGAGAAGAAGTAACTTCCGGATCCAGTCCGCTGTACTTGGTAATGGTAAACAGGTTAGTGCCGCTTACATACAGCCTCAGATTCTGAATTCTATCCTTCAGGGCGCCGTTCAGTTTAAAATTATAACCGATCTGCGCCAGTTTTAATTTCAGGTAGCTGCCGTCCTGTATAAAATAGCTGTTGGAGAGCAGTTCGATAGCGGGCCGGTTCCGGTTAGGCGCGGGTATATCGCTGTCGGGATTCTCCGGGCTCCAGGCGTTCAGCATCCGGTCGCTTACCGATCCGTCAAACAGGCTGAGATCTGTGTACAGGCGTGTAAAATCAAAGATCTTATTTCCCTGGGATCCGTTAAACGCAAGGGAAATGTCAAAGTTGCTATAGCTTGCATTCAGGTTCAGACCATAAATAAATTTCGGATGCGGGCTGCCGATAAAGGTCAGGTCGTTATCATCAATGATGCCGTCAGGTGTGCCATCCGGCCCGGATACATCCGCATAACGGAATCCACCCAAATGGGCTCCTGTCTGCTGTGCAGCACTGGCGATTTCCTGGTCTGTTTTGAATATCCCCTCAACTTTGTATCCATAAAAAGCTCCAAAGGGAAGCCCGGCCTTGATCACAGAAGGTATTACAGAACGGTTGGTGAGCATGTTTACTTTCTGAACCCCTTCTCTCAGTGAAACCAGCTTATTGATGTTTCTTGAAAAATTCACACCGGCATCAAACGTAAAGGGCCTGCTGCTGACATGGCTGCTGTAGTGGTAGTTCAGCACCAGTTCAAAACCTTTATTGCTCATCTCGCCCAGGTTTATATAGGGAGACGAACCTCCGCCGATGGCCTGTGCAGGCAGGTCCAGCTTATAAAGCATGTCCACCGTTTTTTTATTGTACCAGTCAAAAGACCCGTCTAATTTATGTTGCAGCAGGGTAAAATCAATCCCAAGGTTTAAGGACTGGGCCTGTTCCCATTTTATATCCGGGTTATCATAGCTGTAGGTCCATACCCCACTGCCAAGACCGGTGCCGTTAACGGGATAGTTGGCGTTATTAATAGACGCCTGCAATAATTTCAGGTACTGAAAATCGGGGATGGACTGATTACCGGTAACACCCCATCCGGCGCGTAATTTCAGGTCATCCACCCAGCTCACGCTTTTCATGAATTCTTCGTTCGATACCCTCCAGGCCAGGCTCACAGCCGGGAAATTACCATATTTGTTATTAGGCCCGAACCGTGAAGAACCATCCCGGCGCAGGGTTGCAGAGATCAGGTACCGGTCCAGGTATCCGTAATCCACTCTTCCGAAAATCGAGAACAGCGAGTTGGGTTGCGTAATAGGATCATTATTCTTGGCAACAGGAGTGGAGGTTGCCGTGTTCATATAATAATAGTTCATATCTCCCATCAGGAAGTAGCCATTTGCCGACCCGGTCAGATAACGCCCCCAGGCCTTTACTGCCTCGGTACCTACCATCGCTGTCAGGTCATGTTTTTCACCAAACCGCGTTTTATACGTAAGGGTATTGGACCAGGTCCAGTCTGTACCCCAGCCCATATTCTCACTGAAGGTATGGTTATCATAGCTTCCTTCGGCACGTTCCGGATTCGGATAACCTACGGATACACCATTATACGTCTCGTACCGGACACCGTAAGTGGATCTCAGGTGCAGGGACTCAAGGATCTTAAGATCAGCATAAGCGCTTCCGAAAAACTGGTTAGAAGTGCCCACATTGTCCTTGGCCCGGTAGAGCACGGCCAGCGGGTTCTCCGCGTTTCCCAGCAGATTACCCCGGCTGCCTGCAAAGTTGCCCATGATATCATAAACAGGAATGATGGTTTGAACACGATACGCCCAGCCGATAGGTGACCCCTCACCCATATAGCTTCCCGCAGTATTTACATTCGTGGAAAAACCCTGGTTCTCTGTCCTGGAATATTGCATATTCTCACCCAGTTGCAGGCGGTCGCCCAATAGTGTAAAATTGGTATTGGCACGGATGGTGTAGCGTTTAAACCCGGTGTATTTCACAATACCGTCCTGGTTCATATATCCCCCGCTTACTGCATAATTGGCTTTTTCCCCACCACCGCTTAATGTAAGTTGATAGTTCTGAATGGAAGCATTCTGGGTAATAGTCCGGTACCAGTCTGTACCCGCCTGGTTGGCCCTGGTGATCTGGTAGAACGTTTTCCCATCCATGGAATAATTATACAGCGAAGGGTTTACCATATCCGAAGTGATTTTCTGACCGTAAGTGCCGCCCGCCAGCAAGTATTCCGGTAGCGTGGGATTGTTAGGATCCGATCCATAATAATCATTTGTTATAGGCAGGTTGGCATTTTTATATCCGGCATACAAAAATTCAGCAAACTGCTGAGGGTTCAGGTATTTGGGAAACCGCCCCCTGTTAGGGTTCTGGCTGCCGTAGTACACATCCAGGTTCAGCTTCGGCGGACCTGATTTTCCTTTCTTGGTTGTAACGATCACCACCCCGTTGTTCGCCCGGGAACCATAGATGGAAGCGGCAGAGGCATCCTTTAATACCTGCATGCTTTCAATATCATTGGCATTCAGCCAGCTCAGCTTACCCTGGTAAGGCATCCCGTCAATAATATATAAAGGATCATTGTTGCTGATGGTACTGAAGCCACGGATCCGGACCTGGGGGGTGGCCCCTGGTGATCCGTCGTTCACGATCTGCACCCCTGCCGCCTTCCCCTGTAAGGCTTCCAGGGGACTGGCTGCGGGCTGGGATTTCAGCTCCTTCATGTCCACTACAGCTACAGAACCCGTAAGGTCCTTTTTTCGCGCAGTTCCGTAACCGATCACTACCACATCCGTAAGACTGGTAGCATCGCTCTGCATGCTTACAGCAATCGTGCTTTGGTTACCCACCGTAGCATTGGTGTTTTTAAATCCGACACTGGAAAATTCCAGCACATCTCCTGTTTTGGCTGTAATCGAAAATTGTCCTTCCGTGTTGGTCGAGGTGCCGGAAGTGCCCCCTTTTAATACAACAGAAACATTTGCGACAGGGGTTCCCTTGTCGTCTGTAACCGTTCCTGTAATTGTTTTTGTCTGACTAAAACTGTCAAGAGTAAAGCCTAGACAAAAGAGCATGAATAACAAGCAAAAAACGTTCGTTCTTTTCATACGGCTTTTCGTGTTTAGAAAGTTAAAAATTGAGGATTGTAATGCTGAAGGTAACATTTCTTTAACAAAAAAAATTTTTTTATTATGTACCAAAAACACGATATTTCTTAAGCAGAAAATCCGGCTTAAAAACAGCTAATCCGTTCAAAAAAAGAAGATTGCCATACCCTTTTTATTGCTTAAACTTGTAAAGATTTTTTAGCTCAATCCGAAAACAGGTTCATGAAAACATTGATTATCATCCGGCATGCCAAAGCAGAACAGGGCTTTGGAAAAGATATTGAACGCAGACTGACAGAACGGGGACTCCGGAACGCGGCGGCAATGGCAAAAAAGCTGAAGGATAAAGGATATACTGTCGACAAAATCTTTTCCAGCAACTCCGAAAGGACCATGCAAACCACCCGCATCTTTGCAGAAGTACTGGGAATAAAAGGCAATAATATCCGCTATTTTGAAAGCCTCTACCTGGCGGATGTGCTGGGGATCACCGAAACCATCGGCTGGCTGCGCGAAAATGAGAACATCAACACGCTGGCCATAGTGGGCCATAACCCAGGCGTCACCAATTTTATAAACGACCTCACACATGCAGGGATCGACAGCCTGCCCACCTGTGGTGTGGCCGTAATGGAAGTGGCCATGGACGACTGGAGCAGTTTTGAAACGGCAAAGAAAAGGTTTATCGAATCGTTTTCACCAAAGGATCAGTAGCAGTACCCATTCCGGCCTATCCTGTAAGAAACTCCTGTACGGCTTTTTCCAGCAGCGCCTGTGCCTGCAGAACCGGACCCACCGGTTGCAATGCCTTTGCTTTTTCAAGCAGAACAGCCAGGTCGAAACTGTCCTGCGTTCCGGTTACTGCTTTTTTCTGATCACCGAGCAGCGCTGCCAGATATTCCTGCTCCGTTTGGCCGGGAGTAGGTATCAGCACCGGCGTTGCGCCGATAGCCTGCAGGTCCATTACCGAACTATAGCCGCTCCGGCATACCACCACATCCGCCTTGCATAATTCCAGGTTCAGGGTAGCTGCAGGCAGGTGATCGTAAACCACAACGGACGAAGGTACAGCCAGCTCGGGGCCATTGCCCTCCGGCAGCCCCCGCACCAATACGATATTCCCCTTAATATACGGCAGCTGTTCACAGATGATCTTTTCAAAAAGCGAACGCTGCGGTTCAGGACCAGACAGCAGCAATAATATCCGGTTCTTTATCCCTGGCACGGCCAGCGGCTGCATTCTTGAAAGCGGTCCCAGGTAGGCGCAGGGGATCCCTGGCATTTTATCCGGGTGCGACAGGTCTCCGGCAAGTCCCGGCGCCTGCGGATAATCCGGGATCCAGCAGGCCGAAAAACGGCTGATCCACCGGTAATTGATCTTCCGGGAAACTGTTTCCATAAACGCGCCTAACGGGTTTTTTATTTTTAACTGGTGCGTAATAAAAACGGCAGGCAGTTCCGGATGATGGAGCCCAAAACGGTTATCGCTGATCACACCATCAATGGCATATTCCTTTACAATACGGCGGAGCCAGCGGTGTTCCTGCCGTATCGCTTTCAGCAGTCCGGGCAGCTGGCGCATAAGATGGCTTACAAAGCGATTCTTTTGCGTGGTGTACCGCACATTGTAACCCTCCAGCGGCAGGTAGATCAGCTGTGAAAACTCTTTTTTCAAAAGAAGCTGCTGTACTGTATTGCCCGCCACCAGTACGTTCGCTCCGTTTTTCAGCAATTCATTAATTATTGGTATACATCTGGTTGTATGACCTAATCCCCAATCAAGAGGTGCCAGTAAAATATTTTTTCTGCGCGGTTCAGACATTCCGGAATGATTGTTTTTTTACGTCCTGCAGGTACAAAAATATTCTTGTATCGGATTGAAAAAAAGCTTATTTTTATAAAGGTTCATTTTAAGCCGGAGTGGAAACAATATGAACGATTATAGCCGCGATATTATCTTCTTATTAAAAGAAAATGAATGCACTCCTGAGGCAATTGATCAGGAGGTGCAGTTTGTGCATAAGGTCATAGCCTGCGTGGATACGGATGACAATTTTTGCGCCGCCCATGAACTGGTTATCCGCAACCGTATCACCACCAAAAAAAGAAAATTGCTGAAGGCGATCCGCCGCCCTCACCTAAAGCCCTTTTATTTTCTGATCCCCAAAAACTGACCGGCGGTTCCGGTTTTTTATCCTTTTTTATTTACAGGGCCTAGCTTCCCCGGTCAATACGGAAGTTTTGTTTCCTTTATTCTTAAGAACATGACTCTTCTTTCACCTGGTATGCTGTTGGTCAGCACTGCAATAATGGACGATCCCTATTTTAAACAGACGGTGGTACTGATCACGGAATATAATGACAGCGGTGCCATGGGCTTTGTTTTAAACAGGCGCTTTCCAAGAGTATTCAATGAACTGGTGGAGTTCCGGAGTTATCCGCCCCTTCCGTTATATGAAGGTGGCCCTGTCGACCAGGAGCATCTCTTTTTTATTCACCGCTGTCCGGATCAGATCTCCGGCGGAACGGTGGTATCCGGTACATTATCTGCCGGCGGAGACTTTAAACAAGCCCTCTCTTATATGAGCCGGGCCGGCCGGGCCGAACAGGAGGTCCGTTTATTTATCGGCTATTGCGGATGGGATAAGGACGAGCTTGAAACCGAAATATCAGCAGGCTATTGGTTGGTAATGCCGGTGCCGGGAAACACATTCATTTTTTCCGATCCGGAACATATCTGGAAAGCGCTGCATAATTAAGATCCGCCCGCTTACATTTTAATTTCTTCCTCATCGCTGTTGAAAAAGCGGTATTCGATCAGCTGATAGGCATTGTTCTGCTCCAGTTTGATTTTTTGTCCGAATTTCTTATTCCATTTTGCCAGCTTGCTGTTGAACCAGAATCCTTTTGTAAGATAGGCGTAAATAATGGGGTTCACCACCAGCTTCAGGCCGGAATGTTTATGAGTGATTAGATAACTAAGGTTCTTTTCGATCTCATCTTCAAGGATCAGGGAAGAAGCGATCTTGCCGGTACCATGACAGGTAGGGCAGATCTCCTGTGTATTGATATTCACCTCCGGGCGCATCCGCTGCCGGGTGATCTGCATGAGGCCAAACTTGGATATGGGCAGCACCGAATGCCGGGCACGGTCGGCCCTCATAAACTCCTCCATTTTCTCATAGAGGGTCCGTTTATTCTCGGCCAGCTTCATATCGATGAAATCCACAACGATGATCCCCCCGATATCCCGCAGCCGCAGCTGTCTCGAAATTTCTTCGGCGGCCTCCAGGTTGGTGGCCAGGGCATTCTGTTCCTGATTGTTACTTACATTTTTATAGCCGCTGTTCACGTCAATGACATGCAGTGCCTCCGTGTGCTCAATGATCAGGTAGGCCCCGCTGTTGAGGTTCACCGTTTTTCCGAACGAGGATTTCACCTGTTTGGTAATACCAAATGAGTCAAAAATGCCCCCCGGACTCTGATAAAGCGAAACGATCTCCGATTTTTCCGGTGCAATTTTCTGGATGTACTGTTTGGTTTCGGTAAAAATATTTTTTGAATTGACGATAATACGGTTGAAGTCCGCATTCAGCAGGTCTCTTAAAATGCTGTTGGTCTTATTCTGCTCGCTCAGGATCTTGGCAGGCGCCACAGCGCCTTTCAGGTTCTGTTCGATGGTCTTCCAGGAAGTTACCAGGTTGGTAAGGTCCTCGTACAGTTCAGCAGTATTCTTACCCTCAGCAGCTGTACGTACAATCACTCCAAAGTTTTTTGGTTTCACCGCCTCCACAATTTTCTGCAGCCGTTTACGTTCTTCAGAAGAGTGGATCTTCTTGGATACAGCTACAATATTATTGAAAGGGGTAATAACAATATACCGCCCGGGCAGGGAAAGTTCGCAACTGAGGCGGGGGCCTTTTGCTGCTATCGGCTCTTTTAGTATCTGCACAAGGATATGCGGCTTTCCGCTCAATACTTCGGTGATCTTACCCGTTTTAATGATCTCGGGCTCGATCTCGAATTTGGAGAAATCCATTCCCTGTTCGCCATTCTGGTTCATCGCCTGCTGGGTAAATTTCAGCAGCGACTTCACATAAGGGCTCAGATCGGTGTAATGCAGGAAGGCATCCTTTTCATACCCCAGGTCGATAAATGCCGCATTTAGTCCCGGCATCAGTTTTTTTACTTTGCCCAGGTAAAGGTCACCTACGGCGAAACGGGAATCCGTTTTTTCGCTATGAAGCTCTACGAGTTTGTTATTTTCAAGTAGGGCGATATCCACCCCTGTAGGGGTGGCATTAATAATAAGGTCTTTATTCATGAGAAACCACCATGAGTACTCATCTTGATAGTATTATAAAAAACCGGCTAGCAGAATAATGAGAGGCAAAATAGTAGTATGGCAGCAAACAAAAAAGGGATGCGCACTTCATTATTTAAAACCGATAAACGACAAAAGCAATAACAGGTAATTTCTATTCTCAACAGAACGTTACCTGTTATTTCAAATGTCTTAAAAGAAAAACGTTATCTTATTTTCTTTTCTTATGACGATTTTTTCTCAGTCTTTTTTTACGTTTGTGCGTCGCGATTTTATGACGTTTTCTTTTTTTACCACAAGGCATACTCAATAAATTTTTTAAAAATGAACTTAAATATTTTTATTTCTTTAATGCGTCTATTCGCTTTTCCAGTTCAGCTTTAATATCCGCTCGTTGAACCAGCTTCAATGCTTTGGAATACCATTGCACTGCCTGATCCTTATTCCCATCCTTTTCATACAGATCCCCAAGCATCAGGGTTGCCTGGATGTTCTGCGGCTGCAGTCTTAAAACGGTCTCCAGCCGTTCCTGCGCTTTCTGTTTCTGACCACTCATAAGGGAAGCTGTGGCCAGGGTCATTTGCGCATAAACGTTGGTACTGTCTTTTTCTACAACAGCTCTTATTTTTCCGATACCCTCCATAGGAGTACCCAATCCTCCGTAAAGGAAGGTAGCTCCCAAACCAACCTGAGCAGAATCATTTGCCGGATTTACGGACAATGTCTTCTCAAACAGGTCCTTTGCCTGTTCGGCCATCCAATGACGTGTCTGCTCATTTTCGACCTGGGGCAACTGGTTCAGGAATATTTGGGCTGCAAAGTTGAGGCTTTTTTCGGAATTTTCCAACCGCGCAGATTCGGCGGTGTACCATGCATAGGGTATGAAAGCTTTGGCCGTATCCCTCCAGAAATGTGCAAGTTGATGATACACATCAAGTTGCTGCTTTTTCACATCTCCCCGGGTAATACTTTGCTCCAGCAGATCCAGCCGTAACACCTGATCTGCAGGCAGCTCTTTTTTTGATAATGCAAGGATGGTGTCAATTGAAAAAGAACCGGCCTCGTTGGCATGATCATGATCACCCGCAGCCTGCTCCTGCACAGCTTCGCCGGAAGCCTGCTTGGCTCCGGGTCTGGGTGTGGTGCGGCCAAAAGCCAGCAGCAACACTACCGCTACCGCCGCCACAACAATGGTTATTATCTGAGGCTTCTTCAAATGTCCTTAATTGGACGGCAAAGGTAACAGCAATCCGCTACAAAACGAAGTTTTTTTCAACAATTCTAATCATCAGCGTCTTCGCCCGGACCTGCGTCAGGTTTCGGTTCAACGAGTTTTTTAACTTCGGCAGTGAACTCTTTCGCGGGCTTAAAAGCGGGGATATAGTGCTCAGGTATATGAACAGCTACATTCTTTTTTATGTTCCTGCCGATTTTAGCAGCTCGTTTTTTGGTGATAAAACTGCCAAACCCTCTGATATAAATATTTTCACCAGAGGCTAAGGTATCTTTAACTTCCTTGAACATCGTTTCCAATGTAACAAGTACGTCGACCTTGGGGATACCCGTTTTGTCGGAGATCTTATTTACTAAGTCTGCTTTTCGCATAGTTCCTGATATTAAAATAGTTTAATGATTATTGCCGTATAAAGTTACAGCAATAAGTGTGCAAAACTTTAATAAATAGTTTACAATCAATTATTAATCCAAATTTTATAAAATTGAAGAATTTTAGGGTAATTTACGACATTTAATTGAAAATTTCCGCTTTTTAATTCATAAAAAATTGATTCATAGTCACTTTTCACAGACCCTGCTTTTCTGGAACCGGACCGAAAATAAAAGAATCATGCCCTGGAAAGGGATCCGGGACCCTTATAAAATCTGGTTGAGCGAGATTATTTTACAGCAGACACGTGTAGATCAGGGCCTAAAGTATTACGAAAATTTCATTACCCGGTTCCCTTCCGTTGATGATCTTGCCCGTGCGGAAGACCAGGAAGTGTTCAAACTCTGGGAAGGTCTGGGTTATTATTCCCGGTGCAAAAACCTGATCCTCACAGCCCGCAAGATCAGTTTTGAACGAAATGGCCGATTCCCGGACACCTACGAAGAGATCCTGAAGTTAAAGGGCATCGGCCCTTACACGGCGGCTGCGATCGCCTCCTTTGCCTTCCGGCTTCCCCATGCCGTTATCGATGGCAATGTCTTCCGGGTGCTGGCCCGGATCTTTGGCATCCGCGAGCCCATTGATACCACGGCAGGTAAAAAACAGTTCACCACCCTGGCGAACCAACTGCTCGATAAAAAAAATCCCGGGATTTACAACCAGGCAATTATGGACTTTGGTGCAGTGGTTTGCAAGCCTGCAGCTCCGGAATGCGAACAATGCCCTTTTAATACGGTATGTGTTGCTTACAAAAAAGAGCTTGTCAACCTGCTGCCGGTCAAGGTGAAAAAAACGGCAGTACGCACGCGGTATTTTTATTTTTTCCTTCCGGCCCACAGGAATACGTTTCCGGTAAGGGAGCGGCTGAACAGGGATATCTGGCAGCACCTCTACGAATTTCCGCTGATCGAAGCTGCCGCTGAAATGACTCCGGAAGCACTGCTCCGGGCAGCGGTCAAAAACGGATGGCTTGAAAAAGGAGCTGCCGCCGCGATCAGCCCCGTTTTTACCCAGAAACTGAGTCATCAATTGATAAAATCGGTCTTTGTTTCCTGCCGGCTTCGGGCAAAAGGAACCGGTTTTAATGATTACCGATGGGTGAAAAAGGACCTGCTCCAAACATTACCTTTTCCAAAGACCATTACACGTTATCTTGACAATTTCTGATTTCTGCTTCTTAATTTTGTTTATCCGTTCAAAAAAATTAATTTTAGTTGGGTTTTAGCACCACCCGGATCATTGGTGTTTAATAAAGCCGGTGAAAGTTGCAATAACCTTCGTAAACAAAAATTAGGAAAAATATATAGTTATGAGAGGCGTTAATAGAGTTATGTTGATTGGAAATTTAGGAAAAGACCCGGATGTTCAGTTACTGGAAGGCAACATTGCCGTGGCAAAATTTCCGCTGGCTACCACGGAAACCTTTAAAGACCGCACGGGTAAACTGATCTCGCAAACCGAATGGCACACCGTAGTATTGTGGCGCGGACTGGCAGAACTGGCGCAAAAATTCCTTCGCAAGGCCAGTCTGGTTTATATTGAAGGACGGCTGCGCACCCGCAGCTGGGAAGACAAGGATGGCACCAAGAAATATGTGACCGAGGTGGTGGGAGAAAACCTGATCATGCTGGACAAGAAAACCGAAGGTGTGCCGTCGCCGGATGAACATTCAGGCGCCGCCGGACCCGAAGGTTTTGACCTGCAGCCCTTTTAAACTACGGGACCGGTGTAAACATCTGCATCACGAAAACTGAAATTTTGAAAACCCTATCTGACGCATTCGTTCTATTAGATGTTGTACAGGGCCAGCTGCCCGTTGGCATCCAGAATGCCACCTTCCTGGTGGCAGCACTGGTGATACTGGTCATCATCTCATTTTCCATTGCCGGCTCGCAGGCCGCTATCTTCTCACTGGATGAGAAGGATATCGATGTATTAAAGACCAAACAACAGCCCTCTGCAAAAAGGATCCTGAATCTGCTGGAAGAGCCCAAGGAGGTTTTTACATCAATGCTCATCGCAAAGACCCTGGTGAACATCTGCACGATCGTGCTGGCCAACTATCTTATTAATTTTTATGTACCGGCAGCATATCTTGATACGACGCTGGGGATCTTTATAAAATTTGCCATCATTGCATTTGCGATCCTTTTCCTTGTTGAAATCTTTCCGCGGGTGTGGGCCACACAGAACAACCTCCGTTTTGCCTTTGAATGGCCGGTACTTATTATGATCGTGGAGGCCATTTACCTGCTGCTGCGCAGAATAAGCCGCTGGACGGTGGCCCTTGCAGACAGCTTCGGTCGTACTGTTGGTGCCAATAAGGTGGAAGAGACCAATATCCAGCAGATCGATGAAACCATCGATATCCAGACCGACGAGGTAAGCCCCGAGGAAAAGAATATTATGAAGGGCATTGTGAAGTTTGGAAAGATCTCCGTTAAAAAAGTAATGCGCAACCGTCTGTATGTAAGCGGTGTGGACTATAACACTCCGTTTGAGGACCTGATCCGCGAAGTGGGTGAACTTCATTACTCCCGGCTCCCGGTTTATAAAGGCAGTCTGGATGAAATTGCCGGGGTACTGAATATCAAAGACCTTGTGCCTTACCTAGATGACGGCATGGAGATCAAGGACTGGCATACAAAAATCCGCGCTCCTTATTTTGTGCCGGAAACCAAGCTGATCGAGGACCTGCTGCTGGATTTCCAGAAAAAACGTATTCACTTTGCTGTGGTGGTGGATGAATTCGGAGGCACCAGCGGCATTGTGACCATGGAAGATATCATCGAAGAAGTGGTAGGTGAAGTGAAAGATGAGTTTGATGATGAAGACCTGCTGATCAACCGGATCGATGACAATAATTACATCTTTGAAGGCCGTACGATGCTGCACGATATGTGCAAGGCCTTAAAGCTCCCCATCGAAACATTTGATGAAGTGCGCGGTGACAGTGAATCGCTGGGCGGCCTCATCAATGAACTTTCCGGAGAACTGACGCGCGCGGGCGATGTGGTAAAAACAGGCGATTTTGAATTTACGGTTATGGAAACAGAAAAGAACCGGGTAAAAACAGCCAAGGTCACCATCAATAACAGCACCCGCTGACCCTTTTTAGAAATAATATCCGCATCCCGGCCCGGGTGCTTAATTTTGCAAAAAAATTCAAGTGATCGTTATTGACAATAAACTCATCAGCGATGATGTGATTGAAAAACAGTTCGTATGTGACCTTTCCAAATGTAAGGGAGGTTGCTGTGAAGACGGGGACGCCGGAGCTCCGCTTGATAAGGAGGAACTGGAGCTGGTGGACAACTATTATGAAGTAATTAAGCCCTATCTTACAAAGCCCGCGATCGCCGAGGTTGAGAAAAAAGGGAAATATATTTACGATGAAGAATTTGGATGGGTAACCCCTACCCTGCCCAGGGATAATGAGATCTGTGTGTATGCCTATCGTGAACCGGACGGATTGATCAAATGTGCTTTTGAACAGGCCTATAACGAGGGAAAGATCCCCTGGAAGAAACCCATCAGCTGTCACCTCTATCCCATTATTGCCTATAAAGGCAGGCATGGCGATTATGAACGCCTGAACTACGAACCCCGCAAAAAAATGTGCAGTCCGGCATGTAAACTGGGCAAGTCGCTGGAAGTGCCTGTTTACAAGTTCCTGAAGGAACCCATTACCCGGAAGTACGGGCAGGAGTTTTATGATGTGCTGGACCAGATCGCCAACCGGAATAAGGATCATAATGTAGAATAAACAGCAACGGATGCAGAACGGAGATGCCTTACATATTGCCGGCCTCAGTTATGGGTATAAAGGAATGGCGCAACCGGTCATTCAGCAGCTTGACCTTACCGTAAAACAGGGCAGCCGCTTTGGTTTGTTCGGACCGAATGGCGCAGGCAAAACCACTTTAATGAACCTGATGACGGGATTACTGCCTTATAAGCAGGGTTCCATTCAACTTTTTGGAAAGGAAGTACGGGGCAACAGCGCTTTTGTTAAAAATACGATCGGGTTTGTACCACAGGATTTTTCTTTTTATGAAGAACTGACGCCGGCGGAAAACCTTGAGTTTTTTGGCGCCTGGTATGGATTAAATGGCAGGCAGATCCGTGAAGCCACTGCAAATCTCCTGAAAATAATGGGGCTGAGCAATGTTGCCGCCAAGCCGCTCAAAGAATTTTCCGGCGGCATGAAGCGGAGGATCAACCTGGCCATCGGCGTTATGAACAACCCCCGGGTCCTTTTCCTGGACGAGCCTACCGTAGGAGTTGATGTGCAGTCGCGCAATGCTATTATTCATTTTCTGAAAGAGATCAACAGCAACGGAACCACGCTAATCTATACTTCCCATCAGCTAAAGGAAGCGGAAGACCTTTGTACAGAAGTAGCGCTGATCGATGGAGGAACGGTGATCAGCCAGGGCAGTTTGACGGTGCTTAAAGAGAAACACGGACAGGATGGTCTGGAAGGATTGTTCCTGCAATTGACCGGGAGGGCCTACCGCGATTAGCATTGCAGCTGATTTCCAGTCAAAGCTTTCGTTAAACTTCAGACTTCATTTTCAATTAATGGTTCATTTCTTTTTTTGGCATAGTTATTTATGTACCTTTATATCAGAACCGAATTTTAAACCTTAAAAGTTAAAATATTATGAATAAGCTAGTTACAGGTTTCGCCCTTGGCCTTATAGTAGGTATCTTGTATGCACCGGACAAAGGAACAACTACCCGCAGGCGAATTGTAGACAAAGGAAACGATCTGAAAGATCAGTTTGCTGATTTCATAGACAGTGTTGCCAGCCGTTTTGAAGACCGGGCCGATGATCTGGAAGAATATGTGCATGAAGAAACTGAAAACCTGAAGGCCGAAAGCATCTAATCAAAAAATGACATTGTAAAACCCTGTTCTCCCGGGAACAGGGTTTATTTTTTGCAGGGTATTAATAGCCGGAATGTCCTGAGGGCTAAAAGCGGCGCGGGTGCTGCCTGTCCGCTGAGGAAGTGATTCCAGGTCCTTTTAAAATCTGCTAAATAAAGTCCATGGTATTGTACCGGGCTTTGAGAATCTTTGATGAATCCGCTGCCAGCCATTTTTCAAGTACTGTGGCATAAACACTTTTAAAATCGATATTGTATTTCAGGTCTCCCTGGTTGAGGTCTTCCAGGTCGGGCATCGCGTTTAAGATGCCTTTTTGTTTTAATCCGCCACTGATCAGGAACATATTGTTTGCCGTACCGTGATCGGTTCCGTTGCTGGCATTTTGCGCCACACGTCTTCCGAACTCAGAAAATGTAAACAGCAATACATCTTCCATACGGCCATTCTTTTTTAGATCATCCGTAAATGCTTTTATGGCTTCACTCATCTGTGTAAACAGCCGCCCCTGCTGGGCATCCTGTCCCACATGGGTATCAAAGCTCCCCAATGAAATATAATATACCTTGGTGTTAATATCAGAAAAAATAAGCGAGGCGATCGTCTTTAATCCGCTGCCCAGTTCTGTATTGGGATAAGTGGCCGACGACGGATGCAGGCGGCTTTGCTTAAAGATATAATCTGCCGAGGACATGGTTTCGGCCAATGTCTTGTAAAGATAGTCCACCGGTTTTTCATCATGATGATCCCCTCCGCCGGTTTTGTTGATCTCGCGAAAATATTTTTCATTGGAGGTCCCGAACAGGCGGCGGGGATCTTTTACCGCTAATGCATTGTTTTGTTCTCCCTTCAGTGCCAGGCTTAACACATCATCCACTTCAAGTGCCTGGGTGGGTTTATCACATCCGTGGCACTGCGCATCCAGATAACGCCCGATCCATCCGTTGTTCCAGTACTCGCTGCTCTGGCTGGCCGAGTGCCAGATATCCATGCTCCGGAAATGCGACCGGTCCGGATTGGGATACCCTACATTATTTAAGATGGCCATATTCCCCTCATCATAAAGCCCCTTTAATGCGGAAAGCGATGGATGCAGGGCCACTTCATCCGTCAGCGAAAGGGTTTTATTTTTCTGGATGCCTAACCCCGGGCGCAGTTTGTAGTAAAGATCATTCCGTACCGGTATCACGGTATTCAGCCCGTCGTTACCGCCGCTCAGCTGCAGTACCACCACCACCTTATTTCCCGCAGGCACGGCGGCCTGGTTTTCCAGTGCTTTCAGAAATTTGGGCATCATCAGCGAAGCCGTGGCCAAAGAGCCCAGCTGTATAAATTCTTTCCGCCTGATCAGCAGCCCCGGGCCGGTTTGTTTTTTATTGAAAAAGGATGCGCTTTTTTTGTTCATGGCGTTGGATTTAACATAGCTGATATTCGGGTGTACTCATTAACTGTATCGTAACGGACCGGATATAGGCCGCCCTGTCGCTGCTGTCTACAAATTTGGCAGCTACCGTATCGATCTTACCGGCATTCACCTGGAACAGGTATGCAGAGATCGAAGGAAAGAGCGCCTCTCTTTTTACTTTTTCAAATTTGGCAACATATTGCGGCCAGTCGATCTTTGCATTGATCAAACCCGCTCCGGCAACAGGTTTCGGCACTTTCTTTGCTGCCGGCTTTACGGGAACATTTGCCATTCCGTCTGCCTTTCTGCCCATCATTACATCATCATCCTGTTTGGGTTTTACATTCAGCAGGTCCTTATCATTAAACAACTGTGGTATCCGGAGCCGCATCATCAGCGTGCTGCTGTCGATCCAGGATCTTCCGCCCGGCCAGCCGGCCACATTGGGGGGATACAGCAACTGCTGCCCCAGGATGCGTTGCAGGTTCATTAAGGCATTGTCATTGTCCAGCCGCATCGGTATCATCCGCTGGATGCCGGCCAGCAACTCAATGGGCGATTTAATGCGCGCGCCGATATTTTTTTCCGTATAAAACCATTCGGCGGTAAAGATCCGCTCCATCAGCCGGCCGATATCGTAATCCTTATAAAAAGATTCCGACAGTGATTGCACCAGATCTTTATCAATCGTATCGTTTACAAAAAAGCGGTAGATCTTCTCCGTAATAAAAGTGGCGGTCTGCCGTTTTTCCAGGATAATATCCAGAACTTCTTCTCCGTTAAAATTGCCTTTTTTCCCCAGGAAATTTTTGACACCCTCATCGTGTTGTTTTTTGTTAAAAACAAATTCGCCCCGGGCATTGGCGGTCCATCCGGTAAAAGCCCGGGCGCCTTCCTTGATATCGTTCTCTGTATAATGTCCGCGCCCCAGTGTGAACAGCTCCATTACCTCCCGCGCAAAGTTTTCGTTGGGATGCCCTTTTTTATTCTGCTGGTTGTTGAGGAAATACAGCATGGAGGCCGACCGTGACACTTCTTTTAACAGGGTACGGAAATCACCCAATGCATTTTTACGAAGGGTATGCAAAAACAGCTGATTGTAAAAAAGATTGCCATTGCGGCTGGCAAAATGGCCATGCCAGAAGTAGGCCATCTTCTCCCGCAGCTGGGCCGAACTGCCGATCATTTCTTTCAGCCAGTACAGGTTGAGGTCTTTTACGGCCGCCTGTTGCTTCCGGTTCAGTATCCGGCGGTCATCAGCCGTCAGGGCCGCCCGTTTGGCAGGTGTCAGATACGTTTCGTAAAGGTTCAGCAGCTCATCACTGGCAATATTGATATATCCCGGTTCTTTGGCAGATGCCTTTACCAATGCCCTGTAGTACTCCTGCGGCGTGTATTTTTCAAGATCCTGTAATTGCTCCACGGCCGGTCCAAACCCGGCACGCCATAAAAGATGCTGATTTTTGGTTTGATTGGAAACGGCCATCACACAAGTTTTAATTATTGACCCGGAGCGTTTCAAAAAGTTTAATGCGTTTTGTAAAAAGATTTCCGGTTTCAACTGTTTCTTTAAACGAACGGAGGCGCAGATCTTCTTTTTCCGCTTCAATTACTTCAATAACCATTCCGTTTATGCGGTATCTTTCCTATAGATTTGTAAAAAGGATCTTTATGAGTTACCAGACCATTTTGACATCCGTCAGCGACGCCGTTTTAACCATCACCCTTAACCGGCCGGAAAAGCTGAATGCACTTAACCAGACCGTGCTCTCGGAACTGGAGCAGGTTGTAAATGATTTTATTGCCCGGCCGGAATGGAGATCGGCCATCATTACCGGCAGTGGCGAAAAGGCATTTATTGCGGGTGCTGATATCTCTGAATTTTCCGCGCTCGATAGCACGGGCGGCACGGTGCTTGCGCAGAAAGGGCAAGCGCTTTTCCGCAGGATCGAAACAGCACCGAAGCCCATTATTGCCGCCGTGAACGGTTTTGCATTGGGTGGCGGTTGCGAACTGGCAATGGCCTGTCATTTTCGTTTGGCCAGTGAGAACGCGCGGTTTGGTCAGCCTGAAGTAAACCTGGGCTTACTGCCGGGTTATGGCGGCACACAGCGGCTGACGCAACTGGTGGGAAAGGGCCGGGCACTGGAACTGCTGCTTACCGGAAATATGATCGATGCGGTGACCGCATTCAATTACGGACTGGTAAACCATGTGGTGCCGCAACATGAGCTGCTGACCAAGGCCAGCGCACTTCTTGCGGTTATCAATACAAAAGCACCCCTGGCAGTTGCCGCATGTATCGAAGCCGCCAATCTTGCAGCAGCTGGCGATGCGGGTTATAAGAATGAGGCCGAGAGCTTTGGAAAACTGATCGCTTCTGATGATGCCCGCGAAGGCATTGCCGCCTTTATGGAAAAAAGAAAAGCTGCATTTAAGGGGAGGTGAGATTTGGGAATTGAGATTTGAGGTTTATCGGGATGGACCGGGGCTTTTTACTTGCTCCTGGTACTTCGATACATCAAAACGGTTGGGTGCATCGGGATGTTTTTCAAAATATGCGGCACAGGATTCCAGTTGCTCCTTCAGCCATTGTTTAAACGGTGTTCGGTCATTGCCGTCCCATCCTGCATGAAAATATTCGCCTTTAACGGAGCGGTAAAACAGGAACGGGTCCTCTTTGTTAAAGCTTCCATAACGGTAGCCCTGTATCTTATAATATGGTGATATCGCTGAGGGGCGGCCTACTATTTCAAACTGGAGCAATGCATCTTTGCCTTCCCGTTTTTCAGAATAGTTGGCATTCCGGATCTTTGACAGCACCTCCATTGCCGATACTTCTGTCAGGATCTTTTGTTCGCCGGCCGTATATCTGAACGGGTAAGGCAGGTAGCCGCCATCCACGGAAAGGTCTTTTTCTGTTTTTCGCTGCTTCATCAGGGAAACCGTTTTCCCCTCTCTGTTGATATAAAAGGTTTGTGCATTCGCTTTAAACGCCATTGGCGGATGTTCAGCATCCTTGTCCCGGTCCCAGTAACAGCCGTTACAGGCAAAGGCATAGCCGTAGTTGAATGGAGAGACCCAGTCCCATTGCGGACGGATCGCGATTTTACCCTGTTCATTTACAAATCCCACCTTTCCTTTCTGCACACAGCGGGCCAGGCCTTCTTCAAAATAATCCGGTCCGTTATCATAAGCCAGCGGACGGTACAGGAATTTTCCTTTTCGGTTATAGGTACTGCCAAAGGAAAGGGCGGTTCCGGTATCTGTAGTGTCCATATCAAACAGGTTGATCAGCGAATCGGTGATCGGCTCGTCCGGCTCAAAATACATAATGGGCGCACCTTTGGGCGGAATGATCACCCGGCCTTTGTCATCTTTTACACCGATCAGCGAGTCCTTCGGATCCATAAAAAAATACAGTTTCTGCTGCGCACACGCCAGCAGGGGCATCCATAGGGCGAACAGTAAACAGGAATAAAGCAGGACCTTCTTCATATTCTTACACTTTACATCAACAAACCGGAAAGAGTACAACAATAGCATACATCGCGTTTTCCATCGTTTTCGCATTTAAAACCGGGCCTGAAGGTAAATAAAGTTTATTTAATGATACCTTTGTAACCCAATATTCTACTTAAAAAAAATTATATGGAGTACAGAATTGAAAAAGACACAATGGGTGAGGTAAAAGTGCCTGCGGACGCGCTCTATGGCGCACAAACACAACGCTCGATTGACAATTTCAGGATTGCCGCCGATATTAACAGGATGCCGAAAGAGATCATCAAAGCATTTGCCTATCTGAAAAAAGCTGCCGCCAACACCAACGCAAAAGCAAAGGTGCTGGAAAAGAAAAAAGCCGTACTGATCGGGAAAGTCTGCGATGAGATCCTGAACGGAAAACTGGACGACAGTTTCCCGCTGGTGGTTTGGCAAACGGGCAGCGGAACACAAAGCAATATGAATGTGAATGAAGTGATCGCTTACCGCGGGCACGTGATCAACGGCGGTCAGCTTACAGATAAAACCAAGGTATTACACCCCAACGATGATGTAAATAAATCGCAGAGCAGTAACGATACCTTCCCGACTGCCATGCATATCGCAGCATACAAAATTCTGATAGAAGTAACCATTCCCGGTATTGAAAAGCTGAGGGATACCCTGCAAAAGAAGAGCAAACAATTTATGAAGGTGGTGAAGATCGGCCGCACCCATTTTATGGATGCCACACCACTAACGCTGGGCCAGGAGCTGAGCGGATATGTATCCCAGCTGAATCATGGATTGAAAGCCATTAAAAACACCCTGCCTCATTTATCGGAGCTGGCATTGGGCGGCACCGCTGTAGGCACAGGCATTAATACTCCCCCGGATTATGCAAAAAATGTTGCCGATGAAATTGCCCGGCTGACCAAACTTCCGTTTAAAACAGCTGAGAATAAATTTGAAGCACTTGCTGCGCACGATGCTATTGTAGAGGCTCACGGTGCTTTGAAAACAGTGGCTGTAAGTCTGATGAAGATCGCCAACGACATCCGTATGCTTTCTTCCGGCCCGCGCAGCGGCATCGGGGAGCTGTTCATCCCGGACAATGAGCCCGGTTCTTCCATTATGCCCGGAAAAGTAAACCCCACTCAATGCGAGGCACTGACCATGATCGCCGCGCAGGTACTGGGAAATGATGTGGCCATTAATATCGGAGGAGCTACCGGACATTTTGAATTGAACGTGTTCAAACCCGTTATGATCTACAATTTCCTTCACAGTGCCCGTCTGATCGGAGATGGCTGTGTTTCCTTTAACGATAAATGTGCTGTTGGGCTGAAGCCGATCGAAGAAAATATTAAAAAGCACCTTGATAACTCGTTGATGCTGGTTACTGCATTAAATCCGAAGATCGGGTATTACAAAGCAGCGGAAATTGCACAGAAAGCGCATAAAGAAAATACGACCTTAAAGGCAATGGCCCTGAAACTGGGTTATCTTACCGAAAAGGAATTTGATGAATGGGTGATCCCTTCTAAAATGGTTGGAAAGATCTGATCCTGTTCCATATAAAAAAGCGATCGCTTCCGGAAATGAAGCGATCGCTTTTTTTTGAATACCGGGTATGAACCGGTTGCTTTATTTCTTTTGTTTTTTATTATTGTCCAGCAACCTGAAGTAAGTAGCCTGAAATCTTCCGTTTACGATCGCTCCCTGTACTGCTGCTTTCCGGACGCTGTTACAAAACCCATCCTTTGCATGGGCATCCCCATGATCATCAATGGAGGTTCCGTCAACGAAATAAGGCTTGTCTTTTATTTTTACCGCCAGGTCGCAGCTTTTTCCGTCCATCCCAAACTGGCATTCACCGCAGGCCACTTCCACGATTCTTGTTTTTTTCGATCTGTCAGGTACATTGGTTTTGATGGAATCCTGCCCCTGTACCAGGGAGACGAGGAAAAGAAAAACGGCAACCAGGAGCGCTTTCATATCCTGTGTTTAATCAGCAGAAGAAGTTTCACCTGCATTGCTGGTAATCGTTTCATTGGTCTGGGGCACTTCGGTCCTGCCCGCTTTTTTATAAAACCGCTTTTGAAAAACCAGCAGGGCGATCACCCCGGTAGAGATCGCCATATCGGCGATATTAAAGATCGGGGCAAAGAATTCGAAAGGCTGTCCGCCCACCCAGGGAAACCAGGAGGGGTAATGGGTCTTCACCATCGGGAAGTACAACATATCCACCACGCTCCCGTGTAAAAAAGAAGCATAGCCCTTGCCGCCCATTTTTGCGATACCGTCATATCCCACATAATCCCCGAATGCGGGGTCAAAGTGCAGCCCTTTGTCAAAGATCATCCCGTAGAACATACTGTCGATAAGATTGCCCAGCGCTCCCGCATAGATGAGAGCCACACAAACCATGAACCCTCTTGTATAGCGCTCCCGGGCAAACCGTACCAGCAAAAAGGAGCCGAAAATAACAGCTGCCAGCCGGAACAGGGTCAGGGCGACCTTTCCTCCCTCGTTGCCGAACTTCCAGCCCCAGGCCATGCCGGAGTTCTCGATAAAATGCAGCCGGGCCCAGTTCATTCCGAAAATGCGGGTGACTTCCCCGATGGGATAATGCGTTTTTATATAGATCTTCACTACCTGGTCTACCAACAGTACCAGGAGTATAATCGCTATTGCTGTGCTTAATTTTCCTGCTTTCATGCGGCAGCAAATATACGAGACTTTGGGTTGTCTGCTATGCCGTTGTATTTTTCAAATTTCCGGTCCTGTTGCTGTTATTTCTTATCCGCAACGGCAGGTTCCGGTTAAAAACGGCTATCCTTCACCGTAATATACCCGTTTTACTCTTTGTGAAATACCGGTCATGATCTCATACGGGATCGTTCCGATCCATTCTGCAAGCTGCTGTACAGGAACCGGTCTGCCAAAAATGATCACATCATCCCCTTCCTTAACACCGGGGATATGGGTGATGTCGATCATCGTCATGTCCATACAGATCGTTCCGATCACAGGAGCCAGCTGCCCGTTCACCCAAACCCTTCCCACTCCGTTCCCCAGCCGGCGTGAATAACCATCCGCATAGCCGATACGCAGGGTAGCGATCACCGAGTCCTCTTTGGCCACCCCTCTGCGGTTATAGCTGACGGTTTCGCCTTTCCTGATCTTTTTTATCTGTGAGATCGTCGTTTTTAAAGTAGCCACCGTTTCAAGCGGTACCTGGTCGCTGCCGGAGATACCATACAGACCAATACCCAGGCGCACCATATCCAGCTGCAGCTGCGGAAAGCGCAATATGGCAGCCGTGTTGGCGATGTGTTTAATAAACGGATACCCGATCTCTTTTTCCAATTGCGCTGCGGCCGTTTTCAGCAAGTGGTACTGATGCCTGGTGAAGGCATCCTCCACGTTGTCTTCGCTGGCTGCCAGGTGTGAAAAAACAGACCGGACCTTTATCCACTCATTATTTTTCAAACAGGTGCCCAGCGCTGCAATGTCATTTATAGCAAACCCCGTCCGGTTCATCCCTGTCTCAATCTCAATGTGCACGGGGTACTGTTTCAATCCCGAATTCCTGACATGTTGTTCAAAAGCCTCCAGCAATTCAAAGCTGAAGAGGTCGGGTTCCAGGTGGTAATCCGTCAACGCGTCAAATGCACTTGCCTCGGTATTCAGCACCATAATGGGGATGGTGATCCCGGCTTTCCTCAGCTCCACTCCTTCATCAGCATAGGCCACACCCAGGTAATCCGCTTTATGAAACTGGACCACGGCGCCTATTTCCGACGCTCCGCTTCCATAACCAAAGGCCTTCACCATCGCCATTATTTTAACACCCGGGTTTAAGCGCTGCTGTATGATTTTGAGGTTCTGTGCCACGGCATCCAGGTTGATCTCCAGCACCGTTTCATGCACTTTATGTTCGAGCAGTGTAACAATACGTTCGAAACCGAACCTGCGCGCGCCCTTCACCAGGATGTATTCATCATGATACCGGGTACTTTGAAAATGCTGCAGAAACTCACGGGTGGACAAATAAAAACTACGTTCCGGGATGGCTGCGGCTTCCGGAAGTGCTGCCAGAAACGATTGCATCCGCTCTCCGATACCGATCAGCCGGTCGACGCCATACCGCTGCAATTGTGCAGCAATCGTCCGGTACAGTACCTGTTCCTCTTCCCGGTTCTCCGGAAGATCGGAAAGGATCACGGTTTTCTTACGTCCTTTCGCCTGTTGCTGAAGAAACTCCAGTGCTACCGTAAGCGAGTTCAGGTCGGCGCTGTAGCTGTCATTGATCACAATGCAGTTATTGATCCCCTGTTTGAACTCCATCCGCATGTTCACCGGCTGCAGTGTCTTCATTCCATTGATAATCGTGGCTGGTGCCATTTGTAACCATAACAAAACTGCAGCACAGGTAACAGCATTCTCCGCGGAGGCCTGGTCAGTAAATGGTATGACTATCTCAAAGGGATCCTTATTTTGTTCTTTCAGCCGGACCCTCGTAGCATCCTCCCCCACAACCGTTTCCAGCACCTGAACGGCATTGCTTTCATTTGTTCCCCAGGAGAAAAAAACAGCAGGGTATTTCCTTACTCCGGCAGCGATGAGCGCATTATCGCCGTTCGCAATGATCACCCCGGCGTTTTTGAACAACTTCAGCTTTTCGTCAAGTTTCGCAGTATCGCTTTCAAAGCCCTCGCTGTGTGCGGGACCAATATTGGTCAGCACCCCGATGGTCGGTGCAATAACCCGCTCCAGCCGCTCCATTTCACCGGGCCGGCTGATGCCTGCTTCAAAAAGGGCCAGGTTATGATCCGGGTTCATCTGCCATACACTCAATGGTACCCCCAGCTGGGAGTTATAACTCTTTGGGCTTCTTACAATATTTTTATAGGGTTGCAGCAACTGGTAGATCCATTCCTTCACCACTGTTTTTCCATTGCTTCCTGTAATACCCACCACCTCCATTGTATACTGACCGCGGTGTGCCGCAGCAAGCTGCTGCAGGGCCTCCAGTGTATCTTTTACCTTCAGAAAGACCGCACCGGGATAAAGGGTTTCATCCACCGGTTGTGCCACTACAAAATAGCGTACTCCTTTTTTATATAACTCGGGAATAAACAGGTGCCCGTTACGTTGCGGGCCTTCTAATGCAACAAACAGGGAAGTGGCGGGTGCCACCAGTTTACGGCTGTCGGTAAGAAGGGTGTCTATAATGCCGCTGTCCTGCTCCGCCGGCAGGCGGACCCCCAGCAGTGAAGCGATCGTTCCGACGGAATATTGATGATTTGCCACTCCTACAAATTTATGCTGCCATCTTCCACTTCATCCGGCACCCCCTTCTTTTTTTTATAAATGGAAAAAAGAATGCTGCCGACAATACAAAGTATGATCACACCGAGAGAAATGCCCACCTGTTGTTGCTTATTGAGCCACTGGTTGATCCAGTGTTCGCCCAGCATTTTCAGGCCGATGAACACCAGTACAATGGCAATTCCCTGCTGGAGATAGTCAAATTTATTCACTGCGCCTCTCAGCAGGAAGAAAAGCGAACGCAGACCGAGGACGGCAAAAATATTGGAGGTATAGATCACCATGGGATGCCGGGAAATACCCATTACCGCAGGAATGGAATCCAGGGCAAATACCAGATCGATCCCTGCCAGCATCAGCACCACCACAAAAAGCAGGGTATATTTCTTTTTTCCGTTCTCGATCACGGAGAATTTACCATCCCCGTCGTGCGGCACCAGTGGTATTACCTTTTTGATCCATTTATAAATGGCATAATCGTGCGGATCTTTTTCATTTCCTTCTCCCGAAGAGAACATCTTGATACCGGTATACAAAAGAAAACCCCCAAATACGTACAGCACAAAATGGAAGCGTTCCACCAATGCCACCCCTACTGTTATGAATATGATGCGGAAAACAATGGCCATCAGGATGCCCAGCAGCAGTACCCGGCCATAGTGTTTTTCTTTGACTCCAAAGGAGGAAAAGATCAGGATAAACACAAAGATATTGTCCACGCTGAGGCTCCATTCCATCAGGTAAGCGCTGATGTACTCCAACGCAAAGGTTTTGCCATCCTCAAACCATACAAATCCGAAAAAACACATGGACAGTGCCACCCAAAAGATCGTCTGGAGCAGCGCCTGTTTGATCGTAACCACTTTATTCTTCTTACTCAGCAGGCCCAGGTCAAAAATCAACGCCAATACTATTACGATCCCGAAAACCAGGTAGGTAATCTGCTCTTGTGTCATTCGTTGTATTATAGTTTAAATTGTAGTAGGTGAACCAACGGCTAAACGGCAAAACTTTCCCCGCAGGCGCAGGTCCGGGACGCATTGGGATTATTGAAATAAAACCCTTTGCCACTTAACCCGTCGGAAAACTCCAGGGTGGTGTCTAAAAGGTAAAGAAGACTCTTCATATCGGTAACAACTTTAACGCCATTGTCCTCGAACACCTGGTCCATCGGTTTTTGTTCGCTGTCAAAGTCCAGCTTATAACTCAGCCCGGAACAACCGCCGCTCACCACGCTCACCCGTAAAAAATACGCTTTGTCGTCTTCAGCTTCTTTTTCAGCCAGGATCTCCCGGATACGCTTTTTTGCGCTTTCGCTTACATAGATGTTGCCGGGGATCGTATTTTTTATGCTCTCTGTCATTTTTGTTTCATTTAGAAGTAACTAAAACAATCTCCACCACCTGAATGTTCGCGTTCCGGCTACCTCTATCCGATATTTGCAAAGATACTTTAGAAAACCCGCTTTTACCAATTGCTGTGCAAAATAAAAGTTGCTTTCCGAATGCGCAGGGTAAGTTCCTGCGGCATACCGGCTTATCCCGTACCCCGGCAGATTGTCCGGATCTGTCTGCAAACAGGGTTCAGGGCCTTTTATCGTAAAATAATCCGAATCAATGGCTATAACAACTTTAATTAGAAGGATCTGTTGTATTTTTGCATATTATTCCGGAAGTATATGGTTTTACAAGATCTTTATAAAAAAGCAGCCGCATTTGAGTTTTTGAGTGTGGAGGAAGGCATGTTTCTTTATCATCATGCGCCGCTGGCCGACCTGATGTTTATTGCAGATGAGCTGCGGAAACAGCAGGTGCCTCATGGAAAAGTTACCTGGCAGATCGATCGTAATGTAAATACGACCAATGTATGTATCGCCAACTGTAAGTTCTGCAATTTTTTCCGCATCCCGGGGCATCCGGAGGCCTATATCACTGATATGGATACCTACCGCAAAAAAATTGAGGAAACGATCCGGTATGGCGGCGACCAGTTATTGTTACAGGGCGGACACCATCCCGAACTTGGTCTTCAGTTTTATGTGGACACATTCCGGCAGCTGAAAGCCGAATTCCCTGATATCCGGCTGCATGCCCTCGGACCACCTGAAGTGGCCCATATCACCAAACTGGAAAAAAGCACACACCGGGAGGTACTGAAGGCGTTGAAAGAGGCCGGACTGGATTCCCTTCCCGGAGCGGGGGCGGAGATCCTGATCGACCGGGTACGCCGGCTTATCAGCAAAGGAAAATGTGGCGCACAGGAGTGGCTGGATATCATGCATGAGGCACATAAGCTGGACATCACCACCTCCGCTACCATGATGTTTGGCCATGTGGAAACCATCGAAGAACGTTTTGAACACCTGGTAAAGATCCGCGAAGTGCAAAGCCGCAAACCGGAGGGAACCAATGGATTCCTGGCCTTTATTGCCTGGACCTTCCAGGATGTGGATACCCTGCTGACCCGTATACGCGGTGTGCACAACCTTACCACCACGGAAGAATACATCAAGATGGTGGCATTGAGCCGCATCATGCTGCCGAATATCAAGAACATACAGGCATCCTGGCTCACCGTAGGGAAGGCGACGGCGCAGCTCTGTCTTCATGCAGGAGCCAATGATTTCGGAAGTATTATGATTGAGGAAAATGTGGTAAGTGCCGCGGGAGCTCCTCACCGCTTTACTTACAAATCCATACAGGAAGCGATTCGTGAAGCAGGGTTTGAGCCTCAATTACGTACCCAGAAATACGAATGGCGGAAAATACCGGAAACCATCGTGGAGCAAGTGGTGAATTACTAATACAGCAGGTCCGCAGAAGCGGTATTCCTGTGGAACGGGTGAACAGAAGGGCCAGACGAAATTGCCATGAACCGATAAATAAAACATCATGGAAAAGACATCCGCAACAAAAAAAGTAGTCGTAATCGGCGGCGGTTTTGCCGGGCTTAACCTGGTAATGCAGTTAAAGAACAAACCGGGTTTTGAGGTAACGCTGGTCGACAAAAACAATTATAACTTCTTCCCTCCCCTGCTCTACCAGGTAGCTACGGGCTTCCTGGAACCCTCCAGTATCAGTTATCCCTTCCGCCGTTTTTTAAGAGGCAAGTATAACGTGCGCTTCCGCATGGCCGACCTGCTGAAAATAGTGCCGGAAGAGAACAAGGTCGTGCTTTCAAACGGAACACTTTCCTACGACTACCTGGTAATGGCAACCGGTGCCGAAAGTAATTTTTTCGGGATGGTAAATGTGGAGCGCAGCGCGATACCCATGAAAACCCTCAGTGATGCCCTGTACATGCGCAATACCCTGCTCGACCGTCTGGAGGAAGCTACCCGGATCAATGATATGGACCGGATGAAAAAACTGGCCACCATTGTAGTGGCCGGTGCGGGACCCACCGGGGTGGAGCTGTCGGGAATGTTTGCGGAAATGCGCAGTAAGATCATCCGCAAAGATTATCCGGAACTTTCCGGCCGACATATCGGGGACATATACCTGGTGGATGGCGGCAAGGCGGTGCTGGGCCCTATGTCTGTAAAATCACAGCAATACTCCAAAGAATCCCTTGAAAAGCTAGGCGTAAAAGTAAAACTGGGTGTTACTGTAAAAGAGTTCAAGGATGACACGGTGTATTTATCGGATGATACCACTATTTCAACCGCCACACTTATCTGGGCGGCAGGGGTTACAGCAAAAACATTCGCTGGCTTTCCCACGGAAATATACGGCCGCAGCCGTCGTATGATCGTGGACGCTTTTAATAAGATCGAAGGCTTTTCCAATATCTACGCGCTTGGAGATACCTGCTTCCAGACAACCGACCCGGCCTTTCCGAATGGCCATCCCCAGCTGGCGCAGGTAGCGATCCAGCAGGCAAAAAACCTGGGAAAGAACCTGGTATTGCCGAAAGAACGCTGGAAGCCCTTCCGCTATGTGGATAAGGGATCCATGGCCATTATCGGCCGGAACAAAGCCGTTGCGGATATTGAAAAGCCCAAGCTGCATTTTAATGGGTTTATTGCCTGGATGGTTTGGCTGTTCATTCACGTAATGTCCCTGCTCAACTTCCGCAACCGGTTGAGGACCCTCTATAACTGGGTGGGTGCTTATTTTACCATGGACCAGTATTTCCGTATGATCATCAAACCGGAAGACCGGGAGCCGGAGCCGGAAAATTAGGAACCGTTTTAAAATCTTCGCTGTCCCGATGCATCGCGTGTGCCGGAAAACACCGGTTTAGGGTGTTTTACTCTGAAATGGCCTTGCTTATCCTGACGCATAAGCGATGCGCCGGAACAGGAGGACAGTTTACTTTTAGACTGTTGTGCGCACCCCCAACGGTATTCTTCATTCTTTCGTTTTTAAACAAGGCGCTTCGTTCTTATTTTTTGTATCTTAAAGCATGATTGAAAGTCGACTCTTACTGATCCTTACGATGCTTTTTGTGATCACCATGCTTACGATGCTGGGCAACAAGCTTAAAATATCCTACCCGATATTTCTGGTGATCGCCGGGCTGATCATCAGCATGGTGCCGGGTACACCGGAAATAAAGATCAATCCGGAGATCGTATTCCTGATCTTTCTTCCCCCGGTGTTGTTCTCAGCTGCCATGCAAATGCCCTGGATCGACTTCTGGAAATTAAGACGGCGTATTGCCCTGCTGGGCTTTGGACTGGTCTTTTTTACCTCCACCATTATTGCATTCCTTTCGCAGGCGCTGATCCCGGGTTTTACGCTGGCACTGGGATTTGTACTGGGGGGTATTATTTCGCCGCCGGATGCTGTGGCGGCCACATCCGTGTTAAAAGGACTTAAGGTTCCGCGCGGTGTGGTGAACCTGCTTGAAGGTGAAAGTCTGGTCAACGATGCCTCCAGCCTTATTGTATACCGGTTTGCGTTGCTTGCTGTGATCTCCGGTCAGTTCAATGCCTGGGATGCCACCCAAAGTTTTTTTATCGTGGCCGGGATGGGAGCGCTCATTGGTCTGGCAATCGCCGCAGTCATCTACCTGATCCACCGTTTCTTTCCTACCACTACCGCGATCGATACTGCTTTTACGCTGATATCTCCTTACGTGATGTACCTGGTAGCAGAACATTTTCAGTGCTCGGGGGTGCTTTCTGTGGTGGCCGGCGGATTGTTTTTAAGCTATCACTCACACCGAATGTTCACTTATCAATCGCGGATCAATACCACCAGCGTATGGAGTACGCTCACTTTTCTGCTCAATGGCTTTATATTTATACTTATCGGGCTTCAGATGCCGTTTATTGTTTCCAACTTTACAAAGAACACCGTCAAGGAGGCACTAGTATACGGGCTCATCATCAGTCTGGCCGTGATCGTCATCCGCATTGTATGGGTGTATACCTCCAATTACATCCGGCTGCGCATAAAAAGAAAATGGGGCCCTTCGGTGGTGGTTCCATCCAACAAGGAAACCTTTCTTGTTGCCTGGTGTGGGATGCGTGGTGTGGTATCACTGGCTGCGGCACTGGCCATCCCGTTTTATCTGAAGGAAGGCGTTGAATTTCCTTACCGGTACCTGATCCTTTTTATCACTTTTGTGGTCATCATTGTTACCTTGGTATTGCAGGGGCTTACCATTTCGCCACTTATACGGCTGCTAAAGATCAAAGACGGAAGTGAAGACAAACTACAGGAGGAAAACCAGCAACTGAAACTGGAACTGGCAACACGTGCACTGGAGTATATCGACAGGAATTACAAGAAAGAACTGGAGCACAGCGAGCCGTTCCTGCTGACCCGGAACCGCTACAGTCATATGATCGATGCCGCAAAAAGAAAACTGGGAATGGCCGCTGAATTGCCCGCCACGGAGGACCCGATGCCAAAATTCCGCCAGTTGCTGCTGGAACTGATCGATCTTAAAAGAAAAGAACTGACCAATTACCGCATCAACCGGCGTTTTAGTGAAACACTTATTAAAGAAAAGGAATGGGAGCTCGATCTGGAAGAGGCCCGGTTAAGAAGCAGAAAAAAATGATCCGATTACGACCTTTTATCCAAGCTGATTTTGGCACTTTTATATCCTGGATGGATAGTGCGGAAACGGTGATGCAGATCGCCGGCAGCTGGCTCCGGTTTCCGGTAACACCAGCACAGCTGGAAGCTTCCGCCGCCGACCCCAACCGGCACTCATTCGCTGTTACCGACGCACAAACAAATATACTTATCGGGCACTGTGAACTTTATCAGCAGGAACATTCGGTAAAGATCGGGAAAGTGGTTATCGGCAACAGGGCCTATCGTGGTCGTGGTCTTTGCACACCGTTGATGGAGCAACTGTTGCAGGTCGCCTTCGAACAGTTCCGGGCTCCGCTGGTAGAGCTGAACGTGTTCGACTGGAATACTTCCGCCATCCGATGCTATGAACGATGTGGCTTTGAAATAAATCCCGGAGCAGAAACCCTGAAGGAAGTGAACGGTAAAACCTGGCGGACCTATAACATGATCCTTTCCCGTGATAAATGGCGCAGCACTATATAATATAAATAATTTTCGATCCTCCGGTCAGATCTGTTCAAGTAACAGGCCCATTGACTATTGAAATTTTATCTCAAAAACAATATCGTTAGAAAATATCTGCTGACTGCTTTTACCAGTTGCGGGTAAAGGCCAGGTTTTGTACTTTTATGCGCGCAGCTGTTGCTGCAGAACTCCTAATCAGTCAGATACAAACATGGCAATACGTATTTTTATAACCGGCGGCACTTTTGACAAGGAATACAATATGCTGAACGGGGAACTTTATTTTAAAGACACCCACCTGCATGATCTTCTGGAGAAAGGCCGTAACACGGTCCCGGTTGAGATCCGGACGCTGATGATGGTGGACAGTCTTGAAATGACCGACGAAGACCGCCTTCTTATCGCCCATCAGTGCGAACAATGCGAGGAAGAACAGATTGTAATCACTCATGGTACCGATACCATGTCGGTTACGGCCCAATTGCTGGCCAGCCGGATCCAGGACAAGACCATTGTTCTTACGGGAGCCATGATCCCCATTAAATTCGGCAGCTCCGACGGCCTCTTTAACCTCGGCAGTGCGGTCGCCTTTGCACAATCCCTTCCGCATGGTGTTTATGTTGCCATGAATGGCCGCTATTTCAAAGCGGATAATGTACGTAAGAACCGACAAACCGGTGTGTTTGAAGAAGTGCGGTAAAACCCGTTATTTTATTTTCCGGAACCGGTAGACACAGCCTTCAATGCAGAGGCCGGCCAATTCCAGGGTGTCTTGGTTTACCCGTATCGGGTAATAAAATGCTGTGTCACTTTTCCCATTCGGAAGAGCATAGGTTAGTTTCCTGTCCCACTTTTTTGTTGCTCCCAGTTTCCCGCTTTCCAGCAACTGACTGTAGGGCCAGAATTTAAAGTCGGTATTTTTAACCAGATAGCTCGAATCTTCATGAATTATCAGAAAAGCACCGTTTTTTACAGATGCCCAGTCTACAGGGCCGCCGGGTGAAATGTAGGACGCGGTATGCTGCCATTCACCAAAAATGCGATTACCCGGATTGGGAACCGGTTTATCTGAATGTTTTGAACAGGCGCCCCCCAGCAAAACTATCGTCAGAATAAAGATTGTATTACGCATAAACAGATTGTCATTAAAAAGTTCGCAGCAAAAGATATTGCCTTAACCTGTGAAACGTAAAGGATGGTATTAATGCAACAAGGGTGAACGGTATTTACTGAACCTTCAATGTTGTTCTTAACCGGATATCCGCTGATGAAGCACCGATCATAATACTGAAGTTGCCGGGTTCCACAACCCACTGCATCTGCCCGTTCAGTATTTGTAATAACCCGGGGCGGATCAAAAAATCCAGTTCCCGGGTCTCGCCCGGCTTCAGAAGCACTCTTTTGAACCCTTTTAAAGACAGCACTGGTTGTGCCAGGGAAGATTCATCATCCCTGATATATAATTGTGGGACTTCCGCCCCGGTTTTACTGCCTGTATTTTTTATGGTAAAACGTATATAAACAGAATCGGAGGAGCTAATGGTTTTCCGGTCCAGCCTCAGATCACTATATTCAAATCGGGTATAACTTAATCCGAAACCAAAAGGGAAAAGTGGCCGGCCGGATAAATTTACATAATCATCACCGCGGCCGGTTGGCTTATGATTGTAAACCAGCGGCAGTTGTGCTTCATTTAATGGAAATGTAACCGGCAATCGCCCGGCAGGGTTATAGGCTCCGGTCAACACATCTGTTATGGCATGTCCGCCTTCCTCACCCGGATACCAGGCCATCAGAGCAGCATCCACCTTATCGATCCAGTTATTCATAGTGATGGCACTTCCTCCGATCAATACTACAATAACCGGTTTACCCGTTTCTGCCACTTCTTTTATCAATTGTTCCTGCATCCCCGGCAACGATAACATCGCCCTGTCGCGGAATTCCCCTTCTTCAATGCCCGCTACTACTACCACGGCATCAGCTTTTCCTGCCAACGCCACCGCTTCTTTTACTTTTTCTCTGCGGTCATCTGCCGGTTCAAAAACCAGCTGAAGTTTACCATTGCCCACAGGCTCGTAATACTCTATTTTTATTTTATAAGAATGGGCTTTCTCAAAAGAAACGGGAGTGAGCATTGTATTGAACGAACCTTTTTTCCAGTTATCAATCACCAGCAGGTCATCTAAGTATAGGCGGAAACCGTCATTGCCGCTGAGTCCTATTTTATAGCTGCCCGATACGGACGGTTTTATCACCCCAGTCCATTGCACGGAATAAAAGTCCTGCTGTAATTGCGCTGCGGGTCGGGACAAGGTCCACAGTTTGTCCACTGTTCTATCAATGCCTTGGGTTACCGGCTTCCCCTCCATGCGGATATTGTCAAATACCACGAAGCTTAATCCCGGTTTCAGTTGCTTTCCCTCGCTGTGCCACAACCAGTTTTCCGGAAAAAGCTCCCATGCCTGTTCTTTTCTGCCTGGCCCCGGGGCATACAATAGTTCCGTAGCAGGTGTCAGCTTTTCTTTCAATCCATCCAATATCGAGACCTTATTAATACCCGGGCCGCTGTATCCTCCCAGTCTTGCTTCAATGGCGTCCGTTCCGATTACCGCCAGTTTTTTAATACCTGTGGAAAGAGGCAGCCGGTTCTTCTCATTCTTTAGCAACACCATTGACTCCATGGCCGCCTGTTTTGCCAGCGGCTTGTGATCCGTTTTTATTGCCGCAGCCTTTTCGTTCACATAGGGGTTTTCAAACAGACCCAGTTCAAATTTAGCCCGGAGCACCCGCGCCACTGCATCATCGATCCGTTCTGCACTGATCCGCCCGTCATAAAATGGCGTATCAAATAATTTATAATGCTGGTAATCTGTCTGGAAAATAACATCCAGCCCTCCGCTGATCGCCTGTGCTCCCGATTCGGGATAATCCTTTGCCGTATGATGCAACACCAGTGCCCCACCTGTCGCTCCGGCGTCTGAGATCACAAAACCATTAAACCCCCATTCTTTTTTCAACTTTGTATTCAATAACCAGGAATTAGCAGTACAGGCAGTTCCGTCAAGGGAATTATATGCGGTCATCACGGACCGGCTGCCACCTCTCGAAAAGCAGGCTTTAAAAGGCAGAAAATGAGTTTCCTCAAGATAATGTTCGCCAAAATGAATGGGATAGCTATCCCTCCCTCCTTCACCCACGTTTGCCACAAAATGTTTGGGCGTGGTAATAATATTTTTCTTTTCAAAGGCACTTACAAATGCCACGGCCATTTCGCTGGTCAGAAAAGGGTCTTCTCCGTAGGTCTCTTCCGTTCTGCCCCAGCGTACATCGCTCGCGAGGTTTACTACCGGGGTCAGTATCTGCCGTATGCCCCGTTGTTTTGTTTCGTCTGCAATCGCATTCGCCACCCGTTGCATTGTCAATGTATCAAAGGTTGCCGCCAGGGCAATTGCCTGGGGGAAGGCCGTGGCCTCGTCCCGGATCAGACCATGAAGGGCTTCATCAAAAAAGATCAGAGGGATCCCCAGTCTTGTTTTTTCAACAAAATACCGCTGAATACCATTGATCTTTTTTGCCAGTCCCGCTGCATTTTCCTTTCCGCTGTTATAGCGGAGCAGTTGTTGTGCAGCATCACCATTTCCGGAGGTGGCAGCGTTTACCTGAAAGCCAAAGAGTCCGTTTTTATATTGACCCGGTGTTGCTTTTTCCAGATCACCGGGTATCATAAACAACTGCCAGAATTTTTCCTCCGGCGTCATACGGCGCAGCAGGTCCTGAACCCGTTGTTCCACCGGTAATTTGGGATCTTTATATGGGAGTTGCTGGGCGTTTACTCCTATTCTAAAGAAAAGTAATAAACAAAAAAACACTGTATATATACGACTTAAACGAATCATTAAAAAAATTAAGAAGATCGCGTAAAATTAATAAACAAAGTAAAGTATCTGGTCTCATAATATATAAGGCCACCATTACAGGTGGCCTTATACCTTTCTTCCTTCTATTTATTCGTAATTGTAATTATCCCAATATGGATTTACAGTTCTTAGATTTTGAGGTACCCAAAATATAGGGCTGGTAAAATTATCCTCCCCTTTTACTGTATTATAGTTATCAGGATTGTTTTGTTGTTCTGCTGTGGGATATCGCAACCTCTCAGGGAACGGTTTCATTACCTTTGTATTGAAAGTGAGCGGTTCCAACTTCGGATGTCTGGTTCTTCTTTGCTCGGTCCATAATTCATATGGACACATCACATTTAAGTGAATAAATTTTTGCTGCATAATCAGCTCCATTTTTTCTTCCAGGGCCCCTCTATTATTCACTCTTGCGGACAAGGAATCGGCATACATTGCTATAGTTGCTGAGGAAGGTTTGCCCGGATGTAGCACAGGCACATTTGTTACATAACTACTTTCTGCGTTTCTGGCATACCAAAAGTCTGTGGAATGGGTTATAGCGTCCTTAACATGCTCTCCCGCAGATTTTCCCGTTGACCCCAGGTTTTTTGCAGCAATTTCAGCCAGTAGCAAATCGACCTCTGCCAATGACATCATATAAACCGGAAATTTATCATTAAGCGTGATGGTTACAAAATTATAAAGCGACCTTGAATTTTGTGCGAGATGTTCATTAATATCCCCAAGAATGCCGCCTGTATAATAACGTTCGCCGCCATCATATCCGGGTTTCTGCCCATCTGCATTCATATTCACCCCTTGATAAGCCCCAACAGCAGGAGTCGCTGTCAAATTACTTTTATTCGTAGGAAAGGCAATAACAGGCAAGCGGGGATCATCAGTCCCTGCTTCATACAAGACATTATTCTTATTCATGCGTCGCATGATAATGTCTGGAATAAAGGTTCCCGGCCAGCCTTCATTAAGCCCTCTTACCCATTCTCCGCCATTCCTTGGGTCCAGTGCATAAGGCATTACAAAAACCATATCAGCAGCGGGTAAATTATTTTTAGATAAAACATCCTGTATATGCGTTTTTGCAGTCTGCTCTTCCACACCTGAAATCCGAAGCGCATATTTAAGCCGGATCGCATTAATATATTGGATCCATTTATTTAAATCACCCTTGAACGCTATGTCCTGGGTATTAAAAGTCGCTTTAGCAGATGCCGACATTTTATCATAAACTGCAGGCAATTCTTCGGATATACGTTTTAGTTCATCTAAAACACCTACATAGATACCTTTGGGATCATCGTACTTGGGGAAAAAAACCCGCTCAGAGCCCTTGAACGCCTCTGAATAAGGGATTGAGTTATAAAAATCAACTGCAAGTAGTGCAGCATAATCTTTTATTACTGAAGTAAGCTCGAAATAAATCTGATTGTCATCCAGCTCCTGCCCCGAAACCTTTGTCAGATTATCCTTCATTACTGCCCATGTATTTAGTCCGGTGTAAAATGAGCCCAGTCGGCCCTGCCATAAAGAAGTAGCATTTCCAAATCCGTTTGTTCCGCTCAGGTCATCATAACTGCCAAACCAGTCGTATCGATTCGTGATATATCGTTGAGACACCTGAGTGTACCCCAATACACCCATAGCTCCACTACCGGCAATTTCCCACCAATATTCACCATAATCCTGCACATAGATTTTCCAGTTAAACATGGTACGTGTAAAGAGTCCTCCAAAAAGATTTCCCGTTTTATCGTAGTTTTCTGGATTGAAAAATTCATTATCTAAATTCTTCTTACAAGAAGAAAATAATAATGACATCGTTATCAATCCTAATAATATCTTTTTCATTTTTTAAAATTGAATTGTGAATGCTACAGTTGATTAAAAGCTGACATTAACGCCGAAAGAATACGAGCGAATGGATGGGTAAAAGGAATTTTCAATATACCCCTGAGCTCCGAGCGCACCTTCCGGATCAATATTCGGAACTGTTTTATAAATGTATCCGAGATTTCGGGCAGCAGCCGTAAGTGTCAATTTTTGCAACCCCACACGCTGCACCAGTCTTACTGGTAATGTATATTGCAAAGCCAACTCTCTGATTTTTATATAATCATTTTTAAATAACCGGTCTGGAGGCCAGGAAGTGCTTAGATCATTAACATAGGTCTGATAATAATTAGGTGCAGCAACGATAATATCATTTTTCGCGTAGGTTGTCTGTCCTCCGCTTGCAATCTCTTTTACGCCATCAAGTATAATTCCATCATGATACACAACTCCATTCCTTGCATTAGACGGTGCCGGTTTATTATGTTCCCATTGTACTTTGTTCCCATTGTCCTTGTCGATATAGTAGGCAACACCCCCATGCTCTTCGTCTCTTCCTGGCAGGCTGGCTTTGATGACTCCGGTACCCATCAAGTAATTATTTGTATAAGAGAAAATCGTACCCCCGAACTTGTAATCCAACCCAAAATGCAGGTTAAATCCCTTTAGGAAGAAATCGCTGTATAACCCTCCAAACATTTTAGGGTTCACATTCTTACCGGTATAGGTAACCTGATCTTCCAGTTTATATAACCCATTACTACCAACAACTTTATTGCCATTCGGATCTCTCTGATAATCATACGCCTTTATTTCTCCGATTCTTTTTCCTTCTTCAGCAAAAACCTGGAATCCGGAATTCCCATCAATATATTTCTGTTTGATCCCCGGATACAATTTTAATACCTTCGAAAGTTGATTGGCCCCTGTAAATGTCACCTCCCATCTGTATTTTTCTGTTACCAGCGGGGCTGCTTTTATAAACAGTTCATACCCCCAGTTTTTCAGATTTCCAGTATTGATCTTAGCAGTTTTATAACCAGTTGCCTCTGACAGAGGTTGAGAAACGATCTGATTGTAGGTATTATTAGTATAGAAGGAGAAATCAACTTCTAACCTGTTTTGTTCAAACCATCGGGTATTAAAACCAACTTCAAATTCCCTTTTTCTAAAAGGCTTGATCATTTCAAGAAACAAAGAACTTGGAGGTGTTACCACCACGGGACCATAAGAATAAGGTAACTGACTTACACTAAAGGAATTATTCGCAAAATATCGGTCACCTGTTGCTGTACTGGGTCCTCCACCCACATCTGCCCAGGCGAATCTCAATTTACCATACTTCAATTTGGGCAATGTAAAATCATTTGTAAAATTCCAGGTGAGCGAGAGCCCGGGATAGAAGTAAGAATTGTTTGGAGATTGCAGAGTCGAATTCCAGTCGTTTCGAGCTTGTGCTTCAAGATAATAGGTGCTTTTATATGATAATGTAGCAGATCCCAAAACACTGTATAAAACATCCGATCCCCTTGTCATTCCTAATACCTGGCTCATCCCGCCTGCTGTTGGCCATCCCCTGATATCTGCATTGGCCATAGAAAACCAATCAGGATAAATGAGTCCCATATTCCCGGTAGAAACATAGCTATTATTAGCAGTAATTTTCTGATACGCCCCTCCGCCGTAGAAGAAAAAGTTCAGATCATTATTAAAGTCTTTTTCATACTTTAATAATCCCTGATAATTTTGAACTGTCGTATTACGTTTTGTCCAGCTATATTTGCCTCCGGTTCTGGTCGGAGACATTCTTGTTATCTTGTTTTCCGTAATAAAGTCTGTATTCGTATAGTCAATAGAAGCTTGTCCAATAAACGAAAACTCTTTAGTAAATTGCAATGTTGACTTAACGGCACTTACCAGGTGAAATTTATTGTCCTTATCCAGGTTGTCATTTTGCTCCCACAATATATTTGCAATAGCATTTGGCCAGTAACCTGGTGAACTTCCGGCCAATCCGTAAGGGTCCAGATCTTTCCGGAAGCCATCAGCGTCATGATAAAAACTTCTCATCCAATTGTAATCATAATCTCTGTTCAATCCTGTTGCAACCAACTGTTGGATATTAGGACGACGATTCCTCGTATTTACTGTATAGAGATTATTGATGAACTCAAATGTTGCAAATGGCGATACTTTAAAGTTACCATTAAAACTGAATGAATTTTGCTTCTGTGTAAAGCCGTCTAATATATCCTCATAGTTATTTCTTGTGTAAGAAGCCCGAACACTTCCCATACTACCTCCCCCTGCGACAGCGACATTTGTGCGATTATTGATCGCGGTCCGGAAAAAATCAATAAAATTATTAGGTTGCGCTGCATAGGACCCCATCGTACTGTCGTAAAGCATTATTGGGCTACCATCAAATTTAGGCCCGAAGCTGAACCTGCTTAATGGTAATTTTCTTACCTGCTTGCCATTTAAGGTCGCGTATTGAATTGCAGTTATGCTGTCCCCTGAACCATATTCATTCTGAAAATCGATAAAGGTAAATGGTTTGTCTATCGTGATTTGGTGAGATAATTGTACACCCAGACCTCTTGTTTTTCTTCCGGCCTTTGTCGTTATAAGTACTACCCCGTTTAATGCCTGGCTACCATATAGTACTGTGGCCTTTGCCCCTTTTAATATTTCAATAGACTCTATATCATCGGAGTTGATATCATTGATTCCAGATCCATAGTCAAAGGAATTTAAGGGATCGTATCCTCTGCTGTCCATTGATGTCTTCTCATCATACATAGGCACACCGTCCACAACAAATAAAGGTCTTGTATTCGTCCCTGATTCTAGTCCGGCAGCACCTCTTATCCGAACGTTAACTCCCGCTGTTGGACCACCAGAGCCTATATTAACCCCAACACCTGCAGCCTTACCATATAAAGCAAGAAAGGGGTTTTGCGTTGCTCCCGCCTTCAGCAGCTCATCTCCGTTAATTGTTGATGTAGCGTATCCCAATGATCGCTTTTCCCGCTTTATACCCAATGCTGTAACTACCACCTCATCCTCTGATTTTCCACCTGTATCGTCTAATGCAATGTTTAAAGAACTTTCGGTGGTCACTTTTACATTCTTACTTATAAACCCTACAGATGATACTTCTAATACAGCATTATTGCTTGTAACTTCAATGCTGTAATTCCCCTGTTCATCAGTGAGTGTTGCTTTGTCTGCACCCTTGATCGATACAGTAGCACCCGGCACCGGCTTGCCTTCGCTGTCGGTAATTACCCCGGTAATGGTACGTTTTACCTGGGCAAGCAGCGTTGTGCTACTGAGCAGCAACGCAATCAATACAATGAATACTTTTGTTCGGTTCATTTTTTCTCATTTAAATAATTAAAAAATTTTGGCTTGGTGGATTATCTGAACAATAACGATCTGTTCCCGCCGTAACCGGTGGGCACATTTCTCATGAATACGGAGTCCTGCTGGCAGGATTTAGCCATTGCCTTTAGCAACAGGGATTGTTTTCATTCGCGAAAAGGATACTAGGGTTCTGTACTGACCATGCAACACCCTCAGCTCCTGAAAAGAACTGTTGCGCAGGCCTGCATTTAATCAGATATTGACCAAGAAGATACTTTTGCCTGGTTCATTCTTTCTCATTTAATCATTAAAAAATCCTGGTTTATAAAACAGCCATTTTATGCTTTTCTTTCATTCTGGCCTGGTTTTCGAGTACCAACGCAGCAGCACCTACCAGTTCGGCTTTGTGCCCTAATGTGGACATTTTAACCAGCGTATTACCCACCAGTCGTGGTATGCAATGTTCGGCAAGTGCCTGAAGGACGGGTGCCTGCCACAAACGGCCGGCCTGCGAACCGCGACCACTCAATACGATCAGATCCGGGTTGAACAGATGGATCAGCACCGCAACACCACGACCTATATCATATCCCGCCCCTGTCAGCAACCTCACCACATACTCATCGCCCTGCTGGGCCGCCTTTACAATCGCCTGCCAGTCCCTCTCCATCGAACCCGTGCGGAAGTCCTTCTTCAGAAAAGCCGACGATGCCCTCTTTTTCAATCCCTGCTCCGCCTTATCTATGAGCACCTTTAATGAAGTCTCCGTCTCCAGACAACCCCGCTTGCCACAGGAACAAACTTTGTTGTTATCAAAAAAAGGAATGTGGCTGAACTCTCCCGCAAAACCATTACCACCCCGGTACAGCTGGTTGTTCAGGATCAATCCCAAACCAATACCCCAGCCGATATTCACCACCATCGCATTCCCAACACCCATGGCCGCTCCAAAATGCTGCTCCGCAAGGGCGATGATACTGGAATCATTATCGATATAAACCGGAACATCCAGCTCTTTTTGCAGGTAACCGGAGATGCTGTTATCATCAACAGAAACAAAAGAATAATTGATCCCTTTTTGCGGATCTATAAAACCCGGCATCCCGATACCCACACCAAGCACTTTCTTTTTTGAGATCTTCGCTTTCTTTATCGCGCCTTCAATCAATACTTTTAAATGCAGCAACACTTCCGGGTTATCAGCCAGTTTCAGCTCCTCCTGCAACAGCGGCATTACCGGTTTATTGTCAAAATCCATCACCGCCACACGCGTCACCATCTGGTCCATTGCCACTGCTATGATGTACATCGCTTCCGGCTTTACCGAATACATTACCGGCCGGCGACCTCCATTGGAGGGTGCCAGCCCATCTTCCACCACTACACCTTCTTTTGCCAGGTCGCTTAATAGCTGGGTGGTAAACGGAATGCTTTTACCGATCCGGGTACTCAACTCTGCACAGGAAAGAGAGCCCGCATAATAAAACTCTCTTAAGACCAACTTTTTATAGTGAATTTTCTTTTGCATAGCAACATTGTTAATGCAAATTTAACAAACTTATTAAATAAATTAAAAAGTTTGTTAAAAAAAATTTATTACGCAATAACCGTTACACGTAGAAAATGCTTTAAAACAAAAAACCAGACACAACGTTTAAAAAAGGGCCCAGATTTGGGCCCTTTGTTTCCCTAGAGTACGACATCTATTACGGCATCCAATATACTTTCTTTGTAGCCTGGGCATCCGGGGTTTCGCCGTTGGTCACCTTCATCCAATTATCCCGGTTATTTACTTCTTCATCATTGGGATAGGGCAATTTGTTAAACACTTGTGGTGCATATACTGCATCTTTAGGAGTAAGCCCTGTTCTGCGTACAATAGCCCAGGCCTCCGGCTGTTCCCAAAGGGCAGCCAGCCACGCCTGCGTAATGATCTTCCTGAGATTTCCAACATTATCGCCCGCTTTCAATGCTACTTTAGGATGAGCCAGAAAATTCGAAATAGCAGCTGCGGCCAGTACCGGTTTCGAAGAAGGCCATATGCCACCGGTGGTCGTCTTCACATAGGTGTACCAGAAATTAACCGATGCCGTCAATCCGGCCCTGTATTCCTGGTTGGCCTTTCCAAAATCAGCTGATACGCCCATACCGCGCGCATAGATCTCCGCCTTCAGTAAATGCACGTCCGCCCCGGATATAATAATGTAAGGCAATGCAGTATGATCTCTTACCAGGTAAAAGTTAAACCCGGAAAATTTATTATCCTTCAATGTATTGGGCTCCGCCGGTGCATTCGTACCGGTATTTGGATAAAGAGAACTGGACCCTTCTGCCACCGACTTGTCCTGCGGCTGTGGGACCCATTTTCCGGCATTGTTGGGCATAAACCAAACATAGGTACGGGGATCAAAGATACCGGAACCATTGTTGGCATTGGTGGATGACAGCTGGTTCCATACATTGCTGCTCAAACGGATATTGCTTACCGAAACCTCCCGGAAGGCATACCACAGGCGGTCGCCATAATCGGGATTCTGGGGGACGACGATCTGCGGATAGTTGCCGTAGTTATTTTGCCGCATGGCTTCCATATCTGCATAGGTGGTTGCATCGGGCAGCGGCTTATTCCCGTTCAGGATATCAGTAATGATGGTGCCCGCCAGCGCTGTTTCTTTTGAATAAAGCCGTACTGCATAGCGCAGACGCAATGCATTACCGAATTTTATCCAGGAAGTATAATTACTTGCCAGAAACGATTCACTGTTGCCGAGGGCTACCTGGCCGGTGGCTTCCGCACCGATTTTTATAGCATTTACAGAAGTTTCCAAATCAGCTAACACCGACTTATAAACTGATGCCTCATCATCATATTCCGGGCGATAGCTGGTGGCTCCATTTGTTGCTTCTGCTGCCTTGGAATAGGGAATGCTGCCATACCGATCCAGCATAGATAAGGTTTTAGATGCCATCAGGATGGTGGAGATGGATTTCAGATTGGTATAGGCGTCCGGACTGGTGCTTTCACTGATCAGTTTAATGATCAGCTTATAGTCCGCCAGGTCCTGGTAGTAATTGTTCCAGAAGCTGGAGATATAGTTGGTGTAAGGGGTCGTCACATTCTGCACACCCTGCTGGTTGGTGATCGGCATAAGCAAACCCGTATGCAGGGTATAATCCTCATTGGTGGCATTACGGGAAAGCTGGTTGAAAAGTGCCGCCGGAGATGCTGTATTAACAGTTACATCTTTGTAAGGAGCGTTGAGCTCTTCAAAGCCCTTTGTACAGGAGGTGGCCGTAAAAAACAAGGCAACCACTGTCAGTCTGCTTACAATCTTAGTAGTTATATTTTGTATCATGATCGTCATCTTTATTAAGTTAATAAATCCTTCCTTAAATCAGAATGCAGTTTTTATGGTAAACCCAAAAGAGCGGGTTTTGGGCATAGAAGCATATTCAATGCCCTGAATATTTCCGATACCGTTTACTCCTTCGGGGTTCAGTCCTTTGGGTATAGTGGTAAAGATGTAGAACAGATCGCGTCCATAAACCGAAAGATTCAGGTTCTGCAGGAATTTTGTCGCTTTTACAATGTGCGTTGGCACCTGATACGATAATGACAGCTCTCTTAACTTCATCCACGAATTTTCAAACACCGCTGCAGAGCGGGGTACACCGATGTGATTCCAGGCAGAATAAGTGCCGGCATAATACCAGAGATAATGTACCACATCGGTATTGGGTGTGCCATCCGCAAATACACCTCCGAAATTCACGCCTACGTTACCTGTTGTACCATCGGGATAGGTATAGGGCAAACCGCCGCCGTTACGTTCTTTCAGCGTTTCCTTTAAGGTGCCGCTTCCCATCGCTGCTGCGTAGGATCCAAAGTAAGTATCTCCGCCAATTTTCGCATCGGTCAGTACATACAGGGAAAAATTCTTGTACCGGAACGTGTTGGTAATACCACCGGTTACAAAAGGTTGTGAATTGCCAATAGGTACTTCATTGGGCGTTAATACCCATTGTGTACCAGCATAATAGGTTTGGCCGTTGGCCGTATATGTCAAGGGTTTCCCGTCGGTACCTTCAGCGCGCTTTACTACTTTTTGCCCGTTCAGATAGGTATAGTCCTTACCATATAATGTTCCGTAATATTCACCCACCTTTACCCGCTGGGAAATACCGGCACCACCAAAATAGTTACCAAGATTTAACTCATCAATACCATCTGCCAGCTCCAGTACTTTCGTTCTTGAATTGGCTGCATTCAAACCAATATTCCAGGAAAAGTTGTCGGTTTTCACTGGTGTGGCATTCAAGATAATTTCTATACCACTATTTCCCAGGGATCCGGTGTTAATAGAAATGGAGTTATACCCTGAAGTGTATGGCAGCGGGTTGTTCAGGATCTGGTTAAAGCTCTTCATCCAGTAAGCCGTAACATCCACTGTTAACCTGTTCTGAAGCATTCCCAGATTTAAGCCCACCTGAAATGCCCTGCTCCGGGCCGGTTTTACATCATCTATTTTCAGCGCCAGCGGCAGACTGGAAGCCAGATCCCCGTTATAAGTATTGCTCTCCAGCAGATTGTGGATGTAATAAGGGTCGGTATCACTTCCTGTTTCAGCATAAGAAAGCTTAAATTTTCCAAAGTCCAGCCAGGGCAGGTTTTCTTTTATTCCGCTGATACCATCCGAAAACACGTACGCCAGGTTTACAGAAGGATAAAAATAACTGTTATTGGCAGGAGGTAATGTACTCGACCAGTCATTGCGTGCGGTTGCCTCCAGAAACAATAAGTTCTTATAAGAAAGATTTAAAAAAGAGTAAACAGAGTTGATCTTCTTGGCATATTTTAATTCCTCCGCAGGATCGTTGGGCGGTGTGCCATTGTTCAGGGCGAAGATAAAGGGCTTTACAAACGGTGCCCTTGTAGCATTGCTGATACTTTTATCATTTCTGTAATAGCTTTCCCCTCCCACTGTGATGCTCGCATTAAAATTTTCGTTGAAAATACCCTCTTTATGTGCTCTTAAAAATGCGGTCAGTGTCCGGCTCTGGTTCCTTCCCATTGTCTCTTTATAAACACCGTCCGCCTTTCCCAGCACATCTGTGGGATAGGTAATAAAAGTAGCCGCATCATTCGAATTGTCTACCCCTCCCTGTGCAGTTACACTCAGAAAATCGGTCAGCTCTGCTGTAAGTTTTAAACTACCCAGAAACTGGTTCCGTGTAAAATCATTATTGTTCTTTAACAGACCCCAGTACTGGTTATTCAGGTATCCGGTATTATAAGGATAGGCCGGAACATCTGATCCTGGGTAGGTCCCGTTCCCGTCTGTAATGTTCATCCGTTCGCCGTTCGGGCCAAATGCCTGTGAAAAAGCCAGTTGCGGGTTATAATCACGTGCCATGGAATAAGTGGCAGCTGCCTGCCAGTTACTGCCGATCTGCGGTGCATTCAACCGGTAGAAGTTAACATAGCTGGAAGTTACCTCCCCCGATACTTTATTACTTACCTTAAACGTGGATCCCAGGTTAAATGTATTGGAATACATTTTACTGTTGATCATATTGGGCTTTGTATTATTTCTTGAGTAAGATACACGGAAGGTCGCTTTCTCCCCACCTCCGGAGACGGATACATTGTGTTGTGCAACCGAGCCATCCGGGAAAAATGCTTTCCAGTTATTGGGCTGTGCCGAATAAGGACGTAATACGCCGTCGTAATTCATGATCGGCTGATCGTCGAATCGCGGACCCCAGGAATAGCTGCCCGGATAGCTGAAGTACGTATAAAAATCGTACGCTTTGGGATAGGGCATCGGGCCATGAGAATTGTCTACATAATTATCTGCGGGATTGGTATTATTGCCGATCTGCATGCGTTGTCCTTTTGTATTGTACGGGAACCATTTCGACTGATCCGCCGTGGTCATACTGGCAACACCACCCTGACCGTACTCATTCTGGTAATCAAAAAGCTCCCAGGGCTTTGTTGCCCGGTAGGAGAAGCTGTAATCCACGCCCAATCCGGGTTTATCCCCTCCTTTTTTACGGGTGATAAGGATCACGCCATTCGCACCTCTTGCTCCATATAAGGCAGCGGCTTCAGGTCCTTTCAGTACTGTGATGTCTTGTATATCTTCCTGGTTGATGAGGTTCATACCGGTACCCCAATCGTTGTTTCCCGAAACATCTGCCCCCACAGCTCCCAGTACGGATTTACCATTGCCTCCGTTATTGTTATTGACATTGACCGGGTCATTATTGATCGCCACACCATCTACAATAATCAATGCGCGGTTGTCTCCTGTAAGTAATGTATTTCCTCTTACCACGATCCTGGAAGAAGCTCCATCAGCACCACCACCGGATTGAGAGATCTGCAAGCCGGCTACTTTACCCATCAGCCCCTGTGCTATGGTAGGGGCTTGCGCAATAGTAAGGTCGCTTCCCTTAACCGTCTGTGCGGAGTATCCCAGCGATCGGGCTTCCCGCTTAATTCCAAGGGCGGTCACCACTACTTCTTCTTCTGATTTACCTTCAGCCGTAGCAAGCGTAATATCTACAACTGCCTGGGCACCCACTGTTACCTCGCCGGGGGCAAACCCAACAGAAGATACTGAAAGAACAGCCTGATCGCTGTTTACCTGAATACTAAATTTCCCCTCGTCGTCGGTGGAAACAGCAGTTCCGGCGCCTTTTACAGCTACGGTGGCACCGGGAACGGGCTTCCCCTGAGCATCTTTTACGGTACCTGTAATGGTACGTGTCTGCGCCAATAAGCTGTAACAACTTATCAGCAGCAATACAACGGTTGCAATCAATTGTTTTTTCATCATACTTGCAATTTTTAAATAGTAAGAGATTTTATTGTAGTTGCCTCAGGGCAACGGTTTTGTTGTTTATAAGACGTCGCTCTGTTATCAGGTTTTCTGCTACCAATGCCGCTGCGCCAACCAATGCTGCCTGATATCCTATTTCCGATACCGTTACCATCGTATTCTTTGTCATCCTGGGAATGCAATGTTCGGCAAGTGCCTGAAGGACGGGGGCCTGCCACAAACGGCCGGCCTGCGAACCGCGACCACTCAGTACGATCAGATCCGGGTTGAACAGATGGATCAGCACCGCAACACCACGACCGATATCATATCCCGCCCCTGTCAGCAACCTCACCACATACTCATCGCCCTGCTGGGCCGCCTTTACAATCGCCTGCCAGTCCTTCTCGATGGAGTCCGTACGGAAATCCCTCTTCAGAAATGCTGATGTGGTCTTCCGTTTCAGCCCCTGGGCTGCTTTTTCGACAATCACTTTCAAAGAGGTTTCCGTTTCCAGGCATCCCCGTTTACCGCAGGAGCAGACCTTATTATTATCAAAAAAGGGAATATGGCTGAACTCTCCCGCGAAGCCATTACCACCCCGGTACAGCTGGTTGTTCAGGATCAACCCCAAACCAATACCCCAGCCGATATTCACCACCATGGCATCCGGAACGCCCATTGCGGCACCAAAATGCTGCTCCGCCAGGGCGATGATACTGGAGTCATTGTCGATATAGGCCGGTATGTCCAGTTCCTTTTGCAGGTAACCGGAAATACTGCTGTCTTCTGTTGAAACAAAGGAATAATTAATCCCTTTCTGCGGATCTATAAAACCCGGCATCCCGATACCCACACCAAGCACTTTCTTTTTTGAGATCTTTGCTTTCTTTATCGCGCCTTCAATCAATACTTTTAAATGTAGCAACACTTCCGGGTTATCGGTCAGTTTCAGCTCCTCCTGCAACAGCGGCATTACCGGTTTATTGTCAAAATCCATCACCGCCACACGCGTCACCATCTGATCCATTGCCACTGCTATGATGTACATCGCTTCCGGCTTTACCGAATACATTACCGGCCGGCGACCTCCATTGGAGGGTGCCAGCCCATCCTCCACCACTACACCTTCTTTTGCCAGGTCGCTTAATAGCTGGGTGGTAAACGGAATGCTTTTACCGATCCGGGTACTCAACTCTGCACAGGAAAGAGAACCCACATAATAAAACTCCCTTAAGACCAATCGCTTATAGTGTACCCTTTTTTGCATAGCTAATCGTTAATACAAATTTAATAAACTTATTAAAATAATTAAAAAGTTTATTAAAAAAAATTTATTTAGTTTTTGAAAATTCTTTTATGTGAACCGGAAAAATTACTCATCTTTGCTGCCCTTTTTTTGAACCGGGATCAGCAATAAAAAGTGCGCCTTTCTTTTATTACGATCCCTGTTCTCCGCCAAACCATTAAACAAATCAAAATGAAACAGCCGCGCAGTGCCGCCATTGGTTTTATATTCATCACCATGACCATCGATGTGATCGGGTTTGGTCTGATCATTCCGGTAATGCCGAAACTGATCGCCGAACTGAAGCATATTTCCGTAAACGAAGCCAGCCTCTGGGGCGGGTATCTTATTACGACCTATGCGCTGATGCAGTTCCTGTTCTCCCCGCTGCTGGGTAATTTAAGCGACCGGTACGGACGCCGTCCGGTTATCTTAATGTCGCTCCTGGGATTTTGTATCGACTACCTGATCCTGGCATTCGCTCACAACTACCTGTTACTTGTGGTAGGGCGGGTGCTTTCCGGCATAACCGGTGCCAGCTTTACTGCAGCTACTGCATACATCGCAGATATCAGCACCAATGAGAATCGCGCCAAAAATTTCGGACTGATCGGGGCGGCTTTTGGCCTGGGCTTTATCATCGGACCGGCATTGGGAGGATTATTGTCTGTATGGGGCATCAGGGCGCCGTTCTTCGCTGCCGCAGGACTGTGTTTTGTAAACTTCCTTTACGGTTACTTTGTGCTGCCCGAATCGCTGAAACCGGAAAACCGGAGACCGTTCAGCTGGGCCAAGGCAAACCCCGTGGGATCGCTGCTCCTGTTTTTAAAATATCCTGCCATCCTTGAACTCGTAGTGTGCTTTTTCTTTGTATTCCTCGGGGGGCACGCGGTTCAAAGCAACTGGAGCTTCTTCACCATGGACCAGTTCCGGTGGTCTGAAAAAGAAGTGGGCATTTCGCTCGCTATTGTGGGTGTACTTGTCGGGGTTGTTCAGGGGGGTCTGATCCGCTATACCAGCCCGAAACTGGGAAATGAAAAAAGCGCTTATACGGGACTGTTCCTGTATGCGCTTGGCATGATCCTTTTTGCCTTTGCATCGCAGGGCTGGATGATGTACGCCTTCCTGGTTCCTTATTGCATGGGAGGGATCGCAGGACCCGCATTACAGTCCATTATCTCTGAGCAGGTGCCCTCCAATGAACAGGGTGCCTTGCAGGGGGGCTTAAACAGTGTGATGAGTTTAACCTCGATATTCGGACCACTCATCATGACGGGTTTGTTCTATTATTTTAGTCATGATAAAGCCCCGGTTTATTTTCCGGGTGCGCCTTTTGCACTGGGTACCGCACTGATGCTTGTCAGCGCTGTTATCGCGTATTATGTATTGCACATAAAAAAGAAGAGAGCTATCGCTTCGTAACGGCGGTCAACGCTTCTATGTTCTTCTTTTCGCTGCCGATAAAGATCTTGTCGCCGATGACCACCACCGGGCGCTTTAGAAATGTATCGTGTTTTAAAATGTAATCGCGGTAATCTTCTTCTGTAAGCTTTTTGTCCTTTAAGCCCAGCTCTTTGTATAAAAGAGCGCGGCGGCTGAAGAGGGTCTCATAGCTGCCCGCCATTTTTTTCATTTCCGCCAGTTGGGCGGGCGTGATCTTTTCGGTACGGATATCCTGTAACTCAAATCCGCTTGCGGTGCTGATACCGGCATCCTCCATAATCTTTTTACAGGTATCACAGGTTCCAAGGTAATAGATCTTCTTCATTGTTTTTATTTTCAGGATATAATCCACCCGGAAATCATATCCGGTTAATTTCCAATATTTTATACTTCTGACTTTCGAAACCCGCGGGCGCCGGATGTTCTAACCCCGGGGCCACTGTTCAAAATCACTGCAATATATCCGTTCCGGATCACTCTTTTCAACCAATACGGTCAAATATTGTTAAATTTGTAAATTAATAGCAGAATATCATGATAAAAACAGGCAATCCCGTGATTAGTATTTATACAGAAATGACACCGAACCCGGAAACGATGAAATTTGTGGCCAATAAATTATTGTACCCGGGCAAAAGCATCGATTTCCCGGACGCAGAAGCTGCAAAACCCTCTCCCCTGGCTACGGAATTATTTGGTTTTCCTTTTATTAAGGCGGTATTTATTGCCAGCAATTTTGTAACACTCACAAAAACTGCAGATGCGGAATGGCAGGATGTTACCCCTTCCATCCGTCAGTTCCTGAAGGATTACCTGGAAGAAGGAAAAGTGGTGATCAATGAAGATGAAGTCGTTACCGTTAAAAAAGAAAGCAGCAATGAAGTTGCGGCAGATGATGATGATGTGGTAAAACGGATCAAAGAGCTGCTGGAAAATTATGTAAAGCCTGCTGTGGAAATGGATGGCGGGGCGATCCAGTTCCGGAGCTACAATGAAGGTGTGGTAAACCTGATGATGCAGGGAAGCTGCAGCGGCTGTCCTTCTTCTATGATCACATTGAAGGCGGGCATTGAAGGAATGATGAAACGTATGATCCCTGAGGTAAAGGAAGTAGTGGCTGAGGCCGAATAATGGATCAGAATCAATACATTTGTTAGCGTCACCAATAGGGTGGCGCTTTTTTAATGCGCTTTATCTGTTTCATATCCATCAGCATCACTGTATTGGTTACGGGTTGCGGCTATATGAATAATCCCCTGCGCCGGGAGACGCACCGGCTGCAACGGGGCAGGATCATCGACACCAGTTCATTTGTTTATGACCTGCCCTATCCCAAAGGCACTTCACGAACGCTGGTACAGGGTTATTTTACCCAGTTCACGCATAAACGCAGGGCTGCACTGGATTTTAAAATGCCGATCGGATCGCCTGTATGTGCAGCAAGAGAAGGTGTTGTGGTGCGCACAAAGGAGGATGGCGACCAGGGAGGCATCCGCAAATCGAACCGCCCTCATGCCAACTATGTGGTGATCCAGCACGCCGACAGCTCCCGTGCAGGATACTGGCACCTGAAAAAAGAAAGTGTACTGGTAAACGTGGGGGATACGGTAAAAAAGGGACAGCTTATTGCTTACAGCGGAAATACAGGGTACACGTATTTTCCCCATCTGCATTTTATTGTATGGACCTTCGACCGCAACGGCCGGTTCAAACAGATGCCCACCCGTTTCCACACGAAAAAGGGCGCCAGATACCTGCGTGCCATACGCAGGTACCGGAATCCCCCGGAGTAGCCCGGTATTTTAAATCACCAGCCCGTTTGTTAATATAAAGATATCATGCTGAAAAAAATTGTGATCATAGGACCTGAAAGCACCGGTAAAAGCAATTTGTGTGCAGCACTGGCGCAGCACTATCACACCGGCTGGTGCCCCGAGTACGCACGTAGCTATCTTATCGAGAACGGAAAAGAATATAACTACGAAGATCTGCTTGTCATCGCCAAAGGCCAGCTGGCACTGGAGGACGAGCACAGCAGCCGGCTTCAACGTGCCGGTACATCCCCGCTTTTTATCGACACGGATATGTATGTAATGAAAGTATGGTGCGAATTCGTTTTTAATAAATGCCATACTTTTATCCTGGATGCAATCGCTTCCCGCCGGTACGACCTCTACCTGCTTTGCAATACCGATCTTCCCTGGGTACAGGATGAATTGAGGGAATACCCCGACCCGGAGACGCGGGATGAGCTGTTCCGGATCTACAGAGCCCTCCTGATCGATCAGGCCACCCCCTGGGTGGAGATCAGGGGATCGGGCACCGGGCGGCTGCAGGCTGCTGTAACGGCAGTAAATCAACTGCTAAATTCCTGATTTCGTAACACTGCTTTAACAAAAACCACTTAGCTTTGGCGCATCATTTATAATTAAACCGAAAAACATGAAGAAAGTAGTTTTATCACTCGCTATCCTTTCCACACTGAGCACCACCTCTTTTGCTCAATTCAAACTTAACTCAAAAACCATCGGCGCTGCGGAAAAAGGCGTAAAAGCTGCCACTTTCAGTGATGCTGATGCCGCCAAACTGGCCAAACAGGCTGTAGACTGGATGGACGAAAACAATCCGGTAGCCAAAGAGGATGATCCGTATGCGATCCGTCTGAACAAGATCTTCGCCAAGCATAAAAGCGAGGACGGGCTGAACCTGAATTACAAGGTATATATGGTTAAAGACATCAATGCCTTTGCCTGTGCAGATGGCAGCATCCGTGTATTTGCTGCATTAATGGACCTGATGACCGATGAAGAGATCCTTTCCGTGATCGGGCATGAGATAGGACATGTAAAAAATAAAGACACAAGAGATGCCATCCGGGCAGCGTACAAAAGAGCGGCCATCACCGATGCAGCGGCTTCCCAGTCCGGAGCTGTAGCCCAGCTCAGTGAAAGCCAGCTGGGGCAGTTTGCCAGCGCAATCCTTGAATCCAAATACAGCCGTAAGCAGGAATCGGAAGCAGATGATTATGGCTATGAATTCCTGAAAAGAAACGGGTACAATGTGATGTCCATGGCCGGCGCATTTAACAAACTGGCCGATTTAAGCAGCGGGGCCAAGGCCAGCAACACCGAAAAAATGCTGAGCAGCCACCCGGATAGTAAGGACCGCGCTGCCAAAGTGGAAGAAAAAGCAAAAAAAGACGGATTATATAAATAACCGCCTCCTTATTCTATAGAAAAGCGGCCCCTGAGGCCGCTTTTTTAATGCGCCTGGATCCGTAAAAAAACACCCAAATGATCAAAAAATCACCAGCAAATTTTATTTCACCTTTTTTTCTCCCGCTTCCGGCTTAAAAATCGGGGCATTCATCGAATAAATTTAAAACTCATATTTAAGCATACTACTTTTATGTCGGTTTAGAGGGCTTAAGAGTGGGCTACCGGATCTTTCCAGGTCATCGTATCCCCTCTTATTTTTTTATACCCCTTTCTAATTGTTAATCAGCCTTATACGCAAAAAATCCTGCCGGCAATACCAACAGGATCTTCTTATTTCAGCTTATTTAAAATAGTTATTCCTCTATTTTTTCATCCTCCAGCCGGGAAACCACATCCGGCGAAACCTTACGAAGCGGATTAACGCGTTGCTCCCCGTATTCCGCACGCTGGCTGATGATATCGGCGCAGGAGTAGACTGCCTGTAAAAATGATCCCGCATCTGCCCGGCCCTTACCCGCAATATCAAATGCCACCCCGTGATCCGGTGAAGTGCGGACAATCTCCAGTCCGGCTGTATAATTGATCCCTTCCCCCTGTGCCAGTGATTTAAAAGGGATCAGCCCCTGATCATGGTACATGGCCAGCACCGCATCAAATTTTTCATGTTGGCCCCTGGCAAAAAAGGCATCCGCACTATAAGGGCCGAAAGCCAGTATATTGTTATTGCGTGCCTGCTTTACTGCCGGCGCAATGATCGTTTGTTCCTCATTGCCCACCAACCCTTCATCCCCTGCGTGCGGGTTCAGTCCCAATACCGCGATACGTGGCTTACTGATGCCAAAATCCCGTTGCAGACTGCTGTGTATGATCGCAAGTTTACTTAAAATAGCTGCAGCAGTAATGTTTTGAGCTACCTCACTGATGGGAACATGTTCTGTTACCAGCGCCACGCGCATGTTTTCAGCGCACATCATCATCACCACATCTTTGGCATTAAAGCTGGTTTTGAGGTAAGGTGTATGTCCGGTATAGGAAAACTGCTCCGACTGTACATTGGTCTTGTGGATGGGAGCGGTCACCAGTCCGTCGATACGCTTTTCCTTCAGCGCTTCCACGGCGGTTTCCAGGGATGTGACCGCGTAGCGTCCCCCGGTTTCATTTAGGGTACCCGGGGTTATATTCACCTCTTCCTCCCAGCAATTGAAAATGGTCACCTGCTTGGGGTTGATCTTGTCAAACTCACGGGTATGATAAAAACTGAAATTACTTTCAGGGATCGTTTTCCGGTAAAAATTCACCACCTTGTTGTTCGCAAAAATAACAGGCGTGCAGATATCCAGCAGGCGTGCATCTGAAAATGTTTTAACAATCAGCTCAATACCAATGCCATTCAAATCACCACTGGTAATACCGATAACCGGTTTTTGTTTATTTGTCATAAATTTGATCGCACTAATTAAGCTGTGAAAATACGATAAAATTCCCGGACATCCCGGCTGCTTACGGCTGACACGGATTACAAAACGAGTCTGTTCCTGTGCCCGGTCAGGATGCAACCGTCCGTACCCTGGATTTTATAAATGCCAGTTGTTCCGGGGTGAACAGTGACTTCAGAAGAAAATAGGCGCCCTGCCTGGTTTGGTAAAGTATCAAAAATACCGCCGTTTCCCTGCCGGCGATAAATCCATCCCATTTTATGAAGCCTTCTTCAAACCGGGTCTTCATGATCACGCGGTCTTCCAGAAAGGTCATTTCAGCAGGTGGTATCGGTTCTTTCTTAAAGGCACGGCGGGCCTTAAGGATCCTGTTCACCGGATTCTGAATAAAAAGAAGACCGATCAGGAAGAGGTATCCCGCGCGTTCCACGTCGAGATCTGTCCCGGAGTCGCAGACCACGACGGCCAGCACCCAGCAGATCAGACCAAAAATAAGATAGAGCAAGCCGGGAAGATGATTCAGGACAGCGGTGGTCACATAGGTGTTGTATGCTTTTTCCGGAACAATACTTTGAATCGTAAAGGGTTCCATTTTTATTTAAAAATAAGCAACTCCTCGTTTTTTGTCCGGCAGCAGCAGTTAAATATTTATTACTCCTCATTATTATTTTTATCCCCAACAATAGAAGTCACCAATGATCCGGTACCCGCAGTGGTTCCGATGCTGTAATTTACAGGGAAAATAATACGATGTTAAACAGTGTACTGGCTGATTTTTACGAGCGGGATCTCCGCCGGCTGCTGGAGGAGATCCATTTATTTAAAAGAGAAGAAGATCTGTGGAAATTATACGGATCGGTGAAAAACCCGGCAGGCAATCTTGCTCTTCATATTATTGGAGGGTCGAATTACCTTTTTGGTACTGTACTTGCTAAAACCGGTTATATCCGTGACCGTGATGCCGAATTTTCAGGGAAACATGTGGCCAGAACCCAGCTGGTAACAGAACTGGAAACACTGATCCCACTGATCACTCAAACAGTGCGCAAACTGGATATGGATGCGGAATACCCGATCGCTTTTGATGATGCGAAACGGCCCAATCATTATGTAATGGTGCAGCTGCTGGCGCATTTGAATTATCACCTGGGGCAGGTAAATTATTTGCGCCGCATGCTGGAACCGGCTTAAATGTCAAAGACCCGCTTTCGCGGGTCTTTGAATCATTATCTTTCCTGTATTATTTACTCAGGAACATGCTCCGGTCTTTATATAATTGTCTGAAATAAGGATCTTTCAGGTCTTTGATAAAGCGGATCGCTTCACCCGTGCTCTTCATTTCGGGGCCCAGCTCTTTGTTGACACCCGGAAATTTACTAAAGCTGAATACCGGTTCTTTGATCGCGTACCCCCTGAGCTTCTTTTCGAATTTGAAATCGGTCAGCTTGTTTGCCCCGATCATTACCTTGGTGGCAATGTTGAGATAAGGGATCTGGTACGCCTTGGCGATGAACGGTGTGGTACGGGAAGCACGCGGGTTGGCCTCGATTACATATACGGTTCCGTCTTTGATCGCGAACTGGATGTTGATCAGACCGCGGATGTCCAGTGCTTTTGCAATCTTCTCCGCGTAATGCTCCATGGTGGTCACTTCCATCGGAGTAAGATTGAAGGCCGGCAGTACCGCGTTACTGTCACCGCTATGAATACCTGCGGGTTCAATATGCTCCATTACCCCCATTACGTGAAAATTTTCTCCGTCATAGATTGCATCCACTTCTGCCTCCTGGCAACGGTCGAGGAAATGATCGATCAGGATCTTATTGCCCGGGATGTGTTTCAGCAGGCTGATCACCGCTCTTTCCACTTCATCATCATTCAGTACGATCCGCATCCGTTGCCCGCCCAATACATAGGAGGGACGCACCAGTACGGGATATCCCACCCGGTTGGCGATCTGCACCGCTTCATCAACCGTCCATGCGGCACCGTATTCCGGGTAAGGGATCTTTAATTCCTTCAGCATATCGCTGAACCGGCCGCGGTCTTCTGCGATATCCATATTGTCGAAGCTGGTGCCCATGATCTCCACACCCATATCCTTGATCTTCTCCGCCAGCTTCAGGGCGGTTTGCCCGCCGAGCTGTACGATCACTCCAGCAGGTTTTTCGTATTCGATCAGTTCCCGCACATGCTCCCAGTACACCGGCTCAAAATACAATTTATCCGCCATGTCGAAATCCGTACTCACTGTTTCGGGGTTACAGTTCATCATGATGGCTTCATAGCCGGCCTCTTTAATGGCCAGTAATCCGTGCACGCAGCAGTAGTCAAACTCAATGCCCTGGCCGATACGGTTGGGACCGCTGCCCAGTACAATGATCTTTTTCTTATCAGAAACGGTCGATTCATTATGCACCAGGTCGCCTGCGCTCAGGTCCGATTTGGCAGGTGCGTCAAAAGTGGAATAGAAATAAGGGGTTTTTGCTTCAAACTCTGCGCTGCAGGTATCCACCATTTTATAAACCCGGTTGATGCCCAGGTCTTTTCTGCGAGTGTATACGGCTTCTTCTGTATTTCCATGCCCCATGATCTCGGCGATCTGGGCATCGCTGAAGCCGTTCACCTTGGCGTCCCGCAGCAATTCTGCCGGCAGGGTTTCCAGGGTGTACTCCGCAATTTTCTTTTCCAGCACGCAAAGTTTCTGGATCTCGGAAAGGAACCAGCGGTCGATCCCGTTGGTCGCTTTTGAAATGGTGCCTACAGAAATACCCGCCATCAGGGCATCCTTGATGCGGAAAATACGATCCCATTTCGGTGTTTTGATGTATTCCAGCAACTCTTCCGCATGCATCATGCTTTTGCCATAATATCCCAGGCCGATGGCATTATTTTCCAGGCTCTGGCAGGCTTTCTGCACCGCTTCATTAAAACTGCGGCCAATGGCCATTACCTCGCCCACGCTTTTCATCTGCAGGCCAAGGGTATCGTTGGCCCCCTTAAATTTATCAAAGTTCCAGCGGGGGATCTTTACAATTACATAGTCCAGCGCCGGTTCAAAATAGGCCGAAGTGGTTTTGGTGATCTGGTTTTCCAGCTCATCCAGGTTATAGCCGATGGCCAGTTTGGCGGCGATCTTCGCAATGGGATAACCAGTGGCTTTTGAGGCAAGGGCCGAAGAGCGGCTTACCCGGGGATTGATCTCGATGGCAATGATCTCCTCGGTTTCGGGGTTCATGGCAAACTGCACATTACAACCTCCGGAAAAATTGCCGAGATCCCGCATCATACGGATGGCCGTATTCCGCATCAGTTGCATCCCGGTATCGCTCAGTGTCATGGAAGGTGCCACGGTAATGGAATCCCCCGTGTGCACACCCATCGGGTCAAAATTTTCTACGGTACAAATGATACATACATTATTGGCAGAATCCCTCAACAGCTCCAGCTCAAACTCCTTCCAGCCCAGCACTGCTTTTTCCACCAGCACTTCATGAATGGGGGAAGCCTGTAACCCCCGGTTCAGCGCTTCATCCAGCTCATCTTTATCATGTACAAAGCCGCCACCGGTGCCTCCCAGTGTAAAAGAAGGGCGGATCACCAGCGGGAACCCGATCTCCTGGGCAAATTCTTTACCTTCCAGGAAGGAGTTGGCCGTTTTTGCCGTGGCTACCTGGATGCCCAGTTCGATCATCCACTGGCGGAACAATTCCCGGTCCTCTGCTTTATCGATCGCTTTGATGTCCACTCCGATCAGCCGCACATTGTATTCTTTCCACAGGCCCAGCTCTTCGGCTTCCTTACAAAGATTCAGCGCTGTCTGACCTCCCATTGTAGGTAATACCGCATCAATCTCATTTTCTTGCAGGATCTGTTCTATACTTTCTGTGGTCAGCGGCAACAGGTATACACGGTCTGCCATCATCGGATCGGTCATAATGGTGGCAGGGTTGCTGTTGACCAGGATCACTTTTATCCCTTCTTCCCGCAGACTGCGGGCCGCCTGGGTGCCGGAGTAGTCAAATTCACAAGCCTGGCCGATCACAATGGGGCCGGAACCAATAATCAATACCGTTTTAATGGAAGTATCTTTGGGCATCTTTTAGTTTTCTTTAAAAAAAATAAATTGCGCAAAGGTATGCCTAAAACAGGAAAAAGAAGGCGTAAATAATGAAGAATTTCCTGTGAACTTTTATTTTATGTAAAACGAACGGTAGTAAGAGCGCGCAGCGGCATTACCAGCCTCCGTTCTCACGATCGAGTGCCATCTTTACCGCCCCCGCGGCATTTACGATCCTTCCGGAACTGCATAATTCGGAAAGCGGTACTTTTTTTCCCCCGGATCCCGGTTTATCTACAGGCTCTTCTACCGTGGTCCCGGATCTGCGAATGATATCAACTACCTCAGCAGCCTTCAGTTTTGGAAAATAGGAACGCAGCAGGGCAGCAATGCCCGCTACCACCGGACTCGAAAGGCTGGTACCGCTCGCCATCTGTGTACCATTGCCGGCAATGGCGCAATGAATGTCGAGGCCAGGGGCAAATACATCTACTTTTTTCTTTCCGTAGTTGCTGAAACCCGCTACCAGCGTGCCCAGGCTGGCATCCCCGCTGGCACCTACCTGGAGCAGGTTGGGCAAAAAACGGTTCGCGACGGTATAGGAACTGGGATAGTGATCCTCTGTGTCAGTATCCGTCGCATCATTCCCCGCTCCGTGAACAAGGACCACATCCTTCGACAGGGCGTATTCAATCGCTTCATCCACCCACTTTTTATCCGGGGAAATGTACTTGCCAAAGCTCATATTGATCACTTTTGCACCATGATCCACGGCATACCGTATTGACAGGGCCACGTCTTTATCAAACTCATCCTTGCCCAGGATCCCCCGGATCATCATGATCTTTACGTTGTCTGCGATCCCATCAATGCCTGTCCCGTTATTCCGGACGGCCCCTATCACGCTGCTGACGCTGGTTCCATGATACCCGGCAAACCCGGACAGGTTGTGATTCCCGTATTTTGTTTTTGTTATATCATAGTCATCATCCTGCAGCAGCTTACCCCGGTAATCCTCGGGAGCCGTCGTCCGTTTTACAAGATTATCTTCCTGCTCCTTTTTGTAATCTCCGAACCCTTTCATAAAACCGGCATTGCTCATGTCCTCCTGAGCGAGTATCCGCTTCCAGATCGTCAGCAGCTCCCTGTTGGCGATCGAAACCGGGACACTGTCCAGGTCTTTTCCTGTAAAAACTTCCTTGTTCAGTATTTTCTTCAGCTGCTCATTGGTGCTGTTTGCCAGCTCCCAGTTTGCACGCAGGTTATCAATGACCGCTGAAGCACTGTCAAAATCCGCCGTCAGCGTCCTGCCGGCCCGTTGCCACTCCCGGTAATGCCACTGCTGGTCTTTGGGGATCGCGGCACTGTCTTTACCTTCAAACTGTGCTTTAAACCGATGGTAGGTGCGCCAGTCGTCACTGATGCTTACCGAAAGATTTTCCCCGTCCGGCGCGCCCAGGTAGTTCCATCCATAATAATCATCAGTCAGCCCGTTGCCATCATCATCTTTATTGTTATTGGGGATCTCCCCGGGGTTTTGCCAGAGCACCGGTTTCAGATCCGGCTGCAAGGTGTCGATGCCACTGTCGATAACCGCTACAATGACAGGGATGCTTTTGCGCCCCTTCAAAAGTGCATAAGCCTGTTTTAAACTGATGCCACGGTAGCCGTCCGCTTTATAATCCAGATAATGCCAGTCTTTTATTTTTGGTTTCACCTGCTGCGCCGTGACAAGGTTTAGCAAAAAAAAGAAAACGCAAACCGTGGTGATGATCTTCTTCATACTTTATTAATAGGATCATGAAAGTAATTCATATTGCTGATTTATTGCTGATTTAAAAATTTAAGGAAATCAGACTGCCACCCTATATATTGAAAACAATCTTTTAGCTGGTGGTAGTTCTGTTTGTCCTGCACCTGCGGAAATATCAATTTTGCCATTTTCAGTTTGTTCTCTTCAAACTGAAAGCTGTTGATCAGCTCCCGTACCTGCGCTGTTGTAAATGAATTGTACTTTGTTCCTGCACGGAAAATGGCCTCTTTATCATTATCAAACACCTTTCCGTTGATGGAGGCTGCAAGCGCGCGGGCATCCTGGTCTTTCATTTTTGGCAACCTGTTATAAACCGGCAACTGCGGGCTTACCGGCTTTTGAACAGAGGGTATATTTCCTGTGGGTCTTGTTTTCAGCATTTCTACTGTCTGTTCCAGCTTCATATTTTCCCGGACCCATACCGTTACCCGCTGACCGGACCGGATATTAATTATAGTTTCACAAACAGATGCTTCCGCAAAATAAGGGTCCCATATTTTTAAATAATAGTTACCGGGCACCAGGTTGGCAACCGCTATTGTTGCCCCGCTTTCCTCAAAATAGGCTTCTTCATTTTCCAGAACGATATTAAAGCTATGGTTCAAGGTATTTTTTACCTGGATGGTGGACTGTGTTTTTGCGATCAGCGGAAATAGCAGCAGCAGATAACAGAGCTTGTGTTTCATAAAATAACTTTTGGTAGTTATTTAAAAGAGGCAGCAACACCGCAAAAGGTTTAGAAACAACTGTTAAGAATTTTACAAATACCCGTTACCGTTGCTCCAATACCGCTTTATCACTTAAATAATAACTATTATATTTGAGCCGATGGCAAAGTTTTTTTTCCTCTCCGTACTCTTGTTAACCGGTGCTGTTTCACAAGCCCAGCTCTACAAAAAGCCGGCGTACCCCCAGCAATATTTCCGGTGGCCGACGTTATTGAACCCGGACATTGTTGCAAACATGGGGGAACTGCGTTCCAATCACTGGCACATGGGGCTGGACGTGCGTACCAATCAAAAGGTGAACCAGCAGGTGGTAGCTGCCGCAGACGGCTATATTGCCTTTGTGGGGATTGAACCGCTGAGCTGGGGTCGCTGGATCATCATCAACCATCCCAACGGATTGTCCACGCTCTACGGCCATCTGAATGATTTCCGCCCCGATCTTGAAGCATATGTAAAGAATTATCAGTACCAGGAAGAATCCTGGGAAACGCATCTCACCATTCCCCCCGGAAAATTCCCTGTAAAAAAAGGTGACTTTATATCGTACAGCGGCACTACCGGCGGCTCACAGGGGCCGCATGTTCATTGGGAGGTCATTGATACCAAATCCGGCAGGCGCCTGAACCCGGCATTGTTCGGCACACCGTTTTCCGATGCCTATGCGCCTACATTGGTGAAGCTCGTCATGTACGACCGCAATAACAGCAGTTACGATCAGTACCCGGGAACATTTCCCCTTCATAAATCGGGGGAGACCTACTCCGTGCCCGGTGGCATGATCAATACGGCCTATAATCATCTCAGCTTTGCGATCCAGGCTTATGATACCTGGAACAGGGCGGGCAACCGGGATGGTATTTACAGCGCCCGGCTCTTTTTTGACGGGGAAGAACTTTCCGCTTTTTATATTGACAGCATCGGCTACAATAGCACCCGCTATATGAACTGCCAGGTCGATTATAAAATGAAGGCCAATGGCGGTGCATGGGTACAGCATATATCCAAACTTCCCGGCGACCGTGGTGGCGTTTATTATGATCTCGGCTGGAATAATAATACCATTAAGCTGAACGATACCAGCACACACGAAGTAAGCATCCTTGTAAGCGACACTCATGGCAATACCTCCACCCTTTCCTTCCGGCTGCAGAACAATGGTGCAGCCCCGCCGGCTGTCAAAAGCTATGAATGGCTGCCCAACCGGCTCAGCCGCATTTTCAAATATGATTTTGAGGCCTACCTTCCCATGTTTGTTCTCTATGATAAAATGAACCCGGGGTATGCAAGACTGTCTTCAAGCGGCGGCGGCAGCGTTTCTGCCCGGCATAAGCTGGGGGAAACCAATATCCCCGTGCACAGCGATTTTGAGGTACGCATCAAACCCGAAAAACCCATAGCTCCTGAGCTCCGGGACCGTGTGGTGATCAAAAGGACCGGCAGCAACAGTACGGTTAAAAAAGCCAGCTGGAACGGCGATTGGGTTACTGCACTGTTCCGGGATTTTGGTACGTTCGAAGTATTTACAGACAACATTCCACCCTCCATTAATTCATTGGGAAGCGGTGATGTGGTGGATCTCAGCCGCGCGTCACGCATTGCGTTCACACCAACGGACAATTCCGGTATCGCCGATTTCCGGGCGGAAATAGACGGCCGCTGGATCCGGTTCACGAATGACAAAGGCAGAACCTACCTCTATTATTTTGATGAAAAAGTGACCCCGGGTGAACATACGCTTTTTGTAACTGTTACTGATATTGCAGGCAACAAAACCGAAAGAAGCTGGAAGTTCAGAAGAGGGGGAGGCGCAGCCGCCGCAACCCCGGTGAAAAAAGCAAGCTCCGGTAAACAGACAGTCACTAAAAAGACTACTGCATCCCGGTCAAAAACGGCTGTCAAAGCTTCCGGAAAAAAACCCACATCCGGAAGCAGGAAGAAAAAATAAGGATCAAAACTGTTTGAAATATATGGCAACACATTTGAAAGAAGGAGATAAAGCCCCCTTTTTTACCGGTACGGACCAGAACGGAAAAAAGATCGCGCTAAAAGATCTTAAAGGTCAGAAAGTGGTCCTCTATTTTTATCCTGAAGATGATACCCCTACCTGTACCATACAGGCCTGTAACCTGCGCGACAACTATGCATTACTGAAAAAAGAAGGTTTGCAGATCCTGGGTATTAGTCCGGATGAGGTCAGCAAGCATAAAAAATTTGAAGCAAAATTCTCATTGCCCTTTTCACTGATCGCGGATCCTTCACATGCCATTATTGAAAAATATGGCGTCTGGGGTGAGAAGCAGATGTTTGGGAACAAATATATGGGCCTGCACCGGACCACCTTTGTTATTGATGAGAATGGTGTGATCCGAAAAATATTTTTAAGACCCCGCAGCGCCAAACATGCGGAGGAAATCATCAAAAGCCTGAAGAGCTGATGCTTTCTGAGTCGATCAGTATGTCTTCTTTTAAAGAAGGGATATCACGGCACAGCCTGAATTTTCCGCCGCGGTCATAATCTTTTGCAGCGGGGGTAGGATCTCAATCAATACTGCCGGCAGCACTGCGGTGTTTTCATCTTCGGCAGGAGCAACCATATCCCCGCAGATGATCGATATATCCGGGTAGGTAAACAATGTATTTTCGGGTATATGGATGCGCATGTCGCTGCCATAGGGCTGACAGTCATTTCCGCTAAGGAGCATGTATAATTGCCCCAATGTGTTTTTAAATATTATATGATGTCTTCGCCCTGCACCAGCCGTAGCAAAAACGGCTCCCAGATAGTATTCGTGCTTTTCCGGTGATGCCTTTCCATCTCCAGGTATTCTGCAATGGTATCGTGTTCGTTTTTATATGCTGTTGCCGGTTCGTTTACAGTATCCATAGCTGCGATTTACATCTTTTCTTAAACCTGTTTTTCTGTCGTATTTTTGACGGGACGCGCATTATGACCCCTTTCCGCATCAAAGAAAATTCATGGATCGCCCGGCTGGCAGCCGGAAAGCTGAAATCAAAAAATGTGGCCCTGGTCATTGGTCGTACCATTTACCTGTACGGAGCCACAAAAGCAGCCTTCCTGGCCGATGAGCGCTGGGTACGGCATGAGCTGAAACATATCGAACAATACCAGCGTTATGGGCTACTGCGTTTCCTGTTTAAATACCTTGTTGAGTCTGTAAAACATGGTTACTATAACAATGTATTGGAAAAGGAAGCCCGGGCTGCAGAGCGGGATGAGTTGATCGCCACACGGTTCACACTTAAAAACAAAAAATCCGGAATGACGTAGAACAATCCTTAAAGCCGATCATTCTCTTTTTACATTCAATATTTGCTTTCCATCAAACATCGACTGTAACTGGTTCCTGGAAAACGAAATCGTTTCGCTGCCATAATCCGTTCCATGCGTCCGCCTCAGTTTATATAAAGCGGATGACCGGTCGGCAGCATAATTATTGACCACCAAGGCCACGGAATCCGCAGTAACAGCCGTTACCTTATATAGCGTGAATTTATCGGGTTGCTCCTTTACTTCATATACATCCCCTATTTTCGGATCTTTAATATACAGCTTATTATTTTTTGAACTGGTATACCCGGTGTACATCACAAACAATGCGAATACTCCTACCAGCAACAAACCTGTATAATATTTTAAAGGTGTTTTTATTTTTTGTTTCTCGGAGTAAAAGACCGGTCTCAATGCAGTTGGCAACTGGTTTTCATACAGTACCTGTTTACAGTGGGAACACTGTGTCATCCCCTTTTTCCCCGTTGGAAAAACCGGTATCCAGAAAATATGAAAATAACGTACTGCAAAACTTAGATACACGCTGTTTTTTGTTCCACAGTGATCGCAGTTTATGGGAGCAGCATTCGTTCTAAGTGTTTTTCCCCTGGTGCCGAAGATGATCATAGCCGGAGTGTTTTAGTTTAAAAGCAGCTAAGCTGTCTTTGTATTGCTAAGCTAAACGATCCATTTAATTTCTCCAAAATCGAAATAATTTCTTTTTTCTGTCTGGACAACCAGCTGCCCCTCTCTGGTCACTTCAAGTACCCTGCCGGTTCTTACCGCCTCATTTTCTTCAAAATTTATTTCCTCATCTTTCATAAAAAGATGGGCATTGTATTCTTCCAGGTTTTCCCTGACGGATCGCTCAACATCCGATTTCAGTGCCGCCAGGGCATTGAAGATCCGCCCTGCCAGTTCGGTGGCCAGTACCAGGCAATCGTAATTTTCTCCGCTTATCATTTTTAGCGAAACGGCCCGTTTCAGGTCTTCAGGGAAGCGGTCCTGGTTCACATTTACGCCAATGCCCGCCACCGCCCACTTCCAGTTCTGTCCGTTAATGATGTTCTCAATCAGCATTCCCACTGCCTTTCTGTCCTGAAAATAAATATCATTGGGCCATTTTATAAACCAGTTGCCCGGCACTTTTTCTGCCAGAAACTTCCTGGTTTCCACCGCAACAAGTGCACTCAGCACAAATAAATCAGTTAAAATCAAGGGGTTTGGGCCTATAATCAGGCTCAAATAGATATTCTGATCAGGCAGGGAGAGCCATTTCTTTCCCCGTTGTCCTTTGCCGGCGAGCTGCTCGTGGGCAAAAATGCCCATGCCATGATATGCCAAACCTTCACGTATCCGGCTAAGGGCATAGTTATTGGTACTGTCTACCTGCAATAGTTCAACAATGGCAGGAATTTGGCCGGCGGCTGCCTTTTTTTGAGTCAATATTTGCTATTTTTGAACAAAGTAAAACAAGTTTAGGAAATGTGCCCTTTTTGAGGGCTTGTTGCCGTTAAAAAAATATAAATTCTTCTATTTGGAACCCTTAGCATCGCTAACGAAACGTAAAATTTCAGGTACAGCCAGGCTTACAAGAAATTCTAAACTTTTCAAGACTATTATTTCCGCAATCAGGGAAAAAAAAGGGGAAAACATCGTTTCCCTTGATCTGAGGCAGATCCCTGAAGCCGTATCCGATTTTTTCATCATATGTGAAGTTTCCAGTTCTCCACAGGTAAAGTCTGTAGCCGATAATATCGAATACCGGGTAAAAGAAGCCACAGGCGAAAATGTGTACCAGCGAGAAGGTACCCAGACCCTGCAATGGGTATTGATGGACTATGTAAACATCGTGGTACATATCATGCTGCCGGAGCAGCGTAAATTCTACAGCCTGGAAGAAATGTGGAGTGACGCCAGCATCAAAGCACATAATGAAAAGGATATTTAAGAAAAAATAGTAATACATCTCATAAACATTTCAATAAAAATTGCCTTATAGTATCATAATTACAGAACATGTCTCAAAATAATTATAACAGACAAGAAAAACAGCGGAATAACCCGTTCTCGCCAAAGCCTTCCGGTAATGGCGGCGGTAATGAACCCAAAAAGGTAAAGTTTGGCAGCTATTGGGCATTTATTATCATTCTGGCTATCATGCTGGCCCTGCAGTTCCTGAATCCGTTCGGGTCTTCCAGCAAAGAGATCAGTATCGATGTTTTCCAGGCCATGGTTCAAAAAGGCGATGTGGATAAATATGCGATCGTAAATAACCGGAGTGTAGTAAGAGTCTGGATAAAAAAAGACAGTCTTTCCAAATATCAGGAGGCCGGCAAAGGGAAAAGCGGCAATACGCTGATACCGGCCAATAACGATCCTCAGATGTTTTTTGAAATTACCAGCGGGGACAAGTTTGTCGACCAGATGAAAGACTTTTACAAAGAGCATCCTCAGACAGCACAACCTCCAAAAACCGTAACCAATGACAGCGACTTTATCGGCCGCTCCATCAGTTTTATCCTCCCGTTCCTTTTGCTGATCGGTGTCTGGATCTTAATGATGCGTAAAATGGGCGGTGGCGCCGGTGGTGGTGCCGGCCCTGGTGGAATATTCAATATCGGAAAATCCAAGGCCACCCTTTTTGATAAAGGCACCCGTGTCAACATCACATTTGCGGATGTGGCCGGACTGGATGAAGCAAAGGTGGAGGTAATGGAGATCGTCGACTTTCTGCGGAATCCCAAAAAATACACCAGCCTTGGCGGTAAGATACCAAAAGGAGCCTTGCTGGTAGGGCCTCCGGGAACCGGTAAGACATTGCTGGCAAAAGCCATGGCAGGTGAAGCACAGGTTCCTTTCTTCAGCCTCAGCGGATCTGACTTTGTGGAGATGTTCGTGGGTGTTGGAGCAAGCCGCGTGCGGGACCTCTTCAAACAGGCACGCGAGAAAGCACCCTGTATCATCTTTATCGATGAGATCGATGCCATCGGCCGTGCCCGTGGTAAGAATGCCATGATGAGCAATGACGAACGCGAAAGCACGCTGAACCAGATGCTGGTAGAAATGGATGGTTTCGGCACCGACACCGGTATCATTGTACTGGCTGCTACCAACCGCCCGGATGTACTGGACTCTGCATTGCTGCGCCCCGGCCGTTTCGACCGGCAGATCACCATCGACCAGCCGGACCTTGCGGGACGCGAAGCCATTTTTAAAGTGCACCTGAAAGAGATCAAAACCTCCGAATCACTGGATATTCACAAACTGGCGGAGCAGACACCCGGTTTTGCGGGTGCAGACATTGCCAATGTTTGTAATGAAGCAGCCCTGATCGCTGCACGGAAGAATAAAACAGGCGTGGATATGGCCGATTTCCAGGACGCCATCGATCGTGTGATCGGCGGCCTTGAAAAGAAGAACAAGATCATTGCCCCGCATGAAAAAGAAGTGATCGCCTATCATGAAGCCGGTCATGCCGTAGCAGGCTGGTTCCTGGAGCACGCATATCCCCTGCTGAAAGTAACCATTGTACCAAGAGGTACCGCCGCATTAGGATATGCACAATACACGCCCAAAGAGCAATACCTGTACCGGACAGAGGACCTGATCCACCGCATGTGTATGGCTTTAGGCGGAAGGGTAAGTGAGCAGATCTTCTTTGGGAAGATCTCCACAGGTGCCGGCAGTGACCTGGAAAATGTGACCCAGATCGCATATTCCATGGTGACGGTATATGGCATGAGTAAGAAGGTGGGCAATGTAAGTTTTTACAACCCGCACCAGGATACTTCCTTTACCAAACCTTACAGTGAGGAGACTTCCAAACTGATCGATGAGGAAGTACGGGCCATTATTGCAGAATGCTATGATAAGACCGTGGCGCTGCTGACTGAAAAGAAAGAGCAGGTGGAGATCATCGCAAAGGCGTTGCTGGAAAAAGAAGTATTGTTCCAGGCCGATGTGGAAACCCTGATCGGCAAACGTCCTTTTGAAGAAAAGAAATTGCTGGCAGATGAGCCGCCCGTAGTACCTATCGAACCGGTACCCGGCGGAGTACCTCCCACCAATCCGAACCCAACGGCGAATTAACCGCTGAATAAATAAATGAAAAGAGCGTCTCAAAAATCAGAGGCGCCTTTTTTATTTGGAAAAGTGATAAAGCTTTGCACCGATCAGAGGCTAACTATCCGGGACAGGATACAAGCCCGCGGCGCGGACCTTTCGTCAGGGTGATGATCAACTTTCTTATGTTGGGAGCAGGTGTGAGAAGCAGGTATCTTTATGGGTCGTGCCTACGGCACTCCCGTACTCTGTAGCAGGTTCCGGCTTCCGGAATAAATTCCGGAGTTGCAAAAATGAGCCAGGCCTATGGCCTTTGCTTTTATAGCGACAAGGCAGACCTACTCCTAAAAATGGTTTTTTAAACCAACGCCGTAATAGCTTAAAGGGCGTAAGAGGCAGCGCCTCGTTTGATCTTTCAACAACAAACTTCGGTTGCTGATCAGCGCCATCCATGAAACGTAGAGAGCTGTAGGCTCGGCCTGTAAAATGCAGCAATAAAAATCCCAGGACTGTAGCACGCACGAGCGCCGGGGCAGATGGTGTGTAGGCCTGTGCATCGATGGCAAAGAGGGTTCATGGGACATCTGAACGCCCTTATGGGTCGTGCCTACGGCACTCCCGTACTCTGTAGTACGTTCCGGCTTCCGGAATAAATTCCGGAGTTGTAAAAAATGAGCCAGGCCTATGGCTTTTGCGTTTATAGCGACAAGGCAGGCCTACTCCTAAAAACGGATTTTAAACTAACCCCGTAATAAGGCGTAAGAGGCAGCGCCTCGTTTGATCTTTCAACAACAAACTTCAGTTGCTGATCAGCACCATCTATAAAACATAGAGAACCCTAGGCCCGGCCTACGGCCTTTGCTTTTATAGCGACAAGGCGGGCCTACTCCTAAAAACGGATTTTAAGCTAACACCGTAATAGGGCGTAAGAGGCAGCGCCTCGTTTGGTCTTTCAACAACAAACTTCAGTTTGTTGACCAGCCCCCATCCATGAAACGTAGAGAGCCATAGGCTCGGCCTGTAAAATGCAGCAATACGAAAAGGGTATTGCTGTACAGCAGGGTCAGTTTTTAATGGCAAATTCGGATGTGATGTTCCGCCGGAACTCGATCACCTCGGGGGAGATCTTAAAGCCCCTGCCACCATAGGCCTTGGCATAGGTATTGATTCGTTCTTCGCTGGAATAGCCATTATCATTATAGCCGGCAATCGCTTCATTATTGGATACATAAAGCAGCTTTCCCAGCTTCACTTCCGCCCTGGCACATAATTTCCGGGCCGATTTCAGTGCATCGTCGTAGGCCAGCAGATCCGCCTCCCGGAATATACTGTCTGCCCTGGAATGACTGAATTGTATCCGGGCGATACTGTTGATCCTTGTCTCCAGCAATCTTCCGGTAAGCGCAGTAAACCTGTTGATATCATTCAATACAAAATCAATGGTCTGCTCTGCCTGGTAACCCGTAAAGCGGGGCGTTCCGCTGTTATAGTCATAACTTTTATTTGCGGATATGCTGCTGGTTTTAATATCCTGTTCCTTTTTCCCGAATTGTTCCAGGATCGCGGATACAGAGTCCACTGTTTCCTGGGTCATTTTAACAGCATCGGCCATCCTGGGTTGGGTAAACAGCACACTGATAGTAAGGATAACCTGGTCCGGCATTACGCGTACCTTTCCTTCGCCCGTCACCCGTATCTTATCCTGTTGCGGAGTAGTGTTGCAGGCAGCAAAAAGCAATGCTGCGGCAGCAGTAAACGTTATGTATCTCATTCAAGTGTTTTGCAGATAAGATACCGGGAATGTACTTTTCCATAAGAACAGGCGATTTTTTAAAGACAACCCTGCAGATCAGTCAGCAACTCCTTATTCGCAGGTAAGGATTTTGCTGATGGTGTTACTGTCTGCTGCACCATATAACCGGCCGGCGATCCTGATCATATCGGCGATCCTGTCCTGCTCCAGGTGGTATTCCGGGTTGGTGGATTCCAGCTTTTTGATCAGATGATTATTGTTAAAATAATACCGATTTTGATATTTATACGCTGTAGGATTTGCCGCACCCCCGTAGGCATTGTCAAGGTAAATAAAAATCAGCTGCCCCTTCCTGAAATAATAATCCTCTTTCCACTCACCATGATCTTCTGCACCCTGGTTGTGAATTTTCACAAGGGTACCCTTATCGTAATAATAAGTAGCTGTACCTTCCTGGTAGGGAGGCTGACATTTTTCGGAACTTTGCCAGTTGAACTGCTTTGATGTAAGCGGCATTTTATTGATGCGCTCAAATTCAGCCCGGATGACCGCCACCAGTACCGTGGTGTCTTCCACAACCGGGGCCGGACCGGCGGCAACTGCGGCAGTATCCTTTACGGGAGGTGCTTTTGCTGTTCCCGTCTCATTGGAACCGCAGGCTCCCAAAAATACAATTATCCAGAAAACAGAAAAATAGTGCTTCATGCTGTTTCATTTGTTATTACAAGGTATCACATCTTACCCAGAAATCGTGCTGGATCAGCTTTTTAAAATATTGTAACAGGAATCCATCCGCTACGTTGGCTAAATTATTAAATTCGCACAGTGATCCGATCGGCCAAAGATACCGTACTAAAAAAGATCCGGGAGGCGCTGAGCCAGCCCACACCGATCCCTTTTCCCAAAAGTGAAGGACAATCAATGGTATATGTTCCCCTGCACCAGGAGCTGGAAGTGGAATTTGCCGAGCGCTTTACCGCGCTTCAGGGGCGGTTTGCCTTTTGCCTGAGCAATAAAGAACTGGTAAGCCAGTTCAGTACCCTGCTTTCCCATACAGGATGGCAAAAGATCTATTGCCAGGAACCGGAACTGGCCGTGCTGATCGGGCAGCAGCTCGAAATCAGCAGCAACCCCGCCGATCTTGCTAACTGTGATGTGGCCATAACCGGCTGCGAATACCTTGTGGCCCGTACAGGCAGTATTGTAATGAGCGCTGCACAACTAAGCGGACGTAAAACAAGCGTGTATGCCCCTGTCCATGTTTGCATCGCCTATACCAGTCAGCTAGTTTTTGATGTAAAGGACGCCCTGGAAGGCATCAAAGAGCGTTATGGCGACACGCTTCCGTCGCTTATCACCTTTGCCACCGGACCCAGCCGTACCGCGGATATAGAGAAGACGCTTGTGGTAGGAGTACACGGACCGAAGGAAGTTTTTGTTTTTTTAATAGACGATACCAGCGAATAACACCTCGATATGCAAAGCAATTATCTTTTTGTTTACGGCTCCCTGTTAAGCGGGTTCAAAAGTCCCGCATACGAATACATGGCACGCTATTTTGAATTGGTCGGACCGGCCACCGCATCCGGCACCCTTTACGATCTGGGCGATTACCCCGCAGCCATCCCGGACAATTCGGGCAGGACGATCACCGGGGAACTGTACCGGATCCGCAGCAAACACGAGTTGTCTTATGCCCTTGCCCAGCTGGACGGGTATGAAGGCCTCAACCCTGAAGCGGGAGAAACGGCCGATTATAAACGGGAGTTGTGCAGCATCCGACGCAATGACGAGCAGGTGGAGGCCTGGGTATACTGGTTCAGCCACGAGATAAAAGATAAACCTGTTGTTGAATCGGGCAATGTGCTGGATTACCTCAATTCCCGGCGATAACGAGCAGGTTAGCGATTCCTGTTATTTTATTTACCTGGCCGTATAAACCTTTTTCCAGAGATCCACCGGCGTGTCATTTTTCTGGGGTGTGCCGGGTGTGCTTCTTCCATTATCGATATATCGCTGTAACAGTTTCATTAATTTTTTCTCCACTTCCGGATAAGCTGCCTGTACATTGTGTTGCTCGCGGATATCCTGCGACAGGTCATAAAGCTGTGTAACAGGTAATCCCTGTTTAAACGCTTCCGCATTCCGCGGTGCGGTCCAGCCACCGGAGCCCGGACAAAGCTCCAGCTTCCATTTTCCCTGGCGGATGGCGAAATTGCCGTCAATCGAATGATGAACGGTGGCTTCCCTGATTTCCCCGGCAGAACGGCCGGTTAAATACGGCAGGATATTATAGCTGTCTTCAGCGGCATTATCCGGCAAGGGTTTACCAAGGATGCCGGCCACCGTTGCCATAAAATCGCTCAGACAAACCGTATTGTTACAACTACTTCCTGCTTTGACGCTTCCCGGCCATTTCACCAGAAACGGGATCCGGTGTCCCCCTTCCCATATATCCGCTTTATAGCCCCTGTAATTCATACTGGGATAATGTCCTTCTGCTTCCACATTCCATGTTTTTAATACATAAGGAGCAAACCCGTTATCACTGGTGAAAACGATCATCGTATTGTCTGAGATCTTTCCATCATCCACTGCTTTTAACAATTCGCCCACTGCCCAGTCCGTTTCCATCACATAATCCCCATATTCCGTCACCCCGCTTTTTCCTTTGAACTGATCCGACGGAACAACCGGTGTATGCGGGGAGGGCATAGTGAAGTAAAGAAAGAACGGCTTTTGTCCCTGTGCCTTCTCCCGGATATAGGTTACTGCTTTTTTTGTAAGCTCCGGCAAACAGTTCACCGCCTCAAAGTCAGCAGCAGCAGGCCCTTCCCTTCCCCATTTTTTTATCGTGTCCGGAATACTGATGGTATGATCATTCTCAATAAAAACATAGGGCGGCATATCCAGTGAAGCGGCGATGCCGTAGAAATAGTCAAACCCCAGCGCATTCGGACCACCGGTAATTGGTTTGCTGTAGTTCACCTGCGGCGTCTTTCCGTCCTTTATAATATCCCAGCCCAGTCCCAGATGCCATTTACCGATACAGGCGGTCGTATAACCATTTTGTTGTAGCAGGCGGGCAACCGTTAGCCGTGAGGAGTCGATCAGCGGTTTATCAAAACCATGCAGTACGCCCTTTGCCAGGCGGCTGCGCCAGGCATACCGCCCTGTAACAATACTGTACCGGGAAGGAGTACAGACTGCCGAGGATGAATGCACATCGTTGAAGACCATTCCCTCCTGGCCGATCCTGTCAATATGGGGGGTGTTGATCCTTCCCTTTGCATTGTAATATTTTACATCCCCGATCCCCAGATCATCTGTCAGGATATAAATGATATTGGGCCTGGTACCCGCCCGTTGCTGTGTGCATGCCTGCCTTCCGGCAACAAGCAGAAGACAACACAGCGCGATCTTTTTTAATAGCATGGTAACGATCCTCACTGGATTTAATGTTAGTAACAGCCGTCATTTCATGTATGTAAAAATAGCCGCAGATGATGCTCCGCAATGCCACCTGCCTTGCCGATCAGTAAGCTATTTTAACCTGCGGAGTACAGGATCGCTTTAAAGGAACGCCCCGAACACAACCGTTATTTTCGTATTTAAGGGCTACCTTTGCTCAAATTGGTACATCAACTTGCAGGCAGGTAAAAATATTTATTTTCTTTCGGATTTCCACCTGGGCGTTCCGTCCTATGAAAGCAGCCTGGAGCGGGAAAAAATGCTGGTCCGGTTCCTGGACGAAATAAAGGGCAGCGCGGATACCATTTTCATCGTGGGCGATATGTTCGATTTCTGGTACGAGTACCGGCATGTAGTGCCCCGGGGTTATGTGCGCATTTTGGGAAAGCTGGCCGAGCTGGCAGACAGTGGCATCCGGCTGCATTTTTTTGTGGGCAACCACGATATGTGGATGAAGGACTATTTTCAGCAGGAGCTGAACATGCCCGTTTATTTTGAGCCGAAAGAATTCGCCTGGAATGGCAAACAATTCCTTATAGGCCATGGCGATGGTCTGGGGCCGGGCGATCATGGTTATAAACGCCTCAAAAAGGTATTCCGGAACCCCGTCTGCCAGTGGCTATTCGGCGTACTTCCTCCCGTGATCGGTATTGGCGTAGCCAATTATATGAGCCGTAAAAGCCGGGCCAAGACCGGCACTTCAGAAGAAGTATTCCTGGGTGCGGACCGTGAATGGCTGATTACTTACTGTAAGGAACAGCTGCAGAAAAAACAGTACGATTTTTTTATTTTCGGACACCGCCATTTGCCCATCGACTTTCGTCTTACCAGCAGCAGCCGTTATATTAACCTGGGCGACTGGATCACATTTTTTACCTATGCGGTGTTTGACGGCCGGGATGTTCAGCTGCGCTCCTATATACCTGGTAAAGAAGAAAAAATAATCCGAGGATGATACGCCGGCTATTCATACTGATGGTTTGCTGCATTTCCCTGAATGCGGTAAACGGGCAATTGACCACAGAAAAGATAAAGACCATTCCCGGCAATTATGTTGCTGTTGCGGCTGATAACCTGGAGAATATTTACCTGCTGACGGCTTCCAACCAGCTGAAAAAGCTGAACGAAAAGGGCGACTCGGTTGCCGTATACAACAACGTAAAAAAACTGGGTGAAGCTTCTCTGCTGGATGTTTCCAACCCGTTGCGGGTACTGTTGTACTATCGAAATTTTGCCACACTGGTGATGCTGGACCGGCTACTGAATGCGGTCAACACCATCGATCTGCGCGCGCAGCATATCTTTAACGCGGAAGCCGTAGGACTCTCTTACGACGGAAAGATATGGCTGTACGACAATATGGAGAACGTGTTAAAAAAGATCGATGACAAGGGCAGTGTGCTGTTTAAAACGCCGGACTTCCGGCAGTTATTTAATGACGCTCCGGCGCCACAGCAGATCATCGACCGAAATAAACTCATTTATATCTATGACTCGGCCCGCGGCATTTATATTTTTGACTACTACGGTACCTATAAGGGAAAGCTTGCCATCACCAACTGGCAGGACCTTCGCATTACCGACAAATATATCTTCGGGAACGACAATAACCGTTTCTACCGCTACACCCTGAATACACTGAAGTTTGAAGAATGGCCCATCCCCGATGCCCTCAAAAATGCCCGGCAATACATCCTGGGCGAACAAACCCTTTATGTATTGAATAACGACGAGCTCTCCCTGTACTCTTTCCGCCTCTGAACGATATCCTAAAAAGCAGCATCCGCTCCTGTTCCATTGGCCACACCTTGTTGTTTCAGGGTTTTTATCAGTAATTTTGATCGTATGAATGAATTTCTGAACCAGGTTTACTTTGATAATTCAGTCAGGGCCTATATTGCTGTAGGTGTTACCATCCTTATTGTTATTCTGTTTAAGAAATACATTGCGCATTACCTGGCGCTGGCTATTTTCAAGATCCTGAAACTCCGGTGGAAGAATATTGATTTTATTGCGTTCCGTTCACTGGCAGTCAAACCCCTGGGTCTGTTCTTTGCCGTACTCATTACCGTAACGGCGCTCGACAAGCTCACACTTCCGGCTGAACTGGAATTCAGTCTTTATAAGGTCACCTTCCGGGAATTGCTGCGTATGACCGGTACCTTCCTAATCATTTTTACATTTTTTCAGTTTGTTATAAAAATGATCGATTTCATCATGCTTATGGTGCAGGGTGTTTACATGAAAGGGCAAACGGGGGCGGGAAGCCATCAGCTGGTTTTCTTTTTTAAAGATCTTATTAAGGTCCTGGTTGGACTGATCGGCTTATTGTTTATACTGAAGTATACGTTTAATTACGATATAAAAGGCCTGCTGACCGGCCTGAGTATTGTTGGTGCCGCGGTTGCACTGGCCTTAAAGGAAAGTCTGGAAAATCTTATTGCTTCCTTTATTATCTTTTTCGATAAGCCCTTTGCCACCGGCGATGCGGTAAAACTGAACTCCGTTTCGGGTGTGGTGGAAAAGATCGGTTTAAGAAGTACGCGCATCCGCTCTGATGCCAAATCCTATATTACGGTGCCCAACAAACAGATGGTAGACAGCATCCTCGATAACCAGTCGAGCCGGGTTCAGCGGCGGGCAGAATTAAAGCTGGAACTTTCTTCCTCCACCACTCCGGCAGCGGTTGAAAAATTGCTGGGCGGTATCCGTGAAATCCTTACCGGAGGCGGTGTTATTGCTTCTTCCGCCTTTGTAACCGGTATTACCGCTAATGCAATACTTATCAACTGTGAATATTTTACCGGCGCAAACATCAGCGAATACAACAGGATCCGGGAACAGAATACCCTTAAGATCCTGGGATTGCTGGAAGAACTGAACATTACCACCGCACAAAGTGTGAGTGATATCAAGATCATCCGGGATGAACCGGCGGGTCCGGCAGTTTAGAGTTATTTTGCCTTTTTTATAATATCGGCCAGCTCCGTATCAAACCTGCCGGTTGTTCCGTATTCCACCACACGGCCCAGTTCGGTATCAAACTGGTAAACGATAATGGTCGGTACATTGGTCACCTTCAGCCCTTCGGTAATTTTTGCTTTATCCACCTTACTACGGTCCACCGCCAGCAGGGATGCCTTGTTTTTATCCACACCGGCCGCTTCCAGCAGTTTGTAAAAACGCGGAATGACGTAATGTGAGTCGGGGCACCAGGTACCCATAAATACCTTGAACCAGATCTTATCCCTGTTCTTTTTTACGGTTTTCACTGCTTCCGGAGATGGATTATACACTTTTTCTCCTTCCGCGAACCAGCTAAAGGCGGTATCCGCTCTCAACAGGCTGTCCGTAATATGTCCCAGCAGCATTTTATGTTGTTTGCCGTTATGGTCATCTGTAGCTACCTCATACTGTTGTGCAAACCCGGTCAGGGAAGAAAAGGCGATAAAGCCCGATAACATAATTTTTTTCATGTGTTTCAATTTCACATTACAGGGACGCGCTTCATCCCTTCAGCGATGCAGCACTATAAACAAAAATAACACGGTTCCGGTTGCGCTCAATAAAAAAAGGTTCGTAAAACGAACCCTGTTACTGTTTTTATATCCCTGCTTTCAGCTCCAGCAGAAATCCCTTAAGCCGTTGCAGCGACTGGACCGCGGCAAACTTCTCATCGGCTTTTTTATTGTTTTTCAGGTATTCCTTGGCTCCTTCGATGGTAAATTTCCTGCGGCGCAGCAGGTCATAGATCAGGAAAAGGTTCTTTACATCCTGCGGACGGAAAAAGCGGTCGCCTTTGCCATTCTTTTTTGGCTTGAGGATATCAAATTCCGACTCCCAGTAGCGGATCAGTGAGTGGCTCTCTTTGAACATGGCCGTCACCTCCCCCATACTATAATAATGTTTTTTAAACAATACTTCCTCATCGGGCATTTCCACGGCATCTGCGGCAATGCTGTTTTCCCGCACGGACCTTCTGCCCCGGGTTCCCGGCGGACGGCGCTCTGCTACCGGACCGGCGGTTTTTTCTTCCTCCTCATCCGTCTCCGGTACTTCGTTGTTTTCAGGCTCCTGCTGCAATACAGTTTCGCTCCCGTTGGCAACAACCGGCTCTTCTGTTGACACCGGCTCCTCCACATCTTCCGCAACAGCATCTGCCGGAGTCGCTTCTTCCGCTTCGGTTTCCAGCTCAATCGTTGCCGGAGGCCGCAATGTATTCCTTTTGGGTTTGGGTAAGGGGTCTAACTTTTCTACTTCATCCAGAAATGAAAATGCGCCCTGGGGTTGTGCTGTTTTTGCCATGAGTGGTACAAATCTGGTAAATAAAACAAAAAATAAAAGTAAACAATGAAATGTTAAGCATCTCAAAAAATACCCTCCCCTGCAATTTAGCGTTTAAAACAGGTACCGCCAAGTATTTTATCTGCTGAACCTGTATGAAAAAAGGCCATCCCGCTAAGGCGGAATGACCCGTTGGAGTTTTGACAGTTTAGCGGGTGATTGAATTTCCAATAAGCCAGGAGGTTACTCTCTTGCAGCGTTTCAGCGAATGATGAATAGACTGTTATTGTTTATGCTGTATTGTATTCTTTTAAATTGCTGTTCCTGCTCTTTTGTATATTCCTGCAATTCCTTTCGTTCTCCTTACAAAGATGCATTGTTGCAGCTCCTTTTATCAATGGGATAAATACCCTATTTTAGGGGGATTTTCCCTGTGCGGATTACCGTAGTTTTACGGATGGGCATTTTTAGACCCTTTTATAAAAAAGACATTTATTTCGTTGATAATAAGAGTATAACGGGGTTTTCACTGCACTTGGTTCAAACTAATTTTTTATTCATGCGCATTTGATTTTAGATTTATACTGCCATGTTCAAATGATAACAACTAAAACAGATTTTTATGAAACGATTCCCCTCTGTACTGCTTTTTCTGATCCTGATCGCCGGTATCATTTATTTATTCCTGGAGAACCGCAGGCTGCGGGAAGCCGGCTCCAATGAAACCCGGTTCTTTGTTTCGGAAGGAAGCGTAAACCCCAAAGACATCAAACTTAATTATGTGCGTCTCGACAAAGCACTGGAAATGACGGGAACATTCCGGGCCTTTCAATACAGGTACATTACGGAAGGGCTTAACCGTTACCTGGGCAATAATCCGGACAGCACAAAAAAAACATTCTGGGATTCGCGGCTGACCACTTTTTCACTGGACAGCATCAAAAAGCTTGTTTACACAATGGATGAGCTGATCAAGAGTGGCAAACTGGTAAAACCGGACGGATCAAAGGTCAGCAGCTCGGAGCTCGGGATCAAGATGTATGACGCCGCCTATCCCGGTCTGCAGCCGCAGAATGCCGACTATGCCGGTCATACAGGCCGCCACACCCTCATTCTTGTACCGGCCTATAAGGACCGCGGAACAGCCGAGTATCATGATTTTCTGCCCTCCGGCGAGATCCCCGACAAAGGCAAACGCACCCATACATTGTTTGCGCCTGCCCAAAACGGTAGAACCATGACCACCATGGGCTTTCTGCCTCCGCCCCTTGCTGTAGAGGTAGGATTGAACCAGGGAGGCGCATGTCCGCCGCCCAGTGTGGAGGGCAATTAACAGGCGGGCCTTATGATCTCCTTTTACATCCTGATTTTCCTGGAATGGATCAGCTTTCTGACCGGACTGTTCTTTTTTAAAAAACGGGGCGGGGGCTTTGTAGTGGCTTTTCTGGCGGCTGTGGTGATTACAGAAACAGTGGTGTATTTTGCACGGCTTTATTTACCGGATACCGACCTGGTACACGTTACCAATATGTGGTACAATTGTATGCTCCCGGTGCAGTGTACCTTTCTGCTTTTGTTTTTTTATAAAAAAACGGGGCTGGCTTACTGGCGGGTATTGATAAAGGGCTTTATCGGCATTGTACTTTTTATAGCCGTTCTGCAATTTTTTGCAGGTGGCGTTACGCAGTTTAATACCTTTAATTACACACTGGAAGCGATTTTTATTTCAGCCTGCAGTCTGCATTATTTGTTTGAGCTGATGAACAGCGAGAAAATAGAGGAAGTAACAAGAGACCCGTTTATGTATATTTCAATAGGGTTGCTGCTTTTTTACCTGGGCACGCTTCCTTATAATATCACCAAGCTTTATTTGTTTGAAACCTACCCGCGCCTGTTCTATCCTTATTATTACCTGTTCTTTGCGTTCAACTATTTTTTATACGGCATTATAATCTTTGGCATCCTATGGGCGAAAAAGAAATAAATGTATTCTTCCTGTCGGTCATCCTCACCGTGCTGCTGCTGGTAATGGCGGTATACTTTATCATCATCAGCATCCGGCGGCGTAATATCCTTTATAAGAAAGAGCGGGAAGCCAATGCCATCCTGCATAAACAGGAATTGCTGGAAACCCGGCACGAGGTACAGCAAAAACTGATGCAGCACATCGGCGGCGAGCTGCACGATACAGTAGGCCAAAAGCTCACCCTCACCTATCTTCAAATGGAGAATACGTTGCAGTCCGACGATATGGAGGCCATCAAACACCAGATCTCTTCCCAGAATACGCTCATACAGGAGTCGCTGAACGAGCTGCGGAGTATCAGCAAGATGCTGACCACACAGGATTTTGCCAACTTCAGTTTTGTGCACTATCTGGAAAAGGAGATGCAGCGGATCAATGAGAGCGGGCTCTGCCACGCGATCTTTTCCTGTACGGACCGGTCATATGATTTTCTTACGGAACACCTGAATCTGTCCATTGTACGGATCTGCCAGGAATTCATCCAGAACAGTTTAAAACACAGCGGCGCCGGCCGCATCGAGGTCTATGCCATGGTAACGGATGGTATATTGCAGATCACCTGTGCAGATAACGGAAGGGGGATCGACTGGTCGAAGGTTTCCGAATACCGCATCAGCAGCGGCAGCGGGCTAAAATCGATCGAACGCAGGATCCAGAGCATTGGCGCCACCGGCCGCTGGGAGAACAACAACGGAACACAGCTGTACATTTCATTACCTTTAAATAAAATACCGGATTATGAGGCATAGCATCGTCATTGTGGATGATCATATTCTTATTGCGCAGGCGCTCTCCACCATGATCAGCTCCATCCCCAACTTTGATGTGTTATATGTCTGCAGCAGCGGAACGGATCTGATGGAACGGTTCACTCATCCCAAAAACATTCCCGATGTGGTGATCCTCGATGTGCAGATGCCGGTAATGAATGGTTATGCGGTTGCCCAATGGCTTACGGAGCACCATCCCAACGTGATCGTGCTGGCGCTGAGCATGCAGGATGATGATGAAAAGATCATAAAGATGATCCGCTCCGGCGCAAAGGGATACCTGTTAAAAAGCATTCAGCAGAAAGACCTGGCCCATGCCCTGAATACCATTGTAAAAGAAGGTATTTTTTATGATGCCAAAGTGAGTAAGGCACTGGCCAGTGATTACATTAAAAAAGAAGTGACCCAGCAGGCCCTCAGCGCCAAAGAACGGGAGCTGATCCCCTGGCTGTGCTCGGACGCCACCTATAAAGAAATAGCCGCCTCCGTTTTCCTGAGCGCCCGTACGGTGGAAAGTTATGCTACCAGCATTATGGAAAAGCTGGAAGTACGCAACCGTGTCGGGCTGGTACTGGTAGCCGTAAAAAAAGGCTGGATATGAACCTCCGACCTTATCCAGCCCTCCGTTGTTCGCTGTTTTTTATCTGACAGGAAGCCTCTTTTTATTGTTAAGGCGCGGTAATATTTGGCCCTTGGTTTTCATATGGAAGTGATCCTCCGCCGGGAAAAAGAAACTGATTATCCACACCGTTGATCTTTGTTTCGTCGAACTTGTAGAAGTTAAAAGCATTCATATCAACAATCCAGCGAATGGAACTTGAATTATACTCTTTTTCAAATAAATATACCTTTCCGTCTGTATCTCTCACAAGTGCAGCGCCCTCTCCTAAGGAGATCATTCCCCAATCATTACGAGCAATTCTCTTTACTCCAATATCAGCACCAATCGGAGAAAAGGTGGAATTCGAATTTGTATGATACATGGCGACATCTGCAGTGGATTTTTTAAATAATACATAATCTGTCAGATTTGTCGCATTAGCTAAGGACACAATTCTTCTATAAGTACCTCCTAGACCAACAAAAACCTCGCCTGTTGCATCATTTTTTATGAAGGCTCCTTCCGTAAAAGTAGCTGGTGGGGGTAAGACACCTAAAGTAGTTGTATAGATAATTGGAGAGTATGTTGCCTGAGACTGTATTCCTCCAGTATGATCACATTTGTAGAAATATTTTAATTTAATTTGACCTCCTGCTTTTCCTGCAGGTATTGTTACATCATAGCTATTTGTCAATCTTCCGCCCCATCTTTGAAAATCTGCATCACTAAACGTAAACACTGTGCCTAACGTCTCTTCAATTCCATTAGCAAAATAGACAACTTGTGCTGACACAGAAGCGTATTCTATTGTTCCATTTGTTCTCAATGGCGTTGAAAATCCAACTACCACTCTAATATTTGTAGAATTAGAATTCGAAACATTAATTGTATTATTGTTAGAAGGGGAGATAAGAAAACTAGTTGATGTTGGTGTAGCTAAAGACACTAACGAGTTCATCAGTGAAAATATAATTATTAAAACAAGTATCTTTTTCATAGTTATTTAATTTATTGTTTTTCATAAACTATTTTGTACGCATTGGCAAGCGAATATTCCTTCTCAATAATTGCAATTTTACTTCTAAAAACAGTATTAGGAACATAGAATTCTTGAGCACGTTGATCAATCTTAATTGACCCAACTGGAACATTCAATGTAACAGATAAATATTTAAGCACGTTTTGATTATCATAAGCGATAATCTCAATAGGCGCTTCTTTTTTCTGACACCCTGAAAGGAAAACTGTAACGCATACTAAGATGAGCATGCCGATAAGCAAAAGTTTTTTCATAAAATGTTTTTTATTAGATTAAGTATAAACAAGAATGCTAATATAATATATTAAGAGTAAAAACATCTATCTTTTAAATATTTTTTTTTTAGATATGACATTTTCATATTCTTTGATGCGCTTTTCAACTTCAGACTATACTAAGAAAAAGTATCCCAGTCTCGAATTTTGGTTTTCTATATCTGTATTCCATGTAGCTATCTCAATGTGCTTCCAGCCAGTTGCTGCCTTCACCGCATTCCGCGATCACCGGCACTTCAAAAGGCAGCGGTAATGCCGCCTGCATGTTCTCTATGATCAATGGCTTGAGCTCGTTCACTTCCTCTTTTCGTGCATCGAAGATCAATTCATCGTGTACCTGAAGGATCATCCGGCTTTTCATGCCCGTCTTTTTCATAGCATTGTGTACTTTCTGCATAGCCAGTTTGATCATATCCGCCGCGGTACCCTGGATGGGTGAATTGATCGCGTTGCGCTCTGCAAAACCGCGGACCGTAAAATTTCCGGAGTTGATATCCTTCAGCCAGCGCTTGCGTCCCATCAGGGTTTGCACATACCCGTGTTCCCGGGCAAAATTGATCATGTCATCCATATACCGCTGGATGCCGGAAAATTCCTTTTTATAGCTGTCGATGATGCCTTTGGCCTCCGTGCGGGAGATCCCCAGGTTATCGGCCAGTCCGAATGCGCCCTGCCCATAGATGATCCCGAAGTTGACGCTTTTTGATTTATAACGCATTTCCCGGGTCACGGCATCCATCTCCACATTAAACACTTTGGAAGCTGTTGCCGTGTGAATGTCGGTGCCCTGTTTGAAGGCATTCACCATATTGGGATCGCCGCTCATGGCCGCAACAATGCGCAGCTCGATCTGGGAATAATCCGCAGACAATAAGATATGGTTATCGTCCCGGGGGATAAAGGCCTTGCGGATCTCTTTTCCACGCTCCGTTCTTACAGGGATATTCTGAAGGTTGGGATTATTGCTCGCCAGCCGGCCGGTAACCGCTACTGCCTGTCCGTAAGTGGTATGTACCCTTCCGGTTTTCAGATTGATCAGCTGGGGCAGCGCGTCCACATAGGTGGAGCGGAGTTTTGTCAGCTCCCGGAAGGCAATGATCTCATCAGCGATCGCATGCCCTTTGGCGGCCAGCTTTAACAACACGTCTTCTCCCGTCTGGTACTGACCGGTCTTTGTTTTCCGGGCGCTGCTGTCCAGCTTCAGCCGTTCAAACAGTATTTCTCCCAGTTGTTTTGGAGAGGCCAGGTTGAATTTAACGCCTGCGATCTCAAATACTTTTTTCTCTGCTGCTGCGGCATCCTTCTCCAGCTCTTTTGAATAGTTCTTCAGGAATTCTTCGTCAATACGCACGCCTTCAAATTCCATATCGGTGAGCACCCGTACCAGCGGGTTCTCCACTTCATCAAAAACTTTCTGAACCTGGCGCTTCTCCAGCATGGGCTGAAATACTTCTTTTAACTGCAGGGTAATATCTGCATCCTCCGCGGCATAGTCCTTTATCTTTTCTATTTCCACATCACGCATCGTTCCCTGGGTCTTTCCCTTTTTGCCGATCAGCTCTTCGATATGGATGGGCTCATATCCCAGGTATTTTGCGCTGAGCTGATCCATACTGCGTTTGCCATCCGGCTCTATTACATAGTGTGCCAGCATGGTATCAAAGATGGTCCCTTTGGGTTCCACGCCGTACCATTTTAATACCAGCAGGTCATATTTCAGGTTCTGTCCGATCCATATTTTTGTTTCATCCTCAAACAACGGCGCCAGCAATGCCAGTATCTTTTTTGTCGCCTCCTGGTCTGAAGGGCAGGGAATATAATACCCCTCGCCGGCTTTGACGGAAAAGCTCAGCCCCACCAGTTCTGCAAGATTGGCATCGATATTCGTGGTCTCAGAATCAAAGCACACTTCGGTCACGGGCCGGAGGAGTTCCACCAGTTCCTTTATTCCCTTTTCACCGGTAACAGCCTTATAATCGGGATGGAGATCTTTTATCGTTTTGAGCGTTGTAAAAGAACTACCTCCTTCTTCTTCCGGTTCGGCAATAAGTGGTTCCGCCTCGGCCCCGCCGATGACATTACCAAACAGATCGATCTGCACCCCCTTCGCCGCCGGGGTTTTGGAGGCTGCCGAAGACACCGACGCTCCCGCAGTTTCTTCACCCAGCAACCGTTTGGCGAGGGTCCGGAACTCCAGTTCTCCAAAGACCTCTTTCAGCTCTTCCTTATTCCAGTCCTTTAACTGGAAGTCCTCTTCATGAAATTCAACAGGTACATTGGTAATGATGGTCGCCAGTTTTTTTGAAAGAATGGCCATCTCTTTTCCTTCCTGTACTTTTTTACCCAGTGCTCCTTTTATATTTTCGGCATTGGCAACCACGTTCTCCAGGGTTTCATATTCTGCGAGCAGTTTTGCTGCTGTCTTTTCGCCCACACCGACGATCCCGGGGATATTATCCACGGCATCCCCCATCAGTCCCAGTACATCAATCACCTGAGATACATTCTTTATATTCCATTTGGCACAAACCTGTTCCGGCCCCATGATCTCCACATCGCCGCCCTGGTAGCCGGGTTTGTATATTTTTATTTTATCCGAAACCAGCTGGCCATAGTCCTTGTCGGAGGTGACCATGTACACATCATAACCGGCTTCAGCCGCTTTTTTACTCAGTGTGCCGATGATATCATCTGCCTCATATCCCGGAGCCTCAATGACAGGAACATTAAACCCTTTGATGATGCGCTTGATATCCGGAACAGCGATCAGGATATCCTCCGGTGTTTCCTGCCGGTTGGCCTTGTAATCTGCAAAATCGGTGTGCCGTTCGGTCAGCTCATGCGTATCAAAACAAACGGCCATATGGGTGGGTTGCTGTTTGGTGATCAGCTCTACAATCGTATTGGTAAACCCGAACTGGGCATTGGTATTTTTGTTCTTACTGGTAATTCTGGGACTGCGGATCAGCGCATAATACGCACGAAAGACAAGCGCATAGGCATCTAACAAAAACAACTTTTTCTCCATACCGCTAAGGTAGGGATTTCGGGTTTCAGATCGGCTATTTGACGTTATTTCCTCCGGCTTTCGCCGGAAAGAACTCCTGCCGGCAGTCGCAGGTATCCTGCTGTTTATTCGATAGAAAGCAGCTCCGTCCTTCCAAACCTGGACGCTGATTTTACAAATCCGAATTCGGGGACAAACCATTCGGTCATCTGCATTTTTATGGGGACCGAAAATCCCATGTTCATCACCATATTAGAGGTGTAGCTGATCTTATAGGCCTCCCATGTGCCGGCAGGTGTGGTTACTTTTTCCCGTGCCAGTACTTTACGGTTTATGATGTCCACTTTCATGGATACGGGTACCCCGCCGGAAAGTTCCATATCGATCTCAAAATTTCCGTCCGGCAGTTCCTGCCCCTCCGAAAGCCCGGAAGGGTACTCCAGAAAAAATCCCTTTCCTTTTGCCCTGGTTTCCCGCATCTGGCTGCTCTGCTGGGGCGACAGCATCATTTTCATATCCACCAGCAGCATTCCTTCCCGGCACTCCGCTTCTGAAACGGCATTGCCTCCGGGTTTGTTCTTTTTATCATAGAATGCAGCGCTGATGGTGGCAACCGTCGCTCCGTCTTTTTGCGAAACACCTGTTGTTTTGTACACTACTTTCCCATCCTGGCTGCCGTTTTTGCCAAAGATGCCCAGGGTAATGGTTTTATTATTCTGAAAAAAATAGTACTTACATTGTGCACGGCTGTTATTACAGATCAATAATAACAGGAGCAGTATTGCTGGTTTTGCCTTCATCCTTTACAATTTTTATCTGACCCTGTAAAATTATCCGTTTCCCCGGGGCCGGTCAATCGCCGAAATAGGGGGTTCCGGCTACGGTGCTTTTGAAACAGGTTTTTATACATGCGGCATTTCGGCTATATTTACCGCAAATCTGACCTCAATCTATCATCAACGTATTTAAACTACCATGAAAAAGAGAACATTACTGCTTTTCCTCATCTGCTTTTTAACTGCTGTTCCATCCGTATTTGCCCAGAACGATACGATCACCAGCACGGCCAGCACCGATGACCCGGGTTATCCTTTGTATCAAACGGGTTTTTATGCGGGCATCCGCGGGGGATACCTTTTAAAAAACAAATCCCTTTACGACAATCCGCTCTACCACCTGGGAAGCGGTCTGTTTGCCGAAGTGAATGGTGGCTGGAGAAAAAATGCCTTCGGATGGGAGCTGGCGGTGGGTATGCTCAACATTAAAAGGGACCATCCACAGATCCGCAGCTACTCCGCAGCCGCAGAGGATGTACTGAGAAGCATGGGCAGCTCCGGTCAGTTTCAGAATGCATTGGATTCGGGTCAGGCCCGCGGCCAGTATTTCAATTTTCCGGAAAACACACAGCAGGTAACCGCTGTTAAAGATTTTAAAGGCTACTACGCACTCACCGGACCGCGGCTCTGGTTTGGCCGGCAAAAGCTGCAAGGCTCCGTTTATGCGCAGGGCGGGGTTGCAATGAGCCGCTTTGGTTATTATTACCTTAAAGGGAACGGGGCCTCACCCGACAGTTATACCTACAGTATCAATAACACGCTGGTATCCACAGCCCCTGCAGCAAGGGCTGCTGCTGCGGCCGGGAGCCCTACAACAGGTACAGCCACGGTTAATGTGGAAGGCAATTATGAAAAATACGGCATGAGCAGCGCCTTTTTTGATGCCTATAAAGCCAGCGGGGCCGCCAGTCCTGTGGATATCAAAGAAAAGAACAAGATGCAGTTCCTTGCCCGGGGCGGAGCCAGCCTGGAGTTCTTCTTTTCACCAAAAGCCTCGCTATCGCTGGGTGTTGATTACTGGTACATCCCTTCGCCTGAAATGAAGGGCCAGAGCGCATCGGATGGCACCGCCAGCGGGGTGATCAGAACCATCCCGTTAAAAGACGATCCCACGGTACAGCGGGATCAGCCCTATAGTGATAAATATGCATTTACCAACCCCTATACGGAAAAAAAGAATCTTGGATTCTTAAGTGCCAGTCTCGGATTGAAAATATGGTTTGGCAAAAAGCGGCCGGCACCGGTACCCGAAATTCCGGAAGCCCCGGTGGTGGTGGCGCCGGCGGAGAAGAACCTTGCGGTAAAAGTGATCGACAAACCAACAGGCAAACCACTGGATGGGGTAAATATTAAAATTGAAAAAGAGGGCGATGAATCCATTATCGAGACCATGACGATGGAGGACGGCAGCATTCCCCTGCAAAAAGCGCTGCCTGCGGGTAACTATCAGATCACGGGGATCAAGAACGGGATCAAAACAACCGATGCGAGTGTAGCCATTGCCGAATTTTCGGCACCGGCCGTCACTATCTACCGGGAACTGATCCACAATGATATCCGGTTCACCCTCGCAGGGAAAACCATCAATAAGGCGGATATGACGCCGCTGCCTTTTATCCAGACCTCGCTTACCAATGTCAGCAAAGGAAGCGCCGAACAGCAGACCTCCGACTCCATCGGCCGGTTCAACTACCAGCTGGACCAGAATACCGACTATAATGTGATCGCCCAGAACAAAGGTTATTTCTCCAACCGGGAAAAGGTGACCACCAAGGGATTGAACCGGAGTGAGGTGATCTACGTGAACCTGGCACTGGAAGTAATGGAATTGAAAAAAGATGCCTCGATCGTCCTGAAAGATATTTATTATGACTACAACAAGTCGGATATCCGCCCGGATGCCGCAATGGTACTGGATAACCTGGTGCAGGCATTACAGGAAAATCCCACGATTAAAATAGAACTGTCATCGCATACGGACAGCCGTGGTGGTGATGCCTTCAACATGACCCTTTCCCGTAAACGTGCAGAATCGGCGGTGCGGTACCTTGTCGGCAAAGGCATTTCAGCAGACCGGTTAAAAGCCCGGGGCTATGGTGAAACACACCTGCTGAACGATTGCGGCAATGATACTCCCTGCAGTGAAGAGCAGCATCAGCTCAACCGCCGGACGGAGATCAAAGTGATTGAGTAAGGGAAGGAGTAAGAAGTGAAAAGACAGGGGTATCAGTTATCTGGTGCCCCTTTTTTTTGATTGCCGGGGCGAAGCATCTTGCGGCAGTTCAGACCATCAACCATCCGGCTGATCTTATTCCTTTTTTTCGCCATCCGGCAACCATCCGCCGATCGTGGCTTTGAATGGTGCTAACAGGTCCCAGAACCAGCGGTTGGTATCATGCTCTTTCTCTCCGCAATCGATCACCGCGCAATATTTCTGAACAGGATACAGGAGCTTCCGGACCAGTTTCAGATCCGTCAGCCGGGCAATATAGCCTGCAAACTGCTCTATATATATATGCCCCCAGATCTCTACAACAAAAGAGTCAGGAGCGATCTCCAGTTTGCGGTGGTATTGTGCTTCATACGCCCGTAATATTTCTTCTGCCAGCAGTTCCGTATGCCGTTCCGGATCCCGGCGCAGTAGTTGCCACAATGCCTCATCATTGTGAATGTGCACAGCATGTAATTCTATGTCAACCGTTACTCCGGATAAGATGATCTGCATAAAAGAAGAAATACTTTTTACCAACTAATAAAATGTATGAGGCAGGAACCCGGCCAACAGGGAGCAGCATCTTATAATACCGCTCCGGATTTAACAGTGAATTCTTTATCTGGTATTCAGGATTTTTGTTTTCTGAAAGCGCCGATCCCCCCGGGAAACAGGATCGCCAGCAATACGAAGATCAGCAGAAAATTAAACTCCATGCCGTTCCTGCCGCCGCCTACAACAAACCATCCTTCTTTGTAATGCACCATGATAATACCCATGACCAGGATAAGAATGGTAATACTACAGGCTATCGTCACCCATTTATTCATAAGAAGACAAACAGCGGCTCCGATATGCGATAATTTGATGACCCAGGCAAGCGGCACGCCCAGGGGTGCAAAACCACTTTCGTTCAGATAAAGTCCAAACCCATTGACCCCGCCGTCGAACATGCCGGGTACGCTGTGCACCAGTAAAATAACGGAGACCGCAAAACGCAGCAGGAAAGTACTGTTCAGCATGATGTATTGTTTTTAACGCTTTAGTGAAGCAGATCAGGCCCCTTTATCACTTCATCTCCTCCAGCTCCTTTTTTAAACGGAACATTTCATCCCGCAAACGCGCGGCTTCCATAAAGTCGAGGTCTTTTGCCGCCTTTTCCATTTCTTTTTTGGTCCGGGTAATGGCCTTCTCCACCTGGGGAATGGTCTTGTACTCAGCTGCATCTTCTGCGGCTACCGTTACCAGCTCCTCATCAAAGCCAATGGCGTATTTATCTTTTTCATCAAAGCCTTTGATGTCGAGCACCGATGTCTGTTTGAACACCTGTTCCTTGGATTTTTTCACCGTGCGCGGAGTAATGTCGTGTTCTATATTATAGGCGATCTGTTTCTCCCTCCTGCGGAGGGTCTCATCGATCGTCCGCTGCATGCTGCCGGTCATTACATCCGCATAAAAGATCACTTTTCCGTCGACATTACGTGCAGCACGGCCCGCCGTCTGTGTCAGCGATTTTTCATTGCGCAGGAACCCCTCCTTATCGGCGTCCAGTATGGCCACCAGGCTTACCTCCGGAAGGTCCAGGCCTTCCCGCAGCAGGTTCACCCCTACCAGTACATCAATTTCACCCAGGCGCAGCTGGCGCAGGATCTCCACCCGGTCCAGCGTATCCACCTCGCTGTGAATGTATTTGGATTTGATATTGATGCGGTGCAGGTATTTGTCCATTTCCTCCGCCATGCGCTTGGTCAGGGTGGTCACTAAAACGCGGTCGCCTTTTTTCACTGTTTTATCAATCTCATCCAGCAGGTCGTCGATCTGATTGACACTGGGCCGCACTTCGATGGGAGGATCCAGCAATCCCGTCGGGCGTACCACCTGTTCCACGATGACCCCTCCTGTTTTTTCCAGTTCATATTTATCCGGGGTAGCCGAAACAAAGATCATCTGGTTCTGCAGGTTCTCAAATTCATGAAAATTCAGGGGGCGGTTGTCCATTGCGGAAGGCAGCCGGAATCCATAGTCTACCAGGATCAGTTTCCGGCTGCGGTCGCCACCATACATACCGCTGATCTGTGGCATGGTCTGGTGGCTTTCGTCAATAATGGTAATATAATCCTTCGGAAAATAATCCAGCAGGCAGAACGGGCGTGTACCGGGGTTACGCCGGTCGAAGAACCGCGAATAGTTCTCCACACCATTACAATACCCCAGCTCCCGGATCATTTCCACATCGTATTCCACCCGTTCTTTCAAACGCTGCGCTTCGATCACTTTATTCTGCGCTTTAAAATATTCCACCTGGGCATTCATCTCATCCTGTATCTCAAACAGCACCTGGTTGATCATATCCTTGGGTGCAACATACAGGTTCGCCGGGAAGATGGCGGCATTGTCCATTTTGCTGATCCGTTTCCCGGTCACCACATCAATGCTTTCGATCTGCTCGATCTGATCACCAAAAAAAGTCACGCGGTAGCCAAAGTCAAGGTAAGGCAGGTTGATGTCCACCGTATCGCCCTTTACGCGGAAGCTTCCTCTTGTAAACTCCAGCGTGGTGCGGGAGTAGAGCGAGTTCACCAGGGCATGCAGGAACCCCTGGCGGGAGATCGTCTGTCCCTTATCGATCCGGATGATCCCGTTTTCATAGTCGGTAGGGTTTCCCATACCATAGATACAGCTCACCGAAGCCACCACGATGATGTCCCTCCGGCCGCTCAGCAGACTGGTCGTGGCCCGCAGGCGCAGTTTATCCAGCTCTTCGTTGATCGCCAGATCCTTTTCGATATAGGTGTCGCTCACCGGCATATAGGCTTCCGGCTGGTAGTAATCATAATAAGATACAAAATATTCCACCGCGTTATCCGGAAAGAACTGGCGGAACTCGCCGTACAACTGGGCCACCAGGGTCTTATTATGCGTAATGATGAGTGTTGGCCGCTGCACGTTCTGTATCACATTGGCCATGGTATAGGTCTTACCGCTGCCGGTAACACCCAGCAGGGTCTGGTATTTCTCTCCTTCCAGCACGCCTTCCGTCAGCTGGCGGATGGCTTCCGGCTGATCACCGGCGGGAGGAAAGGGCGTATGTAAGTTGAACGGCATGTGAATTTATGATTTGAGGTCTTTATCCAATGTTTTACGTGCACAAGTTAAAAAATAACTCTTTTTAAAATGCTCCCTGTAAAACCATTTCTTATAACATATAAAAAAATACAATGTTGGATAAGATACCGGGCTCCTGTACCAGCTACAAATTGACTTCCGGCAATTTCCGTTTCAAATAGGTCGAATAGTCCGTTTGCAGCGCTTTGTACTCCGTGGTCATAAATGATGCTGCAAACATAAAATCGGCAGTGGCTGCGTTGCAGGCCACCGGAAGGTTATAGGTGGCCGATAGCCGCAGCAGGGCCTTTACATCCGGGTCATGGGGCTGTGCTTCCATCGGATCCCAGAAAAAGATCAGTATGTCCAGCTTTGCTTCCGCGATCATGGCACCGATCTGCTGATCGCCACCCAGCGGCCCGCTCAACAGTTTCGTAATCGGCAATCCCAGGGCCTGCTCCAAAATGGTCCCCGTTGTTCCGGTTGCAAACAGCGAGTGCTGTATCAGTTTTTTTTTATTGGCAACCGCCCATTCCAGCAATTCATCTTTCTTATGGTCATGTGCTACCAGCGCGATGCGTTTCTTTGCTCCGAGAGTCCGTTCCATGTATCCTTTTTGTCTTTAAAGATAAGGCAATAACCATTTCGGCTTCAAAGATCAGTTGCCGGGTGGTACGCCTGGGCAAACGCATTTAAATTGTAGCAAGAGGCATCGCCTCGATCTGGTCTATAAAACGGTGTTTTAGCACAGTTTTACAGGACTTTCGCTTAATAGAGTGGCATCGGCACGACCCATTATGTACCGAGCCAACAGCTCTCTGTATTCACTCGATCTTTTTAAGCAGCTAAAACCCATTTTTAAAATTTTTTTGAGGCGCGGCCCTTCTTTTATCTGTTTATCAATTTAGATGCGTTTGCCCGGGGTGACATACAGTAATCCGGCCGAATATGATCGAAAAACCATAATTTTAATTGTTAAAATCAAAACGATGAACCGACCTGTTTACCCGATTGTGGCGCTTGCTGTTATTTTTTTTCTTGCTTCCTGCAGCTCCACCAATCCGCGTTATATCAATAGTCCTGCGGTACACAATGCTTCTTTTTTCCGGCAGAAGGGCGATCTGAAGCTGAGTGGTGCCTTTGCGGCCAATCCGGATAACCTCTTCAGCAGTCTGGACCTCGACAGCAACGACAACAGCTCTTCCCGCAGCCTGGGATTTGATATACAGGCGGCTTATGCCATTACCGATCATTTTCTGATCCAGGCTTCCGGTTTGCGCCGGTTCGAGAAAGACCTTTTTGATAATGATGATCTTATGGATGTGAACAGCGACAGCAAGATCACCTATACCCGTTCGATGATCGATATAGGCGCCGGTTTTTATACTGCCATGGGCGGTTCTGGAAAGGTTTATTTTAACGGGGTACTGGGTGCGGGTTTCGGCTCTTCCAAATCTACTGACACGGGGATACCCACCGAGCGCCGGCGTCATATTGATTTCGATTTCATCAAATACCGGCTCACACCTTCCTTTAATTTCTTTTTTACAGAGAATGCCCGTTTGTCTGTTGCCCCGCAGTTCTCGATCCTTACCGCCAACAGTTTCCGGACCAACTATTCTGAAGAGGAGCAGTCGCGTCTGGGATACAACAGCATAAAAAACAGGGGACGGCTGTTTTTTGAGCCCAGCATGCTCTTTCAGGCAGGTTTCCCCAAACTTCCCTGGATGAAATTTGATGTAGGGGCGCATTTTGCTACCAACCCGCTGGCCGCCAGCTCCAATGATGATAATCCTCCTACGGTATATGAAAACCGTGAGGTCCGCTCCAGGAGATTCTTACTGTCGTTGGGATTATCATTTTATCCTTTCGAAGGAAGAAGCAATTGAGGAAAGCCCACAGAGATACGACAACGCGGAGCATTCTGAGATCCTGTGTCTCAGCAGCATCCGCTGTTATTGCACCGCAGCAAATCAGCTGAATCAACTAAATTTGCAGCCCACCGCCTTAATTACGGTGATTTTATATGATGACCAGTACTGAGATCCGACAGGCTTTTTTAGACTTTTTCAAAAGTAAGGGACATGAGATCGTGCCCTCTGCTCCCATCGTGGTAAAGAATGATCCTACACTGATGTTTACCAACGCAGGTATGAACCAGTTCAAGGATTATTTCCTCGGTAACAAACAAAGCCCGTTTCCGCGGGTGGCCGATACCCAAAAATGCCTGCGGGTAAGCGGCAAGCATAACGACCTGGAAGAAGTAGGGGTGGATACCTATCACCATACCATGTTTGAAATGCTGGGCAACTGGAGCTTTGGAGATTATTTTAAGGCGGAAGCCATCGCCTGGAGCTGGGAATTACTGACAGAAGTATTAAAAATTGACAAGGACCGCCTCTATGTTTCTGTTTTCGAAGGAGACGAAAAAGAAGGGCTGCCCTATGACGAAGAGGCCGCCACCGAATGGAAGAAATGGATCAGCGAAGACCGCATCATCAGGGGAAATAAAAAAGATAATTTCTGGGAAATGGGGGATACCGGCCCTTGCGGTCCCTGCTCCGAGATCCATGTCGATTGCCGTCCGGATGCCGAACGGCAGGAGGTGGACGGAAAGACCCTGGTGAATGCAGATCACCCGCAGGTGATCGAGATCTGGAACAATGTATTCATGCAGTTCAACCGGCTGAAGGATGGCAGCCTGCAACCCCTGCCCGCCAAACATGTGGATACCGGCCTGGGCTTTGAGCGCCTGGTGCGGGTGCTGCAACAAAAAACATCCAATTATGATACCGATGTTTTTTCCGGGACCATCAGCACGGTGGAAAATATCGTGGGTAAAAAATATGATTTCAGCGACAGTAAACAGGCGGTCGCCTTCCGTGTTCTGTCCGATCATATCCGGGCCATTGCCTTTACCATTGCCGATGGCCAGCTGCCGTCCAACACCGGTGCAGGCTATGTGATCCGCCGCATCCTGCGCCGCGCCGTACGTTATTATTATTCTTACCTGGATTATAAACAGCCGCTGCTGAACCAGCTGGTGCCGGTTATCGCCGGCCAGTTTGAGCAGGTGTTCCCTGAATTAAAACAGCAGGAAGCATTTGTTGCAAAAGTGATCAAAGAGGAAGAAGAATCCTTTTTACGGACCCTTGAAAAAGGACTAAAACGGATGGATGAATTGATCGGTGCGGATGGCACGGCACATCTTGCCCCGGCAGGAACCACCATTTCCGGTAAAGATGCTTTTGAGCTGTATGATACCTACGGATTTCCCATTGATCTCACACGGCTGATCGCATCAGAAAACAACATTACGATCGACGAAGCCGGTTTTGAAGCGGAGATGCAGCAGCAAAAAGCGCGCAGCCGCTCCGCAACTGCTGTGGATACGGAAGACTGGCAGCAGGTGCACGAAGAAGTACCCGTGACATTTGTGGGCTATAATGACCTCAACGTACCAACAAGGATTACCAAATACCGCAAGGTAAAAGCAAAAGGAAAAGAACAATACCAGCTGGTGCTGCAAACCACCCCCTTCTACGCCGAAAGCGGCGGCCAGGTAGGCGATACCGGTGTATTGCAGTTTGAGGGAGAGACGATCCAGGTGACCGACACCAAAAAGGAAAATGACCTCATCATCCAGTTCGTTGATAAACTGCCGGCAGCGATCGATGCCGAAGCCGGTGCGGTGGTGGATTTTGTAAAACGCCTGAACACCACCTACAATCATACCGCCACGCATTTGCTGCATGCCGCTTTACGCCAGGTACTGGGAACCCATGTGGCACAAAAAGGTTCACTGGTTTCCCCGGACATCCTGCGCTTTGATGTTTTCCATTTTTCCAAGATCACAGATGAGGAAATCCGCCAGGTGGAGCGTATCGTTAACGAAAAAATCCGTGAGAACATTCCCGTTGTTATTAAGGAAATGCCCAAAGAAGAGGCCCTGAAACTGGGTGCCATGGCGCTTTTTGGCGAAAAATACGGCAACACCGTGCGCGTGGTGACCATTGACCCTTCCTTTTCGGTAGAACTTTGCGGGGGCACCCATGTGCAACAAACCGGTATGATCGGTATGTTTGTGATCACCTCCGAAGCCGCGGTGGCTGCAGGCGTAAGAAGAATAGAAGCCCTCACCGGTCCGGCAGCCTTCCGCTTCCTCAGCGAAAAGGTAGCTGAATACAAACATGTGGGCGAGCTTTTAAAAAGCGCCAACCCGTTAAAAGCAATTGAAAAATTAATCACCGATAAAGCCGCCCTGGAAAAGAAAGTGGAGCGGCTGGAAGCAAAAGAGCTCGTGGGCATCCGTAATCAACTCCTTCAAAAGGATGAGATCATCAACCAGGTGACTTTTGTGGGCGATATTGTGGAGGTAAGCACCCCCGACGCGTTGAAAAAACTTTGCGGAGACCTGAAAACGCATCTGCGTGATGCAGTGATCGTGCTTTGTGCCAATATCGGTGGCAAAGCTGCAGTAGCTGTTGCGATTGCCGACACCGTGGTTGCCGCAAAGGGGCTGGATGCCGGACAGATCATCAAACAACAGGTAGCGCCGCTGATCAAGGGAGGGGGTGGTGGTCAAAAAACCCTCGCCACTGCGGGCGGACAGGAAGCCGGTAACCTAGACAAGGTGATCGATGCTGTTAAAAAACTGCTCTGATATATTATAATCCTTTGAAAAAATACAAATAATGGTTATGAAACCCCGGCTGGAATTAAGTTTTAGCATCCTGTGCTTTCTGATGGTATTGTTTTCCTGTACCCCAAAGCCGGTCGAGCTAAAAGAAGATTTCAGTTTTGTTTCCGATATGAAGCCGTATCCTGAAGGGAAGGCTATGGAAACAGTGCTGGGTTCCATCCTGGACGTGGCCAACCGCGATCAGATCGGAAAGGGAGCCGATTCCGTCCTGGCCTTTCACCAGGAGGATTCCGGAAATAAGCGGCCCGATTTCCAGGACCTGGCATTTATGCCCGTGTTAAATGCAGTACATTTAAAGGAACTGAGCAAGACCGGGTTCGGAAATACCGCTCGCAGTGATTACGAATCCCGGATCGACCAGATCGATTTTACTAAAAACTTTGTGCTGATCACCGCCTTCCCGGAGCCAAAGATTGATCTTCAGAACCCATCGGCATATTCTGTTGTCTTTGATAAACTGATGGATAAAGGCGTTAAGGACAAAGCCCGGAAGTTATTGCTGGACTGTTCCCGGCTGGGAGAAATCGCACCACTGGCGGTTTTGGGCAGCAAATGGAACAATAAGGTCTATATCCTGGACAAAAATGAATGCGGGAAACTGGAAGTGGAACTCTACAATGAGACCTATTCCTTCCCCCTGAAATGATAAAAATCTCCGATTTGTTATATTTGGGATATGTCTTTATTCCGGCTCATCCCAGACAGACCCGATGTAGTACAGGATCAGAATAAACCTGATGAAAAAGGTACTTTCCGGGAATGGCTGTACATCACGATCTTCCAGGCCACCACTACGGCGGGCAAGCTGTTCGATATTGGCCTGTTCGTTCTGATCCTTTCCAATATTGCCTTACTCATGCTGGAAAGCGTGCAGGGCATTTCTGCAACATATGCCGGTCTGTTCAAAATACTTGATATTGTTTTTCTCATTATTTTTTCCATTGAATACCTGCTGCGTCTTTATTGCGTACGTTCTGCCAGGCAGTATGCCTCCAGTTTTTACGGGATCATCGACCTGCTGGCCATCCTGCCCTCCTATATGGAATTCTTCTATCCGCAGTGGCATGTGTTCATGATCGTGCGGAGCTTCCGGTTGCTGCGCATTTTCAGAATTTTCCGTATGGTGCGGTTCCTGGATGAGAGCCGGGTGCTGATGTTCGCCCTGATCAGGGGATTCCGGAAAATTATCGTATTCCTTTTCTTTGTATTGCTGCTGGCTATTTTTATGGGCTCGCTGATGTACATCGTGGAATTCCAGCACAATGACGGGTTTCATTCTATTCCCCAAAGTATTTACTGGGCCATTGTTACCATTACCACCGTGGGTTATGGGGATGTTGCCCCGGTTACTGCGGCCGGTAAGATCATTGCCTCCTTCATCATGATCCTGGGTTATTCCATTATTGCAGTACCTACCGGGATCATGTCGGCTTCGGTTATTTACGAGGAAAAAAGGAACCGGGGTAAGCCCTGTCCGCATTGCCAGGCCACCGGTCATACCGCCGATGCGGTGTACTGTAAAAGCTGCGGTCAAAAATTAAAGGAATGACCCGCCGCATTTTAACATTTCCGAATATTTTCGTATTTCACAAATCACTTAACTTTGAACTACGAAAAAAAACGTATTTCTGAAACCTGATTGAATTTTCTAAAATAATTGACACATGAAGCCGTATTATGTACTCTTTGCACTGCTGATGCCCGCCCTGGGCTTTGCGCAGAACCGTAACCAGAACAAGGAAGCAGAACAAATCATTATCACAAAAAAAGGAGCGACCGATGGCAGGATGAACATCGTAGTGGATGGCGACAATATTACCGTGAACGGCAAGCCGGTAGATACAGACAAGGATGCTGACATCACTGTAAAAAGAAAAAAGATCAAAGACCTGGATGTGTACAATGAGGACGGGCAGTTTGGCCGGGGTCGCTCTTTTAATATTCTGGGAGACAACGGATTACAAAAGTTTCAGGCACCCAACAAGGCTATGCTGGGGGTAGTGACCCAGAAAACGGAGGAGGGTGTCACTGTTGTGAATGTCAGTGAAGAAAGCCCGGCGGATAAGGCCGGACTGAAGGAAGGTGATGTCATTACCACTGTGGATGACAAAAAGATCGGTGCCCCGGATGAGCTTTCCGCAGCGATAAAGGATAAAGACCCGGGTGATAAGGTGTCGATCGCCTACAAAAGGGATAATAAAAGTTATACCACCCAGGCCACCCTTACCAAATGGAAGGCCCCGGAAGGCATGGGTTTTAACCAGGGAGGCGGCAATTTTTATTCCGCACCGAATATTGATTTTGACGATCTGATGCGCCAGCTGCCCAACCAGGGGAACGGGAACCGCAATTTCAGGTTCTATGGTACTCCCGGCCAGGAATTTGGCAGCAGCCCTAAGATCGGTATCCGCATCCAGGACCTTGAAAAAGGCGATGGTGTAAAAGTGCTTGATGTGGATAAAGATTCCGATGCCTCAAAGGCCGGATTGAAAAGCGGGGATATCATCCAGGAGATCAACGGCCAGGCAGTAAACAGTACCGACCAGGCTTCCCGTATGATCCGCGGCAGCAGAAAGGCTTCCCTCGACTTTAAGATCAACCGGAACGGAAAGAGCCAGACCCTTACCCTTACCCAGTCTGCCCGGATAAAAACCGCAGATTTATAATTTTTTTCAACCTTTTTTCTCATAAGGCGTTATACCTATAGCATATCTCAATATGCTGATAGTTTTTAAGTTTTCGTGATTTAGGGTTTAAAGGCCGCCGCGATCCGATCGGGGCGGCTTTTTTAATGCCCTGAAAAACCGATATGCTTGCGTATCTTCGCGGACCTGAACAACTTTATACGGCACATGGAACGGAGTGAAAAATATGAAATTGTGATCGGCCTGGAGGTACATGCCCAGCTGTTGACAGAGAGCAAGCTTTTTTGTGGCGACAGCATCGCATTCGGAGCCGACCCCAATACCCATGTAAGTCCGGTTACACTGGCCCACCCCGGAAGCCTCCCAAAAATGAACCGGAAGGCCATTGAGTTTGCGGTAAAACTGGGGCTGGCCTGCCATTGTGAGATTGAGCAGAAAAATTATTTTGCCCGCAAAAATTATTTTTATCCCGACCTTCCCAAAGGATACCAGATCTCCCAGCATACAACGCCCATTTGCAAAAATGGTCATGTCACCATTAAAACATCCGCCGGCACAAAGGACGTCCGCCTGAACCGGATCCATATGGAAGAGGATGCGGGAAAAAGCATTCATGATGTAGACCCCTATAATACAGCGGTGGATTATAACCGTGCAGGTACGCCCCTGGTAGAGATCGTAACCGAACCGGATCTGCGCAGCAGCGAAGAAGCCTTTGCTTATGTAACCGAATTGCGCAAACTGGTCCGCTACCTGGAGGTTTGCGATGGCAATATGGAGGAAGGCAGTATGCGCTGCGATGCCAATATTTCGGTTCGCCTTAAAGGAGCTGAAAAACTGGGAACCAAGGTAGAGGTAAAAAACCTCAATTCCATCCGGAATGTAAAACGTGCCATTGATTTTGAAGCTGAACGCCTGATCGGTTTACTGGAAGAAGGCGCAACCATCCGCCAGCAGACCCGGAGCTTTGATGCAGGAAACGGCACTACCTTTGCCATACGCGATAAAGAAGATGCCGAAGATTACCGGTACTTCCCGGACCCGGATCTCCCCCCTTTCGATCTGAAAGATGCATTCATCGAGGACATCCGCCGGTCCATCCCGGCCTTACCCGCTGAACGCATTCAACAATATATTACCGCCTATCAGCTGCCGGAATATGATGCCCAGGTGATCACCGAAGAACGGGACACTGCCGATTATTTTGAGGCGATATTACAGCACACAGAAAACTATAAAGCAGCAGCCAACTGGATGCTGGGGCCTGTTAAAACCTGGTTGAATGAAAACAATGAGCCCATCGAGGCATTTCCGTTAAAACCCGCTCAGGTAGCAGATCTGATCCAGTGTGTGAACAATGGTAAAGTGAGCTTTTCCATTGCCTCCACCCGGCTTTTCCAGCTGCTGCTAGCACACCCGGAAGAACAGCCCCTGGCACTCGCGGAAAAGAATAACCTGATCCAGCAATCCGATGCCGCAGACCTGGAACCGGTCATTGATGCGGTACTCGAAAAGCTGGCACCCAAGGTGGCGGAATATAAAAAAGGTAAAAAAGGCCTGCTGGCATTGTTTGTAGGTGAAGTCATGAAGCAAACAAAGGGCAAGGCAGATCCAAAAAAGACCAATGCCATTTTACTGGAAAAACTCAGCTGACAGGCGGTTTTTCAAAAACAATTATGAATCCTGCGGTGATCTTTTAAACCCGCATTTTAATTTAAAGGAATGAAGCAGTTATTGTGGATGGCCATCGGGGTCGTTATTCTTGCAGGATGCAAGGATGATCATAAAAAACTTTTTACAGTAAACGGAAATGTCGTCAACACACAGGCAAAAAAAGCCTACCTGGAGGAAGTTCCCGTTGCCTCCATGCAACCGGTGATTGTGGATTCCGCTGATATCGGGAACGGAACCTTCACCCTGAAGACGGAAGCGCTGGAAGATGCCATTTATAATATCCGGCTGGATGAACTGGACTTCCCGGTTGCTTCGGTGATCAATGATGTCCCTGAGGTGGATCTGAGTATAACCATGGGCAGCAAAAACCCCCAGCTGCCTGAAAAATTTGACGTAAAGAATTCACCGGCAAGCGAAGCCATGAAAACCTTTATGCTGGCCTTTAATGAAAAAATGATACGGCTGGTAAATACAGCACATAAAGCCGACAGCCTGCGCGCTGCAAACAATCTGAAGGCAATAAAAGGGGCCGACAGCAGCATCACCGCTTTACGTCAAACTGCTAAACAGGAAGGAACAGCACTTAAAGAATTCACGGTAGGTGAAATCAAAAAGGCCGTGAACCCTGCGCTTTCCATGTTTGAACTGGGTTATTACCAGTCTACAGCAAACGGACAGGGACTGGGACTGGACCCGCTGGATAACAAACAGGTAATTGCACTGATCGACGAAGTGACCAAAAAATTCCCCAACCACGTTGCGGTAGCAGGATTAAAGCTCAACCTTCAGCAGGAGATACAAGCGGCAGAAGACCGCACCTGGATCGGGAAACAGGCGCCGGACTTTACCCTTCCGGACGTTTCAGGCAAACCGGTGTCCCTGAACTCCTTTAAAGGACAATATGTACTGGTGGATTTCTGGGCCAGCTGGTGCCGGCCCTGCCGCGCAGAGAACCCGAATATCGTAGCAGCTTTTAACAAGTATAAATCAAAGGGATTTGCCATCCTGGGCGTTTCACTGGATGATGATGCCACCTCCTGGAAGAATGCCATTCAAAACGATAAGCTGGCCTGGACCCAGGTGAGTGATCTAAAAAAATGGGAATCACCCGTAGTGCCGATGTACAAATTCGGGGGTATTCCCTTTAATGTGCTGATTGATCCCCAGGGAAAGATCATCGCAGAAGGATTGCGCGGCATCGATCTTGAAAACAAGCTGGCCGCGATCTTCCCCTGATCCCGGCTCTTTTTAGCCTGTTCCGTCCAAAAGTACCCGCTTACAGCACAGCAACCGATCCTGTGAAGCGCGGGCTGTTTACCTGTGCTTACCGGATATCTCGGAACCAGGACCTTTACAAAACCTTAACCCACCATCTTAACCTAGATTATTTTCAGTCTTTTGTTCCGGTACTAATTTTGTGCTATCAAATCACAAAACAAATACAACTATGGCTACATGGACAATCGATCCGATGCATTCGGAAATAGGTTTTAAAGTAAGACACCTGGTAATCTCAAACGTATCCGGGAAGTTCAACAGCTTTGAAGGTACTGTTACTGCAGACAAGGAGGATTTCAGTGATGCAAAAGTGACCTTTAGTGCAGATATAGACAGCATCTCCACCGGACCCGCACAACGTGACGAACATTTAAAAGGACCCGATTTTTTTGACGCAGCTAACCACCCTAAGTTAACTTTTGAGTCGACCGGCATTACGCCCAAAAGCAGTGATGAATTTGAAATGACAGGAGACCTGACCATTCGCGGAGTGAAAAAGAACGTAACCCTTACAGTAGAGCTGGGTGGTATCGGACCCAATGCATATGGCCAGACCATTGCAGGTTTTGAACTGAACGGGAAGATCAACCGTAAGGACTTTGGCCTGAGCTGGAGTGCGGTTACCGAGACCGGAGGTGTTGTGGTAGGTGATGATGTGAAATTGCATATCAACGCTGAACTGGTAAAACAGGCATAGTATTTTGAGCGATGCTCCTGAAAGCGGTTCCGGCGGGGCCGCTTTTTTATTGCCGGCTGCAGCAGGCCGGCCTCCGGTCCTTGCTATGACGTTATAAAGGTTGTTGCGGCCGTATAAAACCATTAAAAGTGAAGGCGGGTTAGGCCCTCTCCATACAGAACAACAAAATTTCTGCCGGATCATTTATTTGAGATGAAATAACTACATATTTGCATGGATATGCTATCGAACAGTAGGGCCTATTTGTAATCATGCACATGAATAAGAAAATTATTTTACCGGTACTGCTCTTACTTACATTTTCCACGGCAGCCGCGCAAAGCAGGGACACGCATAAAAGCATGCAGGGCCGGTATGGCGGCACCTCCGATGGTATCTGTCTGTTTGCAGACAGCACATTCCTGCTGTATGGTTATGCCACCATGGTGTTTGGAAAATATGCTCTTGAAAAGGAATTGCTTTCTTTTTATCCCGACAGGCCGGAGCAGGTATTTTCTGTATACGCGCGCAGCGACCAGTCCATAAAAGGTATCCGGATGGCCTTTGGCGGTTTTGAAGAAGGTGCCACTTTTATCCGGTTTGATGATCACCCGGTACAGCGGGTATTCAATGAACATGCCAATTGCTTTGCTGCACCTTTTGTATGGGATACTACTTATCGCCCCGGGCAGATAGGGCTCAGTCACAGGATGGATGCGCCCTGGCGCGGGGAGCAATCCGAAAAGGAACCCGGGTCCTACAGGATCCCCGTAAAAGAGAATGACTATATTCTGGTATATAACAAACCGGACCGGCACCATGATCCTTTTAAAGGCCGCATCACTACCAAAGAAGGGATAACACTGCTGCAAACCACGCTTACAAGCCGGTCATTTGAAAAGCAGGAGGAAGCGGATAATAACTGGCAGGAGATAATGCAGCAGAAAGCTGCGTACGATCCCACCGACCGGAATGACGCGATCATATATGTCAATAACCACTACCGGCCGTCGGAAGAAATAGATACCGCTGCCTATATCTACGATACAGCATCCAACCAGTACATCAGCAGGCAGGTGTTTGACAAAGAACAGAACTACCGGCTGTATGAAAACAATGATTATAATTCGGATGACGTATTAAGAAAATATACCCGGGTAAGGCTTATTCCTGTTGAGCAGAAAGACCCGTTGCCGGGAAAAACAGATACCCGTTCGCTGTTTTATACCACCTGTGAAGAACCGGAAAAATCCTACAGGTATAAAGGCATTAAGGAAATACCGGATGAAAACAAGCAACTACCTGTTCCTACCACTGCTGCACCGGTTATTGAATGATGCTCCTCAGTGCGCCACAAAGTTCCTCGAACCCTTAATGACCCTTAATGCCTTAATGTTTTATGAACTACCCGCCACGAAATCCCAGGCACTAGAAAGTCACTCTTCATGTTTCTTTGTGGCTTCGCGTCTTCGTGGCCCTATTTATTCCGCCACCAAGACACCAGGGCTCAAAGCGCCACAAAGCTCCCGGAACCCTTAATGGACCTTAATGCCTTAATGTTTTATGAACTACCCGCCACGAAATCCCAGGCACTATAAAATCAACCTTCGTGTTTCTTCACGGCTTTGCGGCCCTATTTATTCCGCCACCAAGACTCAAAGCGACACAAAGCTCCTGGAACCCTTAATGGACCTTAATGCCTTAATGTTTTATAAACTATCCGTCCCGGAATCCCAAGCAATAGAAAATCAACCTTCGTGTTTCTTTGTGGCTTCGCGTCTTCGTGGCCCTATTTATTCCGCCACCAAGACACCAAGGCTCAAAGTGACACAAAGTTCCTGGAAGCCTTAATGGACCTTAATCCCTTAATGTTTTATGAAACCACTCCCAAATCCCAGGCACTATAAAGTCACTCTTCATGTTTCTTCGCGCCTCTGTGGCCCAGAACTCTCCGCATTAATATTTTGCCGCCCTGCTGGGAATAGACGCTTTGATAAATGTCCTGATCTGCTCGGTACTTGTTTTCAGATCATCTTTGCGCAGGTACATCATGTGCCCGCTGCGGAAACCCGCCCACTGGATACGGTCCTTTAATTTACCCGAAGGGTCCATTTGCCACAGGTTGTATTTAGCATTAAAATAATCACAGGCCCCGTCATAGTAGCCGGATTGTACCAGGAGGTGCAGATACGGATTGATGGACATGGCACTTCTCAGGTTTTCACCCGTACGGTCATTGTTATTATCCCAGGGATAGACGGGTCCGAAAACATTGTACGGGTAATCCGTCTTATAATTCAGGTCGTTCCGCAGGTACATATTTATGGGTGGTGTAAAGGCATGCAGCCAGGCAGTAAGCTCGGCATTAAAATCCGGCCGTTCCCCGCCGTCCCGTTTATCAATACCCTTGTAGCGCGAATCCAGCCGGCCCACGGTGAATCCTTCATTGCGCAGCAGCTCCTTCCAGAACAGGTTGGGGGCAATATCCAGGTTGTTCTGCAGGATCACCTGCTGTGAGAGTCCGGAGTAGGCCGCCATTTTTTCCGCTATGGATTTTTTGGTGCCCTCATCCAGCAGACTGCCCTTATTCAATGCCGGCAGCAACTGGTTCATGGTAAAGTCCTCCACCTCCGGCAGAAACGCTTCCAGATCTTTTTGCAGGAAATTCGCCGCCAGTTTTTTATGATACCAGGCCGTAGCTGCAAAATAAGGCAGGCGCAATGCGGCATCTGTTGCGGTTCCCCGTTCAATACCAAGTGTGGTCGGCGATACCAGGATCACCCCGTTCAGGTACATCCAGTGTGCCTGTTGCAGTTCCAGCGCCAGACCGGAAACCCGGGTGGTGCCGTAGCTCTCCCCGATCAGGTACTTGGGAGAGCCCCAGCGTTCATAACGCGTTACGAATGTATTGATCCAGTCGCCCAGGTATTTGATATCCGCATTCACACCAAAGAATTTTGTCTTGGGCACTTCTTTTCCCACGATCCGTGAGTAGCCCGTATTCACAGGATCCACATATACGATATCTGCTACATCCAGGATCGAATAAGGGTTCTCTTTATAGCCGTAAGGCTGCACCGGGTAGCCCTCTTCATCAATGTTCAGCAGCACCGGCCCCGTATAACCGATATGCATCCATACCGAAGCAGAACCCGGTCCGCCGTTGAATGAAATAACCAGCGGACGGCCCGCCTTACCGGCATCGGTACGTTCATAATAGGTATAAAAAAGACCCGCAATCGTTTTCCCGTCTTCATCCCATACCGGCAGCGTGCCTGCAATGGCTTTATAGGCCACTTTTTGTCCTTTAATGGTAACTGTATGATCGGTGGTTACCGCAGCATCCGGGTTAAAGCTCAGGTCCGCAGAAGCATTTTTCCGCTCTTCAGCTGGTTTTTCAGCTTTAGGTGTGGCGGTTTTAGAGGGCTGCCCGTAGCTGATAACGGGACCCAGCATTACAACCAGGCAGCAAAAAATAAATTTATTCATGACAATTTTTTATCGGGACAAATAAGCCATTCAAACCTACTGATTTTTTCTAAAGGGACAGCGGTCATTTGTATCAATGGTTAAAGAAGCCCCAGCTAAAGCAGCCGGCTGAGAAAGAAAGGCAGCCCGTGAAAATGATCTATATGATCCGGAGCCGAGTTCCCGGCAAATCCCAGTATCGTAAAATGGCCCTGGCTGGCTTCGCTGATCTGCTGCATCCCCACCGGTCCCTGCTTTAAAACGGGAAGCGCTTTTAGCTTTAGCTGTTGCAGCAAGTAGCCGGCAGCCTCCGTTGTGCTTACAAAAGTGCCGGGAAAGATCTCCGAATGGGTGAACAGCATTTGTTTGCCGGTAGCCGGACGGATGGCCTGCCGGGCAAACGCAAGAAAAGGCTCCAGGCCCGTGGTATCGATCCGGCCACCTTCAGCCAGTACCTTTCTATCCGGGATATAGCTGGTATGCAAACCATCCAGCAATAGCACGGCATCTACAAGCTCCGCACCTCCCGGGTCAGACAGGATGCTTCTGATGGCGCCATACCCGGCGCTGAAACCGCTTAAGATAACCCGGTTCCGCCGGATCTTTTTTCCCAAGTGCACATCCACAGCGGTCCACACAGCGGTCAGCAGCTTTTTAAACGCTGTATCATTCTGGAAGGGCCGGGAATAGGCGCCGGACCCGGAACCCAGGTTCACCGATACCGCAATAAGTTTGGTTTTACATGTTTCAGCAGCATAGGCCGCCACATAATCCATTCCGTGAAAATGGATCAGCAGATCTGCCTGTGTTGTCTTTTTCAGCCGTGCCGGGATGTATACAGATACCGGCCGGGGCAGGATACCCTCCAAGGTATAAGCAATCCCCTGCTGCATATCAAAAGAGATCCGTTCGTGTTTGCGCACGGTTTCCTGCATGGGCGAGGGATACTGATCGGGTATTTTTACGGATTGCCCCGCCGCTGCCGGAGCGAAGAACAGCACGATCAAAACAGGCAGATATTTCACATCGTTATTTTTAAAAAGGTCCACAAAAACCTTGCGCAGCTTTTGTGAACCTTCTGTTATCAGCGGTACATTTTCTTATTTCAGTACACCCAGTTCTTTCCCCACTTTGGTAAAGGCCGCGATCGCTTTATCCAGGTGTTCCGATTCATGACCGGCACTCAGCTGCACTCTTATCCGCGCCTGCCCCTTGGGCACCACGGGAAAGAAGAACCCGATCACATAGATCCCTTCTTCCAGCAGTTTTGCTGCGAAGTCGGCCGCCAGAACCGCGTCATACAGCATAATGGGTACAATGGGATGATCGCCTGGCTTGATATCAAAGCCGGCCGCGGTCATTTTTTCGCGGAAATATTTTGTGTTGAATTCCAGCTTATCCCGCAGTTGCGTGGAAGAAGAAAGCATATCCAGCACAGCGATGGATCCGCCCACAATGGAGGGCGCCAGGGTATTGCTGAACAGATAGGGTCTTGATTTCTGACGCAGCATATCGATGACCGCTTTCCTGCCGGAGGTAAATCCGCCGGAAGCACCGCCCAGCGCCTTCCCCAGCGTTCCGGTAATGATGTCGATCTTTCCCATTACACCGCGGTACTCATGGGTGCCGCGACCGGTCTTTCCCAGGAATCCGGAAGAATGGCATTCATCGATCATGATCACGGCGTCATATTTCTCTGCCAGCTCCACGATCTTGTCCAGCTGGGCAATGGTACCATCCATACTGAAAGAACCGTCGGTTACAATGATACGGCTGCGGGCGCCGGAAGCCTCTTTCAGCTTTACTTCCAGGTCTTCCATATTATTATGTTCGTACCGGTAGCGCTGTGCTTTACAAAGCCGTACTCCATCGATAATGCTTGCATGATTCAGCGCATCGGATATAATAGCGTCCTGATCGCTGAACAGCGGTTCAAAAACACCGCCATTGGCATCAAAAGCAGCCGCGTATAAAATGGTGTCCTCAGTGCCCAGGAATGCGGATATCTTTTGCTCCAGTTCCTTATGAATGTCCTGCGTTCCGCAGATAAAGCGCACGCTGCTCATTCCGTAGCCACGGACATCAATGGTTTCATGTGCGGCTTTGATCACATCCGGGTGCGATGACAGCCCCAGGTAATTGTTTGCACAGAAATTAATAACCGTCTTACCATTCACCTGTATTTCCGCACCCTGTGCGCTTTCGATGATGCGTTCGGTTTTATACAAACCGGAAGTTTTTATTTCCTCCACCTCGGCTCCGATGCGTTTTGCAAAATTCTCGTTCATATTGAAAATAGTTTAGCTGTGCCGGAAGCACCCGGAACACTCCGCAAAGGTGTTGAAAAAAGCCATACAAAAGCGTGTTTTCGCCTGCTTTGTTCAATCGGTTGTGCAGGAGACGGGCAGCAACGTCTCCGTCTTATGCTGAGTAATTTGTCTCTGAACCGCTTTTGAATTATATGCCAGCGGAGACAAAGGTGATCTGAGAATACCGGATAACCGCACTACGTTGCTGTGGAAACCGGATATCCAGCTGAAAGCTAAGGAACCCCTGAAACTGGATTGTTTTACCTCTGATTTTAAAGGCGCCTACAAAGTCGTACTGCAGGGTATTTCCAGCGGGGGAACACCTGTCTTTTCTCAAACAACGTTTACGGTGAAATAGCCGGCAATCCAGCCGGTTTTCCGGCATACGATCCCCTTCTGGCCGAGCAGCAGAGGCACCTGCTAAAAGAATTTCTTCTTCCTGCCACCCAGGCCGATGGCCCCCAGCAGGGAGCGCACGATGGTATTGCCTGCGGTACGTGCCACGCTTTTAACAATAGGGTTATCAAAGAATCCTTTTTCTTCCGCCGCGCGACGTTTCGTGGTATTCTCTTCCGCCGCCGCTGCGCCTTTTTCGGCAGCCTCATTGAGCTTTTGTGTCAGTATCTCATAGGCGCTTTCATTGTCGATCACTTCGTTGTAGTGCGATGCAATCTTTGATTTTGCGGTGATGCTGTCGATCTCTGCATCTGTTAAAACATCCATCCGGCTTTGAGGTGCCCGCACCATACAATGTACCAGCGGGGTTGGTACACCTTTTTCATTGAGCATCGTAACCAGGGCCTCCCCGATGCCCACCTGCGTCAACAGCTCATCTGTTTTATAAAAAGTGCTCAGTGGATAATTCTCCGCCGTTTGCTTGATCACTTTGCGATCCGCTGCAGTAAAAGCCCTCAGGGCATGCTGAACTTTCAGACCCAGCTGTGCCAGTATGGAAGCCGGAACATCCATGGGATTCTGCGTACAGAAAAATACACCAACGCCTTTGGAGCGGATCAGTTTTACAATGGTTTCCAGCTGGTTGAGCAATGCGGAACTGGCCTCGTTAAAGATCAGGTGTGCCTCATCAATAAACAATACCAGCTTGGGTTTATCCGGATCTCCTACTTCGGGCAGGGTGGCATACAACTCTGCCAGGAGCTGCAGCATAAAAGTTGAAAACAGTTTGGGACGGTCCTGCAGATCTGTGACCCGCACAACAGAGATCATCCCACGCCCGTCATCACTTACACGCATCAGGTCTTCCACATCAAAACTCCGTTCCCCAAAGAACAGGTCCGCACCCTGCTGCTGCAATTCGATCACCTTTCTTAAAATAGTGCCGGTAGACGTGGTCGAAATCTTCCCATAGGTCTTCTCCAATTCCGCTTTTCCTTCATCGCTTACGTACTGCAACACCTTGATAAAATCCTTCAGGTCCAGCAGCGGCAATTTATTATCGTCGCAATATTTAAAGATCATGGCCACAAAACCGCCCTGTGTGTCATTCAGCTCCAGGATTTTGGAAAACAATACCGGCCCAAACTCCGTTACCGTGGCCCTCAGGCGGGTGCCTTTCTCCTGGCTCAGCGTTAAAAACTCGATGGGATAGGCTTCTGGTTTAAATTCAATGGCCAGCTTCTGACAACGTTCGGTGATCTTGTCATTGGCAACACCTGCCGCACCAATACCACTCAGATCCCCTTTAATATCCATCAGCAAAACAGGAATGCTGGCATCGCTGAAGCCTTCGGCCAGCACCTGCAATGTTTTTGTTTTTCCTGTTCCGGTAGCACCGGCGATCAGGCCATGACGGTTCAGTGTTTTAAAAGGGATGTTCACATCCGCGTCCGGTACCACTTCTCCGTTAAAAATGGCCCGGCCTATTTTATAGCTTTCTCCTTTAAAAGTATACCCGTCTTTTACGGATTGAAGAAATTGTGCTGCGTCTGCCATAAATCGTTTTTATAAAAATACAGATTGATAACTATTTCTGAAAAGATACTGTAAAATAAAGTAATCCTAACCATATTAGGCGATTGTTTCGGGCAAATAGTGCTTCTATCTTTGAAAAACCGAAAAGAACCTTAAACCCGGAAAAAACCATCACCTGGCATTATAAAAACCTTGACGGAGCATTCTGAAAATCCATAAAAGAGTAAGACGTGTACGCTGAAAAACGAAAGGAGTAAGTATCCCCCCAAAAAATTATCTCATGGAAAATTCAAAAGAATTTGAAACAGCCCTCCTTAAAAAACTGGAGGTTAAAAACCTGGACAAGACCGTAATCCGGAACATTTCCCGGGAGATTGTGAATCTTAAAAAGAACGGACTGTTAATCGACCAGGTATTTGTAAAAGGTCAGCCCAGGATTGACCGTTATATTATCAATGGCATCATTGATCCTGAATTCTGGAAAAAATTCAATTCACTCGGCAGCATCTTTTCCCGGTTCGAGGTATTCCCTTATGGCGTCATTGCCCACCAGGGGTTCCGGTTCAATGCTGAAATCGAACATTGATGAAAACCTGTACCAACAACGGGAGCAGCATCAAAGCCGCTTCCTTCCGAACCATTCAGCTGCATCCCACCCGGAGATGCAACCTGTGCTGCCGGCATTGCTATTCAAGCTCCTCACCTCATTTGAAGGACACCATAGACCTCGATGCACTGAAGCGGTTCCTGAAATATGCGTATGGGCAGGGATTCAACAACCTTTCTCTTTCAGGTGGAGAACCGCTCCTGTACAGGGACCTGGAGCCCCTGCTTCGCTATTCAAAAGAGCTGGGCTATAAAAACAGTATGGCCACCAACGGCATGCTGCTGCGATCGGAAAAGAACAAAAACATACTCCAGTATCTCGACCTTGTCGCTGTGAGTATCGACGGGCAGCCTCCGTTACATGATTACATCAGAGGGCAGGAAGGTGCTTTTGAAAAAATGATGTCCGGCGTAGCCGTGCTGCAACAACTGCAAAAACCATTCGGGTTCATTCATACGGTTACCCCTGAAAGCTGGAAAGATCTTGTATGGCTCGGTTCATTTGCCTTTGAGGCCGGCGCCAAATTACTGCAACTGCATCCGCTGGAAATGTACGGGCGGGCCCAACAGGAGCTGGCACATTTTGCCGGTGACGACCTTAACCTGCACCGCACCTTTATCCTCGCCAGTTACCTGAGCAGCAAGTATCAGAACAAAATGATCATCCAGGCCGACCTGCTGCACCGGGATTATCTTGAAACATTCCCCCAGATCGTAAACGGTTTTGCAAGATCCTGTAGTAATAAGAACCGCCTTGCAGACGTCATGGACACGATCGTAATTGATGAAACCGGTAATATTGTCCCGTTTGCATACGGCTTTAACCCGCATTTTGCAATCGGCAATATCGGATCGTTTGACACCGCTCTTTTTGAGAACTACATGCGGAAAAATGGTCCCGGACTTGAATGCCTGCTGGAGCAGACACTGGCCGGGGTTTTTATGAACAAAGAAAAAGATGTGATCAACTGGAACGAAGTATGGGTTTACCAAAGTAAAAGCACAGCTCGTGGCAATACCTGTTTGCCGGATAAGTGCACTGCGTAAAAAGCCTGCGGCTGTTTAGCCCGCGGCAATCAGTTCAAGCCCCCTGGACAATATCAAAGAGGACGCAGGCCCCGTCCCGGGACAACCCCGGACAGGCCTTACCAGAACATATTTTATTAACAACGCCAAATCACTTATTATGAAGCAACTGTTATTTACAGGTATGATCCTGTTATTATTCCTTGCGCCCGCCTGCAAAAAAGATAAGGACGAAACGCCTCCGCCCAGTGTTGTGGGTTTCTGGGAGGGAAAATATGGTAACGGTAATACCGTACCCGGTCTTCCTTACTTTTTCCTGTTCCGATCCAACGGTACCGTACGGGTTTATGCAGACAACAGCGACACCACCGCTGCAGGCAAAGCAGAGGGCACCTACATTGTTACCGGTGCTACGGTAAAAACCACGTATACTTATCCGCCCAGTACTTCCTATTCAACAACAGCCTCTGTTGATGCCGGTTTTTCCGCCATGGACGGCACCTGGGGTTCGGGTGCCAATACCAGCGGCAACGGTACTTTCCGCATCTTTAAGAAATAATTTTGTTTTCCCGGATACCGGCGGACTTTTAACAAAATATTCGTTTCCATTTGTTAGTGTATTAAAAAGCATTAACTTTATTTGCCATCTAATAACTTAAACACAGCAACATGGAAACAAAAAAACCCAGAATATTATTGTGCGAAGACGATCCGAACCTAGGCAATGTGCTGAAAAATTATCTGGAACTGAATGATTATGATGTGACCCTGGAACGTGATGGCCGGTTGGGCCTGGCTGCTTTTCAGCGTGAAAAATTTGATCTTTGCCTGCTGGATGTAATGATGCCGCACATGGATGGGTTTACACTTGCTGAAGAAGTACGCAATGTAGACCCGGATATTCCCCTGTTTTTCCTGAGTGCCAAAACCATGAAGGAAGATATCATACAGGGTTATAAACTGGGCGCAGATGATTATATCACCAAACCTTTTGACAGTGAAGTGTTGCTTTTAAAGATCAAGGCCATCCTTAAAAGAAACGAAGAGCTGAATAAAGAAACGGAGAATAAGGAATACCAGCTGTCCAGTTATCATTTCAATCCCAAGCTGCGTCAGCTCATTCATAATGAAAATACGCAAACGCTTTCCCCCAAGGAGAACGAATTGCTGAAAATGCTGGCGGAACATCTGAATGACCTGCTGCCCCGTGAGCAGGCGTTAAAGAAGATCTGGGGCAGTGATACATATTTTAATGGCAGAAGTATGGATGTGTATATTGCCAAGCTGCGCAAGTACCTGAAAGATGATGAAAAAATTGAGATCGTGAACATCCACGGAAACGGATTCCGCCTGGTAGTGCAGGATTAATTTTTTTGCCGGATATCAATGAGGTACCCGCTCTGTTTTTTTCAGGGCGGGTTTCTTTTTGCCTGAGGAAATTATTGATACCCCATTAAGCACTTAACTCGGATCTTCTGGTAAAATTACTTTTATGAACCACTAAGAAATTGAGAACCATTAGGCGCTGCAGCAAGCTAGAGCCCCAGCTCCAGGTTCACCGCACCGCGGCTTCCCGGCTTCTTTCCCAGGTGCTCATATGCTTTATGCGTTACCTCGCGCCCCCGGGGCGTCCGTTGCAGAAAGCCTTCCTGTATTAAAAAAGGTTCATACACTTCTTCAATGGTACCGGGCTCTTCACCTACGGCAGTGGCAATCGTGGTAATGCCTACAGGTCCTCCCTTGAATTTTTCAATAATGGCCAGCAGGATCCGGTTATCCATTTCATCCAGTCCGTATTCATCCACATTCAGCGCCTTTAATGCATGCCGGGTGATGCCGATATCAATAATCCCGTCGTTGAGCACCTGTGCAAAATCCCTTACCCTTCTCAACAGGCCGTTGGCGATCCGGGGGGTAGCACGGCTCCGGCCGGCTATTTCAGCCGCGGCCTCCTTTGAAATTTCCACACCCAGTATCTGGGCAGAGCGCAGCAAAATTTTCTGAAGCGTAACGGCATTATAATATTCCAGCCGGGCCTTTATTGCAAACCGCGATAACAACGGAGCGGTGAGCAGCCCGCTTCGGGTGGTAGCGCCAACCAGGGTAAAAGGATTCAACGAAAGTTGTATGCTCCGGGCATTGGGACCGCTGTCCAGCAGAATATCCAGCCGGTAATCTTCCATGGCAGCATAGAGGTATTCTTCCACCACCGTACTCAGCCGGTGGATCTCATCAATAAACAATACATCATTGGGCTCCAGTGATGTCAGCAACCCCGCCAGGTCGCCCGGCTTTTCGATCACCGGTCCGCTGGTCTCTTTTATATTCACACCCAGCTCATTGGCAACGATCCGCGACAAGGTGGTTTTTCCAAGACCCGGAGGTCCGTGAAAAAGAATATGATCCAGTGCCTCTCCTCTCATTTTTGCCGCCCTGATAAAAATGATCAGGTTTTCCACCAGCTGCGGCTGGCCGGAAAAATCCTTTATCTGGCCCGGACGAATGGTATTCTCAAAATCATTATCCAACGCACTGAGGCCCTGTTTTTCTTTATTTAAATTGGGATTGCTCATTCTTGATCAAAGATATCATAAATAAAAATGGGTGAAGGCGCCTTTGCTAAATTTGACCGCGGCTGTTTCGTTTTTTGTATTTTCCCCGTCTCTAATAAAAAAGCCGCTATGCGATCTTTATTTAGTTTATTACTGGTTCTTTTATTGCTCGTACAATGCACAAAAAGCGAGGACAATCCCTCCTATCAGGAGGCCCTGACGGGAGACTGTGCCGGTCAATCCTGCGCTTCCACCAGCTTTGTTATTGAACTTACTGATAAAACTACAGGCGCCAACTATATCAGTTCCAACAAAATAACGGTTCCCGACATCGATATCCGGAATACATCCGGCCAGCAGGTCACTTCCAATATTTCGATCGCATCTCCTGATGATCAGCTGCAACATGTGGTGATCCTTCCTGTGCCGGACCGGAGCCGTTTTTTTCTCAGGATCAAAAACAGCCTTGTGCTGGAGATCGCTTACTCCTCCAGGATCAGCGGTGGCAAAAGCTGCTGTCTTCAGTATGAGATCACTGGTTTAACAGTTAAGGACCGCTCTTATACCTTTACAAAAACCAGCAACGGCTACTTAATCAAGATCAAGATATAGATTATTTCCGGGTGATATTAATAACATTCATTACCGTAGACGACAATTCCCCGTTGCGTTTGTAAATGATCTTTACCTTGCCGTATGTAGATTGAAGCGCCTGCTTCAGATCATCCAGCTGCAATCCGAACCTGTTGTTGATGGCAAGGATCTCATCGCCTTCCCGCAGTCCCGCTTTTTCTGCAGGTGAGCCGGGCGGGATCTTTCCGGTAACAGCCGCACCATTGACCAGGTATAACTCGATACCGGAATACGCATAGTCAAAAGGTGTATAAAAAAAGCGGTTGGGGGTAAGGTGGATCTGTTGTTTATCGTAATTCAGGATCACATTAAACCTTCTGAAAATCTCGTTCCCGATCAGTCCGCCCAGCGAGGGATAAGAAGTAACATTGTACTCATCACTAAAAATATTTACCGGAACATTCCTGAATTTATACGGCCCTACACGCAGCGATTTCATTACGGTCAGATACATATCCACTCTTCCCCCCAGTCCCTCTCCCTGTTTTAAAAACCTCCGGCGTTTTGTTTTTAAAAAACTGCTGTCATTCATAAAGTCGTCTGAAAATAAAACCGTAAGACCGGCACCCAGATCAAAAAGGTAATTAAAACCCCGCTTCCGGTTATCATCGATCGTTGCCCGTGAATACGGCAGCATTCTTATGTAAGGCCGCATCAGGTAGCCGCCTTTGGGATACTTTATGATACCGGGAGTACAAAAGCTGATCTCCTGTTTTTCATAGTTGATCTTTAGAATATAACGGCTCAGAACAGAGTATCCGATGATCCCGTCAATTTTCTGACCATATAAAGAGGTAAGCACTTCGTAATCGATAACATGAAAATTAAGACTGTCGATCTTATAATCCCCCACCTGCAGCACCCGGTTCTTTAAAAACCCTACCTTTCGTACACCGCCGATCCCGCGGATGATACGCTCCGGCGGACCGGGCTCCAGCCCAAGCGTTTTTACCGTTGTGGAATCCAGCGAAATTCCCCCGCTTCCGGTATCCAGGATAAATGTAAGCGAGTCCTTAAAATCATCCAGAAGCGCTCGGAATACGATTACCCCTCCGGTAAATTGTATGAATGGAATGGTAACAAGAGGTTTGCTGGGAGGGTCAATAAATTCCTCCTGGGCTTTTACAGAAAAAACGCAGCATTGAAAGCATATGCAGAGTAGAAGCAACCGTACCATCCGGATGATTATAAAGTACCTTTATTAAAGTTACTGAAAAAATCAGTCCCGTAGCTGCCAGGCCGGGCTGCTCTTTCGCAATTCGGAGATCGTACCGGTCACCAATCCGATCGTGTCATTGATTTCTTCTGCCGTGGTATAACGGCCGGGACTGAACCGGATCGCGGCTTTTGCCAGCTCATCCGGCAGCTGCATCGCTTTTAAAACATAGGAGGGATCCAGTGATCCGGAGGTGCAGGCAGATCCGGAGGATACCGCGATCTGCTTATTCAGCACGGATAATATCTGGCTGCTGTTGAGATAACTGAATGATATATTGGATACCTGTGGCAGGCGGGCGGATGCCTGTCCGTTTACGGTTGTGCCGGGGAGCTGTAGTAATGCATGTTCCAGCGTATTCCTGAATGACAGCAACCGCTCCTGTTCCTCAGGCAGTTGGTCCATACAAAGGGCTGCGGCCCTGCCCAGGCCCACAATGCCCGGTACATTCAATGACCCGCTGCGTACATTATGCTGCTGGCCGCCGCCGGTGATCTGCGCGGCAACTTTTACCCGCGGGTCTTTCCGGCGGATGTATAAGGCCCCGGCACCTTTGGGGCCGTACAATTTATGTGCGCTTAATGCCAGCAGTCCCGTTCCGGCATCGCGGACATTTACCGGTATCTTTCCTGCCGCCTGTGTGGCATCGGAGAAGAAAAGTACTCCATGCTCTTTTGCAATGGCGCCGATCTCATTTACGGGCATGATCACACCGGTCTCATTATTGGCCCACATCACTGCAATGAGAATCGTAGATGGGCGGATGGCATTCCTTAATGCTGTGAGGTCCGGTTGCCCGTCTGTACCTACATCCAGGTAGGTTATTTCCATGCCACCCTTCTCCAGTACGCGGCAGGTATCCAGTACGGCCTTATGTTCTGTCTTTACTGTAATCATATGATTGCCCTTCCCTGCATACAATGTGCTGATGCCCCTCAATGCCAGGTTACAGCTTTCGGTGGCGCCGGATGTAAAAATGATCTCACCGGGTTCGGCACCGATCAATGCCGCCACCTGCTGTTGGGCCTCTTCAACAGCGGCCTGCGCCTTCCAGCCAAAAGCATGGCCCCTGCTGGACGCATTGCCGTAATGTTGTGTAAAGTAGGGCAGCATTGCTTCCATCACCCGGGGGTCGCAGGCCGTGGTGGCACAATTATCCAGATATATCGGTAGCCCGCGCATTTGTTGTAAATATAAAAAGGCACTGCCGTTTATTCCGGACAGCGCCTTACTAAGTTACAGGATTTATTTAGCCGGATCTTCTTCCAGCTTTATATTGTTTTTTGCAGCAAATGCCTCCCGTTCTTTAATAAAAGCATCATCTGCAAGGGTCTCTTCTTCCTGAAGCTTTATGATCAGTTCATTCACCTTATTGTCCGCCAGTGTGGAATCCTTTACCTCTTTGTAGATCCTTCCGATCTCGGCATAAGACCCGCTGACTGATTTTTTATAAAAGTCTGCCAGGCGCACCGCCGCATCGCGATACCCGGTATTGCCCTTGTAGGCGGGCAATTCCTTCAGACTTTTTGCAACAGAGTCGATCTGGTTTACGAACCGTCCCAGGTCTGCTGTAGCAGAATCATCTGCGCCGGTAACTTTTTGAACGGCAAACAATGTTTGCTGCATCTGATCGACACGAGCTGTAATTACACTGTCATACGCTCCGGCGTCAGCAAATTTTTTCTCACCGGGGCCGCCGCATGAAATAAATCCGGCAGCCAGGCATACTACAGCCACAATAAAAAAGTGTTTCATATGTATGGATTTTACGGGTGTGCGTTCTTAAACGCCTTCCTCATTATTATTGATCCCCAGGGAACCGACAGCAAGACTTGCTGCTATCTGTGATGCATCTTTTTTATTAAAAGCCTTACCCTGGGCTATTATTTCTCCATCAACAACTGCACCAATTGTAAACAACCGCCGTCCATTTTCCAGTTTTTCCTCAATTGTAACAAATTCGAGTGCCTTGCCCTGCCGGTTGGCCCAGCCGTAAAGTTTATTTTTGTGATTGATCTCGCGGGATTCCAGCTCATCCATAAACATATGTGGGGCAATAATATAATTGTATACCCATTTGCTGGCTTTTTTGTAACCCAGATCAAGGTAAATAGCGCCTACCAGCGCTTCCAGCGTATTTCCGAAAATATGGCTGCCCCTTAATGTATGATCCTGTTTATTAAAGTTGGCGATCTTTTTCAGGTTCATCTTCAATGCCACTTCATTAAGCTGTTGCCGGTTCACCATCTTGCTCCGCATTTCGGTCAGGAACCCTTCTCCCTGATAGGGGTATCGTTTAAAAAGGTAGTCGGCCACCAGGGCGCTTAGCACAGCATCCCCCAGGTATTCCAGCCGCTCATTGTTCTCATCTACATTCTCACGAAGGGAGCGATGCGTAAGCGCCGTTTTGTATAAAGAGATATTATCGGGAGCGAATCCCAATATGTTCCGTAACTGCTTTTTTAAAGCAGCATCATTTTTCTCCCTAAAAATCTCTCTTATAAAATTCACAGATGACTATGAATATTTTTTTACTATTACACAGGCGTTATGCCCTCCGAACCCAAACGTGTTGCTCAGCGCAATCGCTACAGGACGCTCCTGGGCCTTGTTAAAAGTAAAATTCAATTTTGGGTCCAGTTCGGGATCGTCTGTAAAATGGTTTATAGTGGGAGGCACGATATTGTGCACCACGCTTTTGATACAGGCAATGGCTTCAATTACACCGGCAGCACCCAGGCAATGTCCCGTCATGCTTTTTGTAGAACTGATATTCAGTTCATACGCATGTGATCCGAATACCTCAAGGATCGCTTTCGTTTCAGCAGTATCCCCCAGGGGGGTAGAGGTGCCGTGTGTATTGATATAGTCTACTTCTGAAGCCTGGATGCCGGCATCTTTTAAGGCCTCGATCATTACATTTTTTGCACCCAGTCCATCCGGGTGCGGGGCTGTTATATGATGCGCGTCGGCAGTAGCGCCGCCGCCGATCACTTCGCAATAGATCCTGGCTCCGCGTTTTTTTGCGTGTTCCAGCTCTTCAAAAATCAGTACGCCTGCGCCTTCACCCATTACAAAGCCATCACGGTCTTTATCATAAGGGCGGCTGGCAGTAGCGGGGTCGTCATTGCGCTCGCTCATTGCTTTCATGGAATTGAAACCGCCAACGCCTGCTTCGCTGATAACAGCTTCGCTTCCCCCGGTAACAATAATATCCGCCTTTCCCAGGCGGATGAGGTTCATGGCATCGATCATTGCATTTGTACTGCTGGCACAGGCGCTTACCACGGCATAGTTGGGGCCGCGGAAATTATGCCGCATACTGATCTGGCCGGCAGCAATATCAAGGATCATTTTCGGGATAAAGAAGGGGTTGAACCGGGGCGTTCCGTCACCCTTTGCGAAATCCATTACTTCGTTCTGGAAGGTGATCAGCCCCCCGATACCACTGCCCAGTACCACTCCTATGCGGTCCGGGTTGATATTTTCTTTGGTCAGACCGGCATCGGCAACAGCCTGATCGCTGGCTACCAATGCAAACTGGGTAAACCGGTCTACTTTACGCGCTTCTTTTTTGTCAAGAAACAGCGTCGGATCAAAATTCTTTACTTCGCAGGCAAATCGTGTTCTGAATTTACTGGCATCAAATAAGGTAATCGGTGCTGCACCTGAAACTCCATTAATCAACCCGTTCCAATATTCGTCAACCGTATTGCCCAACGGTGTTAATGCACCCATTCCAGTTACAACGATCCTTTTTAATTCCATAAATTGGTTGTCCTTATTATTTTATGATAAAACCGCCTTTGTATATGGAAGACCACAGTCAAAGGCGGTGTATTTGTTGTTTTTACTTTACCAAAGCCAAGTTGGCGAGCCAATAAACTACTTGGCGTGCTCTTCCAAATAAGATACAGCCTGACCAACAGTAGTAATTGTTTCGGCTTGCTCATCTGGAATAGAAATATTGAATTCTTTTTCAAATTCCATGATCAGTTCTACCGTATCCAACGAATCGGCACCCAGATCATTTGTAAAAGAAGCTTCATTCGTTACTTCTGCTTCGTCAACGCCCAGTTTGTCAACGATGATTTTTTTAACTCTTGATGCAATGTCTGACATATCTTATTAATTTAGTTATTGGTGCAAAAATAGAGTTTTTGACCAAAAATGCATCGGAAAGAAAAAAAAAACTAAAATTGGCCCGGAACACCCAAAAATCCTTAATTTACAATATAAAACCCAGCTTTTAGCCACCTATGATTTTTACTTAAAAGTAAACCGATTTATGGCATTAAAAATTATAGATCATGGTTCAAAAGAGTACCAGCAAATGGTAGACCTTCGTAATGAAATTTTACGAAAACCACTGGGATTATTGCTGACTGAGGAAGATATTAATTCCGATAAGAACCATATCCTGATCGGAGCCTTTGAGGATGAAAAAATGCTGGGGTGCTGTATGCTGGTAAGACAGCCGGGCCAGGTGGTGCTACTCCGGCAGATGGCCGTGATCTTTGATCTTCAGGGAAAGGGCATCGGCCGCGCTCTGATGCAGTTTGCCGAAAATATTGCCCGGGATATGGGATACCGGGAAATTTCCATGCATGCGCGCAAAAATTCAGCAGGCTTTTATGAAAAAATGGGCTACCAGGAGTCCAGCAATGAATTCACCAATCTCACGATCCCGCACATTGTAATGAAAAAGTACATCTGAGGGTTACCTCCGGATCTTGTCCATCAGCAGGTTTCTGAATTTTGATACTTCGTCACTGTCGGCAAAGGCCGATTTGGGCACCAGCAGGAAGGAGCGTTCGTCAAAATACAAATGAAAAAAATGGGGGCTTTCCCGGTAGGAATGCAGGATGGTATACGGCCAGCTCTTTTTTCCCCTGGTATGCTCCAGTGTAAAATCCACATCACTGAAATACATGGTAAAGTGATGTTTGAAGGTTTCTGCCCGCCGGTATACAACACCCGGAAGGATGAACCAGAGGCTGATCATTAAAACCAGCCACAAAAAGGAGTTGATCAGGAACGCTACAGGAGTGATCTTATGCAGCGCATACAATACAAGGGAGAGCAGGGCAAATACATTTACCAGGATGATCATGATCCTGATCTCTTTTTTGGATATAAAATGATACCGTAATGCCTGGATCACCTGCTTTTTATCATAGCCAAATTGTATTGTCATCTCCTGTTTTTTTATATGTTGTCCGGCCCTAAAGGTAAGAAAAGCACCCGGCGATTCCGGTGTTCTCCTTAAAAATTAAAAGGCAAACCCCGGTCAAGGTTTGCCTTTTTTTATTTTATAACAGCTGTCCTTAGCGGTTCATCATGGATTTTGCTTCGATGCTTAATGTAGCATGCGGCACAGCACGCAGCCGGGCTTTATCGATCAGGTGACCGGTTACACGGCAGATGCCATAGGTTTTATTTTCCACACGCATCAACGCTTTTTCCAGGTGGTCGATAAAGGTGATCTGACGGCTTGCCAGCTGGCTCAGCTGTTCGCGTTCCATGCTCACACTGCCATCTTCCATGGTCATGTAACGGCCTTCATCCATATCACCACCCTCATCCCTGCGGGTGATCAGGCCCTGCAGATAGGCCAGTTCTTTTTTTGCCGCATCGAGTTTCCTCAAAATGATCTCCTTGAATTCTGTCAGGTCATTGTCGGAATAACGGATCACTGAAGCTGCTTTTTGTATTGCGGGTGTATCCAGCACGCTTTTGGTGAAATCGGGTTGATATTTTACCGCACTTTTTGTAGACAGTTTGGGAACTACTACCTTTTTAGGAGCTTTCGCTGCTTTTTTATCTTCTTTTGTTTCTTTTTTTGCCACGCTTTTTTCTATTACTGGTACCAATTCTTTAACTGCAGTTTTCTTTACCGCTGCTTTTTTCTCGTTCGCGGGTGCCGGAGTTGCTTTACCGGCCGGTTTGGACACTGCCTTTACCGGGGTCTTTGCTGCAACTTTCGACGTCTTTCCATTGGTTGCGCTTACAGCTTTTACCGGCGTTTTTGCCTTTTTGGCGGCTGCCGGTTTTGGAGCCGTAGTACGTGCGGCAGTTGATTTAGATGCTGTTTTGCTGCTGGTTGCAGATTTAGAAGCGGCTTTTGCCGGCGTTTTTGCTGCTGGTTTGCTGGCTTTGCCGCTGGCCTTACCGGCAGCTTTTACCGGGGCCTTTGCCGTTTTTCCGCCAGCAGTCTTTGCAGGAGCTTTTGCAGCAACAGCTTTGCCGCCGGTTGAGCGTCCACCCGAACCATTGCGGGCGGGGGCAGGTTTTGCTGCGGTTTTCTTCTTTGTAGCCATTGTGTTACCCTTTTTTTGTTACAATCGTATATAACTTATGTTCGTTCACTTCAATTTCGACTCCAGCTGCTGAAATTGGACGAAATTCCAGTTCATCTGCCAAAATTTCTGCGCAAATATAGTCTTTATACGTGGTTAACGAATTTTTTAATGTAGGATTTGTGTCAATTTGTACAGTGATCCTGTCAGTTACATCAAAATTGCTGTCCTTCCTAATTTTCTGGATCCTGTTTACAAATTCACGGGCATCTCCTTCCTGTTTCAGGTCATCGGTTATGGTGATATCCAGGGCCACGGTTAGCGCGCCTTTATTGGCCACCGTCCACCCGGGAATGTCTTCGCTGCTGATATCCACTTCGTTAAGAAGTATGGAGGTTTGCTCCCCGTTAATATCCAGTTCTACCAGTCCGTTCCGTTCCAGGTTGCTGATATCTTCCTGGGTAAAGGCTGCCAGGGCTCCGGAGACCGCCTTCATTTTTGGCCCCAGTTTTTTGCCAAGGGCAACAAAGTTCGGTTTGATCCTCTTTTTAATAAACCCTTCTGTATCAACAAGGTACTCCACTTCCTTAACATTCACTTCGGATTTGATCAGCTCCTCCACTTTTTCCAGCTGTTCCTTCATTTCCGGGTTCAGAACGGGGATCAATACTTTATGTAACGGTTGACGGACTTTAATGTTCACTTTTTTACGAAGGGAGAGGATCAGGGAGGAAGTATCCTGTGCCAGCTGCATCCGTTCTTCCAGTTTTGTGTCGATAAGCGCCTCATCTGCTTTTGGAAACAGGGCATGGTGCACCGATTCCAGCTCATAGCGGTGTGCAACTTCGTTCAGGTTACGGAAAACCGCATCACTGAAGAAGGGGGCTACCGGCGCCATCAGCCGTACCACTGTTTCCAGGCATTCAAACAGGGTCTGATAGGCAGCTATTTTGTCCGTTTCATATTCCCCTTTCCAGAAACGACGGCGGCAAAGCCTTACATACCAGTTACTTAAATGCTCATCCACAAAGTCTTCGATCAGCCGGCCGGCCTGTGTGGGCTCATAATCATCCATAGCAGCCGTAACTTCCTTCACCAGTGTATTTAAAGAGGAAATGATCCATTGGTCAATTTCCGGGCGCTCCTGCACCGGGATCTTTGCTTCATCATAGGTAAAGCCATCCACATTGGCATACAGTGCAAAGAACTGGTAGGTATTATATAAGGTACCAAAGAATTTGCGTTGCACCTCTTTGATGCCATCGATATCAAACTTCAAATTATCCCACGGGGAGGCATTTGTGATTAAATACCAGCGTGTTGCATCTGCCCCAAAGGTTTCGATGGTTGCAAAGGGATCTACCACATTACCCAGGCGTTTACTCATTTTATTCCCGTTCTTATCCAGCACCAGACCGTTGCTGACCACCGTCTTGAACGCCACACTGTCAAACAGCAGTGCGGCTATCGCGTGCAGGGTATAAAACCATCCGCGGGTCTGATCCACACCTTCGCAGATAAAGCTGGCGGGAAAATTGGTATCAAAGGGCTGGTTGAACGGCCGGGGATCACCTGCTTTTAATTTTTCATAATTCAGCCCCCACTGCGCATAAGGCATGGCGCCGCTGTCGAACCATACATCTATCAGGTCCGGCTCCCGGTGCATCGGTGCTCCTGAGGCACTTACCAGCACCACTTCATCCACATAGGGTTTATGCAGGTCCAGGATACCATCGTGCAGGTAGTTTTTATTCACTTCACCTCCCAGCACTTCATTGGCCTTCCGGATCTCGCTGTTCAGCTCTTCAACAGAGCCGATGCATTTCATTTCGCTGCCATCCGCTGTGGTCCATATCGGCAACGGCGTGCCCCAGAAACGGCTGCGGCTCAGGTTCCAGTCCACCATATTCTCCAGCCAGTTGCCAAAACGTCCGTCGCCGGTCGATTTGGGTTTCCAGTGTACGGTCCTGTTCAGTTCCACCATACGGTCGCGCAGCGCCGTGGTTTTGATGAACCAGGCATCCAGCGGATAATACAGAACCGGCTTATCCGTACGCCAGCAATGAGGGTAGTTGTGTTCATATTTTTCTACCTTAAAAGCGCGGTTCTCCTTTTTCAGTCTTACGCTGATGTCCACATTTACATCCACGTAATCCTTCTCATCCTTATAATCTTTTACATAGCGTCCGCTGAACTCGCCGGTACCGTCAATAAATTTTCCTTCGCGGTCTACCAGCGTAAGGATACCGATATTGTTCTTCTTTCCTACTTTATAGTCATCCGCACCAAAGGCCGGGGCGGTATGTACGATACCCGTACCATCTTCAGTGGTAACAAAATCGCCGGTCATTACCCGGAAGGGGGTAGCACCTGGTGTGATCTCCTGTATCCGCTCCGGAGAATTGGATTCAAAAGGCAGGAGCTGCTCATATTCGACGCCCTCCAGCTGGTTACCTTTGAATTCCCCAAGGACCTTCCAGGGCAGCAGCTTGGTTTCTGCGGTGTATGCATCAAAGTCCCCGTTCTCTCCTTCCGCCTTGAAATATTTGCTTATCAACGCTTTAGCAATCACCACATTTACCGGGATATGGGTATAGGGATTGAAAGTGCTTATTAAAACATAATCGATATGACTGCCTACGGTAAGTCCCAGGTTGGAAGGCAGGGTCCAGGGTGTGGTCGTCCAGGCCATGAAGAAAAGTTCCGCTGGCTGAGCGCTGCCGGCTGACAGCTTAAACAGGAATTCGCTTTTTTCATTACGCACTGTTTTAAACAATACCGTGGCACTGGTGTCCTTTACATCCTTGTAGGTTCCGGGTTGGTTCAGCTCGTGCGAACTGAGCCCCGTTCCTGCAGCGGGTGAATAAGGCTGAATACTTACACTTTTATACAGCAACCCTTTGTTAAACAGCTGCTTCAATAAGTACCAGAGGGTTTCAATATATTCATTTTTAAACGTGATGTACGGATCATTCAGATCCACCCAGTAGCCCATCTTTCGGGTCAGGTCATCCCACTTGTCTTTAAACCGCAGTACCGCTTCCCGGCATTTCTGGTTGTATTCTTCTACAGAGATCTTTTTGCCGATGTCTTCCTTGGTAATGCCCAGCTCTTTTTCAACTCCCAGTTCTACGGGCAAACCATGAGTGTCCCAGCCGCCCTTGCGTTTTACCTGAAAACCCTGCATGGTCTTGTACCTGCAAACCAGGTCTTTAAGGGTACGTGAAATCACGTGGTGAATACCTGGCATACCATTGGCACTGGGCGGGCCTTCATAAAAAACAAAAGATTCCGCTCCGTCGCGCAGGGATACACTTTTTTCAAAAGCCTGTTGTTCCTTCCACTTTGCCAGTATCTCCTGCTCTATGGAGGGCAGGTTCAAACCCGTATATTCTCTGTATTTCACGCTCATATTTTACCAAAAAATGAGTGCAAAGGTAAGAAATATTAATGGGATGGAACAGCTAAAAACCGGGGTGATACAGGGTTAATGCGCCCGGAAAGGGCCAAAAAGGTGCTCTTTTAATAGGGTGGCGGGCCGGATGGCAGATTCCCGCCTGAAGAATCACTTATCAATCGATTGCGCCTGCCTGCCGGGCACTGAATGCCGGAAGTTCCCGGCTGTCTTTGGCTTTGTGACACCCGGGCAGCCAGAGGGCCTGCTCTGCAACCCGGAATGAGCCGAGCCTACGGCTCTCTTGTTTTATTGGTGGTGCTGATCAACAAACTGAAGTTTGTTGTTGGAAGACTAAGCGAGGCGCTGCCTCTTGCTTCTTATAGTCAGAGCGGGCCTGCGTGTCAGTTGGTGCATATTGGCCTGCTGGTGGAACATGTGCCGTTGTATTAAAACAGAAACCTCATACCCTTTTTTGCAAAGGCCGTAGGCCTGGTTCATTTTTACACCTCCGGAATTTATTCCGGAAACCGAAACTTGCTGCGGAGCACAGAAGTGCCGCAGCCACAGCCCATAAAAACATCCATCTGCCACACCAGCCCTCCTTATCCCGCCAATATAAACAACAACCTCATACCATTTTTTGCAAAGGCCGTAGGCCTGGTTCATTTTTATTCCTCCGGAATTTATTCCGGAAGACGGACCTTGCCGCGGAGCACAAAAGTGCCGTAGGCACGGCCCATAAAAACATCCATCTATCACACCCGCCCTTTTTATTCCACCCAATGCGGACAACAACCTCATACTCTTTTTCGCAAAGGCCATAGGCCTGGCGCATTTTTATACCTCCGGAATTTATTCCGGAAAACGGAACATACTACAGAGCACAAAAGTGCCATAGGCACGGCCCATAAAAACATCCATCTGTCACACCCGCCCTTTTTATTCCACCCAATGCGGACAACAACCTCATACTCTTTTTCGCAAAGGCCATAGGCCTGGCGCATTTTTATACCTCCGGAATTTATTCCGGAAAACGGAACATACTACAGAGCACAAAAGTGCCATAGGCACGGCCCATAAAGGCACCGCCCCGTCATACCAACCCTTTTTATTCCACCCAATGCAGGTCAAAAACGCAGCCGGGTTTCCGCACAAAAAAAGCCGCCCGTACAAATACGGAGCGGCTCAGCGATACATGAAGAAACTATTGGACGTGCTTTTCCAGCACTGTTTTTATCTTACTATTTACATCGGCAGCAGTAAGCTTTTTCTCCTTCCATTCATCTGCCATTTCAAACAGCCTTGCCATCAGATCGCTGTCCCCGGTCTTTTCCGTCAGCTTTATCCTGTTGCGACTGTCCAGGATCTTTGCCCATTCCTCTTCCAGCGCCAGCCAAAAGCCCTTGTGCTCCTCCCAGTATTTTTCACCGGCGGCACAGTCTTCCTTATCCAGTTTTTCATACCCATTCAATCCCCGCTCTTCCACCAGTAATTTATCGGTGCCGCTGGCCCGGATGATCTTTTTATTTTCCTGTACATGATCATACCCTTTTTCCGTAATCATCAGCCTGTTGGTACGGTTCAGGATATTATAATCCGAACGCTGCGTATATTCCCTTCTTGGCAGCGGTGCGTCGGCGGTACTTTCCCAGATAGTGCGGCCATTTACCACCTGCCAGGGAGCACTGCCCTGGTAGCGGGGTGCATCGGTTACTTCCCACACAGACTGGGACCACCTGCCTTTTACTTCGGCCGCAGGCAGGGAGGCTTTTTCCCAGACCTTATCTCCTTTGTATACCCATTGTACGGGGTTCTCATAAGTCCAGTCCTCGCGCCAGTGTTTTACGATGGTGCCATTGCCCATTACCAGCAGGTGCTGGATGACCACTTTCCGGTCTGTGTTTATAAGCGGCAGTGCCAGCTCTGTAACCCCAATGATCTGTTCCCGTTCGTGGAACTTATAGTCCTTTCCCGGGGCAAAGGTTTCTGCATATTTAAAACTTACTTCAAAACAGCCGCAGAGCTTGTCTACATTTTCTTTTCCTGTTTGTGCCATCGCTGTTGCCGTTGTAACAGCAGCACTCAGTATTAAAACAATTTTCTTCATGTGTTTGTGGATTTATATTCTAATTGATTAATGCATACTCGATCTGGGGTTTGCCGCGGGTGCCGCCATCCTGGGGAGCAAAACTCAGGAACTTCAGTTTGTACGTATTGCCGCTGCCATCTTTAACAATATAAAACCGGTTCTTTCTTACACCTACCGGTTCGCTTGATCCGCCGAGTGAGGAAGTAACCCGCCAGTTGCTGCCGATAATGTCTCTCCTGTTCTGAAAACTGTATTTGGCAACGCTATCCTTATTAAATTGGGAATAGGCGGCCGCTGCAACATCGGCTGAAGCATACACCCTTTCAAAAGCTGTTACACCGGCCAGGTTATTGATAAAAACAAGGTCCGAAAAGCTGTAAGGGATCGTCCCGAACTGGTATACACTCCAACCCCAAACGATGTCCCAGCCTGCTTTTTCCGGTTCCACATTCACCAGGGCGCCTGACAGCAATGAGGCGAACTGAAAATTAAAATCCGCATTTTTTGCGATCTCCAGTGTCCTGAACGTAGTAGCATTTAAAGAGGCATATTGCAATGTATACCCCGTTCCTTTTCTCAGCACCCTGATCTTAAAAATCTGATCTGCCGGCAATATAGAACCGTTGGTGCCGCCCTTTCTGTTTACCACATATACTTTGTTGTTGTCATCCGTTGCCGCCACTTCTGCGATCACGGTTTTAGTCAGGATACTTGATTCCCTTGGATCGTCAATAACAGCAAAGGAGCCATTGCCCTGTCCCAGTTTCAGGGTATCCAGGTCAACATCGGCTTCGGTTACAGCGTTGATATCTGTTTTGTTAATCGCTACAGCAGATACGCCATTGGTATTGTTCAGTATCACTTTAAATTCGTTCCCGCTGTAAAAGCCAAGATCCCAGCTGTCTCTTATCGCCGTTTTCTGTTTATCAGTGCTAAAATCTACAAAAACGGAATTCACCGCGGCGGCTTCACCTGTACCCCCGTCCAGTTGCAGGGTACTGCCCGATGAAGGGGGTATGATGATTAACGGGTCTTTATCCTTTTTGCACGCCACAAAAGCGGTAGCAATGAACGCAACTGCCATTGCCCTTGGTAAAATTGTTTTACGGTTCATGTTGTGTTTTTATTGTTTATTGAAACTAAAGCCCAACCCTATAAAGTATGATCTGCCATAGCTGACCGGTACCGGCCCGCTGCTGCTATGGGCGCCATCACCGCCGATCGTACTGTTTATATTGCTGATATTAAAAATATTCTTTACCCCTGCCTGTATGGAAAGCAGGCTCCATAACTTTTTGGTAAGGGTGACATCTGCCCAATGGAATGCCTCCGTTTTTGCCAGCTGTACTCCCTGACTGATATCTGTGGCATTTTTTAACTGGTATTGTTTCCGGGCGCCGGTAAATTTGTATGCAAGCGCCAGCTGCAGGGAGGGCCCGACAAAATTGTAATAAATATTCGCGTTCACTTCCGGCGACCAGTTCAGTTCGGGCAGCTCCTTATCCTCTTCTTTAAACCGGTTGTACCGGCCGATATAGCTCACACCCCAGTCCAGCTGCAGTTGCCGGAGCACCAGGTTCTGTTGCAACATCATACCGGCCGTTTTGAATTTACTTACGTTAAAAAGAAGGGTTGCCGTGTTATCATCAGGAGCGGTGGCATAATCGATCAGATCATCAAATACATTATAAAAGGCATTGACCGAAAAGGAGGTCTTCAGGTCAGCCCGGTTCCGAAATACATTCCAGGAGACGTTCAGGCTACGTGATGTTTCAGCCTTAAGATCCGGGTTGCCATAAATAGTGTGGTTGGCATCTACAAAATCAAAATACAGCTCGCGCAATGCCGGGGCCCGGTAACCATGTGCGTAAGACAAACGGAAATCGGAGGCTTTCGAAATGCCCAGTTTTATGTTTATTGCAGGAACTACCGGAGGTGCATCATAAATCGAATTTTTAATTACCCGGAAGCCCGGCCGGATATTGATCCGGCTGGAGGGCTTGTATTCCACCGATGCAAAAAGCGCATAATCTGTGATCACCGGATCTCCCTTAATGCGATTGCCCGAAGCATTATCCCGGTTGATCTCCATCCCCGGCTGCAATGAAAATTTTTCATTGATGGTATAAACGCCCTGTGTTCTGAAGAACAGGGTATTGAACTTTGCCAGATCCTGTTCTCCTGCGCCGGAGGTCAGTACCTCGTCCCCCGTTTCAAAATTATGACTGGTACTTTTGGTACGCCGCTGGTAGTCGGTATAAGAAAGAAAAGAGGTCAGGTTGAAACGGTCGCTCAGTTTCCATTGATCCTGTAACTGGTGCAGGTACCGGTTGGTTTTATACAACTGATCAAAGGCCCTGCGCACATCCAGGTTCAGTGCGCCTTTTTTTGTGATCGTTTCATCCAGTACATCCAGCCGGTAGTAAATATCATTTTTGGGAGTGTGATATCCCACGCGGATATTGCCCAGGTATTGTTCTTTGGGGAGCCAGGCTTTTTCTCTTCCGTAATCATCTCCTCCAAACCCGTTAAAAAGAATATGGCTGAGCCCCGCGCTGACTGACAGCGGTATTTTAAATTTATAAGATCCATTGATGGATTGCTGGTGCAGACCTTTGTAACTAAAGGGATAATATTCGTTCCCTGCTGTTTCTTCCTGTATCCTTGCCTGAATACTGTATTTTACAGCATCCGGATTTTTGGTGATGATATTGATCACCCCCGCAAGCGCATCCGAGCCATAGGTCACCGACATGGGCCCTTCCACGATCTCTATCCGGTCAATCGTCTGTACATCAATCTGGGAAAGGCTTTCACGCGTATCGTTCCGGTCCATTACCGGAACCCCGTCCAGCAGGATTTTTATAGAACGGCCGCTCATTCCCATCAGCTGTATGTCGGTTACGCCCAGTGTATTGTCATTGCTGAGCCGCATACCCAGCTGGGTATTCAGCACCTGCATAATGTTAACGGCACCCCGCGCCTGTATCTGTGCCGCAGTGATCACTCTTACATCGTAGACCGACTTTCTGAGGGATTGGGGCTGATACTGGCCCGTGATCACCACCACTTCTTCCATAGCCTGTGCAATGGTATCTGTTGTTACTTTTTGAGCCTGTGCCTGATAAGCAGCTGGCAGTAAACACAGGGTCAGCCAATATTTCATCAAAGTATTCGTCACGTTATAGGAATGAGGATGCAAAGATCGATCACCCACTACGGAACGCTTTTCGCATTCGGGAAAAGAAATTTCGAGATCGGGAAAAGTTTGAACAGGACGGCCGCAGCAACACTGAAACACAATACTGCCGGTTCTTTGACAGCCGCCAGGTCCTGCTTGTACAAAAAGCATAAAAAACCGCACGGATAAAAATCCGCACGGCTGTTCGATTGCTTATTATGAGAAGATCGTCCGTACATGCTTTTATGCATTGCCCGGGACGGGTGCCATAGGAGACAACTATTTATCCACTAACAATGATGCAAAGATGATCCATTCTTCCGGTATCTATTTTCAGAATCGGGAAAAGAAGTTTCGGGATCGGGAAAAATCTGAAACAGGATATCACAGCCACAACAGTGCTGAAACACGGTGCTGCCGGTACTTTGCTAAAAAAAGTTGCGGTCCGGGTTCACAATCGTGTATGCTGTGCTTTTTACTGCTGTCAGATATCCAGTCTTTTTTCATAGGCCCGCCGGGCGGCCCCGCGGAAATAGACTTCGCCGCAATACGTGTATCCCAGTTTTTCAAATACACGAAGCATGCCTGTGTTATCAAAGTTGGTGTCTACTTTAATGCTAAAAATGCCCTGCTTCCGGCATATCTCCTCCACGGCCTGCATCATCCAGGTACCCAATCCTTTTATTGCCTTTCCCTGATCGACAGCCAACCGGTGTATCACCGCATAGGGGCGTTCGGTAAGCCATTTGCCTTCCAGTGCTTCATAGGCCGGCTCCCCGTCAAAAATCAATGCCGTATACGCTACAATATGATCTGCATCATCGGTACAAACATATCCGTATTCTTTCCCGATATCTCTGGCTACGACGGCAGGGTTGGGATAACCATCCTGCCATTGGGAGCTTCCTTCCTGTTTTCTTTTTTCAATCGCCTGTTGGAGCAGCGTCCAGACAGGACCTGCATCGGTGTTGGTCGCTTTGCGTAAGGTCAGTTTTTTATCCGGTACTGATATCATTTAATATGTGCTTAATGTGCAATACTCGTTAAAAAAGGGGAAAAATCCATACATGGCCGACCAGCAATCCCTGCCGGGAAGGGATAGGTCATTATCGGCCGGAAGCAGAAGCAGTATCCACCCGGCGTATGTGTTTAAACAGCATAAAAGAAAAAAGAGAACTGTCTGAAGCCGGTGCCCTGTACGCGCCCTTTGCTTTTAAAAGATAAGCCGCTATAGCCGTCATCTCCCACCCATCCTGTTCATCAGCATTCCACTTGGCGGTCATCAGTTTTTTAAAATTCCGTTTAACACCAAATGCTTTTACTTTTCCTATTTCCGATTTTATTTTTGGTTCAATATATGGATTATCCCAGGCCCAAAGAAAGGTCTGTGATTCCATTGAAACAGACCCAACTTCTTCATAATCGATAGCCAGCTTTTTTATTCCCCCGTCACTAAAACTCAGCTCCCCTGTTAGCTGGTCATAGTACCAGCTCTCATATGCGCCTAAACCGTATAACTGTATACAACGATCCTGCTGCTGCTCCAGGTAGGCATTTGCTTTTTTTGAAAGGTTTTCATAGGAGATCGTATCCAGTTCTGCTATAGGCTTTGCAGGTTTTCCAGACCCGTTCCTGCAATTCGAAAACAAAACCAGGATCAGTAATAAAGTATATATACGGACAAACAGCATTTATAACGGATAATAAAATAATGTGCTCAATAACTTAATCCCACCAAAACTCCAGGCGCCGGTGTTGCTTTAGCTGTTTCGCAAGCGCCTCCACCGAACCCTCGCCCTGATCCACCACATCCGGACAAACGCGGTAGACCTCTTTTGCCAGCTGGTTCCAATCTACAGGCGGGCGGTGAATAATAAATTCACAATAATCTCCGGATGCACCGATCAGTTCCAGCTGGTATTTTTTGTCCAGCCCTTTTATTATAGCCAGCAGACTGTCGTTTGTAATATCATAATTGATACCATCCGTTTGCATCTGTTTCAGTAATTGATATTGATCTGTTCCCTTTACAATACCCATACTATGCCGCCAGTTATCTGAATCGCCTGTTAACTCTACACAGAAGATTGTGTACCCTCTGTTTTTCATACTGTCTTTCAGGCGGTAAATCAGATCGTAATTGTTGTCAATCGTTTCATTAAAAAATAACACCGGTCAAACGGATGGGTTCAAGCTCCGTCACGGTATTATTGGCGTACATTTTACTCCGGGAATAATGAAACGGCTCTACTTCGGCCGCAGTATATTTTCTCAGATCACGTATTATTGAGGGGTCCAGCTTCAGGCTATCACAAATGGCCTTTTCCGATCTGGTAAGTTGATAGCTGTCCTTATCCGGCTGTATAGCACAACTGGAAATAAGAGTGATCCACCCTGCTGCCCAAATTGCCATGAATATCCTTCCCGATTTCATCGCTGCCTTTTGAGCAGAAAGATACACAGATCGTGGAATATTTTCAACACTTTACGCCACCGCCGACTGACCGCATTCCACTGCACACTCATTACAGATCCCGGCACAGGCCCTGCAGTGGTCGTGATCATGTTTACCGCACTCATCCGCGCAAAGCTTACATACTTCTGCGCAGAGCAGTAACACATTCTGTTCGCCAATGCCCAGCTCCAGTAACTGTGCGGTGGTACGGCAAACAGTGGCGCAGGCAATGTCTGTACGTATACAATCGGCCAAGTGTTCCACGTCCTCCTCCCCGAGGCAGGCGGCAGCACAATGATCGCAAACAGCCGCACAACGGTTAAGCAGCGCCGCTAACTGATTTCCTATAAGTTCCATGATATATTTTTTTTATTAAAAACAGATCCCATGAAAGCGGCACAAACAATATGCCTTATTGAAGATCCTACCGGGTTATGACTAAAGCCCGGCAGTATATATTACCGGCTCCCTTCGTTACGAATGTAAGAACAGACCCTGTTTTCTCGCGGTCCTCTTATTGCTTCAGCAGTTCCTTTACCCTGTTTTTCACATACCCGTTCTCAAAAAAAGGGTAGATATTCTTGCCGGGGCAGGTGGTCATTTTACTATGGTTGCGATGAGTGGAAAGGGTTTCCGGTGCTATATTGTACTGTTTACAACATTGTGCAATAAGCCGGGAGAGTACGTCCAGCAAATGAGGCGTCAGTTCCTGCTGTTCATAATTCCCCAGAAAGCAGATCAGTAAATGTCCTGTAGGATCATATTCGGTATTGGTTTCTCCCACGGTCAGCGGGTCACGTCCTTCATATACAGTACCGTCCGGGGCAATAAGATAGTGGTAGGGAATATCGGTCCATTTACGATCGGGCCCCATGCACCAGGTTTGGATATTTTTTAAACGTCTGGCAGCACTGGATGTATCTGAGAGTACTTTGCCTCCCTCATGATGCACGGTTATACGCACCGGGGTATGTCGTTTATACGGTCTGGCCGGTGCAGCCTGCCAGCTGCTGCGGGATAATATGGTCACCTTATTCCATACCGCTTCGGTAGCTGCGCTTTCATTACCGCTGCGATCCACGGCAGATACTGCCACACGTTGCAGCAGGTGTCCGTCCACCTGCATGTTTAATTCCAGTGAACGAGTTGCCGGATCAAGGATCTTATAGTTCCAGCTATTGCCATATCGATAATAGACCACCCAGTGGTATACGTCCTTAGCATCTGTATGCGACCACTGTACCACAGCAGTATCTGCCTGCTGTGTGAGCGTTATGCGGGGAGCCGCGGGTGCCGCCGCATCCAGCCAGGAACTGGCAGGTACCAGTGCCTGTTTTTTATAGGGCCCTTCTGTCAGCGCATTTGCCAGACCAGGATTTTTGATAAGAGAAGAAATGCTCCAGTGCACCACCCCGCTGCCGGCAGGCTGCATACCCCGGTCGATCATGATCTGGTTAATAACCTCTGTTGTATTCGCCTTGCTCGTATCCCTTCCTACGCTGATGCCGGGCCAGAGATGGCGGCTCATCGTATTTTCCCCGGCCCACCATCCCAGCAGCACAGGATAGCTTTGGCCCAAACGGCTGGTGGGCCAGTAAAGCTGTGGCGAAAGATAATCCACCCAGCCTTTGTTGAGCCATAACCGGGCGTCCGCATACAATTCATCATACTGATCAAACCCGGTTACCGATGCAGGATGACCGGGACGCCAGATACCAAAGGGGCTGATACCAAACTTTACGTATTTTTTTTCTTTTTTTATCTCAGCATATAACCGCTGTATAAATGTATTTACACTGTTGCGCCGCCAGTCGCCGCGTGAAAGCCTGCCACCTGATTTCTGGTATTGTACCCAGCTAAGACTGTCCGGAAAATCCTGATTACCATTATAAGAAGGGTAGGGGTAAAAATAATCATCAAAGTGAACGCCATCGATATCATACCGTTTTACGATATCCATTACCACGCTGATGCCATGATCCTGTGTGGCTTTCAGCGAGGGATCAAACCACCAGTATCCCTCCTTCAGTTTCACTACCAGTTCCGGTTTTGTTTTTACAAGGGAACTTTCCGTTACCGGCCCACCGGAAATATGATGCGCACGGTACGGGTTCAGCCACACATGCAGTTCCAGCCCTCTCGCGTGTGCGGCATCGATCCAGAATTGGAGGGGATCATAGAAAGGTTCCGGCGCTTTTCCCTGTGTCCCTGTGAGATAATAGGACCAGGGCTCCAATGCACTTTTATATAATGCATCGGCCTGCGGGCGCACCTGGAAAATAACAGCATTAAAATGATGTACTTTTAAAAAATCCAGCAAAGTGATTGCTTCTTTTTGCTGCTCCGCCACCGGCAAACCAGGCTTTGAAGGCCAGCTGATATTGGCTACCGTGGGTACCCAGGCAGCCCGGAATTCCCGTTCCGCAACAGGAAAAGGCAGGTCTGCAGTAACAGTTGGCCTAACAGTACCGGCTACCGGCCTATGTGAAGTACAGGAATACAGACCAACGAGCGCAAACGAGTAAGCTGTAAAAAATAAAAAGCGCATATACATAGCAGATCAGAATAGATGGATAAATGTACTAAAGAATATAATACAGTGTGGAAATCAGCAACCGCTTTCACAAGAGTTCGTATTACAGGCACCATCGGTCATTCAATAAAAAACCCGCTCTTTAAAAAGCGGGTATCAAGTTAGTTAAAGGCACCGGTGTATTCCATTAGCCAGGGTCTTTTTTTGTTTCCACTGCATTCTGGATCTCTGTGCTTAATTGGGAAAGCAGGTTATATCCCGTTGCTGCTTCGATATCGCGCACTGTAGTGATATATTGTTTCCAATCCGCATTTACAGTGCTGGTATTGGGCGTATTTACCGCCAGCACCCGTGTATCGGCGGTCACACGCGTAAGATCGTTATCTCCGTTATCAATAAACACCACCACTTTCCATACATTGGCAGGCACCGTAATTTTACCGTTATCAATCGTACCAGCGGTTCCATAACTACCCATAATTACATAGGCTTCTTTACCCGCTGTTACCTGTGTACGGATGTATTGCTCCAGGTTATTCCAGGTCTGCTGATTATTCTGAGGCGTTTGGGGAATCATATTGGTCATCAGGAAGGTAGCAGAATTGGCGTCCACACTGCTGGTGCGGTCGGCGCTCGGGCAATTGTGGCCACGATCATAACCGGACCCCATGTAGGAACTGGACTGGACTTTATACCAACCACTGTACAAACCTGCCCAGGCTGCAAAATTATCCTGACGGTCCGCAGCGCCGGTAATATTGCTGGCGTCAATATGCCAGGCCACCCAGTTCGGTGTGGCCCTTGAACTGGAATAAGACTCGATATAGTAGTGCTGGTTGATAAGATAGTTCTCTGCCATAGTAAGCACGGAATCTGCACCGGACGGGTTTCCAAGCAGCAGGTTGGAGTTATCCCCTGTGAGCGGAGGTGCATCCGGCCCGGCGATCACATAGCGGCCCGCGGCCGGAACTGTCGTATCACCTCCTCCCGGTATCGTATCTGTCGGATCTTTAAATCCCGGGTCGCTGGACGCACCGGCAAAAATGATATTATCGATATTAATGCGGGTAGTTCCGGTTTTAATGATACGCACCTGTACCGGCTGTGTACCGGTGATAAGGAAACTGTCCAGCCGGAAGTCTTTGCTGTTTACCGTAACCGGACTGCCGATATTGGTAAAGGTCTGACCGTCGGTACTGGTCTGAAAATTCCAGGTAGAAGGTCCGTCCGATCCGTAAGTGGCAGACAATACATACACTTTTTTCAGGCCGTTGATTTTAAAATTGGTGGTGATGCTGCCTCCTCTTAAACGTACTGACCAGGAGCTGTCTTTTGTGTCGGCCGCCAAATTACCGATAAGGGCATCATTGAACGACCAGCTGCCCGTTCTTAATTCCACATCGGCCAGCGCATACGCAGTTTTTCGCCCGGACTCAAAACTTTCAGTAACTAAATAACTGCTGTCTTTTATCACGGGGGGCGGGGGCTCAATCGGTGGGTACTTGGAACAGCTGTAGAGGGCTACCAGCAACAGTAGCGTTAAGAAGGCGTTTATTTTTTTCATAACTGAGGGTTTACGATTCTATTGAGGTGGTCTTTATCCCGGCAACGGTCTGATCGGGCAACAGGCCCAGGATATAGATGGGCACCTGCACGCCCGCTTCCACACGGTAAACCTGCAGCTGCGTCAGCCGGGCATTTAAAAAGTCATACAATGCTTTTATCTTTTGTGCATTGGCCACAACGGGAGCGTCGGCGGGATCCGCCGTCCGTTGTACTTTTGAAAAAAACTGCTCCGCAGTATGGGCTTTTACCTGTGTGCTTTGCGCACCGGACAGCTCGGCTACTTTAGCAACTATTGAATCCGGGGACAGGGCATCCAGCTGCTGTATTTCAAAAGGATATTCCGATTCGCTGATAAAAACAACACCCCTGGTGTGTTCCTGCAATTGCGTTAAAAATTCTGATGTATTCATAAGGCTAAAGTAGCCAAATGCACTGCGTTATGATCCTGTTAACAGAAAAATAATCCACCGGCACAGCCGTCCGAATTGTTGTACAAACAGATCCGGTTGTGTTACAGGTAAATGTAACGGGCGAGGTTGGACCGGTAACACCTGGTATTGTTATTTTCCTGACAGGTAATAAAGAGTGTGCATCGGGCAGAGGGTATCACAGATCATAAAGGCCTATAAAAAATCATGCGGTAATCAAATAAATAACCCGGTAGTATACGGGGGCCCGATTCCCGTTATTAGTAACAGGAATTTACCCAAACCATAAACCGCGCACTGTTATGCACCCTCCGCTTTATCTTCGGCCTTTTCTGCGTTCTTTATAATATCTCCTTCCCTGAATAATATATTCTTCACAACAAGGCGCCATTCTTTCTTTTTACGCAGCAGGAATTCCAGGTCCATAGCAAAGTGGATGAACTCCTCCTGTTGGGCATGCTGCATTATTTTTTTGGCCTCCCGGTCCTTTTCAACGTGGATCCGTTGTTCGTACCAGTCGATGGCTTCTGCTTCTTCGATCAGCGACTGTATCATCCGGGCAAAAGTACGTACCGGTTGAGAGAGCTCTCCGGGCGGTTCATGGTATTGATCAAATCCCATTGTCTTTGATTTTTAAATGAACAGATATACAACGTAAAATACGATACAAATTTTAAGCCATGTTTATAGGTCGCTTTACGCAGTCTGGCTTTCAGGCTGGCATGGGAAAACAATAACGATTGATCAATGCATTTAACCGGCCGCATTTCCTGCCCAGCCAGGCAAGAAGCGCAAACAACGGCACAGCCATTTTAGCCATGCCTGCAGGTTTTGAATCGCTCAGGTATAAAAACAATGCCAGGTCGGTTAATCTTTTGGGAATTCCTCTTTTATTTGCCAAACCATCATTGGCCAGCCCGGTCAGTATTTGTCCGGCCTGTTCAAACCGGAGGTTACCCGGCGTTATAAGCGTTCTTATCCGGCAGCTCACGCCTGTATTATTATAAAACGAATGCAGCTCAAGGGCGTCGATTGTAATACGGTCCCCTTTTTTCAGTTGATAATAGTTACCGCTCTTGCCTACCTGAAGACGGCCTTCCAGCAATTCAAATGTTTCTGCAAACAAGGTATGATAATGCCAGGGCGTTTTATCTCCCGGGTAAATGGTGGCTTCTGTAACCGTTTCGGCATGACTGGCAGCAGAATGAATAACCTGCACCGGCTTACGCACAACAACAGGCACCTTCTTTTTACGTACAAGCAGTAACGGACCAATGATTATGCAAATAAGAACAGCTGTAAGATGTGGCATCAGTAACGCGAGATCATCGTTTTTGCTCCATACGATCAGCAGGTCTCCAAAAGGCACCACTGTTGCGGCCAGCAGACTGATCCCCAGCGCGCGACGCTGGTTGGTACAAACAAGCAGCAGAATCAGCAAACCGGAAAAGAGATCCCGGATACCCTTAATCATGTGAAAAGAAAAGTCACCGCTGGTATCAACGTTGACCCCGTAGGCCCGCATCGCAACTTCAGGATCGAGCAAAAAGCGGGCACCGATAAATAGCAGGCCCAGACCGGTAAGAAGGCAAACAGCCAATGCAATTTTTGTTGTCATATATTTTTATTTTGTTTCGACAACAAAATTCAGACAGGTATGCCGGCAATTGATGCACCTGGGTTAATAAATGATTTGCTCCTGTATGGTGTTTCAGAAATCTTTGGCACCCTGGTGAAGAATTCTTTTCCGGATGCGGCTAAGGGATTGAGGCTTTACCCCTACAAAAGATGCGATATGGTACTGGGATACCCGCTGGCCCAGGTCAGGATGTTCTGTGATGAATTTCCGGTACCTGGCTTCCGGAGTATCTGTATAAAAAGAATTAAGATCCGCCAGTGCCTGGATGAAGACCTGCTCAATAATGACCCTGCCCATCCGTTCGCCATGTTTTAATTCCTGATACAGCTTTTGCAGGTTGGCATAAGTGATCACATACAGTTCGCTATCCTCCAGTGCCTGTATACTTTGCAGTGATGGGATCCGGGGTACAAAGCTGCCGTAGTTGCTAATAAACTGGTGCTCCTGTAAAAAGCCGTAGGTCTTTTCCTCTCCGTCTACATTAATATAGAAACGCATCAGCCCCTTGCTGATAAAGCCTGCATACTTGCAAATCGCTCCTTCCGATAAAAAGTAAGATCCTTTTTTATACTTCCTCGCGGTAAAAAGCCGGCCAATGACCTGCTCCTCTTTTGAAGTCAGCGGAATAAGCGACCTGACCGCCTGGATTAATTGCTGCATGATTAAAAGCCCGTCTCGTTGGATAAATATAAGAAGGTTTTATGTGACAGAGGGTATCTGTTGTTTGTACCGTTGCATGCCTGAGATCATTCGGTCTTCCCCTTGAACGCCGCGTAGATCGCCATGGCATGCCCGTGCCCCAGTTCAAACTCCTCCTTAAGCCAGTTCGTGATCTCTGTTGCCTTTACCGCAGGTGCTATTTGTCCGCCTTTAAGAAACCCTTTCTTCTCTGCCAGTTTCTTAAAATCTTCGGGGCTTTTTCCCGTCTTCTTTTTAATGTTGTCTATGTACGCCTGAAATGACATGCTGATTCGTTTAAATTTATACCGGATAAGTTGTACTCTGCAAAAATAAATGGTCTTTACGAACATTAGGAACGAAAGCGCATTAAGAATGACCCATAACTCAACGGTGCTTAACTTCTTAATGGGTTAAAACATAAAGGAACTGCAGTATTCTATTGATTTTTGAAAGAGATGCAGCAATAAAGGAATTACTTATTAAATTCGTTGTACCTATTTTATACCATCATGCATACCGGACGAAGATATACTCCGCTTGAGTTTTTCAGGTGGAGTTTAAAAGATACGCTTTGGCTGCTTGTGATAGCCACGATCCCTACTGTATTGTACAAACTGGGTTTTTATTTCATTGCTCTTCCCTGGCAGCCGATTGCTATATTAGGCACAGCCCTGGCCTTCATTGTTGGATTCAAGAATAACGCAAGCTATGGACGGATCTGGGAGGCGCGGCAGATATATGGCGGTATCATTAATGACAGCCGCAGCTTTGCCTATACCCTTCGTGACACATTAGGCGGCGATCAGCCGGAACTGTTAAAAAAAATGTTTTACCGTCATTTTGCCTGGCTGACGGCTTTAAGATTTCAGCTCAGGGAACCCCGCAGCTGGGAGAATATGCAGCGGCACAGTAACCAGGACTTTTTGAAGGGACGATATCGTATTCCGGAACGGGAAAGCAGACTGGAGGATGAACTGAACAACTACCTGCCGGAAGATGAACTCCATTATATCCTTTCTAAAAAGAACCGGGCAACACAGCTTATTGCATTACAATCCGAGGCCCTGGCAATATTGAAAAAAGAAGGAACCCTGAACGATTTTCAGTGGGTCACGCTACAGAACAGTATTACTAAATTTACAGACGGACAGGGAAAGGCAGAACGGATCAAAAATTTTCCTTATCCCCGCAATTTTGCTTCTGTAACTACCTACCTGCTCTTTATCTTTATTGTATTGCTTCCTTTCGGCCTTTTAAAAGAGTATAGTAAACTTGGGGATGGCACGTTCCTGGAAGGATATACCATCTGGTTCAACATTTTTCTTTCGGCTGTGGTGGCCTGGGCCTTTCATATACTTGATACCATTGGGGAAAGCGCGGTAAACCCGTTTGAAGGCAGCGCCAACGATATTCCTATTACACAGATCAGCCGCACGATCGAGATCGACATGCGGGATATGCTGGATGAAAAAGCACTTCCGGAGCCGGTTCTTCCAAAGAACAATATTGTTTTGTAAATCAGGTGTCATACACTGCTATTGCGGCCTCCATGCTTCTTCCCGTACGATCAAACAACAAGGTAAGGTTTGTCTGAAAGGAAGACTGCATCAGTTTTTGTTCCCAATCTTCTGGGGTGAAAAGGAAGCGGTCTGACATTTTTTTCAGAAACCGCTCCCACCCCGGATACGATTCTTCAACAGTAATGCAGCTACCGTTTTTTGTAAACAGGTCAAGGCAAATTTCGTCGGTGGTAATAAGATCCCTTTTATAAGCAAAAATCGTTTCGATATCAGACCAGTAATAATAGCTGCGCAGGTATTTTTCCTGCAACAAAAATCCCTGGTTCGTGTAAGAAAAAACGCCGGCGCATTCCAGTACCTCTAACTTTTGTTCTGCATTCAATACATGCATTCCCATTGCTGATTCTGCAACAACTTTTATCACCTTGTTGCGCTCTGTTAAAAAACGGGTGAGGTATCGTTTCATAATAACGGCATCTACCAGGCGCCCCAGCATGCCCAGCGGCGATTGAAAACAAAATACATCTTTCATCAACGTACCGTTTTCCACTTTATGAAAATAATGATCGTGCTTTATAAACCGGAAAGCACCCTGGAGTTGCTCATCCCTGAAATGAACCGGCCGGTTGTATGCGGTGATCTTTGATGTCAGCTTTTGACGCACTCCAAAATGGGTTGCCTGCCAGGTTACGGTTTCTCCCGCACCAATAAGACCGCTGGTTCTTCCTCCAACGGCTTTTTCGTTTGTTTGTGCCGTGGACAAACTATGCAGATCGATACTCCTGGAAAGATCAAAACAGGTTTCCGCAGCTGCATGAATGATGGTTTCCAGTTCTATCACGGGCATATCTGCTCAGATTTTGAATGCTGAATAATAAAAACAAAGGTACAGCACGAAACGGACAAGGCGGGATATGCGCTCCGGCAGCATAACATCCTAGAAAAACAAACACTTTACAATTATTTTTTATATTTTAGCGTTAAATACCTGACCATATGCAAATCATCCGCAGTATCCAAAACCGCATCTATACCATCCGTGGAGAAAGAGTGCTCCTTGATTTTGACCTGGCACTATTATATGAAGTTGAAACGCGGGTTTTGAACCAGACGGTGAAAAGAAACAACAAGCGATTCCCTGCTGATTTCATGTTTCAGCTGACAAAAGAGGAGAAGCTGCTATTAATACCGCAAATAGAAGCATTAAACAATAATAATCAATCGACTACGGGTATGTCATCACAATTTGTGATGACATACCCTGGAAAACGGCCCAAAACAGCACTCCCTTACGCTTTTACGGAACAGGGAATAGCCATGCTGAGTGGTCTGTTAAACAGCGAAAAGGCCATCCAGATGAATATCGCTATCATGCGGGCCTTTGTGGAGATCCGAAGGATCCTGCTGGAGCAGGGCGATATAAAAGAACAGCTAAAACAGCTTCAGCAGCATATTACCGAACACGATGTACAGCTTTCTTCCATCTATGATGCTATAGAAAATCTGCTGGATGAAAAAGCGGCGCAACAAAAATGGAATGCCCGCGAACGGATCGGGTTTAACAGGCCATAGGCACTTTGATGAAGATCAAATACAATTAACAGTAAAGAAGTCGGTGGTAATTTGGTAAGTTCGCGACAAGATGTTAACAATTCCGGAATCACTATCTGCATTCAATAACAGCATCCAGCTGTGGATCGGTTATCTTGATGCTTACACACTGCAGCAACTGCAACAACGCCCCGCCCCGGTAAGCTGGTCGCTGGGTCAGGTTTACATGCACCTTATCAGTGATACCACATTTTATATGGAACAGATGGAAGCGGCCCTGGCAACAGATGAACATGTAAGCAGCGAAATGACGCCTGCAGCCACTGCTATGTTTACTTCCAATGCCTTCCCCGATCAGCGGCTGGAGAATCCTTTTAACGATATCAATCTTCCTCAACCCCTGAGTAAAGAACAGCTCTTCCGGGAATTAACGGCCATCAGGGAAAAAGTCATTCAGCTCTTCGCTGATGCAGATCACCGGGGAGGTAAAACACTGCATCCGGGGTTTCAGTATTTCAGCGCTGCTGAATGGCTGCAGTTTGCAGCGATGCATTTACAACATCATCTGCGGCAAAAAGAGCGGATCGATGCGGTAATCGCAGCAACCTGACCTTCCGGCAAACATATCAGCTTGGCAGCCAACATTAAATCATCCGATCTCTTCCAGGCTTTCTTTTACCGCCTGTATTGTTTGATCCAGGTCTTCCTGCGTCAATGCATTATTCAGAAACCAGCTTTCAAAAGCTGAGGGAGGAAGATAAATACCGCGTTTCAGCAACGCATGGAAGAATTGGTTGAACCGCGCAATATCCGATGCCGCCGCTGTTGCAAAATTTACCACCGGTTGAGCAGAGAAATGGATACTGATCATACTGCCAAACTGATTGACCACATAGGGCTGCCCCCAGGCGCCCAATACCTTATCCAGTCCGTCTTTCAGGTAGATCGTTTTTTCATCCAGTTCCGTCAGCAATTGCGGATGCTCTTTCAGTGCTTTCAGGAGGGTCAGCCCGGCCGTCATTGCTACCGGGTTACCGCTTAAGGTGCCGGCCTGGTATACGCCACCCAGCGGTGCCACCACCTCCATAATATGCCGTTTGCCCCCAAAGGCACCTACCGGCATCCCGGCCCCGATCACCTTACCATAGGTTACCAGGTCCGCATTAATTTTCAGCCGCTCCTGTGCACCACCCAATGCCAGGCGGAACCCGTTCATCACTTCATCAAAGATCAAAACAATCTGCTCTTCATCGCAGATCCGGCGCAGGCCTTCCAAAAATCCCGGCTCCGGAACGATACATCCCATATTACCCGCCACAGGCTCCACAATGATCGCCGCGATTTCACCTTTGTTCTCATTCACCAGTTGCGCTACTGCTGCCAGGTCATTGTACGCACAGGTAAGCGTGTCATTGGCCGCACCGGCAGTAATACCCGGAACGGTTTGAATATTAAAGGTAGCCACACCACTGCCGGCTTTTACCAGGAAGGGATCGGCATGACCATGATAGCAGCCTTCAAATTTGATGAATTTATTGCGTCCGGTATACCCCCGGGCCACCCGGAGCACACTCATACAGGCCTCGGTTCCGCTGTTCACCATACGGATCAGATCTACATTGGGCACCATGGATTTGATCAGTTCGGCCATTTCCACCTCGATCTCCGTAGGCGCACCAAAAGAGGTAGCTTTTTCCACTTGTTGTTGAATGGCTTTTACCACCGGCTCATACCCATGTCCCAGGATCATCGGGCCCCAGGAAGCGATATAATCGATATAACGTTGTCCTTGTACATCGTACAGGTAAGCGCCTTTTGCTTTCTCAAAAAATACGGGTGAGCCTCCCACACTTTTAAAAGCCCGTACAGGCGAATTGACTCCACCGGGAATACTTTGCTGCGCACGTTCGAATAATGTTTTGCTGGATTCGTATGTATACATGATGTGAATAGTGAATGGTCAATTATGAAGCGGCGGATACCGAACTTAAACGTAACAGGATGGCCAGCATTTTGTTCGTTAAGGATCGTCAATTTGGAGTCATGGTATTAAAGCGGCGGTGACTCTATGACTTTTCACGCTCCACTTTTTCCTATTTCCTTATCCGGCGATCACCCCTTTGTAAATCAATATCAGCAAAACCGCCCCGGCAATGATCCGGTACCAGCCAAAGGCTTTAAAACCATATTTTTTCAGAAAATCAATAAAAAATTTAATCGCCAGAATGGCCACCACAAAAGCCACCACATTCCCTACAATAAAGGCAATGGTATTGTCCTTTGAGGCAAGGATAAGTTCATAGCCTTTTTGGGTAACACCGCTTTGGGTCCATTTCTTTAAGAACAGTGAATACAGTGTGGCTGCTGCCATGGTGGGCACTGCCAGGAAAAAGGAAAACTCTGCTGCTACATTCCGGGTCATTTTCTGCTGCATACCACCGATGATAGATGCCGCACTACGGCTCACTCCCGGAACCATGGCCACCACCTGCCACAGCCCGGTGACAAACGCCCTGGAAAAGGAGACCTGGTCGATTGTTTTAACGGTTGGATGATTGAACATCCGGTCGATCACTAAAAGCACAAATCCCCCGGCCAGCAATGTTATTGCAACCACCTTTGGACTTTCCAGCAGTTCATCGATCTTATCAGAGAATAAATACCCCAATACCAGTGCAGGGATAACACCGGCGATAAGTTTAAGATAAAAGGTCCAGTTAATGCCGCCTTCCGCTTTTGAAGGAAAGAACCGGCGCCAGTACAGTACCACCACGGCCAGGATAGCGCCCAGCTGTATGGAGACCTCAAACAATTTGGTAAACTCTTCTTTTTCGATGCCCATAAACGAACTGGCGATGATCATATGCCCGGTGGAAGAAATGGGCAGGTACTCTGTAATACCTTCAACAATTGCGATAATGATGGCCTGAATTATACTCATAAAGTGCTTTTAAAAAATAAGGCGACACAAAAGTAGCCGCCTTAAATTTCTTTTATTGAAAAACGCTTAGTTTTTTTCCGTCGATGATTTTTTAAAAATGGCATAGATCTCAATGGCCAGGCCGATAAAAATAAGTATCGGTGCAACAGTAATGCGGGTAGCACTGTAGACCGCGTTCTTGTCGAACACATGCGGGTCGTCGCTTTTTCCGCCCGACATTAAAAACATACCCAACGCCATTACCACAGCTCCGATAAGCATCCACATATAATTGGACTTTGAAAACATGGAAGGAGTATTGCTGTTTGATGTAGCCATTGTCTGTCGATTTTTGGACTGCAATATAAGTAATTATGAGAAATGGCCCGGTGGGAACAACCAAATGGGGGTACATTTATTCATTTTTTACCAAATACGATCTACAGGTGACCGGTTATACTGCCCGGGCATCGAAGGGCTTCCGCAGACCCTGCCCGCTCAGCGCCGGTTGCACCCAGACCGGTAGCGGATGCCCTGGTGATTGCTTTTATTTGCGGCCACCTGAATCCGGCCACATCATTGTTTTCCTGTAGTCCGCCTTTATCTGCGGATCCGTGGCTTCATTTGCCTTCAAAATACCGCCCGGACCTGCTTTTTTGAGCATACATTGCTTAAATTTGCCCCCCAAGCCAGGTTTCCTGATTTTTTGTTGAAAATGAAGCACAAAAATCCTTTTCAAACGCTAAGGAAGGGACCGGATCAATACAGCATTATGGAGTATAATTTTAACGGAATAGAGAAAAAATGGCAGCGCTACTGGGCTGAGAACAGCACCTACACGGTTTCCAATAAAAGTGATAAACCCAAATATTATGTACTGGATATGTTCCCTTATCCCAGCGGGGCAGGGTTACATGTGGGACACCCCCTGGGCTATATTGCCAGCGATATTTATGCACGGTACAAACGGTTGAAAGGATTTAATGTGCTGCACCCTATGGGATATGACGCCTTTGGCCTTCCGGCCGAACAATATGCCATTGAAAACGGCATTCATCCGGCTGTCTCAACCGAAAAAAATATTACTACTTTCAGAAACCAACTGGATAATATCGGTTTTTGCTTCGACTGGAGCCGGGAGGTGCGCACCAGCGACCCGGGGTATTATAAATGGACCCAATGGATCTTCCTGCAATTGTTTGAAAGCTGGTTCAACCGTAAAACACAGAAAGCAGAAGGCATCCGGCAGCTTGTTGAACTTTTTCAGCAGGAAGGAAACAGGAATCACCCGGTTCCCAACGAAAAATTTCAAATCCCGGGTCTCGGTTCTCAACGGTTCACCGCAGAAGAATGGAATGCGTTTGATGAAACCACCCAACAGGCCTTATTGATGGAATACCGCCTGGCCTACTGCGGTTACGGGGAAGTGAACTGGTGTGAAGCCCTGGGCACCGTTCTGGCAAATGATGAAGTGGTGAATGGTGTAAGTGAACGCGGAGGCTATCCTGTAATAAAAAAGAAACTGCGCCAGTGGTACCTGCGCATTACGGAATATGCGGATCGCCTGCTGGAAGGCCTACAGCAGGTCGACTTCAGCGAAGCAATGAAAGAAATGCAAAGCAACTGGATCGGGAAGTCCAGCGGCGCAGAAATTGATTTTGACATCAAATCCCAGATCTCAGATCTCAAATCTCAAATAAGAGTATACACCACCCGCCCGGATACCATATTTGGTGTGGATTTTATGGTGATCGCGCCGGAGCTGGACCTGGTGGACCAGATAAAAACACCCGGACAGGCCGCGGCGGTAGACGAATACATTGCTTATGTAAAAAGCAGGAGTGAACGGGAACGGATGGCGGAAAAAAAGATCACGGGCGTATTTACAGGCGCTTATGCCATCAATCCCTTCGATGGCCGCGAGATCCCCATCTGGATCAGCGAGTACGTACTGGCCGGCTATGGCACCGGAGCCATCATGGCTGTCCCCTGCGGCGATGAGCGTGATTTTAAGTTCGCCGGGCATTTCAATATCCCTGTCACCAACATCATCGGTGCGCATTTTAATGGCGAAGAAGCAAATCCTACCAAAGATGCCATACTGGAAAACTCCGGTTTTTTGAATGGCGTTCCCATGCGGGAAGCCATGGAAACGGTGATCAAAGCGATCCAAGAAAAAGGGATCGGTACCCGCAAAGTAAATTATAAAATGCGCGATGCTGCTTTCAGTCGCCAGCGTTACTGGGGTGAGCCCTTTCCGATCCAATGGAAAAAAGGTACCGCTTACCCGCTGGACGCAGCTGCATTACCGCTGGAACTGCCACAGGTGGACAGCTACAAACCCGGGCCGGAAGGAGAGGGCCCCCTGGCCAATATCCCCGAATGGGTGGCCCGTGAGCTGGAGACCAATACCATGCCCGGTTATGCCGGATCCAGCTGGTACTTCCTCCGTTACATGGATCCCAAAAACGATCAGGAATTCGCCGGCAGGCAGGCCACCGATTACTGGAACCAGGTAGACCTTTATATCGGCGGTACCGAACATGCTGTGGGGCACCTGCTGTACAGCCGTATGTGGACAAAAGCCCTGTATGATCTCGGGTACATCGGTTTTGACGAACCATTTAAACGCCTGGTGAACCAGGGTATGATCCAGGGAAGCAGCCGCTTTGTATACCGGATCAATGGTACCAATGAGTTTGTCTCGCACGGACTGATTGCCGCTGATGAGACCTATAACGGCCAGGTACTGGATAAGATCCATGTAGACGTGAATTTTGTGGATGGGGTGGAGCTGGATCTTGAGGCTTTTAAGAAATGGAAAAATAATGAGTTTGCAGCCGCAACATTTATCCTGGAAAATGGGAAATACCTCTGCGGCACCGAGACCGAAAAAATGTCCAAAACCAAGTTCAATACCGTGAACCCGGATGACCTGGTGGTAAAATACGGGGCCGATACCTTCCGTATGTACGAAATGTTCCTGGGGCCGGTGGAAATGAGCAAACCCTGGGATACCAAAGGCATTGAAGGGGTGCACCGTTTTCTTAAAAAATTATGGCGGCTTTTCTATAAAGAGCAGGCCGACGGCAGCTTTGCCGCTGTTTGGACAGATGAAGCACCCACCGCCGCCGAACTGAAAGCATTGCACAAAAGCATAAAGAAAATAGAGGACGACAATGAACGTTTTAGTTTTAATACCGGTGTAAGCGCCTTTATGATCCTCGTGAACGAGCTGACAGACCTGAAATGCCATAAAAAACAGGTACTGGAACCCATGCTGATCATGCTTTCCTCTTATGCGCCGCATGTTGCAGAAGAGCTGTGGCAGGCACTGGGCAACCGTTCCAGCATCCTGGACGCCGCCTTTCCCGTATTTGAAGAAAAATACATCCGGGAATCCGATAAGGAATATCCCATTTCCATCAACGGGAAAATGCGTACTACCATGATCCTTTCACTGGAGGCCTCACAGCAGGAAGTGGAACAGCTGGTGCTGGGAAACGAAACCGTACAAAAATGGGTGGAGGGTAAGACACCCAAAAAGATCATCTATGTAAAAAACAAGATGGTGAATATTGTAATCTGATAACAGCCGCGCAAAGACGGATCATTAAAAGCCGAATAAAAGACCCTGCCTTTTATTCGGCTTTTCTGTCTGGTTTCAATCACTGACCGCCAATCAGCTTCAGTTTTTTATATTCCTCGGTGAAGGACTTCCCCTCAACCTTATACGAAAGATGCAGGAGGCTGTCGCCGGCAAGCCGGTATTGTACCAGCTTTTGCGTACCATTCTGTTCGCCGAAAGAAGAGCGGATCGTCTTTTCCACATACCTTCCGGATGGACGCAGTTCATAGGTCCCCTCCAGCGAGATTCCAAAGCCCTCATCCCCGAGACCAATGTTTATTGTGGTGCCATCCGCATTAAACTGCTTCAGCAGTCCTGTAGATGCCCCCTCCATCTGAAGCTCCCAGATGCCCAGTAACGGGTTTTGAGGTTGCGGTGCCAGCGCCATTAACAGGAGTGCCATTCCGGGGATCAAAAAAAAGCGCTTTTTCATGTTATTGAGATTTGATGATTGAAAGATAAAGGATTCTTCCCGTTGTACGGTTTTTGGCTGCGCGGGTCTTTTTTAACAGAATTCCGGATTTTACTTATATGTTCTCTTTCTTAGATGCCTCATTTTAAGTTTTTTATAAAAGTGGCATATTTTTAGATAGAATTGAATGGCGCCACCAAAATGCGCTGTCTTTTAATCAAACTAAAAAACTCAAACTATGTCAATCAACATTGTAGATCTTGTTAAGAACTATGTTTCACAAGATTTGATTGCAAAAGCCGGCTCCTTTTTGAACGAAAGCGAAGGAAACGTTTCCAACGCCGTTTCCGGGATCATTCCAGCAGTCCTGGGTTTATTTGCTTCCAAAGCCTCATCCGGTGAGCAGGGAGCATCCGAAGTGCTGGATTCTGCCAAGGGCTTTTTTAACAGTGGCATACTCAGCAATTCTGGTTCCCTTTTCGGGAATGCGGATATCCTTTCAAAAGGCACCGGTCTTTTTAAGGGGCTGCTTGGGGATAAAACAAATAGCGTTATCGACACCATTTCCAATTTTGCCGGAATAAAATCCTCGTCTTCCGGCTCATTGATCAGCATGATCGTACCCCTGGTACTGGGACTACTGGGTAAACATGCTACCGAAAATAATCTGAACGCGAGCGGCTTTTCCAGCTTACTGGGCAGCCAGAAGAACAATATCCTTGGGGCACTGCCCTCTGGACTGAGTTCCCTGGGAGCCGCACTGGGACTGAATTCCATCAGTGATGGTGTTCATCAGACCGTTTCCAACGTTCAGGAGGCCGCTGCTTCAACCTATAACTATGCAGAAGACACCGCCCGGAAAGCAGGAGGCGGCGCCAAATGGCTGCTGCCACTTTTGCTGCTGGCGGTAATCGCTCTTGCGTTGTGGTACTTCCTTGGAAAAGGCTGCAACAATCCGTCCACAACAGGAACCGGTACGGATACTTCAGCTGTTGCTCCTGTAGACACCAGTACAGCTGTACCCGAAACACCCGCCCCCGCCACCAGGACGCTGGCAGAAGTAGTACTGCCCAACGGCACAAAGCTACAGGCATACCCCGGTGGTATTGAGGACCAGCTGATCCAGTTCATCCAGTCGGATGCCTACAAAAACGCCACCGACAGTACGTTAAAAGAAAAATGGTTCAATTTTGATGACCTGAACTTTGATTTTGGCACCACAAAACTGACCGATTCTTCCAAACGCCAGTTGGATAATATAGCAGCTATCCTGAAAGCCTTCCCTGATGTGAAGATGAAGGTGGGTGGCTACACCGATAAAAAAGGTGATGATGCCGCCAACCTGAAACTTTCCGACGGCAGGGCAAAAGCCGTACAGGCTGCATTGAAGGCCGCCGGCGTAGGCGCCCAGGTACCGGAAGCAGAAGGCTATGGTGAAAAACTGGCCCAGGTGGATGAGAATGCTTCGGATGAAGCACGCGCAGCCGACCGGAGGACCTCCGTACGGCTCCTCAAAAAATAATTATATGTAAACCCTGAATACAGCCGTCTCTCAAAAGGAGGCGGCTTTTTATTTGCCGGCTGCTACCGGAAACAGAATTCATCTTACTTTCGCTGAATGATACGGTTTGACAGATTTACTTTAGAGAACGGGTTACGGGTGATCGTACACCAGGATACTGCAACACCCACTGTGGTAATGAACATTTTGTATGATGTGGGCGCCAGGGATGAAGTGCCGGAGCAAACGGGCTTTGCACACCTGTTTGAACACCTGATGTTTGGCGGGTCGGTGAACATTCCCGAATACGACGAGCCATTACAGCTGGCGGGCGGCGAAAACAATGCCTATACCAGTAATGATCTTACCAACTATTATATCCAGATCCCGAAGGAAAATATAGAAACGGCATTCTGGCTGGAGAGCGACCGTATGCTTTCCCTGGCATTCAGTGAAAAAAGTCTTGAGGTACAGCGGAAAGTGGTATGCGAAGAGTTCAAGGAACATTATCTGGAAAAACCCTACGGGGATGCCTGGTTCAAATTACGTGAGCTGGCTTATAAGAATCATCCCTACCGCTGGATGACCATCGGCAAAGAGCTTTCACATATCGAAAATGCCCGGCTTCAGGACGTGAAGGATTTCTTTTTCAAACACTACCGACCCAATAAGGCTGTAATGGTGATCGCCGGCAACATTACTACTGAAGAAGTAAAGGCCCTGACTGAAAAATGGTTTGGTGATATCCCGGCGGGGGAACCCGTAGGCAGACAGCTTCCGGCAGAACAGCTGCAAACCGAAGCACGAAAAGAAACAATTACGGCCGCTGTTCCGTTAGATGCATTTTACAAATGCTGGCACATGGGCAACCGTCTGAGTGCTGAATATTATGTGGCAGACCTTTTAACCGATATCCTTGGCGGAGGCGAATCCTCCCGGCTGTTTGAAAAACTGGTAAAAGAACTGCAGCTTTTTGTAAACATCCAGTGTTATCATATGGGCAGCATCGACCCGGGCATTATCTGCATCGAAGGGAAGCTGGTGAAGGGTGTCGATATGAAAAGGGCAGAAGCCGCTGTAGAAGAAGTGCTCCGGCTTTTAAAAGAGACCCCCGTTCCGGAATCAGAATTGCAGAAAGTAAAGAATAAAACAGAAAGCATCATGGCCTTTGAGGACATGAGCCTCCTGAACCGCGCCAACAGCCTGGCCTTCTACGAACTGCTGGGTGACGCCGGTATGATGAATACCGAGCTGGACCGGTATGGGGCGGTAACCACAAACGATATCCGGGAAACGGCGAAAAAGATCTTTCGGGAAGAGAACAGCAGTACCTTATATTACCATTCGCAGGACTAATATTTTGAATACACGGCATCTGGTGCCTGTTCATTCGCAGTCATCGACTTTCTGGCAGATTTTTTACCAAACAATAGTTTCGTGCGGGTTGTTTTGTTAAAACGTAGCAAATAGATTTTTAGTGCATTTTCGAGATCAGGGCTTTTGACACTGCTGTTCTTTAAGGATGTCTTTATTTCCTCACCGGGAGCCCCGGCACTAATTGCAGTTAAACAAATAACCAGGAATTCCTCTGCCCCCTTCCGGGATAAGCCGGCTTCAACAGGGTCGCTGTCATCCATATAAACCTGATCCACCGTGTCCCAGGGAATAAATCCCCTTTCTTTATTCCAGAACCCCTGGGGGGATAAGGTAAAGCGGATCGTTGGGAAAAAGAATTTATACAGACTGCATAAACTTATGCCTGACAGTAGCAATACGACGATCACCAGGCCTGAATCAATCTCTATAGTACCTGTTTTTTCGTAACGCATTTGCAGCATTACAGGAATACTTGCAGCAAACAGGAGGAACATTGTCAGGTAATGGCGTTTTGCCCCTTTCACAATCAGCTCATCAGGAAACAACGGATCATCTTCCTGCGGTATCAGCAGTTGACCGGTATTCCTGCGATATGCCAGCAGGTCATTAAGCCTTTGCCGGTCACCGGCAGAAATCACTGCCCATTTTCCCGGTAGTTCTTTTTTCCCGATCACCACTTTTGATGACGCCCGCCGGATCAGCTCCTCCAGGTCATCTACATTTTCATAGGCCCAGATCCGCCATTTGTTAACAACATAGGACCCTATAACAAGCGTGGCAAAAAGAGGCAATAATAACACGATGGCGACAGATGCGGGCCATTGATAATTATCGGCAAGAAGAATCAGAACCATACAAACGACAAAAAATGCCATACAGATCCCAAAAATCATCCGGCTGGCCTTTTTTAACACATACGCTACATTTAGTTTTTTCATAAACAGTTGCTTTAGCAGGAGCAAACTTAAGAAAAAAGCGATCAGCTGTACGTAAAATAATTAAAGCTGGATTTCTTTCTTAAACGTCACCTTGTGCCCGTTCTGCAGCAGTATCATGGTGCCGTCTGTTGTATTGAACTCAAGCTCCACATTGGTTGGATCATGACGGAATTTATTTTTTGCGATAGTCCGCATCGTATATACCGGCTGATTTGTCGGGTGTGCCTGCAATACATTCCCCGCTGTGCTGATCGTGATCTTTAATGGCACTTCCGCTGAAGTATAATTACCGGTATAGGGTTTCAGCTCCGCTTCTGTTACCGGAAATACAGAGAACTCAGGAATTTCAAACGGAAGATTGTAAAAAGCTTTTACCGCAGCAGCCGCAACCGTATTCAGATTATAGTTATCTCCATTGGCAAAAACTGCCAGGCAAACAGCATCTTCCGGAAAATAAACATAAACCGACCGGAAGCCATCGATGCCGCCGGTATGCCCCCAGCCTTTTTTCTCTGCCAGGGTCATGGGAAACATTCCTATGCCGGCCCCGTCCTGCGCGGTCTGCATCCGGGAAAGCGTTGCCGGTGAAACCAGATTGCCTCCAAACAAAGCATGCACCAGCCTGCTCAGGTCAGCAGGTGTGCTTTTGATGGCACCGGCGCCCAGCGGGATCGACAGATCGGTTTCGGGCTCCGGCTGCCAGCCCTCTTTATAGGAATAAGAATGCGCATCATTACGGGCATCATCGATCTTGCCACCAAAAACGGTACGTTCCAGTTTCAACGGGCTGATGATCTGTTTTTCCAGGATCCCTGCGTAAGACTGATGATATATGTTCTCAAGAATAAATGTCAGCAGCACGTAATTAGAGTTGCTGTATGCCATTTTACTGCCTGGTTCAAAATCGCTCCCGCCTGCAATAATGGTGTCGAGCAATTGCTTGCCGGTGCAGGGTTTGGTGCTCCATAACCGGTATGATGGGCTGCTTGTAAAATTAGCAATACCGCTCCGGTGGCGCAGCAGCTGTGCAATAGTTATCCGGTCGCTGTTCTTTATTTCCGGAAAAAATTTCGCTATGGTTGCACCGGTGTCCACTAACCCGGCCTCGGCAGCTTTTAATACCAGGGCAGCGGTAAATGTTTTGCTGATCGATCCGATGTGATACAGGGTGCTGTCGTTATTCTTCGCACCGGTTTTTACATTCCGGTATCCGACGGATCGTTTATAAACAGGCGTTCCGTTCCGGGCAAGCATTACACTTCCCATAAACAGGTGGTTTGCGCCCAGCGTGTCAAAATAAGCATCCAGCTTTCCCCTGTCGAACTCCTGGGCCGGCAACCGGAGGATGTATAAAAAAAGAACGAGGATCGTTAAAGCGGGATATCTCATAAAAATGGTTTTAAGCAAACTGATAGCTGTTGCCAATGGGAAACTCCAGCAGGTCGATAAATACGGATTGTTTATTAAAGCGGGTCACCTTATCCCGGGCCACGATATAACTACGGTGAATCCGCGTAAATCGTTCGGCCGGCAGCAGTTGCATCATATCATTGATGGTAATGCGGGTCATGATCTTTTTATTTTTCAAAACCACGTTCAGGTAGTTGCCTGCGGCTTCTATATAAAGGATCTCATCCAGCATTACCCGCACCTGTTCGTAACCGTCTTTTAGGAAGACGGCATCCACCTCCTGTGTTTTACTGTTCTTAAGCGAGAAAAGTTCCTGCGCCTTGGTACAGGCCTTTATAAACCGGACGAGGGAAAAGGGTTTCAGCAGGTAGTCGACGGCATTCAATTCAAATCCTTCTACCGCATGCTCTGTATAAGCGGTGGTAAAGATGATCATCGGCGGGTTTGCCAGGCTTCTGGACAGTTCAATACCACTGATATCCGGCATTTTAATATCCAGGAAGATCAGGTCAATTTTATTTTTTTGCAGATAATCGATCGCTTCAAATGCATTGGTAAATACACCCTCCAGTTTGATAAAGGGCACTTTGGCCGAAAGGGTTTTGATCACTTCCAGCGCTATGGGTTCGTCGTCTATGGCTATTGCATTCACAGGGAAATTTCTTTTAAGTCCAGGAGTATATTGTATTATTGATTCAAAAAAGATTCGATTTGTCTATACAGCACTTCCTTCCTGCTCGGCCGTTCAGCCTTTGTCACTACCAGCTTTCCTTTTTTATCAAAAATAAAATACTGCGGATAGTATTCGCTCTTGTCCGCTGCGTTCTCAAGCAACTCTTTCCAGAAAGGTGCCATTTGCTCCCGGGTCTTTCTCAAATGAATGCCGGTGAGTTCATTCACCTTGATAAATTCTTTCCAGGCGGCATCCTTTTCGTCGTCATCCATATCCAAATATACGAAGGCCACTTCTTTGCCTTTAAAGTACTGCTTCAATTGCGGTGTAAATTTCAATTCCTGTTTGCAGGGTCCGCACCAGGTTCCCCATATATCCAGGTAAACGACCTTTCCTTTTAACGAATCAATAACCGGGAAAACAGAAGTAATGGTTTCATAATGATCAACGATCCGTATCGACTTATTGTGTTCATTCCGGGCGAGTAATACTTCCAGTTCGCCTACATTCTTTTTTAATGGAGGGTGATACCTGCTGTCCGGATACGTATTTTTCAGTTCTTTAAGAAGCACGCTTGCATATTTCAGATCCTTCTCGGCGTATTTTGTAAATACCTGCTGTGCCAGGTATGCCTCGGCAATATCAGGGCTGTTCGTATTTTTTACGGCCAGCCAATTGATATAGGGCTTCCCCTTTTGCTTTATAAGGGCCGTTCCGCTATCCAGGCTAACAGTATAATACTTCAGAGGTTCTGTCTTTTTATTGCCGGAAGCCTTCAGATCATTCATGGCATCTGACTCAAGATACCCATTGTAATAATCAACAAACCAGTAGTACATAGGGCCGGGATTGCTGACGGTTGATTTTGGAGAAACCGACCCATACAGCCTTTTATAAAAAGCAGCCAACTGGTCCCTTTTCATAAAGCCCTGCATTGCAAATTCGCTGGCTTTGCAATAGGCAGCAGAACGGACCTCCTGTATAAATAATTTCTTTAGTCTGCCGGAGATCGTGGTTTTTTCAATGGCCGTTGCCTTTTCCTGTGCGTGCTTTATCCAGGGCTGAATGTAGCGGGCATAAATGATGTCTGGTTCAAACTTTGCCAGGGAATCCCGGATGGGGTCTATTTCTAAAAACACTGGGTATTCCAGCGGATCCGCCTCAAACAGCACTTTATTTTCTTTAAACAAAGAGCCTCCGGTCGGCTTTAGGCCCGCTCCGGTGTTGGCCCTGCCCACAACCAGCGATTGGCCTGGGCGGGCAAGGACCAGGACCGATGCTTTATCATACATTACCCGTACCAGCTTTTCCTTATCCAGCGGAAAGCGGAAATTAAACCGGCCGTCTTTTCCCACCGGCACCTCCAACCCGCTTTGCGCGAAAAAGTCGTATACAAACGGCACCTGTATCCGTATCACGCTGTCTTTCAGCCCTTCGATCCGGCCGCTGAGCTGGAACTGCGCCTGTACCGGCACAAGGATCAGCAACAGTATTACCATTTTAATTATTCTCAGCATCATAAATTGATTGTCAGGTGTACAAAAAAATCCCTGGCAGTCTGACGGATCACCAGCTCATGCCGGTCGGGGTATTCCAGCTGCAGCCGTTCCTTCACGTTCATAAGACCAATGCCGCTTTTCAGTTTTTCGGGATCACCATCCGGTTTCAGGTGGATGCTGTTCTGCACATCAAAATACAGCACATTGTTCTGCGTATGAAGTGTTATGGTAATATAGGAATGTTCTTTCAGACTGATCCCGTGCTTGAATGCATTTTCTATAAAAGGGATCAGCAGCATGGGAGCGATCTGAAGCCCGGATGCGGGTTCATCGATCTTTACCTGGATGATGATATCGGAAGAGTTGACGATGCGCAGTTTTTGCAGGTCGATATAATTATTCAGGTATTCCACTTCCCGCAGCAGCAGGATCTTGTCCTGTACATTTTCATGCAGCATAAAACGCATCATATCCCCCAGTTTCTGGATCCCCTCCCCGGTACGGTCGGCATTTTCCTGTAAGGCCGTTCCATAAAGTGTGTTCAGTGCATTAAACAGGAAATGCGGATTGATCTGCGAACGGAGAAAGCTCAGGTTGGCCTGGGAGGAACCAAGTGCGCTCTTCAGCCCCAGTTTTTCCTTTTGATTTTTATAGATCCACCAGGCCAGGGGCACCACCACCGCGCCGGTCCACAACAGCAGCAATACATAGATACCCAGAAAAGGGGAGCCTCCGTTCGTTGCTGCCTTACAGAAAACCGTAGCAATAAAATTGATCAGTATGATAATGGGAATGATCCGCGACAGGTAGTACCCGCTCCGGGCGCTCTTTACCGGCAGACCGGGAATGAGCACATAAATATGGATGTACAGCACCAGCAGCGCATAGGGCAAAACAACAGACCACAGGATAACAGCAAAAGGAGCTGCATTATTGGAAGCCAGCATAATGAGTATGATGAGCCAGGCCAGGATGCTCAGACCGATAAAAAGAATGCGGGATCCATTGCTTTCCTTTAATTTCTTTTTCAGCAAGGGACTAAACAGCAGCTCCTTCAGTCCATAATAGATCAGGTAAAACAGAAAACTGATGGCGGCCACCGCAAAACCCTCTACAAAAAAGGACACCACTACATCCCGCTCGGTGGCATAGCCATTCTCTCCATACCGCCAGGCAAAGATGTAAGTAAAACAGACAGACAGGCCCACGGCCAGCAGCAGGTAGGTGCAGATCAGCAATGTAACCTTAAAAAAGCCCTTTGTTTTTGTTTCCACGTATTGCGTAAGGAACAGGAATATCAGGTAACTGAGCAGCGCGATTGCCGTATTAGGCTGCAGGTAATTGGTATAAAAACTGTAGGGGATATGATTGTCGGTAAACTGGTGCCGCTCGAATGAATAGTTCCGGTTTGTTGCCAACATGAATATCCAAAAGCCCGTCAGCAGGGTTGCTATCAGGATCTCTACTTTCTGGAAAATACTTCTTGCTTTCATACTACAAGATTAATACAGGTTGGGCATTCGGCACTTACAATTGTTATGGAATTGCGGTTTTGTGTGACGAATTTTTAATATCCGCCTGCTTTAGGGGGGCCGGTAAAACCGGGCTATTTTACGATACAGCCCGCCGGAGGTAGTGCAATTCTTAAAACGGAACGCCGGCCGGCCACAACATGTTTCTTAAACCTGTTTCTTGTTTGTAAATTTGTAGGAAATGGATTACATAAAGGAATACCGGCAGTTTGTAAGCAGTTATTATTTTAATGAGGCGGTCCGCATCACGGTGGGGATCACCCTCCCTTCCGTTATTCTCAATTTCTTCGGGATGCTGGAGATCGGCCTCATCGCCTCGCTTGGAGCCATGGCCGTAAGTGCCGCCGATATTCCCGGTCATATCAAAGAACGCAGGAATGGTATGCTGGCGGCCCTGGCACTGATCTTTTTTGTAGACCTGGTTACAGGATTTGCCCATGTAAGCCAGCCGGTTACCGCATTGGTGATCCTTACCTTCAGCTTCTCCCTGAGTATGCTGGGTGTGTACAATGCCCGTACCAACGCCATCGGCTTTGCCGGGTTGCTGATCATGGTGCTCACACTCTACCACAAAGCCACCGGCTGGAATGTGGTGCTGGATGGCATCTACCTGCTTTGCGGGGGGCTGTGGTATATCGGCCTCAGTCTTGCACTGCATGGGGTCCGTCCCTATAAAGTGATCCAGCAGGCCCTGGGCGATTCGATTATCGCTGTTGCCGACTACCTCAAAACCCGTTCTTATTTTTATAATGAAGGCGTCAACTACGATAAAACCTATAAAAACCTGATGCAGCAGCAGCAAAAGGTGCAGGACAAGCAGATCCTGGTGCGGGAAATGCTTTTTAAAAGCCGCAATATCGTAAAATCCACTACCCTTACCGGCCGCGGGCTCCTGGTCATTTTTGTAGAATCGGTGGATCTCTTTGAAAAGGCCAACGCTACATTTTACAATTATGAGTCCATGCACCGGCGCTTCGACGGCACCAATATCCTGCCGCATTTCCGGAAAGTGATCCTGGGGATGGTGGATGAATTGTATGAGATAGGGGTATCCGTACAGGAGGGCCGCCGCTCCAGGGTTTCCAAGAACCTGAATGATGAGCTCCGTGAGCTGAAACAGCATTTTGAAAAATTTGTAAACACCCACCGTAACGCAGACAACCTGGAAGCGCTGATCAATATGCGCAAGATCATGCAGTCGATCGAAGATATGATCCTCCGTATCTATACCCTGCACCATTACACCCGGTACGAACGCAAGGAAGTAAAGGACTATCTTTTATCGGATAACTATGACTCCTTTGTGGAAAAGACAGATCTGGACGGGGACCTCATCCGGGAGAACCTTTCCCTGCAATCCAATACGTTCCGTCATGCCCTGCGGCTGGGCATTGCCATGACCCTCGGTTATATAACTGCTGTTCTGTTGCAGCTGGAATACAGTTACTGGATCCTGCTTACAGCACTGGTGATCTTAAAACCCACATACAGTGTTACCAAACAGCGCAATTATCAACGGGTGATCGGCACCATTATCGGTGCTATGGGGGGCATCGGGCTGCTGTTCCTGTTACAGACCCAGACCGGCAGGTTCACCGCAATGATCCTGCTGATGATTGCCACCTATAGTTTTATGCGGACCCGCTACCTGGTCAGCGTCACCTTTATGACTGCCTATGTGCTGATCCTGTTTTTTCTGCTCGACAGCCGCAATTTTCACGTGGTGATCGAGAACCGCATCCTTGATACCATTATCGGCTCTGTCATTGCCGGTCTTACCACGTATATCATCCCCTCCTGGGAAAAGAAACAGGTAAAGACCTATATGGCTGCCGCACTGGAAAAGACCCGGGCCTATTTTGAAACCGTGGCCAGCGCCTATATCAAAAATGAACCCGCACCGGACTATAAGCTCAGCCGGAAAGAAGCATTTGTAGCACAGGCCAATCTTTCCGGTACCTTTTCCCGGATGCTGAGCGAACCCAAAAGCAAACAGAAAAACATCAAAACCATCCACCAGTTTGTGGTGATGATCTTTACCATTAATTCACATATCGCCACGCTGGCCCATTATTCCCGGCTGCTGGCCGCCAAATACCGCTCGCCGGTTTTTACACCGGTTATTGAAAATACCATTCATGAACTGGGAAATACGTCTGGAATGCTTTCTGATGAAACAGTAGCGCCACAGGTGGCACACAGTGATACACAGGCACTTAAAGCTGCTGTAAAAGACCTTCTTGAAAAACGGAGGCATGAGATCCAGCAGGGATTGCTGGATACGGAAACCAAGATCACCCTGAACGAGTTAAAGCCCATCATCGACCAGTTTTTGCTGATCAGCCGTGCTTCCGGCGATCTGAACAAACTGGCCGAAACGCTTACCGGTCTTAAGCCATCCCCGGAAGCTGAAAAACTGCCGCTGGAATCCCTTTCGGCCGGCGAACATGCAGTACAGTAACCGCAGCCGCTTTTTTTCCGGCCGGCCATCAGCCTTATCTTCAGAAACATCGGAATTCGTAAATGATCATCCGCCGGGGATCCGTAATTTTGCGGCTCTTGAGGATTTTGGAAAATAAGCAGCTACATATAGCATTAGTAGGAAACCCCAACAGCGGAAAAAGCTCCCTGTTCAACTCCCTAACCGGTCTGAGTCAGAAAGTAGGCAATTTTCCCGGCGTAACTGTTGATAAAAAGACAGGAACTTCTAAAGTTGGTCAGTTTAATGCAAAGATAATCGACCTGCCGGGTACTTACAGTCTGTACCCGCGCCGCCTGGATGAGGAAGTGGCCTATAAAGTGATCCTGAACCAGGACAAAGACCTGAAGGCAGATGTGATCGTGGTGGTGGCCGATGCCAGCAATCTGAAGCGCAATTTATTATTCTGCAGCCAAATCATCGATCTCAAGCGCCCGGTGGTAATGGCCCTTACCATGATGGACCTTGCCCGCAAAAAAGGCATTCATATCAATATCAATGAGATGGAGCGGGAACTGGGTATCCCCATAGTAGCCGTTAACCCCCGGAAAAACAAGGGTATCGATCAGCTAAAAAAGGCGGTGGAGCTGGTTTCCGGCAACCTGTTTAAGGCCCCCGTGCACAATTTTATCGATGTGGAAGCACTGGCACCCCAGGCGATTGCCGGGGTACAGCATCTGGTGCCCGGTATCAGTTCCTATGAAGGAGTGCATTACCTGATCAACCATGAGACCTTTACCCTGCCGGATCAGTTGCAGGAACAGATCGAGCAGACAGAGATCGACAACCATTTTAATCCCACAAAAACCCAGGCAGAAGAGATCTTACAACGTTACCAGCGCATCAGCAATGTGATGAATGTATCGGTGACGCAACCGGATCCCAATAAAAAATCGATCCTCACCGATAAACTTGATCATATTTTCCTCCACCGCTTCTGGGGATACTTTATTCTGCTGGGAGTATTGTTCCTGATGTTCCAGTGTGTGTTCCTGGTGGCATCCTTCCCTATGGACTGGATCGAGTCCGGCACTGCCGCCTTCAGCGGGTGGCTGAGTGAAGTGCTTCCTGAAAATAATTTTTCGGACCTGTTAATAAACGGGGTCATTGCAGGCCTTGGCGGGATCATCATATTTGTACCGCAGATCATGATCCTTTTTGGCCTTATCACCCTCCTGGAAGACACCGGGTATATGGCCCGCATCAGTTTTTTAACCGACCGGGTAATGCGCAGTGTGGGCCTGAACGGAAAAAGTGTGATGCCCATGATCAGTGGCTTTGCCTGTGCCGTTCCGGCCATTATGAGCGCCCGCAGTATTGAAAACCGTAAAGAGCGGCTGCTGACTATTTTGGTCACGCCCCTCATGAGCTGTTCGGCCCGGCTGCCGGTGTATGTGATCCTGGTAGGCCTGGTCATTCCCAAAACCTACCTGCTCGGGTTCATCAGCCTGCAGGGTTTAATGATGATGGGACTTTACCTGCTGGGCCTGGTATTTGCCCTGCTGGTTTCCTATGTAGCCAAGTTCTTTATAAAGAACAAGGAAAAAAGTTATTTTATCCTGGAGCTGCCCACCTACCGGGCTCCCCGCTGGAAAAACGCCCTGGAAACGATGATTGAAAAAGCAAAGATCTTCGTGGTACAGGCCGGTAAGATCATTATGATCATCAGTGTGATCCTCTGGTTCCTGAGTTCATTTGGTCCCAAACAACGCATGCACGCAGTACAACAGGAATATGAAACCGCACTGGCCCGGCCCGGTGCAGATACCCTGCTGGTGGAAGAGACCCGTGCAGCAGCCAAGCTGGAAAATTCCTATGCGGGCATCATGGGCAAGACCATTGAGCCGGTGATCCGCCCGCTGGGTTTCGACTGGAAAATAGGTATTGCCCTTGTTACCTCGTTTGCCGCCCGCGAAGTATTTGTAGGCACGATGGCCACCCTTTACAGCGTGGAAGACGACGGAGGTGCCAATATGGCCCTGCGTGAAAAAATGGACAAAGCCACTTTTGATGATGGCTCCAAGGTATTTACCGTAGCCACAGGTGTGTCACTGCTCATCTTCTATGTATTTGCCATGCTGTGTATGAGCACACTCGCCATTGTAAAACGCGAAACCGGGTCCTGGAAATGGCCCATTGTACAGCTTGCTTATATGACCGGCCTGGCATTTGTGCTTAGCTTTATCGTTTATCAGCTATTGAAATAACAATACATTTATGGGCTCCCGGCTGAGGAACATCCATCAGCAGCGGTCCGCCGCCCGGCTGCAATCTTTGCGCTCTTCACAATGCCCGCGCGGCAAAGGATTTCCGCCTAAGCGGCGCAGCCTCTCAGCAGCTGTCTGATAATGGCCAGAAATTGGATTATGGAAATTGCTTTTTCCCGGTCTTATTAAAAGTGAAGACTTTATTGACTTTATTATTCGTTGTCCTCTGTATCGGAGCACCGGCGCAAACCAAAAAAGATGCCATTACCGGATGGGAACATACCATTTGCGGGCAAACAGCAGCCCTGTACCCGGGAGGGGAAAAAGCATTAGTACGATATCTAAAAAAAAGTATCACAGATCATCCCTTTATCAAAAAAGAAGCCATTGAAGGAAAAGCACTGATCCGGTTTAAGATAGATACTTCAGGAGCTATCGCTGAAACGAAGATGATCAAAAGCCTGGGACCGGATGTTGATGCTGTAATTATCCGTGCCGTTGCTTCTATGAAACCCTGGATACCTGCCACCCAAAGTGGCATAAAGGTTTTTTCTTATAAAACCCTGCCGGTCTTATTTAAATGAATTGTTCATTATCGTGTGAAACATGCTGCCCGCATTCTTATTTTGCCGGTCGAGGCAACCATCTGATCTTCTTTAAAATACATCCCGGCAATACCGCCTAATTTGCTACATTCGGCACCAGAACCATCTTTTACTTTTTTTAAAAAACAATCAAGCACATGCGGTTTTTTTTCTTAATCAGCCTTTGTTTTATCGGGCTTTCCCTGGACGCACAACCCCAAAAAGACACTTCCAAACCGGCATCATCCAAATGGGAGGTGAATAACCCGCCGGGGACCCGCTATAAAGAAGTATCCTTCCAGGTAAACGAAGGCACCTGGATGAACCTGGATGTATCGCCGGATGGTAAGGAGGTGGTTTTTGACCTTCTGGGAGATCTTTACAGCCTGCCGATCGCCGGCGGAACCGCGCGCGTGCTGCGGCAGGGGCTGGCTTATGAAGTGCAGCCGCGCTTTAGTCCGGATGGTAAAAAGATCCTTTTTACCTCCGATGCGGGAGGCGGTGATAATATCTGGGTGATGAACCGGGATGGCAGCAATGCCCGGCAGGTGACCAAAGAAAACTTCCGGCTGCTGAACAATGCCGTATGGTCGCCCGAAGGCAATTATTTTATTGCGCGCAAGCATTTTACCGCGTTCCGCTCGCTGGGTGCCGGCGAGATCTGGATGTACCATATCAACGGCGGCGAGGGCATCCAGCTCACCAAACGTAAAAATGATCAGCAGGACGTAAATGAACCTTCGGCATCGCCTGACGGACATTATATTTATTACAGCGAGGACATGTATCCCGGCGGATTCTTCCAGTATAACAAGGATCCGAACAATGAGATCTATGTGATCAAACGTTACGACCGTGAAAAAGGGGAGAGCGAAACCATTACCGGCGGTGGCGGCAGTGCCTTCCGGCCGCAGGTTTCACCAGACGGAAAGACACTGGCTTTTGTAAGAAGGGTACGCACCAAAACCGTATTGTACCTGCGGGACCTGGAAACCGGCGAGGAGTGGCCGGTTTACGACAAGCTCAGTAAGGACCAGCAGGAGGCCTGGGCCATCTTTGGTGTTTATACCGGCTTTGCCTGGATGCCCGGGGGAAAAGAGATCGTTATATGGGCCAACGGAAAACTCAACCGCATACCCGTCAGCGGCAGCAATACAGCAACAGAGATCCCCTTCACCTGTAACGTAACACAAAAAATTGCGGATGCCATCCGTGTAAAACAAAACCTCAACAGGGACCAGGACACCACTCATGTGCTGCGCGGTCTTGTAACCGCTCCTGATGGAAAATACATTGTATACAACGCACTGGGCTCCCTGTGGAAACAGGAACTGCCAAAGGGGGTACCGGTCCGCCTCACAAAATCAGCTGATATAGAAGATGCGCCTGCTTTTTCAAAAGACGGCCGGTGGCTGACCTATGTCGGCTGGAATGATACGGCCATGGGCAGCATTTATGTAATGGATCTTGCAAAGGGCAACTCCCGCAGACTGAATATCGAAAAAGGCATCTACAGTGCTCCGTCTTTTAGTCCGGATGGAAAAACGATTGTGTATTGTAAAGAGGGCGGCGACAATGTACTGGGAAATGCCTTTAATGTAAATACCGGCATTTATACTGTGGATGCTGCAGGAACCTCCCGGCCCGTCCGTGTTGTTGATAACGGCAGCGCTCCTTACTTTGAATCAGAAGGGAACCATATCTATTTTCAGAAAGGAAAGAACCTGTCCATCTGCAAAAAAGACGGCACCGATGAAAAAACAGCGGCCACCAGTACCTATGGCAGCCAGTACATCGTTTCCCCGGATGGCAACTGGCTGGCATTTGTGGACCTGCACAAAGTATACATCGCCGCTTTCCCAAAAACCGGCAAAACACTGGAGATCGCCGGCGGTTCCAATGCCATTCCAGTACAGCTGGTGGCAAAAGATGCCGGCTATAACCTGCACTGGAATGCCAACAGCCAGGAGCTGCATTATAACCTCGGTAATGAATATTTTACCATTCCGCTGAAACAACATTTCAAATTCCTGAATGAAAAGGATACCACCACTGCGCCGGCTGTTATAAAAGGCATCCCGGTTGGCGTCATTTATGCACCCGACCGACCCAAGGGGATGATTGCCTTTACCAATGCCCGCATCATTACCATGAACGGCAATACGGTTATTGAAAAAGGTACCGTGCTGGTGGAAGGAAATATCCTGAAAGCAGTTGGTTCAGGCGACGAGGTAACCATTCCTTCCGGGGCAAAAATAATCGACTGCGCAGGAAAGACCATTCTGCCCGGATTTGTGGATGCCCATGCACATGGCAATCATTTCCGCAGCGGCATCACCCCGCAGAAGCACTGGCCCTATTATACCAACCTTGCCTTTGGCGTAACCACCATGCATGATCCGTCTGCAAACAGTGAGCTGGTCTTTGCACAAAGCGAAATGATAAAGGCCGGTAAAATGGTGGGTCCGCGTGTATTCAGTACCGGAACGGTATTATATGGTGCCGACGGGAGTTTTAAAGCCGTTATCAACTCGCTGGATGATGCGCGGAGTGCTATCAGAAGAACAAAAGCATTTGGAGCCTTTTCGGTAAAAAGCTATAACCAGCCCCGCAGGGAACAGAACCAGCAGATCCTTACTGCCGCCCGGGAACTGGGCGTAATGGTCGTTCCGGAAGGTGGTTCTTTCTTTTACCACAATATGGCCATGATCAATGATGGTCATACAACCGTTGAGCACAACCTGCCCATTGCCGTTCTCCAGGACGACGTGATCCAGCTGTGGAAACGCTCACAAACGGCGTACACGCCCACACTTATTGTAAACTACGGCTCCGTCTCCGGTGAGTACTACTGGTACCAGCACACCAATGTATGGGAAAATGAAAAGCTGCTGAAATACACGCCCCGCGCAGTTATCGATACCCGCAGCCGTCATCGTACGATGCTTCCGGAAGAAGAATATGAGAACGGGCATATACTAAGCGCCAAAAGCATCCGGAAACTGGCCGACGCGGGAGTGACCGTAAATATGGGCGCCCACGGACAGATCCAGGGCATTGGTGCCCACTGGGAAATATGGATGATGGCACAGGGGGGCATGACTCCGCTGCAGGCCCTGCAGACCGCTACCATCAATTCTGCAAAAAGCCTCGGACTGGACGACTGGATCGGCTCCCTGCAAACAGGAAAGCTGGCCGACCTGATCATACTGGATGCCAACCCCCTGGAAAATATCCGGAATACCGAGTCTGTAAAATATGTAATGGTAAATGGTCGTTTGTATGATACGGATACGATGAACGAGACCGGCAACTATCAAACGCCCCGCAGCAAATTTTACTGGGAACTGGGAAGACGAAGCAGCCTGTTTAACTGGCAGGACGGTGGAGGCACACACCTTATGGATACGGATTAATAACTAATGCAGCCCCCTTATAAGCAAAATGGCCGGAGACGCCTGGTACTCCGGCCATTTCTGTCCGATCTGTATATGATCATAAAACCATCGCCGGCTAATCGCCCCGCTCGCTGAAAAAGGTCCGCTTTTGTTGCAGGGCCTTTTGCCAGCCATAGGGGAAGAGCGCATGCCCGCTTTCCGTCATGCGTACCATTTTTTCTTTAACCGATTGCTGAAGCGCTGCCGGCAATGCATAAATGGTCTTATCCACTCTGGTATCTCTTTCATCATCCAGTACACCATTCTGATGCCGCAACGCAATTTTCTGTCCTTTGTAATAGATGATAAATTTAACACGGCCATCATCATATCCATTCATACCCCAGGTACCATACGTGATCACCGGTTCCTTCAGTCCGTCGTTATCATAATCTTTGAAATCAATATATTTCGACCAGAACCAGATGGATGTTTCATTGTGTAAGGCCTCAATATGATCATTCAGCTCCCATACTTTGGTAAAGCCATTCGCCTCGGATCGCAGGTTCACGGCCTTCAGGCCGGAACTGATGGTATCCTTTGCCGTCACCGAATCCCTGCTCTCCGTAAGTACACAATAATACAAACCCGACCGGTCGGTATATTCATAGATCCGGAAAACGGGAAACTTCAGGCCCAGCGCAGCTTTTAAGGAATCGGTAAAGATCCCGGCGATCTCTTTTTCCGGAAGGATCCGCCCGGCGGATGTTTGCTGGGCCTGTGCCGTTACAGCAATAAACAAGAGCACGGCAAAAATCCGGAAGACCCTGAAAGCCAGCTTACGATTTACGTTTTTAAATTGTTTTATCAGCAGTATCATAAAGAACAAAAGACAACCGGGCAGGGCCGGTCTTAAAGATCTGTAAATTTTATTTCTCCGGCAACGCCCGCCACTTTCTTATAACGGAAGTGTATATTATCATAAAAATAAAGCCAAGGGCCAGCAGCACATAGTTCCAGTATACTCCCAAAAGCTCCAGCAGCGACTTGTGCGGTTCACCATACCCCGCTACCGATAGGGTGCGGTAATGCTCCTCCTGGTGCAGTGTAATTATCAGCAGGATCAGGAAAAAATAAGGCACAATGCCTACCAGGGATATATTGATAAGGATCCCCTGCACCGATTTTCTCCGGAACCGGAAAACGGGGATAGAGCCCAGCAGGATCAGGGTTCCTACGGCAAACACCAGATAGGAAACCGTTAGTTCACCCTGGCGGCCCTTTGCAAGCCCCAGTGTCAGTGTCAGCAGCGCTATTAAAATCCCCGTCAGGGTTGCGGTGATACCTGCAAACAACAGCAGCCGCAGGTTGGTGATCCGGAAAGCAAAAAGCAAGGCGGCCAGCGCAAAGGCAACCCATAGCGCTACATAAATAACCAGGTCAAATACGGAGAACACCTGCACGCTTTCTATGCCCGAGAACAGGCGGTTCAGATCGTTGGCATCAAAACAATACCTCGTTTTGCGCTCTTTATAATAAGGGTCTGCCTTTGCATCTTCAACCGTTGCAACAGCAGCAGCGTCATCCCCGGTGGACGGCGGGGCATACATGTCGACCCCGTGATTGCCGATAAAATAGGTAACCGGAAAATTTCCGGGATGATACATCAGCTCAAACCATTTGTCCGGGGTCAGATCGGTGCTGATGTTAAATCTTTTGGACAGTTCCAGGAAATCCGTCAGCAGTTTTTTTATTTCCTGCGGCTGATTCCGCTGTAATAATTCGTATACCTTCCTGTTGATATCTTTCGAGCGCTGCTCGCTGCTATATGCCGGTGCTTCTTTGTATGGGTAGGAGTTATAATAAAGCAACCCACCATCATCTCCGAAACCCTGCCGGGAATAATTGTAAAAAGAGGGAACAGCAGTAACCAGCCCCGAAACATCTGCCACTTCTTTTTTATAATAGATGATCTCTGAACTATCGGTTGTTTCCCTGTTGATTTCCCGGTCATCAGCAGCCGTTGCGGTGGCTGTATTATTCCTCGGAATCCTTTTTTTCCCAACCGTGTAAAACTGGTATTCGTCCATATCCCGCGTCAGGTAAGGCTTTGAGAAATCAATCTTTTTCTCATTCGTTTCGCAATAAAGTGTATCAAAGGGAGCGGGGTAGCGTTTGTTATCAATTGTATACGCGCCAAAATCAAATGTGAGAAACGCAGCAGCAAGATTTGCCTGCGCTACCTTGCCTTTCAGCCATGCCGCAGGGTAGTTGTTTTGAACATAGTGTTTATATCCTGCGATATAAGAAATATAGAAGGTGGTAGCTGCAAAAAATACCAGGAAATAAAGAAAAAAGCTGCCGAACAACTGCCGCTTCCCCGTGGGATAAAAATTCTTAAATGCATTGTTACGGAACAGCACCAGCAGCCACACCACCAGTATCAGCACAGAAACAATGATACTGAACAACAGGGCTCCGTTCTCCACAAACAGCTCCGGCGCATTATAGTGCTTGAACAGTTCTGTATTTTTGAAAACATTGTATCCCATAAGGTAAAAACAGCCGTGAACCAGTACACAGTAGCCCAACATCCAGTACACCCTTGTATTCCAGAGCAGCGGGTAGCGTTCCAGGAAATAATGATTCACGCGTTGTATAAAGTTTTTCATTTGTCTTGTTTTATCTCATTGCATTCCGGGCTTCACGACATAAAGAGCCGGCGGGTGGAGGAAGAAATATCCCTGATATAAATGACCCGGCATTTGCTTCTTCCCAACACTTCCAGTACCTCCGGGAAGACGGCACCCTGTTTGAAATAGGCGATGTATACCCCGCCGTTATAGTTGAGCCGGTCCAGCGGCAGCGAATCAAGCGCTGCCTGCAGCGTTTCCCTCGGATCGCTGCAGTCTATTTCCACGATCAGTTCCGCAGTTTCAGCAGCAACGCCGGTTCCTGAACGCGCCGTTTCTACCGGCACACCGTTCCGCAGGAATATTACGCGGTCGGAAACCTTTTCCACTTCATACAGTTGCTGGGAACTAAGGATCAGTGCAATGGGGTTGTTCACAGAATTGGCAATCGATCTGAGGTCTTCAAGGATCACCTGCTGCGCTACAATATCAAGATTGGCCAGCGGCTCATCCAGCAGCAGCAGTTCCGGTTTTCGCAGCAAGGTACGCGCCAGTTCAAACCGCATTTTATAACCGGAGGAAAGCTCATTCCATTTAAGATCCCGGTATTTCCAGAGGCCCAGCCGGGCGATCATCATCAATACCCTTGTTTCATTTTCGGACGGCGGAACACCGTAGGCCGTAAGTACAAATTTAAGATTGTCTTTAAGACTCCCATACCAGCGCTGCGTACGTTGTGGAATGTACACCAGTTTTGTGCGTAAATCAAAAGCATCACCTGCCTTGTATCTTAGGTTATACAAAAGGTTACCACTGTTGCAGGACAGGTCGTTGGCCAGGATCCGCAGCAAGGTGGTTTTTCCGTTTCCGTTCTCACCCACCAGCCCGTACACCTCCCCTTTGCAGATGGTAAGCGAGACGGGACCCAGTGCAAAACTGCCGCGTCCATAGTTTTTCCGGATGCCGTCTGCAACGACCACCGGTGCGGGTGCATCGTATTCCGTTACGGGGATGCGTTCGACCTTTTCCAGCAGCTGCCGGCATTTCTGAATGAACAATTCCTGCTCTTCTTTATGCTGCTCATTCCAGTCCGTCAGTTCAATAGCCTCCCGGTACACCAACATATCCTGCGTATCCATCGCCAGGTCCATCAGCTTCCGGAATCCCGGAACGGTATCATTATTGGAAAAAAAGGCAGCTGTTTCGAGTATGCGTGTTTGTGTTTTTCCCATATTCTTTATTTCAGCCAGTTGCTTTTACTGTTGTTCCGGCTAAAATAGGTTGTTATTGTCATTTTTCCAATACCCCCGGAAGTTTAAAAAGCCGGTATCAAAAGTCATTTAACAACATATTGTCATTTTGGGCCGGGTCCGGCACCTGACGCAATGTGGACTTTTGATACGGCTTCTTTTTATTTTACTTCCTTATAAACTGTAACCACATTGTCTTTTTCCAGTGTGGCTTCTCCGTCTTTTACTTTCCAGGTAAGCTTGCCGTTGGTGTAGGTGGTAGCTCCTTTTTCTTTTTCCCCTTTCATCAGTTTTATATCTTCCCCGTTTATTTTCAGTGCTGCCACTCCCATATTACCCGAATCATGATAAACTGCGGTGATCGTTTCCCCCTTGTCGTTTGAATACTTTTTTTCGTTCTTATCCACGTGCTCCTGAGCCACTCCGCTGCTGTCCACATTTGCCGTGTTTACAACCACACTGTCCGCCGGATCGGTTATAGGGGTCACTGAAGGCAGCGCCTGCGAGTCGCCCGGAGGTGGCGGCGAAGTGCTTTCTGCTGAAGGGTTATTGTTGCAGGCCGCCAGTATGGCAAAAACGGCCGCTATCATCATGTGTTGTTTTTTCATGTTACTTCCTTTTGTTTAAAAATCCATAGGCAATGATGAGCCCACCAGTTTTAAGCCCAGGTATTTCAATCACTATCCTGCAAGAATCATTCCTTAACAGGCAGTGGGAAAACTGTTGTACCTTTAGGCCCAAAATTTCTACATCAATGAAGTTCTTATTTATTCCTTTAGCACTGTTTTTACTGATGGCCTGCGGCGATGGCAACCCTGCGGCTCCTGCTGATACCGGTGATGGCCCGAAAACCCAGGCCGACAGTTTACTGCAGGATGTGATTGATGGTCATGATGTGGCAATGCCCAAAATGAAAAAGCTGGAGCGGCTGATGAAAGAATCAAAGTCAGCCATTGACTCACTCGACAAGCTGCCGGCGGCAGCCCGGAAGCAGAACAGCGAGCTGAAAGTGAAGCTGGAAGCGGCATTCAGCGATCTCAGCAATGCGGACAAAGCGATGCATGAATGGATGAACGGGTTCCGGTATGATTCGCTGGAAAACAATCAGCCCGAGCGCATCAAATACCTGCAGGACCAGAAGACAAAGGTAAACCTGATGAAGGATGCGGTACTCAGCAGTATCAGTAAGGCGGAAGAAATATTAACCGGTAAATAAAAAAGGTCCGGTTAGTTCCGGACCTTTTTCTTTATTCAAATGCTTCCTGTTGTTGCCGGTCCAGCGTTTTGTCGATCTGCTCGCTCAATGCAGCGGAGATCTCTTCCACAGAACCCTCACCGGGAATCGCTTTAAATTTATGCTGTGCCTTATAATGATCTGCAACCGGTGCTGTTTCGTTCTGGTAAACAGAAAAACGGTTGCGGATAACCGCCTCGTCCGTATCATCAGAACGCCCGGAGGTTTTGCCTCTTTCCAGCAGGCGTTTTACCAGTTCTTCTTCCGATACCTCCAGCGCCAGTACGTTGTGGATGGTGGTTCGTTTCAGCTCCAGCAGCTTGTCCAGCGCCTTTGCCTGGTTCGCCGTACGTGGAAAACCATCGAATAAAAAGCCTTTGGCGTCTCTGTGCTGCTCCAGGCTGTTGTCGATCATGCCGATCACCACTTCATCGGGCACCAGCTGACCTTTATCAATAAAATTCTTTGCTTCAATTCCCAGGGGTGTTTTTTCAGCGATTTCCGAACGGAGCAGGTTGCCTGTAGACAGGTGTACCAATCCATATTTTTCGACTAACCGGTCGGATTGAGTTCCTTTTCCGCTTCCCGGAGGTCCAAACAATATTAAATTAAACATTTACGCTTTTCTTTTAAAGTGATGCCAACAAATATAGCAAAGCTTAGGCAAAAACAACATTTTTAGGATATTTATTAAAAATTGTTTAAAGCAGCGCTTTCGGTCACCGGAACTTTTTCAGCGGTATCTTTGTTCTTTATAAAAGTCGCTATGAAATATTTACCGGTATTATTATTTACTATCAGTGTGTTATTTCAGCATTGCGGCTATTCTCAATCCAAACCCGGCAAGCCGGACTCAACAAATATGAAAAAAGAGAATAACCCGGTCTACTCCCGCACCGACAGCTCAAAAGTGAACCTGTCGGAAGACGAATGGAAAAAGGCACTGCCCGAAGAAGTGTATTATATCGCCCGGCAAAAAGGAACCGAACGCCCCTGGAGCAGCAAATACGAAACATCCAAAGAAATAGGCACCTATTATTGTGCTGCCTGTGGTAATCCCCTGTTTAAGAGCGATACCAAGTTTGAAAGCGGCTGCGGCTGGCCCAGCTTTTATCAGCCCATCAGCAAAACCAGCGTCATTTACCTGGAAGACCGTTCGCATGGAATGGTAAGAACAGAAGTGGAATGCGGACGCTGTAAAGCGCACCTCGGACATGTGTTTGAAGACGGTCCGCCACCCACAGGGCTGCGCTACTGTATCAACGGGGTGATCCTCGATTTTGAAAAAGCAAAGAAAGCGGAAGAAGACTATAAAAAGCAATAACAACCGCCGGAATCCCTTCTCCAAAGTTTACATCCGCTGAAAATGCAACCACAACGGGTTAGTGGTTATTTTTGTGCGTAAAAACACGCGCATGAAATTTATCAGAAGCCTTCTGTTGTTCCTGGTTTTTGTGGTCATTTCCCTGTTTGCACTTTCCTTTCTTGCTCCGGAAAAGCAGGAAGTGGTAAAATCCATTGTGATCAATGCCCCTGTAAAAAAAGTGTACGACCAGATGATATTGCTGCAAAACTTCAACAACTGGTCCGTGTGGGGGCGGTCCGACTCCTCCATCCGTTATACCACCAACCAGTTACCGGACGGACAGGTAGGAACAACCGTAATGTGGGAAGGCAATGCCTTATTATCAGGAAAAGGCAAGATAGCGCTGACCGGGCTCCTGCCGGAAAAACAGATCATGCATCACATCAGCCTCCTGGAACCCCAGAAGCTGGAAGCCGACTCCAGGTTTGATCTTGCCTCACAAAACGGCGCCACTACCGTTACCTGGACTTTCACCATCCCTTCAAAAAAGCCCTGGAATGTATTCAACCTGTTTTACAGTCTTGAAAAAGAAAAAGGCGGGGAGTTTGAACGAGGGTTGCAGGCGTTGAAACTGATCATTGAGAAATCGCCGGTCCGGGACAGGAACGCGCCCGGGGTCACCACCGGCTACATTCAGCTGACCAACTATGTGGCGATTAAGCAACGGGTGCTCTGGGCGGATCTGCCCAGCTTTTTTACCACGCATTTCCGTCACCTGGAGCATTATACATTAAAAGACAGCGCCACCTCATTATGGCGTACCGGCCTTTTTTATAAGAGGGATGAAAAGGAACTGCAAAGCGACGTGGCGGCGGCCATCGAGATCCCCGCAGGATTTCATCCACAGCTGCAAACACCCGAAGAACTGATCAGTGTGCCGGCATCAAAAATCGTCGAAGTCAGATTCAAAGGCGATCAGGTCATAAAAGACCTGGCCTATAAAACGCTGGACGATTACGTGGCAGAAAAGCAGCTGAAGATAAAAATGCCGGTAATGGAGCAATACAATACCAAGGACTCTACAACACGTATTATTTACCTGGCAGACTAAACCGGTATTTACCCGAACCGGCTTCCACCTTCAGATAGCCATCTTCGGCGCCGAGCGTCCGGATCTCTTTCACAGCAGGCAACGGCTTACCGGATTCGGTGACCGCCGCAACATCCGTAGCCGGGAGGTAGATGGTGGCAGTTGTGTTTGCAGGCACTTCCACCTCCATCAATATATTGCCGCCCTCCACCTTCCAGCCTGCGGCTGTAGTACCATAATAGGTTTTTAAAGTGGCCGATGCATTTTTGAAATTACCACCGATATGGGGTTTTACTTTTATATGTTTGTAACCCGCACCGTCCTCTTCGGTATCCAGTCCCACCATTTTCCGGTACATCCAGTCGCCGATAGCCCCGTAGGCATAATGGTTATAGGAGTTCATCGACGGTGTCTGAAAACTGCCATCCGGCTTGATGCCATCCCAGCGCTCCCATATAGTAGTGGCGCCCATCTTTACAGGATAAAGCCAGGAGGGATAGGTTTCCTGCAATAATAATTTGTAAGCAAGATCGGTATAACCGAAACGGGTCAGCACATGACACAGATAGGGCGTGCCCAGGAAACCGGTTGTAAGATGGTTGCCATAGCTTTTAATATTTTCAGCCAGCCGCTCTGCCGCCTGTTTTCTCAAAGATTCGGGCAGCATGTCAAAATGAAGTGCCAGCACATAGGCCGTTTGGGTACTGGAAACCAGCCTGCCGGAAGGTGTCATGTATTCCTTTACAAAAGCCTCCTTTATCTCCTTCAGCAACCGGCCATAAGCTTCGGCATCTTCACGGTTGCCAAGCACCGTTGCCGCATTAATAAGCAGCTGAACCGAATGCGCATAAAAGCATTGGGCGATCAGATATTTGTCGGTAACCGCAGAGCGGCCGTCGTTATCATCCCCCGGCCGGTAAAACAGCCAGTCTCCAAAATGAAATCCCGTATTCCACAGGTTGTCCTTTGTGGTTTTGCGTATGCTTTCCACATAGTTTTTCATGCTGTTGTACTGGGTGGCCAGGGCACGTTTATCGCCATAGGCCAGGTACATCTCCCAGGGAATGATGGTGGCCACATCGGCCCAGCCGGCGCTGTTGGCGCCGTTGCCCAGGATATTGGGGATCACAAAAGGCACCCGCCCGTCGATCTGATCGGCTTCAACATCGCGGAGCCATTTGGTAAAAAAGTTATTCACGCCCATGTTAAAGGACGCCGTACGGAAAAAGGCCTGCGCGTCACCCGTCCAGCCCAGCCGCTCATCCCGCTGCGGGCAATCGGTAGGTACATCCAGGAAATTGCCTTTTTGCCCCCACTGGATATTATGCTGCAACTGGTTGATGAGCTGGTTGGAGGTGGTAAAGGTTCCTGTAGGTTCCATGGCTGAATAAAAGGCCACTGCTTCAAACTGGTCGGGACTGACCGTTCCGGGATAACCTTCCACCTTTACATACCGGAAACCCTGCCAGGTAAAATGCGGATAAAAGGTCTCTGTATCCCCACCCTTTAATATATAGGTATTCTTTGCCTTCGCCGAGCGCAGGTTTTCGGTATAAAAATTTCCGGCCTTGTCCAGTACTTCAGCATGGTACAGGGATACCGAATCGCCGGCATTCCCTTTTACTTTTACACGCACCCATCCCACGAGGTTCTGTCCGAAGTCGAGGACCGTTTCCCCTGCCGGTGTCTTCAGCACTTTCACCGGTTTAAAGACCTCATGCGCTTCGATCATCTCATTATAAGTGGCCAGCAGGTTCCCTTTATCAAAGGCCTCGGTTTTTACGGGCGACCAGTTGCCCTCATCGTATCCTGCAAGCATCCAGCCGGTCTTATCTTTCCGGGCGTCGATGGTTTCACCATTGTAGATCTCGGAATAAACAATGGCCCCGGTGGCTGATTTCCAGGATCCGTCTGAAACGACCAGCTCCTTTGTTCCGTCGGCATATTCAATATCCAGCTGCAACAGCAGCGCAATATCTTTTCCATAAAAATTATGATGATTGGCAAACCCGATGGTGCCCCTGTACCAGCCGCTTCCCAGGGTCACCCCGAGAGCATTCCTGCCTGCCTTCAGCAAACCAGTCGCGTCATAGGTCTGATACTGTAATCGCTTTTTATAGGAAGTCCATCCCGGAGTGAAATGTGCATCGCCTACCCGGTTGCCGTTTATTGCCGCCTCATACATGCCGTGCGCCGTTATATACGCGGTAGCCCGGGTGATCTTTTTTGTAATGTTGAATTCCCTGCGCATCAGCGGACTTGGCCGTAACACCGAATCTTCCGGATAACCCGGTGTGATCCATTCCGCTTTCCAGTCGGATGGCTGCAGCAATGCCATCTGAAAAAAAGCCGGACGGCTCCATGCCGATCCCTTTCCGTTGTTGTCCCAGACCCGCACCTGCCACTGGTATTTTTCACCGCTTTTGAGCGCCGGTCCTTTATAAGTAACATGCACCGAGGAATCGGAGGCCACTTTTCCGCTGTTCCATACATTGGTATTCTTTTGCAACAACCGGATCTCATAGGCGGTTTGCATCACGTTGCGCTTATCATTTTCCAGCTGCCAGCTAAAACGGGGCTGTATCACATCCAGACCAACCGGATCGATGCGATTCTCTATACGCAGGTTCCTGACTTCGGATTGTGCGGTTACGGTAAGGGAACATACCAGGGCAGCAACTGCCAGTAATTTCTTGTTCATGAGCAAGCTGTGTAATTGTTTATCAACAACATCGTTGCTCCGAAAATACAATTAAATGTCTGGCGAACTGTCCTGCACAGTCCTGAAAGCTAAGCACTTTCAGGTTCCGGCGCGGTATTCAATATTTCCCAGAGTTTGTCTTTTAGCTGGGTAAGCCCCTGCTGGGCCACTGATGAAATAAACAGGTGGGGTATATGTTCCGGCATTTCTGCGCTGATGGCCGCTTTCAGCTCATCATCCAGCATATCGCTTTTGGAAATAGCAATTAAAAACTGTTTATGTAACAATTCGGGATTGTATTGTTCCAGTTCGCTCATCAGCACCTCAAATTCTTTGCGATGGTCATCACTGTCGGCGGGGATCAGGAACAACAAAACCGGGTTGCGTTCTATATGTCTCAGAAAACGGTGGCCCAGTCCGCGACCCTCGGCCGCGCCTTCAATAATGCCGGGCATATCGGCCATACAAAAGCTGCGTCCGTCGCGGTATTCCACGATACCCAGGTTAGGTGTCAGTGTTGTAAAAGCATAGTTGCCAATTTTAGGTTTTGCAGCGCTTACCACAGAAAGCAGGGTTGATTTACCGGCATTGGGAAAGCCCACCAGCCCTACATCAGCAAGCACTTTCAGTTCCAGTACCTTCCAGCCTTCAAGACCCGGCAAACCCGGTTGTGCATATTCCGGTGCCTGGTTAGTGGGAGTAGCAAAATTGGCATTGCCCAATCCGCCTTTTCCGCCTGGCATCCAGATCAACTCCTGGCCGTCTTCCAGGATCTCGGCTTCTTTTTCACCGGTTTCTTCATCCAGGGCAATGGTTCCAAGCGGCACTTCGATCACCACATCCTTTCCGCTGCGTCCTGTTTTATTATTATCACCTCCGTTTTCACCGTTCTCCGCCAGTATGTTTTTAAAATACCGCAGGTGCAGTAAGGTCCACAGATTGCGGTTACCTCTTAAAATAATATGAGCCCCTCTTCCTCCGTCGCCGCCATCCGGCCCGCCTTTGGAAGTAAATTTATCCCGCAAAAAATGCTTGATGCCCGCACCGCCATGTCCGCTGCGGCAAAATATCCTGATCTGGTCTACAAAGTTGCTTTTTTCCATTATCCTGCAAACAAAGATAACAGCATTCCCTTAGATGTGCTCAATGAAAATGCCCGGTCATTGATGCCGGGCAGGATATCTTTTGCTTAAAAAAACAGTTTATCTTTTTGTTTTTTCCTGTTCCCGGTCGATGCGGATGTTTTCCTTTACCTGTTTCCAGTACTGGGGTCCATAGGATACCAGTATCTCCCCGCCGGCAGGAATATCGGTTTTTGCTTTCAGGAACACACGGGCACCTTCTTCCACATACTCCGTATTATTGCGGATGCCTTTCACCCGCTCCAGTCCTGCCGCATCATTGGCATAACGGCCAAATGAAGACAGGTCATTCCTGGCGTCGATCACCGTTTCGTCATCAATATGAAAAATGTATCCGTTGTCTGCATCATCCGCCACATCTTTCCAGGGAACGACATGCCCTGTATACTCTGTAACGATCTCATTTTTAGCAATTGCTACTTTGGTAAATAAGCCCTTGCCGGCATTGGGAAGGGTGGAAATTTTCACGAATAAACGCTTGGACGACGGCATGTAAAAAAATTAAGCGGAGCGAATATATTACAAATCACAACCAAAGTATAAAACAAGGTAAAAATTATTTTCGGCCCCCGGCATACGCTAAAGCCATACCGCTCCTGATGCTCCGGCAGGGCCGCCATACCCCTTTTATAACCTGCATTCCCCGTCCGCTCTCCATGCTGCCGGCTCCGGTTCATTCTTTTTACTTACCTTCACGCCCGAATGGGGTGCCTTTGCCGTTACACGGCATGAAATCAGGGCTGAGAATATACCCATTGAAACCATTCAGGGTTTCAGGAACCTGATCCGGGTAATGCCGGCGTAGGAAACAGCAGTCGCTCTGCCTGACCCTGTATTTATTTTATTGATATGGCAAACTGGGTCTCCGTTTTTCTTGAGGAATTAAAAAATATCAGCATACTGGAATGGGTAGGGGTAGCATTTGGTGTAGCACAGGTATTACTAGCCAAAGCCAATAAGGTGGCGCTTTACCCAACCGGCATCATCGCCGTTCTCATCAGCATTTATATATTTATAACAGCCGGACTGTATGCCGAAAGTATTTTGAACCTGTACTACCTGGTCATGAGTATCTACGGATGGTGGTTCTGGGTCTTTAAAAGAACGGCGGCGCCCCTGCCCATTACCCAGGCTGCAAAAAGCGACTGGAGGACGACCCTGATGATTGTTCTGGGCGGATTTGTTCTCCTGTACCTGGCGCTCCGGTATTGCACCGATTCTACCGTGCCTGTAATGGATGCTTTTGTAAGCGCTACGGCCTGGGCCGGAATGTGGCTACTGGCAAAACGCAAACTGGAGAACTGGGTCCTGCTAAACATCAGCAATGCCGTAGCAATCCCCCTTTTATTTTATAAACAGCTTCCGCTTTATGCCCTGCTCACCGTTTTCCTGTTTGTTGTTGCGGTGTTCGGCTTTTTTGAATGGAAGCGCATACTGGAAAAAAAATGATCGACCCGCAAACCGCAGCCACACTGGCTTTATTTGCAGAAAACGCCGACCGGCAGGCGCGGCTCACACCGGAGCAACTGGATATTATTTACCGGGAAAAATGGTTCCGGCTCTTTGTACCGGCCTCCCAGAACGGACTGGAATTATCCCTGCCGGAGGGCCTGAGAATAGAGGAAGCACTGGCAAAAATTGATGGCAGCCTGGGCTGGACCGTTACGCTTTGCAGCGGTGCCACCCAGTTCACCGGCTATTTATCCCCGGAACTTACCAGGTCTGTTTTTAAAGATGATACCGTTTGTTTTGGCGGCAGCGGCGCACTCTCGGGCATAGCAAAGGAAACGGCCGGTGGTTACCGCATCAATGGTTCCTGGAAATATGCTACCGGCGCGCCTTACTGCACCCACTTTACCGCAAACTGCAAAATTGAAAAAGACGGGAAGCTACTGGTGAATACGGAGGGAGTACCGGTTTACAGATCCTTCTTATTCCAACGGTCTGAGGTCACCATCGTTGACGACTGGGATACGATGGGCTTAAAGGCCACTGCCAGTCAGCGTTTCAGCATCGCCGGGCTGGAAGTGCCACGGGAACGGAGTTTTACCATACACCCGTCGGCAGCGATCCTTCCCGGAGCGGTTTACAGGTATCCGTTCTTACAGTTTGCAGAGGCCACACTGGCGGTGAATACCCTTGGGATGGCCCGCCATTTTCTGGAAGAATTTGAAGAACTGATCCGGCAAAAAACAACTCCTGCCGGCCCGGATTCAGCTGGGGTACTCCTGCAGCAAAAATGGCAGCAGGCAACAGCCACCCTGCAATTCCTGCGAAACCGGTTCTATACCGCCGTGGACGATTCCTGGAGCCGTCTCACCACACAGGGAGCGATCCCCGCGCCGGTACTGGACCAGGTTTCAAAACAGAGCCGGCTGCTGGCCCGCCGGTCAAGAAAGATCGTGGCCGATCTTTTTCCGTACTGCGGTGTGAGCGCCACAGCGAACGGCACCACACTGAACCGTATTTTCCGGGATGTCTTCACCGCCAGTCAGCACCTGTTGCTCAACTTCGAGACCCCATAAAAAAAAGGCCCCGTTAAACGGTGCCTTTCCGGCATAGTAAAAAGGACTTTGTTTGTACGAGCTTAAGACGCGGACGTTGCATCGGTCTGACCTGCCTGCTTTTTTAAGTTGGCAAGGCCGCCTTTTAGCTTGTTTCCAAGGTCGGATACTTTATTTTTTACGTTCGATTTTTGCTCCGGGCTCATTTTGTACCAGGCTGCCGCAGCAGCCAGGCCAAGCGCCAGAAGGCCGTTTCTTGTATTCTTGTTCATTTCCGAATATGTTTTTAAATAGTTAATGAATACAGATTCATCTCAAAAAACTATGCCACAGTTCCGGCTACTGATCCGATCCGGAACAAATTGCTGTTAAATTATTCGGAAACCTTTTGCTAAATTAAATGTTTTTATAGGCACCGGACGTCAAATCCGGCATAAACTATCAAAAAACGTGTCAAATGATGAATTTCCAGGAGTACCGTACTGTTTTCAATACCATCCTTACTGCCGAAAAGCCGGAACCACCCTACGATAATGCAGACTATCTGCAGTATACAAAAATGAACTGGTCGCGTATGAACCGCTGGCTCAAACAACAACCGGTTCTGGAAAAAACAAAGGAGCTCATGGCTTCCATCAGTAATAAACAGCAATGGATCGTGATTACCGAGCCCTGGTGCGGCGATGCGGCCCACATTGTACCCATCCTGTACCTGATGAGCACCCTGAACAGCAGGATCGACTTTAAACTACAACTTCGGGACACCGGTTCTGAAATAGCCCGGTATCTTACCAATGGCACCCGCTCCATCCCGATATTAATTGTGCGGGACGAAACCGGGCAGGACCTTTTTCACTGGGGGCCGAGACCCGCAGCCGCCAAAGAAGTGTATGAATCGCTGAAGGAAAGAAAGGCTGGTTTTGAAGAAATGAAGATCGCACTTCAACAGGTATACAACAACGATAAAAGCATCGGTATCCAGGAGGAAGTAAGCGCCTTGCTCGCCCGGCACCGTTAACCGTTTTATAAACCTGTTTCCTATTATTGTTACATTTGCAGCATGAATTTCCTGGCACATGCATATCTTTCATTCGATAATGAAGATGTTCTTGTGGGCAATATGATCAGCGATTTTGTGAAGGGCAACCGGCAACTGGATTACCCACCCGGGATCAGGGCCGGCATCCTGCTACACCGGATGATCGATACCTTTACCGATGAACATCCGGTCACGATAGCCGCCAAGCAGGTATTCAGAGCTACATACCGTCTTTACAGCGGGGCCTTTATGGATGTGGTATACGATTACTTTCTGGCAACCGATAAAACGGAATTCTCTCCGGAAAGTCTGCACCGTTTTGCCCGTAATACGTATGAAACACTGGAACGCTATACGGCATTGCTTCCCGAAAATTTCCGGCAGCTGTTTTATTACATGAAACAACAGGACTGGTTATATAACTACCGGGAACCCTGGGGTATTTATAAAAGTTTCGCCGGCCTGGTACGCCGCGCAGCTTATTTGAACGACAGCCGGCCGGCAGAAAAAATATTCGAGGCACACAGGGAACCCCTTGGCGATTCGTATCGTCTTTTCTGGGCCGACCTGAAACCCTTTGCGGCCGCCCGGTTTGCCACTCTTATAAATTAAAAAAGAACATCATGTTAAAATATATCGCAACAGTTTTTACAGCACTTTTCTTCAGTCTCGCAGCTAAAAGCCAGTCCTGGGTGCCGGTGGATAAATCGCCGATGGACCAGATCTACTACCCCATCGACTATCCTTCAAAAAAGATCCGGGGCGTTAATGAACCGCTGCGGATGCGTGTCATCTACAGCCGGCCCGCAAAAAGTAACCGGAAGGTCTTTAATTCCGATATCGTCCCTTATGGAAAAGTGTGGCGCGTGGGTGCCAATGAAGCCACCGAAGTCAACTTTTTTACACCGGCCACCATCAATGGTAAAAAAGTAGCCGCCGGCCGGTATACGCTTTACTGCATCCCTGATGAAAAAGAGTGGACCTTTATCGTTAACAAAGACACGGATGCCTGGGGCGCCTTTAATTATGATGCGGCAAAGGATGTATTGCGGACCTCCGTGGCCGTGGAAGAGCTTAAAGCCCCCGTGGAATTCCTGACCATTGATTTTGAAAAAAGCGGATCAACCGTTAACTTGGTGGTCGAATGGGATCAGAAAAAAGCATCCCTGCCTATAAATTTTTAATTGCATCGAATGAACTGTATGAAGGGAGGATGGGTCCTGCTTGCCGGTATCGTATTGCTTATTGCCTGTAATCAGAAACCAGAAAACAAAACCACGCCACAGGTGCCTGTTGTGGATGCACCGCGGGTGGCACAACCGGTCAACACCAACAACCCGTATGAGGCGGTGGATGTATCCCCCCTGGATATGAGTTATTTCCCCGTACATTATCCATTGCATAAAATGAGTGGCACTGCTACGGAAAAACCGGTAATGCGTGTTATCTATAGCCGGCCACATCTTCAGGGACGCGCTTTGTTTGGTTCCGTGCTTAAATATGATCAGCCCTGGCGGATGGGGGCGAATGAAGCCACCGAACTGGATGTGTTCCGGCCCGTTTTTCTCAATAACAAAAAAATTGAGCCGGGCCGTTATACGCTTTACAGCATCCCGCACGAAGAAAGCTGGACCATCGTCCTTAACAACAACCTGGATACCTGGGGACTTCAGCAGGATAGCACCCAGGATCTTTTGCGGGTGGAAGTCCCTTCCACCGGTAACAATCCCATGGTGGAGTACTTTACCATGGTTTTTAAAAAAACACCCCAGGGCGCTGATCTGCTGATTGCCTGGGAACGTATTCTGGTGCGACTTCCTTTTATTATAAAATAAAAATGGAGCGGTTTAAAACCACTCCATTCAACAGGATTACCGGAATTTATTATTTGTCGCCTCTTTTATATTTTGCTGTCTGTTGCACGGTACCGCTGTCGTCAACCGTTACTTTATACAAATTACGGCTGTCGCGTATAACAACATGATAAGTGGTCCCCTCGTTATTGGTGATCTCTGTTACACCATAAACCTCCTTACCCTCGTAATTCTTTTTGATCTTGTACAGAACTGCTGATGGCAGATTGCTTTCTTTATAATAGCGGATGGTGCGGATAAGGACACCGTTGTTGTCGATCATTGCACGGGTGGATACCGCATCGGAGCGGAAGCTGGCTTCACTGTAATGAGCAGTAGTGCTCCATTGTACATCCTGGGCTTCAGTAAACACCTGGTTAAATGTTTTCAATACTTTTTCATTAACTGTGGGATCTGCAGGAACGGCGGCCATTGCGTTTAAACCTAAAGAAAGAGCAGCGGTAAGAATAAAGAGTTTCATTTTTTAAAGTTTTATGCCTGGTAACAGGCGGTTTAAATTATTTATTTGATTTGTTAGATCAAAAATAGCAGCTGCAGCAGCGTTTGACAAGGGCCAAATGGCAGAACCACCGTAAAATGGGGGTGAACGGCAGATTTGTTCCGGTGAAAAACAGCGGTTATTTTTCACCGCCAAACTTATCTGTTCAAAGCAACGGATCTTCCGGAACGCCGTGCTCATTTCCTGCGTATATACAGATCCACGCGGGACCCTGAAATAGATCCCGGAACATCCCGATGAATCGCATAAGCTTCAAGATAAAAAGCCTTTATCCGGCTGGAAGGTCGGGCAGATCAGCATTCCATTACAGTTTATCAAATAAAAACAGGCGCAGCGCGCTGCTCAGCCTTGTAACCCGGAGTGTCTGACGCTATTCCCGGTGCGCTGCAGCCTTTTAATGGCAAACATCCGCCCGACGCATATGCGATTCATCGGGACAGGATAATCGCTTCAGGGTAACTCAGCAGGCTTATCAGAATCAAAAAGAAAATTCAGGTATCCTTCTCTGGGTTTGTGATCCGGGTTCCGCCAGTTATGCCGTTGTGTCTTCCAAAAATAAAAAGGTAACGATTCCTTATAAAAAAAAAGGGAGAGAACAAGAATGTTCCACTCCGTATTATACATGAGAAATGTTAGGGTTGAGAAGAGGGATCAGATATCGCCCCTCTTGTATTTAGCCGTCTGCATAAGGCTTCCGTTATTGTCGGCAGTAACATTATAAATGCTACGCTGATCACGGATCACTACATGATAGCTGGTTCCTTCACCATTGGTTACCTCGGTAATACCATAGATCTCCTTTCCATCATACTTCTTCTTCAGCTTGTAGAGAATATTTGCAGGCAGGTTATTTTCTTTGTAATAGCGGATCGTACGGATCAGTATCCCATTGTTATCGATCACCGCGCGGGTAGATACAGAACCGGAACGAAAGCTCGCTTCATTGTATTTCTCGGTAATATTCCATTGTACGTTCTGTGCATTCGTGAACACTTCATGGAAGGTCTTCAGCACTTTTTCATTGATCGTGGGGTTTGTGCTAACAGCAGCCGATGCATTCAAGCCCAGGGAAACAATGGCGGCAAGAATAAAGAGTTTCATTTTTAAAAGTTTTATGCCTGACAGGCGGTTTAAAATTTTTTATTGGTTTGTTGATTCAAAAGTAGTATCAGATAGTATGCTGTTACAAGCGGTTTGTGGCAGAACACCAAAGAAATGGGGTGAATGGCGGATTTCTCCGGGTAAAAACTCCAATCTTCTCTGATAACAACTCATAATTCTTATTTTGGTGACCCTTCCGGATCAATAAACGCGTTATATATATAAATCGCAACACCACCAGATATGTTACAGTCTGCATTTAAAAAAAATGTTAAGTCTTTCTTAATGTAGGCAGAGCGCCCGATTACGAACGTTCCGTAGTATTTTGAAAAAATCGTGAAACACTACTGCACTGTTTCACGGTGGTGTTTACCGTTTCACCCCCCTCAATGCCTACCTTTGTGCCTCTTAAAATGACGATTATGAAGTTAGATACAAAGATCATCCATGCGGGAGTGGAACCGGACCCCTCAACAGGGGCAATTATGACCCCCATTTTTCAAACATCCACCTTTGTTCAATCCGGCCCAAATCAGCACCAGGGTTATGATTATTCCAGAGCAGGAAACCCCACACGTACCGCCCTTGAACGGTCGCTGGCGGCACTGGAAAATGCGAACCATGGACTGGCCTTCAGCAGCGGTGTGGCGGCGACGGAAACGGTGATCAAGCTCTTAAAACCCGGAGATGAAGTGATTGCTGCAAATGACATGTATGGCGGCACTTACCGGTTGTTTTCCAGGATCTGGGAAGACTTTGGTATCAAATTCATTTACACGGATACCACCCGGGTGGAGCAGGTGGCCAGCGCGGTGACCGAACGGACAAAACTGATCTGGATCGAAACCCCCACCAACCCGCTGATGAATGTAACGGATATTGCTGCTGTGGCCGCCTTATCCAAAAAGGCTGGGGCGCTGCTTTGTGTGGACAATACCTTTGCGTCCCCTTACCTGCAGAATCCCATGGATCTCGGGGCCGATATTGTCATGCATTCTGCTACCAAGTACCTCGGCGGACACAGTGATGTGGTAATGGGAACGCTGATGTTTAATAGTGATGAGCTTCGCGAACGTTTGTTCTTTATCCAGAAAAGCAGCGGGGCCGTTCCCGGCCCGATGGATTGCTTCCTGGTGCTGCGCGGTATCAAGACGCTTCATGTACGCCTGCAGCGTCATTGCGAGAACGGCAGAAAGGTTGCCGCCTTCCTCGCAGCCAACAGCAAGGTTCATAAAGTATACTGGTGCGGTTTTGAAAATCATCCCGGCTTTGCCGTTGCCAAAAACCAGATGCGCGATTTTGGCGGAATGATGAGCTTTGAATTGAAGGACGATTCAATGGAGGCTGCAACAAAAGTGCTTACCTCCACAAAAGTGTTCGCACTGGCAGAAAGCCTTGGCGGGGTCGAATCACTGATCAATCATCCGGCAACCATGACACATGCTTCCATTCCCCGGGAAGAACGCATCAAAAACGGCCTGAACGATTCCCTTATCCGGCTGAGCGTTGGTATCGAAGACGCAGACGATCTGATCGAAGACCTGAAACAGGCTATCGGCTGACGCAACTGCGGTCCGAAACATTTGCCGGCCGCGGGGTCGTCTCAAACATATATATTTCGGATAATGCCTCCCTGTACTGGTCCATCGGTACGGGGAGGCATCTTACATTCCGGACTTCCAGGACAGTCCCTGATTTTTTATAAAACAGGTTCCACACTCAAGATTAATTTTCTGTTTACCGGTCAAAAACGCATCATCTCTCCTGCAAACCAACTATCTTGCAGCCAATTGGTCAATTAAAGATCATTTTATGAACAGGGAATTATCGGACGCAGAACAAACAGCACTCTTACAAAGCATCCTCCAGATCAACAACAGCTACCTCGATTGGGAAAAAGTACAGCACATGGCCCTTAAACCGGAGCACCTCCCCAACGAAACAATATGGGAAGCCGCTAAAACAGCCCGGGAACAGGGACTGACCCGTAGTGTTGAGGTCTTCAGTAAAAAATTTACCTGGTCTGTTTCAAATGATATGGAAGCCGTACTGCACGACCTTGACGTACACATGGCCGGAGGAAAAAGCATTATGACTTTAATGGACCAGAAGAACGATCACCGCTACCTGATGGCCGCAATGATCGATGAAGTCATGAGTTCAGCACAGCTCGCCGGTTTTATTGTTTCAAAAAAAATGGTCCGGGAACTATTATTAAAAAAGAAGACCACTGCCAATGAAACAGAACAGACCGTTGTCAATATCTATAAATGCCTGCTTAAGATACATACCTGGGAAAATGAGCCGTTCACCGAGGCCTTGTTCCTGGAACTCCATCAGCAGCTTACAAAAGATACCATTAAGCTGAAAGGGATCGGCCGCTACCGCACCAATAATAAATATGATGTCTCTGCAATCGACGCACCTGATTTATACAAAGCCGTCGACGCAAAAGACATCAAACCCTGGATGCAGTGGCTGGCGGCTCTTATCAATGAAGAAAAAAATCCCTTTTATATCCATCCTGTAATAAAGGCGGGTCTCATCGCTTACCTGATCACCTGCATACGACCGTTCAGGGACGGTAACGGACGTATGGCCCGGCTGGTGGCATACTGGTACCTGCTACGGAAGGGGTACTGGGCACTGCGGTATACTGCCGTTTCCAATATCATCGTAAAACTGAAACCTCAGTATCATAAGGCATTCCTCCAGGCACAGGCAAATGCGGATACCGGGTACTTCATCCATTTTATGACACAGGCCCTGCGTATGGCTTACCGTTCACTGAAAGACAGTTTACAACGCACCAATAAAGAGAAGGAAACAAATCCCTTTGTTCAGATAGAAGGACTGAACATACGGCAGGCGGCTGCGCTTCAGTGGATTCGGGATGAAGCAGAAAAGATCATTACCATACGGGAATTGCGTTCGGGTTTCGGCGTCTCAAAAGAAACAGCACGGACCGATCTCACGGCATTAACGGAAAATGGCTGGCTGAAATTTTACCGCCTCAATAAAAAGACCTATGCCTTTATAAAAGGCGATTCATTTGAACAACTGATGCATGAACAACTCGCTCAAGGATAACCTGGCAGATTTTCTGAACACCAAGGCGGCTTTATACGAACAGCCCGATTTTATTCCGGACGACCCGATCGCCATTCCGCACCGGTTCTCAAAAACACAGGATATTGAGATCGCAGGTTTTTTTGCTGCGATCCTTGCCTGGGGCAACCGGAAGAGTATTATCAACTCCTGCAACCGCCTGTTAACGCTGATGGGCAATGCGCCCCACGATTTTATTATTCATCATACAGAAGCAGACCGCAAACCTTTTTTGCACTTTGTACACCGGACCTTTAATGCTGTTGATCTTTTTCATTTTTTTGATTTCCTGCAGGATCATTATAAGAAACGGAAACAGGCCTCTCTTCAAACGGCATTCAGCAGCCACCTGCACCCGGATGACCCTACAGTAGAAAATGCACTCACCGGCTTTCGCCGCTCTTTCTTTGACGCCAGGCGGTTTCCCCATTATCCCGTCCGTACACAAAAACACATCGCAAGCCCCGAACGCAAATCTGCCTGCAAACGCCTGAATATGTACCTGCGCTGGATGGTGCGCAGCAATAAAAGAGGCGTCGATTTCGGTCTGTGGTCAACGATCCGGCCCGCACAACTGGTTTGTCCGCTGGATCTGCATGTGGCACGTGTGGCCCGGCATTTTAACCTGTTGCAACGCCCAAACAATGACTGGCTGGCCGCTCTGGAGCTTTCGGAACACCTGAAACAACTTGATCCTGAAGATCCGGTTAAATATGATTTTGCGTTGTTCGGACTGGGTGTGATCGAAAAATTCTGATTGATCCGCATCAACTTAGATGTAAAAAGAACGTTAAAGGAAAAGAAGCGGTGTGTAACACAAAAACGGTTTGCATCATTAAGGCAAATTAAAAACCTTATTCATTGATTGATTCATTAAAATTTAAACACATGAAAAAGTTATTCGCAATCGCATTGGTATCGTTAGTCGCTTTGGGAACCGTAAGCGCCCAGACACCGGACCTGAGAAGAAAGATCACTGTAAGCGGTACCGCAGAAACAGAGATTACACCGGACATCATCTACGTAAGTATTTCCCTGAAAGAATACTTTGAAAACGGCAACAGCAAAAAAAGGGTAGACATCTCCACACTGGAGAACCAGCTGTTTGCCGCCACACAAAAAGCCGGTATTGCCAAAGAAAATCTTACCATCAGCAATCTCAACAGCTGGGCCAATACCACCGGTAAGAAAAAGAATCCGGACTTCCTGGCCAGCCGGCAATACCTTTTAAAAGTGAGTGACCTGAACAAGCTGGATCAGATCCTGGGCAGCCTTGATTCCAAAGGCATCCAGAGCACCGGCATCCAGAGCTATGATTATTCAAAAATGGAGGAGCTGAAAAAGGAATTAAAGATCAAAGCCCTGAAGGCTGCAAAAGAAAAAGCCTCCTACATGGTGGCAGCACTGGGCGGCACACTGGGTGATGTACTGGAAATACAGGATGGCGGGGACAGTCCTTTACAACCCGTAATGTACCGCAACTATGCCATGAAGGCAGAGGCCGCTGATATGGCCGGAGGTGATGCAGACCTGGATTTCAAAAAAATAAAACTGAATTTCACTGTAAACACCGTCTTTGAAATAAAATAGGGTTTAAAAACGCTGATGCAAAAAGGCTGTCTCCGGTTGAGACAGCCTTTGTTTTTAGGAGAACCGCCGCTACATTCCTTACCACAGCGACCAGCCTCCGCCTACTTTCTTTTTTGCACCGGCCGGCCGCAGGTTATAGGTAAACGTTGCCAGGAAATACTGGCCCAAAATATTGCTGTACGTGGTGCGTACGGTATTCTGATAAGGGATGATGTCGGTATTACGTGTCTGGTTCAGCAGGTCATTGGCGTAAAGACGAAGGACCGCTCGTTCATCTTCAAAAAATGTAAAATTGACCCCGGCATTCCACATGAACATTTTCCGGTATTGGGGATCAGCAAATGCATTGTTGTTCAGGTACCGCAATTCCGTATCGAAGATCACATGCTTTATATAACGGACGATTACTTCCGTGCCCATTGTCTGATCAAAACTGCGGGCCGGTGTAAACCGTGGATTCGTATTTTTTACGCTCATATAAGAGAAAGAATATGCCGGGTTGATCTCCAGCTTGTCATTCCAGTTAAACCCGACATTACTCCATATATTACTGTTCAGCCGTTTTTGTATGCTGGCTTCCTCATTATAAAAGAATTTGTTCTCCCGGTATTCTGTCCAGGTACCAACGTTCCAGGAGAAGGTAAAGCTGTTCTTGTATTTTATATCCTGGTTCAGCCCGAAATTGGCCGCAATACGTTTACTTCCGTTGGCATTTACCGCCCGTATGGTCTGAAGCCCGCTGCTGTCGATGGTAATGCTCTGCACCACATCATTATCGGCGATATAGGCTTCGCCCCAGCTCCACACATTGAGATTGTTTTTGGGATTAAAGGTGTTTAAGTTGGCATACACCCGGTTCATCACTGCCGGCAACAGTCCTGTGTTCCCGATATTGATCACATAGGGGTTGGTATTGTTCCGTACGGGCAGCAGGTAGTTATAATCCGGCAGTACCACATCGCGGGTAAAGTTCACCGTTAACTTCCGGTAAGTAATTTCCAGCTGGGGAAGCACATTGCTTTGCTTTTGTATCAATGGATCCGGGATCCCGGAAACCGTGTTCTCGAACTGCTGGTACTGGTACCGCACTCCGGGGGTGATCGCAAGGTCCTTGTGTTTAAACTCCAGCCCCGTACTTGCCTGGTACCGGTTGCTGTTGCGCAGAAAGGTGCTGCTTAAACTGCCATTCCGTTGATCATATTGGTCACCGCTCTTATCAAAGGTACCCACATCATTTTTCAGGTTTTCATATTCATACCTCGCTCCTGCGCGCAGGAACCATTTCTTTCCCAGCGGCTCCCGGTAGTTGATACCGGCATAGGCAAACCAGGTCGGAATAAGTTCTGCCCGCAGCTGGTTGGTAACACTGTCCAGCTGCCGGGGATATAAATAATGTATGAGTGCATCGGTATAACTGTCGGTATGTTTCTTGTTCCACACAACCCCCTGTGCAAAAGAAATGCGCCGTCCGCTTTTGGTTTTGGATAGCCGGGTCAGGGAAAAATTTTCCCGCAGAATATCATTACGTGTATTCCCGTTAATTAAAACGTTACCGTTGTTCAATTCCCCAAAAAAATTATGGGTGCCGTTCTGCTCATTCTTATTGTTGTTCTGTTCCTGTCCGAGGATATAGCTGGCAGTTGCGGTTATGGTGGTCAGCGTATCCGGTTTCAGGTTCATCCCAATGCCGAACGTGTGGGTGTTGCCTCTCAGAACCGTATTATACAACGACCGGTTGGTAATGACCGTGTCGTTGTTAAAGATGCGGGTGGTGTTATCCGTCTCAACATCGGTATGTACTTTCCCGAAATAATACTGCGCGAAAAAAGATTTCTTCTTGTTCGGTGAATGGTTCAGGTTAAAGCCCAGCCCGTTGCTGGTTGTAACACCGCCCAGGCGCGACATACCGCCAAAGTTGATGCCGTTGATCATGATATTGGAGCCGAAATTGCTGTTGTTGCTGCTGTTGTTTCCGCTACCGGACACATCCCGGTTCCGTTGCAACCCACCCGTTTGCATCAGGTCCGACCAGCCAAAGCCCGGCCGGTTCAGGTTATTGCTGTACCCCAGGAGGCTTACCTGGAGCGTATCCCGGAAGATATTGGCGATCGCACCACCTTCAAACCGGCTCCCGTTTATGCCACCGCCACCACCGGCATAGGCCTTACCAAATACGCCTTTTTTTACGCCCTTCTTGAAGGTGAGATTGATCACCTTGCCTACATTGTTCAGGTTGTCATCACCGCGTTCCAGCAGTTCATCCTTATCGTCCGTTACCTGTATCTTATCAATTACATTGGAAGGCAGATTTCTTGAAGCCATTTTCGGATCGCTGCCGAAAAAATTCTTTCCATCCACCAGGATCCGGTTCACCCGCTTTCCGTTCACCATAATGTTCCCCTGTTTGTCTACCTGCACGCCCGGTAGTTTTTTAAGCAGATCTTCTACCAGTGCATTGGGCAGGGTCTTAAAAGCATTGGCATTAAATTCCACCGTATCTTTCCGGATCACCATGGGCGGGCGTTCTGCCACTACCAGTACTTCATCGAGATCGGTGGCTCCCGTTTGCAGGCCGATTGTTCCGAGATTAAGGTTCGGGGCTTCCCTGGAAAGCAGGAACTCTTTGCGGTATACACCATAACCTGTAAACGTAACAATCACCCGGTAGGGCAGCTCCGGTGAAAGCCCCGGTATACGGAACATGCCGTCTTCCCCGCTGAGACGATAAGTAACGACAGAAGTATCGGCTGCCTTAAAAACGGTGATGGTAGCCATATACAATGGCTTCTGCGTGGCCGAGTCCACCAATTTGCCGGTGATGGTTCCCTGAGCAGCAGCACGGGTTGCACAAAAGAACAGTAGCAATAACAATAAAGGGCTGTAACAATAAGACAGCTGCCTGGAAAAGGTTTGCATACCTCTTACACGCAGCAGGTAAAAAAATGTTACAGCTTTGCGTAAACTATTTTTTTACCGGATCATGCAGTTGCATCAACTGCGTTCAGCCAAACAGCCGTTCCATACTTTGCGGAATGGTCTGACTGTAATCCATCCGCACCGGTTTGTATTCGTTCTGCCATTTTTCAAACTGCTGCTCAAAGTCCTCCCCGATCTTTGAAAGGGTCATGATGCCCATTTCTTTTAAAGCAGCAGCATTGCAGCATTGTTCATATTGTCCGCGGATGGGAATGGCCATTAGTTTTTTACCAAGGTGCAGGGCTTCCGAAGGCGTTTCAAATCCGCCCCCGGTAATCAGCTCCCGGCAGCTGATCAGGCTTTTATTGAACAAGGCTTTGTCTACTGGTATAAAGCGTATATTTTCTTCATCACGTATGGCGGCGGCCTGCCTGCTGAAGACCTCGAACCGGAAATCACGGAAACGGGAAAAGATCTGTTTCAGCTCCGCTTCGCAGTAAGAGGGGAGATACACTGTGATATGACCTTTATCAACCGGCTGGGCATCGAGTATTTCTTTTTTTATTACCGGAGTAAGGATGAATTCGTCATAGGACCGGAAATGCAGGCCCAGGTAGCGTTTCCCTTTCGAGTAATGTTTCAGCATCCATTCCCCCGATTTGCTGAGCGTTTCCGGCCGGGGCACTTTATCACTCTGAAAACTGGCCTGGTGTCCGAAGTTCACAGAAAAAATATCCTTTGCCTTACAGGCTGCCGAAGTAATGTATTCATAATCGTTGATCACAAGATCATAATCTGCAACCGGCAGCGCGTTGATCTCTTTCTTAAGCGCTATCGGATTGATGTGCCGGGCGATCTGCCAGTAGTTAAGGCCTCCGTTGCAGGTATAGTAAAGACTGAGCCCCTTGCTCCGGTACTTCACCGGGGCATCCAGCCGGAGGTTGCTGTTGTTACCACTTAAAAAAATATCCACGGTGCCATATTGCTTCAGATAGGGAAGCAACTCCATGGCACGGCTGATGTGCCCGTTACCGGTGGCCTGAACGGCGTAAAAAATTTTCATTACTTGTGTCAGATAATGCGTGTAAATAAAAGGCGATCTCGCTGGTCACTACCGTAGCTTGCGGTTTATCTTTCAGCGCCCGCTCTGTTTTCATCTCTTTTACATCATAGGTATACAGTTGCCATTGATTGTCGTAATACTCAAGTGCTGTCATGTGCTCCATCCAGTCGCCGGAATTCAGGTAATCAACTTTTCCCTTTGCAGTTACCACTTCCTTTTTTTTCGGCTGATGGATGTGCCCGCAGATCACGGTATCAAATTTTTTTTCAATGGCCAGTTCAGCGATCTTTGTTTCAAACGCATCGATATTGATGATGCGCTTATTGAACTGCTCCATGATCTTCCGGGAAAGGGACAGCTTTTCTTTTCCGAAAAGCTGCGAAACGGCATTCATACATCTGTTGAACCCGAGCAAGGTGGCGTAGCCGTTGCTGCCCAGCTTGCCCCAGAACTTCGCCTGGCGGGTGGTTGTATGATCAAAAACATCTCCGTGAAAGATCCATACCTTCTTTCCGTTGATCTCTATCACTACCTTGTCTGTAAGCAGAAAGCTTCCCAGTTCAAGATCGGAATAGCGGCGCATACACTCATCATGATTGCCGGTGATGTAAATCACGCGTGTACCGGAAGAAAGTTTACTGAATACTTCCTTGATAGCGGAAATATGGTCTGGAGGAAAATAGCGTTTGCTGAACTGCCATCCATCAATGATATCACCATTCAGAATCAATACCCTCGGGTCGATGCTTTTCAGATAGGCGGTGAATTCCCTTGCCCGGCTCGCATAGGTGCCAAGATGGAGGTCTGATACAACAGCTATTTCAATACGGCGTTGGGACATTAAATGTGTTTCTCAAAATTCCGTAATCTGTGTAACAGAACTATTACCTAAATGTTATAATATTATTATGCAGTGGGCACTCGGGGTACACCTTGCAGGGGCTTCCCGTCCTTTTTCGTATTTTGCGCCCATGAAATACAAGCATCTCTTTTTCGATCTGGATCATACATTATGGGATTTTGATACGAATGCTAAACTGACGTTACAGCACCTGTATGAAGCCTTAAACCTGGCCGGGAGAGGAGTGGATGACTTTGAACGGTTTTACCGGCAATACCTGGAACACAATACGAAACTCTGGGTCCGTTACAGGAATGGGTTTATCAAACAAGCCGAATTGCGGGTGAAAAGGATGCAGTTATCATTGCTGGATTTTAAGATCGGCGATGAAATGCTGGCGCAGGATATGAGCCGGCATTTTTTAGAACTATTACCCACCCGTAACACACTGTTCCCGTATGCTACCGAGATCCTTGATTACCTCACTTCTAAAAACTACCGCCTTCACCTCATCACAAACGGATTTGAAGAGGTACAGCATCATAAGATCAATCATTCAAAGATCAATCATTATTTCGACAAGGTCATTACATCTGAGGGCTCAAACAGTTTAAAGCCCAATAAAGAGATCTTTGATTTTGCTCTGACCGCTACCGGCGCTGCACGGGAAGAAAGCATCATGCTGGGCGATGACCTGGAGGCCGATATCATCGGCGCTTCAAATGCAGGCCTGGACCAGGTTTACATCAACCACGTAAATAAAACACCCGGCTTTAAGCCCACCTACACGGTCTATTCCCTGAGGGAACTGGAGACGATCTTCTGATGCGCCGGTAAGCTGCTTATTGTTTCCCTGCTTGTAAAAGGCGCGATTAAAAGTCAATACCCTCAGGCCGGCATCAGCTCAAAGAGGGTGATCTCCGGGCGCACGTTAAAACGCACCTGCCAGGTATATCCCAATGCCCTGTTGATGTATAGGGTGCGGCCGTCCTCAAAGGCAAACTGTCCGGAGCTGTACCGCTTATTTTCTACCGGGAGCAGCGGCGGCGGCAGGAACGGAGGCTTACACTGGCCGCCGTGCGTATGCCCGCTGATCACCCAGCCGTTATAACCCTCCCACACCGGCAGATCCATTACGTCCGGATTGTGACATAATACAATACTGGCTTCCTGCGGGTTCCAGTGCCGCATTGCTTTTTCCGGGTGGAAATTGGTTCCCCATTTATCATCTATGCCGATAAAATTCAACCCCGAAATAACCTGCTGGTCGTTTCTCAGCACCCGGAGCTGATGATTGCTCAACAGCTCTTCCAGGTTATTTGCCAGTACGCTGTCCTTCCACCGGGCGCCATAATCATGATTACCGAAAACGGCCGTGGTTCCCAAACGCCCGCATGGCGCATGTCGCATCAGTTCATGAAGCTGATCCAGCTGACGCGGTTCGTCATAGGTAACAAAATCACCTGTGTAAGCCACAAAGTCCGGCTGATAAGCCGCCGCCTTCAAAAAGGAATCTTTCAGATAGCTGTCGCGGGAGCGGGTTCCGATATGGATATCACTGATCTGCATCAGCGTTTTGCCGGCCAGCGCCTGCGGCAGGTTCCGGATCTTCATAGGTACCCGCGTAAACTCCAGCAAAAATGGCTCTACCTGCCAGGTATACAGCCCTGTAAGGAGGCCGGCGCCACCCAGTACCCCGGTGTATCTCAAAAATTTCCTTCGGTTCATAGGCCGCAAATTTAGCATCCCCGCATTACCAGCGGAAAAACGGTCTATTAAACTTTTGTGTAAAAAGCGGGTCCAATACCTGTTTATAAAATTTTAACAGGGAAACAGAAGGATTTTCTTCTAAAACCCATCTAAGAAAAAATATACGCATCGGAATATGAAACCGTTTTTTTTTGCTGGTTTATTGTTGCTGGCTGCTGGAGCTGTTGCGCAGGAAATTCCTTCCCGGCCCAATGAAGGCGTTCAGCGAACCGAGACCCGGCGGGAACAATACGGTAATTATCAGAAGTTAAACCTGACAGCAGAACAAAAGATCCGGCTGGAGGCATTGCAAAAAGAGAACAGGGAAGCCCTTGCTGCCATCCGGAACAACCCCGGCCTGACGAAAACAGAAAAGAAGGAAAAACTAAAGGTATTTTATAAACAGCAGGCCGGCAAACGGGACGCCCTTTTAACCCGCGAGCAACAGCAGATCTGGAAAGAAGAAGGACTGGACAGGACATATCGCAAAGAGCACACCGTGTTTGCAGTCCAGCGAAAAACCACCGGCAGAGAAGGGAATCCTAACACGTTGCCTCAAACAGCCGGGAAAACAGGGAAAAGGGACACACGGTCTCCCGAACAGCAGCAGAAAATGGAGGCACTGGCCCTGGATTTTAAAAAACAGGCCCGTTCCATCCGCCAGGACAATGCGCTGTCTGCTGCCGAGAAAGAAACCCGTATCAATGCACTGAAAAAAAATATCCGGAAAAAAAGAAGAGCCGTTCTTACCACAGAATAGCACCAAGGCCGGGAAAGAGCCGGCATACCATTCCCAGACGATAAACAATCTGTTAAACTTAAAAAACAAAAAATGAAAAAAACAATCTTAATCGCAGCAATTGTAAGCCTGTTCAGCATCTCCGCTGTATCTGCCCAGGACGCGCCGAAAAAGGAAAAAGGGGAAAAATCCATGAATGGCCGTCGCGGTGCAGGATGGGATGATCCTGATCTGAACTTATCAAAAGACCAGAAGGACAAATTAAAAGCACTGTATGATGACAACATGAAGCAGGTAAAAGCTGTCCGGGACGATGCCTCCCTCAGCGATGATCAGAAGAAGGATAAAATAAAAGAACTCCGCGCTTCTCAAAAAGAAGCAAGGGATAAGATCCTTACCAAGGAACAATCAGAAAAACTGGACGCCAAGATGAAAGAACGCCGCGAAAAAGGCAGGAACCGGCAGGCGCAGCAATAAGAAGTTGTCGTTTTTATATTTACCAGGAAGCCATCTTAAGTTTTAAGATGGCTCTTTTTTTACGATATTTGCAGCTTACTGTTGTAAAATAGCAATTCATACAATGAAAAAAATAGATCCCCGTTTTGCAAAGTTTGCAAATAAAAAAAGCAATGCTGCCATAAAGGAAGCCTTTAAACAGGAAAAAAGGCAGTACAAAAAAGAACGCGCCGCCTTCTTTGAACAAAAGAAAGCCGAGGCCGCAGCTAAGGCCAGCCAGACAGCGGCACCGAAAATCGAGCGGAAGACCCCGGCCACCGAACAGATGCCCCTGAATAAATACCTGGCCCATAGCGGAATATGTTCCAGAAGGGATGCCGTTGAATTTATTAAGGACGGAAAGGTAAAAGTGAATGCCGCTGTAATAACAGAACCGGGTTACAAGGTACAGCCCGCAGATGTGATAACCGTTAACGGGAAAAAAATAACCCGTGCCAAAAACCTGATCTACATCCTGCTGAACAAACCCAAGGATTATATCACCACCACAGACGATCCGCAAAAACGGAAAACCGTGCTGGATCTCATCAAAACCGCCACAACAGAAAGGGTCTATCCGGTGGGCCGGCTGGACCGGAACACTTCCGGGGTATTGCTGATCACCAATGACGGCGAGCTGGCACAGCAGCTGACACACCCCAGCAATGAGGTAAGGAAGATCTATGCCGCCACACTCAACCGTCCGCTGGAGAAAAAAGATTTTGACAAGATCCTGAAAGGGGTTGTGCTGGAAGATGGTCCGGCACCTGTAGATGTGCTGGCCTATTCCGATATGAATGACAAGACCCAGGTGGGTATTGAGTTGCACAGCGGCCGCAACCGTATTGTACGCCGCATTTTTGAGGCGGTGGGGTATGATGTAAAACACCTGGACCGTGTTATGTTTGGCGGACTGACCAAAAAAAATGTAGAACGGGGAAAATTCCGTTTTCTTACCGAAAAAGAGGTCCGCAATCTTAAATTTTTCGGAAAAGGGAAAAAATAATACTCCCGTCAACGTGCCTCCTTCGTAAAAATGAATATACAGAATCTTATAATTTTTGAAGATGATGACCTGATAGCGCTGAACAAGCCCTCCGGTCTGCTTTCGATACCCGACAGGGAAGGAAAGGAACCGTCGCTTAAAGAATTGTTACAGGAGCGGTATTCCACCACCTTCACCATTCACCGGTTAGACCGCGAAACAAGCGGCCTGATCATTTTTGCAAAAAATGCAGCTGCACATAAGCATTTCAGTCAGCAATTTGAAGCCCGTAAAACCATAAAGATCTATAACGGACTTATATTGGGATCGGTTACAGAACCGGAAGGGAGCATTGATGCACCTATTGCCGAGAATATGGTACGACGCGGCACAATGATCATTCACCGGAGAGGCAAGCAGGCACTTACCGACTTCCGGGTACTGAGGGATTTTAAAATTTACAGCTGGATGGAATTCCGGATCCATACCGGAAGAACCCACCAGATAAGGATCCATACAAAAGAAATAGGCCATCCGCTGGTTGGTGATGTGATTTACGGAGACGGCAAACCCGTATATCTTTCTTCGTTCAAATCAAAGTTCAATCTGTCCAGGGATGTGCTGGAAGAACGTCCTCTGCTCAACCGGCTGGCCTTACACGCTGCCCGGCTGAAGATCATGAACAAAACGGGTGACTGGCAGGAACTGGAAGCCCCGTTGCATAAAGACCTCAGGGCAACCCTGCAACAACTGGAAAAAAGGAAGTAAACACAGCCCGCGGCAATATTCACCGGGAGTCTGTACCTTTGTGGAATGGTTCCGGGCTGCAACCGGCCAAAAGATCGGAATATGGCCCTTCCCGTATTAAATCCGGGATAAAAGGTAGCAATACCGGTGCCGGCAGTCAGCGCTGCAATAAAGCAGCTCCTTACAGATCCGGGGGTTCGGAAAAATGGAAGCAGCCCCTGTTTTATATTTTTTAATACAAACACTACAACACCGCAAGCGGATCTGCCTTATTTTTGTTAATGGCTGGTTGTAAAACGGCCGCCTTCTTTATAGACAGAGCAATCGAACATAATCAAAAAGAACCGATAACCGGCTGCGTTGATGGGTAGCAGGTTTGACACGCCATGATTAGTAAACGTTATCCGACGGCCTCGCTGATTATTTCCACCTACAACTGGCCGGAAGCGCTGGAGTGTTGCCTGAAAAGTATTCTGCGGCAAAGCCGGTTACCCAACGAGGTGATCATTGCAGATGACGGTTCCACTACAGAAACCCGCCTTTTAATTGAAAGGTTTCAGCCACTTTTTCCGGTGCCACTGCTCCATGTATGGCAGCCGGATGAAGGCTTTCAGCTTGCCCGTATCCGCAACAAAGCGATCGCCAGAGCCCAACATGATTATGTGATACAGATCGACAGCGACCTTATTCTTCACAAGCGGTTTGTGGAAGATCATCTGAAATTAAGCCGCCCCGGAAGTTTTGCAACCGGGAGCAGGGTGATCCTCAGCGCCTCTTATTCACAACGGCTGCTTACCCTAAAAAAAGGAAAAGCTTCCCTGTTCCGCTGGAGCTCACTTAATAAAAACAACGGACTGCGGATTCCTTTGCTCACTCGCCTTTACAAAAAACACCGGGCCGATGATATCTTTTACCTGCGCGGATGCAATATGGCATTCTGGAGAAAAGACCTGATTGCAGTGAACGGATATAATGAGGAGATCCAGGGATGGGGAAGGGAGGACAATGAAATTGCAGCACGTTTGATTAATCTCGGGATCGTAAAAATGGTGGTGAAGCACAGTGCGATCGTCTACCACATTTATCACAAAGAAAAAGAGAGGAACAGTGTCCTGCTAAACAATGAACTGCTCCAGCGGTCCATATCACAAAAACTGATCATTGCTCCTGTTGGCCTCCAGAATCACCTGCAAAGCACCTGACAGCCCCGTTCTTCTGCAACCACCGCTATCCATTCAATACACCCTGTACAAACCGGTATAAGTTAAATACCCCGGTCTTTAACTCCGCTTCTATTTTATCTTTCAGCTGTTGCCGGTTAATGTCCTGCATGCGCACTTTTTGTATCAGCAGGTACGCTTTTTCCGCCAGCAGCCAGCTGTTGCGTTCATCCGGCACGGCATCCTGTATTTTTTTCAACAACTCCTGGTACAAAACATCAATCCCTTTCGATTCATGCGCTACTGTTGGTATGACCGGCAATGGGTCGGCTTTTTTTGCAAATGCCGGCGCCAGCATTTGCCGCAGATTTTTTACAAAGAGGTCCGCGCCGGGACGATCGCTTTTGTTTACCACAAAAATGTCGGCGATCTCCATAAGCCCGGCCTTCATGGTTTGCACCTCGTCGCCGCCTTCCGGCACAAGGACGACAACCGTAACATCCGCCAGGCCGGCAATCTCAATTTCACTTTGTCCTACGCCCACCGTTTCCACGATAATAAGATCAAACGGCGCAGCTTTCAACAGGTCTGTGATTTCGATGATCTTGGGGTTCAGTCCCCCCAATGCCCCGCGGCTCGCCAACGACCGGATGAAAACAGCCTCCTCCAGGTACCACCTGCTCAGCCGGATACGATCACCCAGCAGGGCACCCAGGTGAAAAGGAGAAGATGGGTCCACGCATACCACTGCTACCCTTTTTCCTTCCCCCACCGCATGGCCGATCAGCGCATCTGTCAGGGTACTTTTCCCCGCACCGGGCGGGCCTGTAATACCGATAACCGGCAGCTGACGCCGGGGCAGTTGCTGCAAAAAGGTCTCATAGCCCGTTTGTTCGTTCTCAACCAGGCTGATGGCCCGTGCAATGGCTTTTACATTACCCGCCGCCACTTCGTTTAACAGCAAATTCCACATATAATGCTAAAATACGGAACAACGGAAGCAAAGCAAGCGTCAGCCAAATATTAAGCTGCAACTAACCGCAGGCAGCGGATGACTGGCGGCTGGGTGCTTAAGCCGATAATCATAAAATTCATAATCTTTACCTTTGGGTATGACAAATTTCATCCCGATATTTCCTTTGTCCATTGTTGTTTTTCCTGAAGAACGGCTCAACCTTCATATTTTTGAGCCTCGTTACAAACAGTTGATCCAGGAATCGGCAACATCAAAAAAGCCATTTGGGATTCCGGTGGTAATGGATGATAAACTGCAGGAATGGGGTTCACTGGTATATGTGGAAGAAATTGCCACGGTTTATGAAAACGGGGAAATGGATATAAAAACACGCGGGGGTGACCTGTTCCGGATCCTGGAAGTGATCAAAGAGATCCCGGAAAAACTTTATTCCGGCGCCATTGTCAATTACCCGGAGAACGACCGGAAGGGAAATCCCCGGGTAATGCAGTTGCTGGTACAGCAGATGCGGGCACTGCACAATTATTTACAGGTAAAAAAAGATTTTAAAAAACAGGAAAATCTTTTAACCGCATATGATATCGCCCATCATTCAGGACTGACCATTTATGAGGAGTATGAATTTTTACAGCTGACCCGCGAGCGGCAGCGCCAGGAATACCTGAAACGGCATTTTGAAAAAACCTTACCTGTTTTTGAACAAATGAATCAGTTGAAACAAAGGATACAAATGAACGGTCATTTTAAAAACCTGAGCGGATTTGATATAAAATAGCAGCGCTCACATGGTCCTGTCTGCTGCCGATTTATGTACACAGCGAAAAAGTTCCTTATTTTTTATTTACTTGCACATTATGTCTACCACACTTTGTTTTGATTTTGGCAATACCAGGAAAAAAGTTGCCGTCTTTAAAGGGAGCGAAATTGAAAAGATCCTGCACCTGCAGGACGATACAACAGCAACCATCCGGTCCCTGATCGAAACATACAAACCGGAAAAATCCATTTTATCGTCCGTTATCAACCATAATGCGGAGATCGAAACGGTGTTGAAAGACCATACCCGCTTTCACCTGCTCAACCATCTTTCCCGCCTTCCGGTTACCACTCCTGTAGGAAAACCGGAAAAAATCGGTGCCGACCGGCTGGCGCTTGCTGCGGGAGGTGTGCACTTCTATCCGGATAAAAACCTGCTGCTGATAGGGTTAGGAACCTGTATCACCCTCAATTTTGTGAATAAATACAAAGAACTGGTGGGCGGATCCATCTCCCCCGGTCTGGAAATGCGGCTTAAATCACTGCAATATTACACGGCAAAACTGCCGCTGATCGCCCCCAAGGCCGATCTTCCATTGATGGGATACGATACGGAAACCAATATTCTGTCGGGCGTGGTCCTGGGAATGGCCTATGAACTGGACGGATTTATCGCCGCTTATGAGGAAAAATTCGACAACTTTAACGTGGTATTAACCGGCGGAGATTTGCAACATTTGGCATCACACCTGAAAAGCAGGATATTTGCCGACCCTGAATTAATATTTAAAGGCCTATATGCTATTAGTGAAGTCAACAACGCTTAGAAAATTGGACGCGTTTGTAATAAAACGTATTGCTGCTGCAATTTGTTTTACCGGAACCTGTTTTATTGCAACTGCCCAGGATAACTCTCCCTACTCAAGATATGGCCTGGGAGACGAAATTTCCTCCTCCAGTGCCACCAGTAGGGGCATGGGTGGTGTTTCCGCAGCATATAACAGCTATTCCTCCGTCAACTATGCCAACCCGGCGTCTTACTCTTTTTTCCAGTCCATTACGGAAAAAGGGACCCGGAAACAGTTACTGGGGCGGGCCATCCTCGACATCGGCATTGAAGGAACGGGGCGTACCCTCATCGATAAATCGGCACAATCCCGGTTCACCTCCAGCAACTTGATTTTCAATCGTGTATCTGTTGGCGTACCTCTTCGCCGCAATTGGGGTATGGCTTTTGGCCTGCGGCCACTGAACAGGATCGTTTATAAGATCCAGAACAGCGGTCCGCTGCGGGATGAAAATACCGGGGAGTTCATCGATTCTGCAACCACGGTCTTTGAAGGATCCGGTGGCGCCTACCTGGCATCACTGGGAACAGGTGTAAAATTTGCAATGGGCAAAAACCACTATCTGAGCCTGGGGGTGAACGGCGGCTATTTGTTCGGCTCTAAAGATTATTCGCGGAAAAGAAGTCTTTTCAACGATTCCACACTTTATTCCCAGGGTGTATGGGATACAAAGACCTCCCTGGGGGGGATCTATGCAGACGCGGGAATCCAATACCAGGGAAAGCTGAAAGATAACCTGTACCTGGGTATCGGGGCCTATGGTAACTGGCAGCAGAAAATAAATACCAGCACCGCTTTGACATCCAGTGCGATCAATAATGCAAACGGGATCGCAGATACCGTCTCTTTCAGTGATTATCAATCGGGAAGCATCATCTATCCCACCAATGTTACAGCGGGCTTTATCCTGCAGAAAATGCAGACACCGAATGAAGCCGGATGGCTTTTCGGAGCCGATTTCACCACTACCAACTGGCAGAACTACCGGGAAAATAACCTGCCTGATACAGCAGTTGCCAGCAACTGGAAGCTGAAAGTAGGAGCAGAGTTCAGCCCTGTGGGAAAAAAGAATTACCTCAGCCATGTATATTACCGGCTGGGCTTTTTTACAGGGCCTGATTATATAAAACTCCGCGGACAGCAATTGCCGCTCTATGGCGTCACGGCAGGTATCGGGTTACCACTGGGCAACTATAACCAACAGGCAAGGGACCAGTTTACCATTATCAACCTCGGACTGGAGTACATTAAACGCGGAAACAGTAACAGCCCGCTGCAGGAAAACATGTACCGGATCTCCCTGGGATTCTCCTTAACCGATCTGTGGTTTGGTAAACGCCGTAACGGAGACCGGTGATCTTCCGCGGTAAAAATTTCATCCGGCGATTTGCATTACTTTTGCAGTAAACCGATTTCTTGAAGCTACGTTTACACAATATCCTGTTCTCCGCAGTATTACTGCTGCTCATCGCATGTGAAAACACAGAGGAAGAGATCAATGCCCTGAACAAAAAAGTTTCCATGACCGACCAGGCCCTAAAAGTGGAAAGCTATCTGTCGCAGGGAGGAAAGGTAAAAGCAAAATTAACAGCTCCGATAATGCTACGGGTACAGGCGGATACTGTTTATACCGAATTCCCCAAAACCCTGCATGTCGACTTTTACAATGACAGTGCCCGGATTGAAAGCAAACTGGACAGCAAATACGGGAAGTATATGGAGTCCATTGAGATGGTCTACCTCCGGGACAGTGTACGGGTGGTTACCTTAAAAGGGGATACCCTCTATTGCCAGGACCTTTGGTGGGACCAGAACAAAGAACGATTTTACACACACAAGCCGGCACGGTTTGTATCTTCAAATGGTGACCGCCTTCAGGGGGATGACGGTCTGATAGCGACCCAGGATCTGAAGGAGCGCACCTTTCTGAACGGGCACGGTCGCGGAACAAGCCTGTCAGACGGCCTTCCGGGACAAAAACCATCTGCTGGAGCAACAGATTCGGCCGGCAAAACCACAACCCCTGATTCAACCGGCAAAGTAACAGCCCCTGATTCAGCCGGCGCTCCAAAACGGTGACCACTATCGCTGCGCGTTTAATGTTTATTAAAGATTCTTCCCGCCTTTTACAATAGAGTGCCGCTGATTTTGTATTTTTCATTATGATTTTTAAAGACAAAACCGTTGTTATTTCCGGGGCCACCCGCGGCATCGGAAAAGCCATTGCTTTAAAACTGGCCGCGGCCGGCGCCAATATTGTGGTTGCTGCCAAATCCGTAGTGGAAAATGAAAAACTGGGCGGCACTATTTATTCCGCTGCTGAAGAAATTGAGGCGGCCGGTGGAAAAGCGCTGCCGGTAGCCTGTGATGTAAGGGAGGAGGAGCAGGTGAAAAAAGTAATGGCTGAAGCTGTTACCGCTTTTGGCGGCATCGACGTTGTGGTGAACAATGCTTCTGCCATCTCCTTAACAGATACAGCCTCCACTCCTCAGAAAAGATATGACCTGATGCAGGAAATCAATGTAAGAGGAAGCTTTTTAATGGTACAGGCAGCATTGCCCCATCTGAAAAAGTCGGCCAATGCGCATATTTTAACCCTGTCGCCACCAATCAACCTCAACCCCAAATGGCTGGGCCCCCATATTGCCTATACCATTTCCAAATACAATATGAGCCTGCTTACACTGGGCTGGGCAGCGGAATTCAAAACAATTCCCATTGCCGCAAATGCATTGTGGCCCAAAACCACCATTGACACCGCCGCCGTGCGCAACCTGCTGGGAGGACAGGCCCTGGCTAATATGAGCCGTACCCCCCAGATCGTTGCCGATGCCGCATTTTATATACTGCAAAAGCAAGCAGGCAGCTGCACCGGCAATTGTTTCCTGGATGAAGAAGTATTAGAAGCGGAAGGGATCGCCAGCTTTGATAACTATGCTATTAACCCCGGGGGTCCGCTATATACCGACCTTTTTTTAGATAATTAGCCTTTTTATTCCATTTTTTTGCACCGGAATTCATCCTATGTGTAAAAGAAACGCAAAAGCATATGCAAAATGATAGTCTTGCACAATGTTTGATTCTGTTTTAAGGAGTTAATGCATTTCCTTCAATCATTCACCATTAAAAACAGGACTATGGACAAAAGAGAAAAATTAACCGCAATGGACAAGATCCTGCGGGAACTGGACGATCTGAAAAACAGCGAAACTTCTGTACTGAAAAAGATCTCCCAGATCGAAGCGGAGAACATCAATCTGGGGGTGGGATTACTGGATCAAAGCCTCCCCGAAGTGCATGAGAATATTGATGCGGCAATGGAGCAGATTGATATGGTCATCAGCAAGTTTACGGAATACCGGAATCAATTTTCAAAAGACAATAAACTGGAAGAACCGGAAGAAGAAGCTTAATACTTCAGTGGTTTGTAAATCATTCGGAAGAAGATGCCGATTTGCTGGCATTTTGAAAGGCCTCTTCATGCAGGTAATCTTTCCGCTTCAGTTCAAAGTTCCGTCCCAGGTACAACCGGCGTACCTGTTCGTTGGCGGCCAGTTCTTCGGCAGTTCCCCGTTCAAATATTTTTCCGTCAATCAGCAGGTAGGCCCGGTCGCAAATGGAAAGGGTTTCGTTCACATTATGATCCGTTATCAGGATACCGATATTCTTATATTTCAGACGGGCAACAATACTTTGAATGTCCTCCACAGCGATCGGGTCGATCCCCGCAAACGGTTCATCCAGCAGGATGAATTTCGGGTCTACAGCCAGCGCCCGGGCTATTTCGGTCCGTCTCCGTTCACCACCGCTCAACACATCGCCATTGCTTTTGCGTACGTGCCCCAGGCGGAACTCAGCCAGAAGTGATTCCAGCTTTTCTTTTTGTTCCGCCTTGGGAAGCCGGGTCATTTCCAGCACAGCGGCAATATTATCTTCCACGCTCAGTTTCCGGAAAACAGATGCTTCCTGCGGCAGATAGCCGATGCCCATCTGCGCTCTTTTGTACATGGGCAGCTTGGTAATGTTCTGGTCGTTTAAAAATACATCCCCCTCATCAGGCTTTATCAGCCCTACCACCTGGTAAAACGAGGTGGTTTTACCGGCACCGTTCGGTCCCAGCAAACCCACGATCTCTCCCTGGTTTACTTCAAAGGAAACATGATTCACCACGGTACGCTCCCCGTAGCGCTTCACCAGGTCCCTGGTATGTATTTTCATCAACATATCTGGCAAAAATAAGAAAGCTTCCACATTATTTGCTGTGGGCTTCGTTAAATAATGACACCCAAATCTGAAGTCCCGGGCCGGATGGCTGACAGTTAATGGCTAACGGCCGACAGCTAATCGCAACAGCCGTTCATTACTGGCATCTTTCCATTAGTTTTGCAGCCTATGAAGGTGATCGACCATATTAAGAATGCAAAAGATACATTGATCTCTTTTGAAATACTTCCCCCGCTGAAAGGAAAGGGCATTGAAGCGCTTTACGACCATTTGGATCCTTTAATGGAGTACAAACCTGCTTTCATCAATGTCACCTACCACAGAAGCGAGCATATTTTCAAAAAAAATGCAGACGGGAGTTTTAAAAAGGTGATCGTACGCAAGCGGCCGGGAACAGAAAGCATCTGTGCCGCTATTATGAATAAATACAATGTAGACACCGTTCCGCACCTGATCTGTGGCGGATTCAGTGTTAGTGAAACCGAGGATGCGCTGATCAACCTGAATTACCTGGGCATTGATAATGTACTGGTTTTGCGTGGCGATGCGGCCAAAAATGAAACGGCTTTTATCCCGCAACCCGATGGCCACCCTTATGCCATCGATCTCTTAAAACAGGTGGTGGACCTGAACAACGGCGTCTACCTGGAAGAGGATCTTAAAAATTCGCAGAAAACAGATTTTTGCATCGGGGTTGCGGCCTATCCCGAAAAGCATTTTGAGGCACCCAATATGGAAACCGACATGGCATATCTTAAAGCCAAGGTGGATGCCGGGGCCGATTATATCGTGACCCAGATGTTTTTTGACAATGCAAAATATTACGCTTTTGAAGATGCCTGCCGTAAGGCAGGGATCACCATTCCGATCATTCCCGGTCTGAAACCCGTGTACACCCTTAAGCAGCTGAATGTGCTTCCCAAAACCTTCCATATCGATCTGCCGACAGATCTTTCAAAGGAGATGATGAAATGCAGAAGCAATGAAGATGTAGAAAAAGTGGGTACAGAATGGCTGCTGATGCAATCAAAAGACCTGAAAAAAAACGGGGTGCCCGTACTTCATTACTACACCCTGGGCCGGCCCCAGATCATCAGCAATGTGGTAAAAGAGCTCTAAAAAGTGCCTTTCACCGGTCCGGGAGGTCTTAAACATGCGATTATACAAATGCCCGAATGATATTTGTTACACAACTCATTTACATCAATGAAGGAAGCGAAGCAGCATTCCATGCCTTTGAGCAGCTGGCAATTCCGCTGATAAAAAAATACCGCGGCCGGCTTTTATTCCGGCTGCGCCCGGAGAAAACAGCTTTTATTGCAATCGATGTGGAACCGCCCTATGAAATACACCTGGTTTCTTTTGAAACAGAGGAAAACTTCCGGCAGTTTATGGAGGATGAAGAACGGAAACAATTTTTATATTTAAAGGAACAATCCATCCGGTCGGCTGTTCTCATTCAGGGAAAACAATTATAAAATGGCTCGAAAAAAGAAGAAAAATATTATTCTTGAAAATATCCGGATTGAGGATTATGCCGCCGAAGGCCGCTCCATTGCACGGGTGGATGGAAAGGTCATCTTTGTAGAACAGGTCGTTCCCGGTGATGTGGTGGACATCCGGCTGGGAAAAAATAAAAAGGATTGGGCGGAGGGACATCCGCTGGCCTTCAGAGCATATTCTTCCGAGCGGGTAGAGCCTTTCTGTTCTCATTTTGGTGTTTGCGGCGGCTGCCAGTGGCAGATGCTGCCTTATGAAAAACAGCTGCAATACAAACATCAGCAGGTAAAGGACAACCTGCAGCGTATCGGGAAAATTCCGCTTCCGGATATACAGCCCATCCTTGGGGCATCGGCTACCCGGCACTACCGCAATAAGATCGAATACACTTTTGGAACCGAACTGTTCCTGCCCAAAGAGCAGTTCAATGCACTGAAAGAACAGGGGATCAATCCCCATGAATACGGAAAACAGGGCGTTGCCGGTTTTCATGCAAAAGGCTTCTGGGACAAGATTGTGGACATCCATACCTGTCATCTGCAGGCAGAACCGACCAATGCCATCCGCCTGGCGATAAAGGCATTTGCAAAAGAGCACGATTACAGCTTTTACGATCTGCGTCAGCATACAGGCTTTTTACGTACCATGCAGGTACGCCTTTGCGAAACCGGGGAGCTCATGGTAAACCTGATGATGGGCGAAGATGATCCGGAAAAGCGGGAAAAGATCTTACATCATCTTCAGGCGCAATTTCCGCAGATCACCACGCTTTTATATACCATCAATACCAAACGGAACGACAGTCTGCATGACCTGGAGCCGGTGGCCTGGTACGGTCCGGGCTACGTGACCGAACAGCTGGAACAATACCGGTTCAAGATCGGACCCAAGTCCTTCTTTCAGACCAATACCCGGCAGGCTGTGGAACTTTACCGGGTAACCCGGGATTTTGCGGAACTTTCAGGAAACGAGACCCTTTACGACTTATATTGCGGCACAGGTAGCATTGGTATCTTCTGCAGTGAAAAGGCGGAAAAAGTGATCGGGGTGGAAATGATCGATGCAGCCATCGAGGACGCGAAAGAAAACGCCGCATTGAATGGCCTGGATAAAACCCATTTTTATGCGGGTGATGTTATTGATATTTGTACCGATTCTTTTTTTGAACAACATGGCCGTCCGGATGTTATAGTAACCGATCCGCCCCGGGCAGGAATGCATGAGAAGCTGGTACAGAAGATCAATGAGATGGCGGCGCCCACCGTGGTTTATGTAAGCTGCAATCCCGCAACCCAGGCAAGGGATCTGGCATTGTTGAACGAAAAATATGAGGTTACAAAAATTCAGCCGGTGGATATGTTTCCGCATACGCTCCATATAGAAAATGTGGCACAGCTGAAACTCCGGTCCTGAATCAACTAAATACAACATTACGCATGAGTTCTTATTTCACAAGACCCGCCGAAAAATTTCCGCCCGCTATCAAATACCTTATTGCCATTAATGTAGTGGTATGGGTGGCGCAGCTGTTATTTGATGCCAAATATCCGCCAATACTTACCCCGGACGGATCACCGGTGGCTTTTCTCACCGGTAAACTGGCCCTGTGGCCGATTGGTGACGGGTTTCAGCCCTATCAGCTGATCACCCATATGTTTGCACATGCAGCCTCCGGTCCTAACAAGTTCTTTCATATCCTGTTCAATATGTTTACGCTGTGGATGTTCGGCCGCATCCTCGAAAATGTATGGGGCACCAAGCGGTTCCTGATCTTTTATTTTATCTGCGGCCTCGGCGCTGCGGCGCTTCATCTGGCGGTACAATACTATACCCATTCCGGCAGCTTTGCGGTTGGTGCTTCTGGTGCTGTAATGGGTGTGCTGGTGGCCTTTGCCATGACCTTTCCCAATACGGAGCTTTATATTATGTTCATTCCCGTTCCCGTGAAGGCAAAATGGGCGATCACCGGTCTTATTTTAATTGACCTGTTTTTCGGATTATACGGGGCTTCCGGAGATAATATTGCCCACTATGCCCACCTGGGGGGTGCCGTTACCGGCTTTATCCTTCTGAAAATCCGGAATAAGACAAACCGGCGTAATTTTTACTAAATTTATCCTAAATAAGGAATCAACTTTTAACCCTTTAATTTTGTTGGTTATTCGATATGGGTATCTCTGACAGAAACTATGACAGCCGGTTATCCTTTGGAACGAGGATCAACCCCCTGGTCATTTTAATTGCGATCAGCATGATCCTGTTCGTAGTATTGGCTTTTTTTAAAGCACTTACCTATCTGCGTTTTGACGAAGGGGCCGATGTGGTTGGTTATTTTAATGACAACATCCTCGGAACAATCGCACTGTCTCCCAAGCTGGGCACCGCCCTGGCCAAGATATGGACCTTCCTGACCTATTCCTTTGTACAGGTAAGTGTATGGGAGCTGATCGCCAATATGCTGTGGCTGTGGTGTTTCGGCTTTATATTCATCGATATTACCGGTAATAAAAAACTCGTTCCTCTTTTTATTTATTCCACACTTTTATCGGGGCTGGTATATGTGCTGGTATGTAAATCCATGCATCCGGAAACACATGCATTTCCCTATTGCAGCGGCTCCGGGGCCTGCATCCTTGCTATTGCTGTGGCAGCCACCACCATCTCGCCCAACTATAAGCTGCTGCCCATGCTTAACGGAGGGGTCTCCCTATGGATCATTACACTGATTTATGCGGTCATTGATTTTGCAACAATATCCCCGGGTGTACCCGCGATGTATTTTTCCCAGCTGACGGGAGCACTGACCGGTTTTCTGTTTATTTATCTCCTGAGAAAGGGCTATGACGGAAGTGAATGGATGAACCGGTTATACGACTGGTTTATTAACCTGTTCAACCCCGAAAAGCAGGAGAATCGCAAAAAAATAAAGGACAGTTATTTTTATAAAACGAGTGGTGCTCCTTTTACAAAATCCGCAAGACTCACCCAGCAGCGTCTCGACGCCATCCTGGACAAAATGAACCAATCCGGTGGTTATGATACACTTACACAGGAAGAAAAGGATTTTTTAACCCGTGCCAGCCAGGAGGATTTCAGAAGCAAATAGCCAAAATTCATTACAGGCAGCATTCGTTTTGCGGATAACTTACCTATCTTACGGTTTGAAAGCGTCCGTCCCATGAGCGTATTTGCAAAAATCAGCAATAAAGTTTTACTGGGCATCAATATCCTGATGGTCTTTTTGTTCCTACTGGCCTGCCTTGCGGCTTATTTAAGCCCTATGGATTGGCCCGTCCTTTATATACTCAGCCTTGGCTTCCCGTTTTTACTGCTTTTTGTGATCTTTTTCCTCGGATGGTGGATCTTTGTCCGGAAAAAATGGGCATTGATTTCAGGGATTGCCCTGGTAGTGGGCGGCGGCCCCATCACGAACTTCTTTGCATTTAATATAAAAAAATCCTTCCGCCAGGAGAAAAAGGAAGATCATATCCGGATCGCTACCTGGAACGTAGCCCGTTTTGTTGAAATGGTGATCAACAACAATAAAGGCAGCCAGACCCGGTACAAAATGCTCCAGCAGATCCAGAGTGTCAATGCGGACATCCTGTGTTTTCAGGAATTCAGTTCTTCCATCAATCCGGACTGGTACAATAATATTGTTGCTGTCAGCAAGGGACTCGGATATCCCTATTTCTATTATTCGCACGACTGGGACGGTGACCGGCTTTTTAATGGCAGTGTTATTTTCAGCCGTTTCCCGATCGCAGATACCGGTATTGTCCGCTATCCCAGGCCCACCCTGCCCGAGGCGCTGGTGTTTGTAGATATCAAAAAGGGTGAAAAACTATTCCGGATCTATACCACACACCTGCAATCCAACCAGTTCCGTAAAGAGGATATTTCAAAAATAGAAGCCCTGAAAAAAGCGAAGGGCAATATTTTCAGCAATGCCTTCTATATCTTTAAAAAACTACGCACAGCGATCCAGCACCGCAGCATACAGGCCGATATGATCCCGGAAATACTCAAAAACAGTCCGCTCCCCACGGTTTTTTGCGGTGACCTGAATGATGTTCCCAATTCCTATACTTACCACACGGTAAAAGGCGACATGCAGGATGCCTTTCTGAAAAAAGGGTTCGGGATCGGCAGAACGTATAATTCCCTTTCTCCTACGCTCAGGATCGACTATATCTTTACAGATGATCACTTTAAAGTAGACCAGATCAAACGCGTCACCACAAATTATTCCGACCATTACATGATGGTCTGCGATCTGCAGCTTACCAGTTCCGACTGAGCGGGTTACCAGTCTTCGTTGGCGTTAACAGCCAGCAGCGGTGCCAGTATCTCTTCATTAAAAAGCGTTTCCAGCATTTCTTTCAGCGGCCGGTTTTTAAGCTTGCCTTTCTTATCGTACACAAAATAACTCCGGTTCAGGAAGATCACTGTTCCCGGGCTTTTAACAGCCAGTACCGTGGCTGCTGAATCGATACGGGGATTAAAACTGCGGATGTTCCGGATAACCGGGGCATTCACTTTTATTCTCCCGTCCCTGAACTCAAAGCTCGCCTGAAAGGTAATGTCATAGTCCTTCCCGTAATAATTAAGCCCTCCGCGCTCTGTGGCCTGAAACACGATCTCCTTATCCGGATCGGTTGATATACGGTCGCGGAAAGATCCAAAGCTCGTACTGATCCTGCGTTCCACGGCTTCAAACAATTGTTGCCGCGAGGCCCCCGGCACTTCAATAACATAATAGCCCTTCCCGTCGGCAGCAGCAAATCCACCCGGTTTCAGCAAAAACTGTGCTTCGCTCTTTGTAAGCAGGAAAAAGAAAGCGGTCAGTAAAAATTGGTATTTCATAAAAATGGTTTTGATCTTTTTATATGACGTTAATACGTTCATTTTAACTGCATGATAATACCGATTTGGCACCGGTTTAATAGATCCGGTTCCCGTTGTATATTCCTTTTCTTTTATTCCTTCCCGGCTAAATACCAGCGACCTCCTTTATATTTGTAATCTTACAAAAAGATGGTATGAGTACACTTAAAATACATAATTCCTATTCGCGCCAGAAAGAGCTGTTTGAACCGATCACGCCGGGCTATGTAGGGATGTATGTTTGCGGACCTACGGTAAGCGGGGAGAGTCACCTGGGGCATGCCCGCCCTTATATTACATTTGATGTGGTGTTCCGTTACCTGGAGCATCTGGGTTATAAGGTGCGTTATGTGCGGAACATTACGGATGCCGGTCATTTTGAAGAAGAAGGCCGCGAAGCTGAGGATAAGATCTCCAGCAAAGCAGTGCTGGAAAAGCTGGAACCTATGGAACTGGTTCAGAAATATACCAACCTGTTTCATTGGGCAATGCAGCTTTTTAATACCATCCCTCCCTCTATTGAACCTACGGCAACAGGGCATATTGTGGAGCAGATCGAAATGATCAAAAAGATCATTGCTGATGGCTACGCCTATGAAAAGAACGGTTCTGTATATTTTGATGTAAAGAAATATGCTGCCACCCATGATTACGGAAAATTGAGCGGCCGGAAAATAGAAGATCTCCTGGAAGCTACCAGGGAGCTGGAAGGACAGGACGAGAAAAAAGACGCTGCCGATTTTGCACTGTGGAAGGCCGCCCCACCCAAGCACATTATGCGCTGGGCCAGCCCCTGGGGGGAAGGGTTTCCCGGCTGGCACATCGAATGTTCTGCCATGGCCACCAAATATCTCGGTGCCCGGTTCGACATACATGGTGGTGGCATGGACCTCCAGTTTCCGCACCACGAAAGCGAAATTGCACAAAGCACCATCTGCAATCACAACGCACCGGTGAAATACTGGATGCACAACAATATGATCACCATCAATGGCCGGAAGATGGGGAAAAGCTATAACAATGTTATTAAATTAACGGAGTTATTCAGCGGCGATCATCCCCTGCTTACACAGGCCTATCATCCTATGATAGTGCGGTTCTTCATTCTTCAAAGCCATTACCGCAGCACGCTCGATTTCAGCAATGAGGCCCTGCAGGCTTCCGAGAAAGGACTGAAGCGTCTTTGGGAAGCATATGAGAACCTGAAACGTCTGAAAGAAAGGAGCGGTGAGTTGCAGGAAACCGCGGCAGATCCGGAACTGGACGAGCGCCTCCGGAAACTTGTGACGGCCTTTGATGAGTTCATGGATGATGATTTTAACACCGCAAAAGTGCTGGCCAATATGTTTGAGGCAGCGCCCGTTATCAACAGTTTAAAGGATAAGACCATTCCCCTGAACAGCATTTCAGCAGCCACCTTTGAGTTATTGCAGCAACAATTCCATACCTACCTGGAAACCATTCTTGGTTTAACGGCGATTTCCGAGGCCGATAATGAAAAGCTGAAGGACGTGATGCAACTGCTGATCGACATACGGAAAGAAGCGCGCAGCCGGAAAGATTTTGTCACTTCTGATAAGATCCGGAACCAGCTGGCGGGCATCGGCATCCTGTTGAAAGACGAAAAAGACGGTAATATCAGCTGGAGCGTTGAGTAATTTATTGTTTTTTGTTTATCGTTTATGGTTTGAACCAGAAACAATAAACCTCAAACCAGAAACATGTATAAACTTTGGGCAAGCATAAAAAAAGATGGCCGCATCCTGTTGCGGGATAAAGTAGGACTGGCACTCATGTTCCTCATGCCCATCGTGCTTGCTATCATTATTGCTTCCGTGCAGAACAGCACTTTTGAACTGGTGAATGATAAAAAAGTTCCCCTCCTGATATTGAACAGGGATACCGGAGAGGCCTCCCGGGAGCTGATCGCTTCGCTGGAAAAAGGAGGTATGTTTACATTGAAAAAACTTCCCGCCGCCGCCAATCCGGCTGATATGAAACGCCGGATGGAAGATAAAGAGGCCTTGCTGGGCATTATTATCCCTGCACAATACACCACTGATGTGCTTTCCAAGGCAGAGCGGGTTTCCGGTGAGGCATTGAAAACGATTGCCGTGGCTGACAGTACAGCCGGCCCATCAAAAATTCCTGTCAGTCCGCTTACACTCTACTATCATCCGGTATTACAAAAGTCGTTCCGGCAGGGGATCGACGGCGCTCTCAACAGTGTATTGCAGATCGTTCAAAGCAAGTACATTGTGCGTTCCCTGTACAGCAGTATCAACAATGAACCCAGCATTCCACAGTCATTGGAGCAACAGATCCTTTCCAACGAGACGCCGGTAAACCAGGAAGCTGTCTCCAAAGACAACAGCCTGCCGGTTCCCAATGCCACCCAGCATAACATACCGGCCTGGACCTTATTTGCAATGTTCTTTATTGTGATCTCCCTTGGCAGCAGCCTGGTACGGGAAAAAACAAGCGGCAGTTTCCTCCGGCTGAAGACCATGCCCACCTCATTGTCGGTTTCCATTATCTCCAAACAGATCACCTATATCCTGATCACGATGCTGCAGGCCGCCGTCATTTTCAGCATCGGTCGCTGGCTGTTTCCGGTGATCGGGCTTCCGGCGTTGAATATACCGGCCGATAAAGGCGGGCTGCTGCTGGTTACCTTCCTTTGCGGATGGTGCGCTACCAGCTTTGCCACCTGCATTGGTACATTTGCCGGCACCCAGGAGCAGAGCAATGGCATCGGGGCCATCAGCATTGTATTGTTTGCAGCTGTTGGAGGATTACTGGTTCCCGCATTCGCCATGCCCGCATCTTTCCAGGGGGTGATGCGGATCTCTCCGCTTTACTGGTGCCTGGAGGCCTTTTATGGGCTGTTCCTGGAAGGCGGCCGCCTGGGAGATATTACCAGGAATCTTATTCCCGTTCTTATCATTATTGCTGTTTTGCAACTGGCCACCTGGGCGGGTATGAAACGGAAGGGGCTCACCTGAGGTTTTGTTTCATAAAATACTTAATTTTATCGGCATATATTCGATAAAATATTAATTGCTATGAGAATCCGCACTTGCCTGCTCGTTTCAGGAATCATCGTTGCCCTTTTTTCCTGTAAGAAAGATAAAGACGTCGATCCGGAAAAGGAAGCGATCCGGAATGCTGCCGACCTTGCCGGCCTGCTAAAAACAGACGCCTCTATATCCATATTTACCGATGTATTAAAACAAACCCCTCTTTCGAAGGAAGACCTGGATGCCGGTATCACCCTGTTTACGGTCTCTAATACGGCCTTTGAGAACGGTGGTTCTTCAAAAACGATAGCAAGAGCTGTTACCGCATCCGCATCCCACCCAAACAGTTATTCAGATACGGTTTCTTCTCCCGCTCTGAATACCAGCAATATCCGGGACCACATCATAAAAGGGTTGATCAATTTTTCGCAACTCCAGAACGGACAGTGCCTGAAAACCGAAAGCGGAAAGACCATCCAGGTAATAAAATCCGGTGACAGCATTTGGGTAAACGGGCTGTTGGTTGAAAAAAATACGCTACTTCATTCCGACAAAGCGGTAGCCTATAAACTTTCCAGGTCATTGACAAATACGCATCCCAAAGGATCCATTGCTGTTACGGTATACGATGCCACTAAATGGTCTGTCGGAGCCCCCAAGGGTGTACCCATTGCCGGTTACCCCGTTTATTTGTTCCATACCCGTGAAGATTTTGCCGCCACCCTTACCGGTAACATTCCCAAATATGCTTACAAAATCCTTACTGGCAACGATGGTATCGCCTTGTTTAATGAAGTGATTCCCGGCAAATACTATTTATCTGCCGGGAATCTCAACAATACCGACACCCTTTTTGCCCAGTTCATTATGACCGCCCGCCCGGATGGTGTACTGATGGGATTATCATCTGACTCATTGATCCTGCCCGGCGCATGGCCCCCCACACAACCCAATGCTACGCCGGGCAGTTTTTACTGGACCGATCTCAATGGAGATGGCGTCCTTAGCCAGCAGGACTACATGCCCCTTCCTTATCGTTCGGTTCAAACAACCGATGATGAAGCAGCATCGGCCATTATTTTAGCAGGAAGGGAAACACAGGATTGGAACGCAGCATTACAACCTCTGGTAAACAGCATTTATAAGACAGCTGCGGATTTTGACAGGGTCCGGGTAATGGCCGATGGTTATATGAGCCAGGATGCTACCGCTACCGGACAATGGATGGCGTTTAACAGGTTTTCATTTAATGCCGGCACCGGGCTTATTGCGGATATCTGGGGGCTCCCTTTTAAAACCATCCGGAATGCAAACGTGGTGATCGCTATCTGTAATCAGATAAACAACGCGGACACGGACCCCTACCGGGCGCAGGCCCGGCTGTTGCGCGCCTATGCCTATATAAACCTGGTTACCTGCTTTGGCGATGTGCCGCTGATGACTGAGGCAAATATGAATACCGAATATTATCCTGCCAGAGCCACCAAGGCCACGGTGCTGGACTTTATCCAGCAGGACCTTGAATTTGCGGCTACTCATTTGCCCGCGAATACTACCAGCAAAAATTTTGTAACAAAATGGACTGCAACGGCATTGCTGGCCAAAACGGCGTTACTGAAAAATGCATTTACAAACGCGCTCAGATACTCCACAGCCGTTATTGGCAGCGGTAACTATGCGCTGGAAACTGATGCCGGTTCCGTTTTTCAGGATGCCGGCAGTAAAGAGCTCATCTGGACAAACATGGAACCCCTGGCTGGTGAATTCAAAACCTACTTTTACAACCGTACCATTTTCCCAACCATCCGGTATGCGGAAGTATTATTAATGAATGCAGAAGCCAATATCCATACCGGAAATCTGAATGCTGCACAAAACACACTGAACCAGCTTCAGCGGCGCAGCGGCAGGATGCCCGTTACGTTAAATGAAAACAACAAACTCGATCAGTTAAACCTTGTTATAAAAGCAGAGGCATCCCGGGAAGGCTATCATTTTGCCACACTTGTTCGTACCGGCTTTGCGGGAACTGAACTGGCTTCTTTTGGATTCCAGGCGCATCATGCACGCCTTCCTATTCCGGAAAGAGAGCTGATTGTAAACCCTAATATCGCCCAAAATCCAGGGTATTAACAACATTAAACACTTATTTTTTAAAATAAAACGATAAATATTTTTTGTTTTATTTTAAATTCATGCTATTTTTGGGGCCTCAATTCAAATCGATATGCCTCCAAAATTTAAAATTACCGGCAGCAGCCTGATGGCGCTTGGTTTTCTTTGCGTCGCTTTTATTGTAAACCTCGTGGTGCTGATCACCAACTCGCTTTCCTCCAATATTGCGTCTATACAGGATTACCGCAACCGGGTATTACCCTTGAATATCCTGGAGTTCATCAAATCGGGGATCCTGCTTGTAATGGGGTACCTGCTGTTGCGTATTATCAGGAATGTGGCGGGCCGTGTAAAATGGAATATGGGCTATTATAAAAAGATCAAGCTTATCGGCTGGCTTAATGTACTGGTATTGCTGATTGATGCCGCAGTAAGCAACTGGAACGAAACGATCATTTCCAAACAGGACACGATAACACAACACCTCACCGATCACAATTTTTACCAGGGTGCACTACTCTCGGCCCTGTTCGATCAACCGCTGTCGTGGTTTCTGATCCTTTGCATTTTCCTGATCGCTGACATCCTGCAATATACCGGAGCGGTAAAAATGGAAAATGATTTCATCATCTGAACAAGGAAGATGTGAAAAAGAACAGCCTTCCCCAACGCAGCTTTATCCGGAGACCGGTACTGCCGGCATCTGATGTCGCACCTAAATAAACAACCTTTATTTAACCATGCCGATTATTATCACCCTGGATGTGATGCTCGCCAAACGCAAAATGTCGCTGACAGAGCTGTCCGAAAAAGTAGGCGTCACCATTGTAAACCTTTCTATTTTAAAAACCGGGAAGGCGAAGGGGGTCCGTTTTGACACACTGGAAGCCATTTGCCGGGCACTGAATTGTACGCCGGGCGATATCATCGATATAACACCAGATCAATAACAATCCGGAATACCATAAACTAAAGACAGCAAAAAAGGACCGTCATACCAGCAGGATCATTCCGTTACGGCATCGGAACAATCAAAGAAAAATGCCGGCAATCCGGAAGCAGCTGCAAATTGGATTCTTGAAAAATAAATAGCTATTTTCGCCAAAACGTCAGCACATCAAACAACAAACCGCAAACATACTGGTTACCGGTGGTACCGGCTTTTTAGGCGCCTATATCCTTAAAGAACTGGTGCAGCAGGGCGTCTCTGTTAAAGCGCTGAAAAGGCCTGCCTCTAAAATACCCACATTTGTTGATCAGGAACTTCTTAACAGGGTGGACTGGATCGAGGGCGATATCCTCGATATCACCTCACTGGAGGAGGCCATGCAGGGTATTGATACCGTCATCCACAGTGCCGCTATTGTTTCTTTTTCCAAAAAAGAACGCCGGCATATGTACCAGGTGAATGTGGAAGGTACCGCCAATGTAGTGAACATGGCGTTGCAGGCTGGCGTAAGACGATTGATACACATCAGCTCTGTTGCAGCCATAGGCCGCAAAAAGGACAGCAGCACGGTAGATGAGACCGCGAAATGGGAAGACAGCAAGAACAACACACATTATGCCATCAGCAAGTTCAGGGCCGAGCTGGAAGTATGGCGCGGTTTTGCGGAAGGGCTGGAAGGGGTTGTGCTCAACCCCGCCACCATCCTGGGTTACGGCAACTGGAATGACGGAAGCTGTGCCATTTTTAAAAATGTTTATAAAGAATTCGGCTGGTATACCTCCGGCATTAACGGCTTTGCAGATGTGGAGGATGTGGCAAAAGCAACCGCAATGCTGCTGAACAGTTCCATCTCCGAAAAACGGTTTATTGTTTGTAATGCCAACTGGCGCTTCCGGCAATTGCTGGATACGATGGCCGACGCATTTGGGAAAAAAAGACCACACCGGCACGCATCCCCTTTTCTGTCCGGTCTGGCCTGGCGCATGGAATGGCTGAAATCCCTGATCACGCGCAGCAAACCCCTGGTTACAAGGGAAAGCGCCAAGGTAGCCAACAGCGAAACACTTTTCGACGGATCCCGGCTTCCGGAAGCACTCCCCGGCTTCCAGTACCGGCCACTGGAAGAAACCATTCAGAACGCCTGCAGCCGGTATAAGCTTCTGACCTGACAATAACCCTAATGTTTTATAAGAGGTGCTTACTTCTGGAACCGGAAACGCAGTCCGCCCTGCATCCATCGTCCCGGCATGGGCGCACCCAGCAGATCACTGTATTGCCGGTCAAGAAGATTGTCTGCCTGTATAAATGCGGTAAACAGGTCATTCAGGAAACTGTAGGAAGCCCTTCCGTTCAGCAGGAAATAGTCTTTTGTTATAACCGCATCAATACTGGTTTTCGCCTGTGGGTTCCGGGTTTTATAGATCCCGGTAAAACTTATGGAGACCGGCCCTGCAGTATAGGTCAGCATTCCATTGGCCAGGAACCGGGCATGCGATAAAATATAAAAAGAAGGATTGGGCTCACTACTCCTGCTGTACAGCCATACAAAACCGCCGTTCAGCCGCAGCGACTGCCGGTCTGTAAACTGCCGGGTATAAGCTGCATCCGCTTCCCACCCGGAGGTGGTTATTGCAGCAACATTCTTTGCCAGTGCATAGCTGCTGTCCCTTATCAGATTTTCTTTACGGGGCATGCCGGCATAAGGTGTATTCACCCAATCGATCAGCCCGGTATGGAAGCGCTGGAAAAAGCTGGTAGAGATCTTCAGGTTCGACCCGCAGAACCAGTCCAGCCCAGCCTCATAGGTCCAGGACCGTTCTGCCTGCAGGGCAGGGTTTCCGATGCTTCCGCCTGTTACACCCGTTTTATTGTAATTGTTGTATAGTTCGGTAAAGTCCGCATTGCGTATGGTTTTTCCGCCGCTGGCGCGCAGCTGAAGGTCGTTCAGTTTATAAGAGGCCGTAAGCTGGGGTACCCATTCAGCGGGCAGCGAACCATACAGCTCCATCCTTAAAGATGGATTGAGGGTAAAATGCGGGCCTACCTGCTGGATCAGCGCGACAAAAGGGGCCGCAGTGTTTAAACTATGGTTGCCGCGGTCGTTGGAGCGGATCTCCCGGTTCTGGAAATTGAACCCGGTCACCAGCTGTGTCTGCTCCGAAAAACGTTGTTGCCAGGTAGCCAGCGCCTGAAACAATTGCGATTTATTACTATTGGCTACAGCGGAAGGATTAAAGGCATACTGATCTTCCATGTCTTTATATCCAGCGTCTGCACTTAGTTGTGTGTTCCCTTTCTGATACTGCAGCCGTGCCTGGTTCCACCAGGAAGCAATTTTTTCCGATGCCGTGTCGGAAGCCGAAGTAGTATAAAAATTCTGCGCGGCAAAATCCCGGTTATCATAGGCCGTCCGCAATGCCAGGTTCCAGTAAGGATTCAGTTTTACCATTAATCCGGCTGATGCCGCCGTATTATGAAAATAGCCCCGGATCCCGCGCTGGGCAACACCGGTGGCATTGTTGGTCAGGAGCCCTGCTCCCACATTAATTTTATCATTCTGATAAAATCCCCCCGCATCTGCATTGAACAGACCATATTCTCCCGCTGCAACCTGTGCACTCACCTGCTGTTTCCGGGTCTGCATGTTTTTATTAAAGGCCTTGGTAATGATATTGATGACACCCCCCACCGCATCGGAGCCGTACACAGCCGATGAAGCCCCTTTCAGTACTTCGATCCGGTCGATCTCCGCAGGACTGATGGGAATATACCCCGTAAAATGCCCGGTATTCGGGTCATTCAGCCGCAATCCGTCCAGGATCACCAGCACCTGCTGAAAGGTGCCGCCGCGTATGGATATGTCGGTCTGCGATCCCTGTGGTCCGCGCATCTGCGCTTCTACTCCCGGTATATATTTCAGCAGCTCGTCAACGGAATGTACCGGCAGACCGGCCATCGTTTCCCCGCTGATGATGGTGATATTCCTTCCTGTTTCGGAGCTTCTCTTCTCCACCAGGGAAGAGGTAACGGTTACCGGGTCAAGCAATGTATCCTGTGCCCGGCTGTTCTGGTTTATAAACACGGTAAGCGTCAATAAAATCAATGCTGTTCTTTTCATGCGATCTTCCTTAAGAAATAAATTAATTTAATGGTGTTCCGTCGGCTGACAACGCTCGCGGGTTTGGTTGCAATGGTTTTAGGCCCAGCCGCTCCAGTAGTTGCAGGTCCTCATTTACAGAAGGGTTGGGGGTTACCAGCAATACTTCTCTTTCACCCGTAAAAATAGAATTGGCCCCGGCCATAAAGCAAAACGCCTGCGCTTCCTCGGTCATTTCCACGCGGCCGGCGCTTAACCGCACCATTGCGGCCGGCATCAGGATCCGGGCTGTAGCGATCATGCGTACCAGCTCCCAGGTGTCCACTTTAGGCTGACCTTCCAGTGGCGTTCCCGCCACCCGCGCCAGGGCATTGACCGGTACCGATTCCGGATGCTCCGGTAATGTGGCCAGTGTGGTCAGCAGACCGATACGGTCTTCAGCTGTTTCGCCCATACCGATGATGCCGCCGCAACATACCGAGAGCCCGGCCTTCCGCACCGCGTGCAGGGTATCCAGCCGGTCCTGGTAGGTGCGGGTACTGATGATCTCGCTGTAAAAATTTTCTGAAACATCCAGGTTATGATTGTAGGCATACAACCCCGCTTGCTGTAAACGGACGGCCTGCGCTTCTGTTACCATTCCCAGTGTGCAGCACACTTCCAGTCCCAGTTCACTTACGGCCTTCACCATGTTCAGCACCCGGTCAAAATCCTTGTTATCCCGTACTTTCCTCCAGGCCGCTGCCATACAAAAGCGGGTGGCGCCGGCGGCCCTGGCTTTTTTTGCCTGCTGCACCACTGTTTCTTCCGGCAATAAGGCCTGAACCGTAATGCCGGTCTGGTAACGCGCTGCCTGCCCGCAATAAGCGCAGTCTTCCGGGCAGCCGCCGGTTTTAACGGACAACAGGGTGCACACCTGCACAGCGTCGGCCGCGTGCCATTCCCGGTGTACAGTAGCAGCCTGGTATACCAGCTCCATCAGCGGCCGGTGATAGATTGCTGCAACCTCTTCGGCGGTCCAGTCATTCCGTATTGTTTTTACAGCTTCCATATCAAGGGATAAGATCCTGTTATTAAAAAACCGGAGCAAAACTATTATCTTGCCGGATGACCGGGATAGTCCGGTTTTTAGATAATGAGTAGTCCGGTTGAATTACCATATAAAACCATTATCCCTCTCGACAGGGACAGCAGTACTCCGGTTTATCTTCAGGTAGTGCACCAGGTGATCAATGCCATCCAGCGGGGATTCTTACCCGGCGGGCAGCAGTTGCCCGGAACCCGGGCCATGAGCCTTTATCTCGGCATTCACCGGAAAACCGTGGTAGCTGCCTATGAAGAACTGGATGCCCAGGGCTGGATCACGACGCTTCCGAATAAAGGTACTTTTGTAAAACCGGCCTCCGGCCGGAGTGCCGGAAGGAAAAAGCTGGATATGGTCACTCTCACCGGCTACCCCTCCAGTACCGGTTTTCATTTTGAACGGAACAATATTCTGGATGTAGTGCAGGAAGAACAGGGGCACTCCCATTTGTTTACAGACGGACAACCGGACTATCGCCTTTCGCCCACCGACCAGCTGGCGCGCTATTATACGGCCACCTTACGCAGGAAAGTGAACCGGAAGCACCTGGGCTATAACACACTCCCGGGCAGCCCTTTTTTTAAAGCCCAGCTTTCTAATTTTTTAAACAGCACCCGCGGACTGCATATTTCTCCGAAAAACATCCTGGTGACACGCGGAATGGAAATGAGTATGTATGTGGCCGCCCGGACCTTAATAAACGCGGGGGATACCGTGCTGGTAGGCACACCGGGATATTACAGTGCAAACATGGCCTTTCAGCAGTCGGGCGCGCAGCTGAAGATCGTTCCGGTAGATGAGGAAGGGATCATCGTGGATGCAGTGGAGCGCATCTGCAAAAAACAACCTGTACGCTTGTTGTACCTGACCCCCCATCACCATTATCCTACTACAGTAGTGCTGAGCGCACAGCGCAGGATAGCGCTGCTGAAGCTGTCAGCGGCCTACGGTTTTATTATCCTGGAAGACGATTACGAATATGATTTTCATTATCAGAGCAGTCCGATCCTTCCCCTGGCCAGTGCGGATACTGAAGGCATGGTGGTTTACCTGGGTTCATTCGGCAAAACACTGGCTCCCGGCTTTCGCGCAGGATTTCTGATCGCCCCGGATAACCTGATTGCAGAAATGCAAAAAGTACAGGCCATCATCGACCGGCAGGGAGACATGATCATGGAGCAGGTACTGGGTGAACTCATCGCCGAAGGCGAGATCCACCGGCATTTAAAAAAGACCCAGAAGATCTATCAGGCCAGAAGAGATCATTTCTGCGGATTGTTACAGGAACAACTGGGAACCGCACTGCAGTTTTTCCCGCCGCCGGGCGGGCTCGCTGTATGGACCCGATGGGATAAGGCGGTCAGCCTGCTACGTGTAAGCAAGGCCTGCGCAGCCATGGATCTGCAATTGCCGCGGCATCTTCTTTACCAGACCAACCAGCTCAGCGCCATGCGCCTGGGTTTTGGGAATTTTACAGCTCCGGAAGCCTTATTAGTGCTGAATAAGCTGAAACAGGCTGTAGAGCAGGTACTGGAACGCTGATGTCTTTGTTAACGGGGAACAGGCCGGGTCTTGCCCTCCATCCGGTCGGTGTACTCCACACTTCCCAGCCGCACCCGGAAAGAGGTCTTTGTTGCTTTTTCCAGTTTCCATTCCTGGCGGCACATAAATCCCAGCCGCTGATAATATAAGGCCGGATAAGCTACAGGCTTTACCGTTTGTGCGGCAGCTACCGGTTGCATACTCCCAAATATCCCGGCAGTATCTTTTTTTGCAGGATAAGATCGCGTAACCTGTTGTGCCTTTACCTGCAGGCAACAAAAGCTCAAAACAGGAAAAAGAAACCGTAGCATCTGTTGCAATAATTGTACTTCAAAAATACACTACTTATACCGGATCCTGTTGTTCCGGGGACCCTTTTTAGCAGGCCCCCCGGGAAACAGTGGTTATATCTTATAATAATCCTCCCATCCCTTACGGGGAGGTATGCCTGTTAAAAAGGCATCAGCAAATGCATTATTGGTAATCCTTTTTGTAGCCCGGTCAAATTTAATTGGCTGGTTTAGTCGCTGCGCCATTACCCCCAGGCAAAATACCTGGCTTAGCGGGCCGGCTATTTCAAAAGGCGACCGGGTTTTCTCTTTGCCCTGACAGGCCAGCAGGAAGTTGGCAAAATGATTGGACGGGCTCTTGGGCACTTCCGGCAGTTTGGACTCCATCTCCTTTGCTTTTTCTGAAGGAATAATGCTCAGCGTGCTGGCGTGGGACCCGCCTTTGAATGTAAGCGTTTTGCTGTAGATCTCCTTACCCGGGTTCAGCTTTGCTGCCTGGATCTGTTTGCCTCCTACTGTAGGAATGCTGGAGTCCAGTTCTGAAATACCAAATCCTTCCGGAAGTTTGGGTTGATTATTAATACCATCATACCAGGTGATCACCACCGGCGGCATTTTTTTCCGTTTGGGGAACTTAAACTCGATGGTGCTGGACATAGGATAAAAATAGTCGTTATGCCCTTCCAGTTTCAGCGGATTTACTTCTTCCGGCAGCCCCAGGTCCAGAAACTGGTGCGCTGTGTCTAAAATATGTGCGCCCCAGTCGCCCAGTGCTCCCATACCAAAGTCGTACCAGCAGCGCCATTGGCCATAATGAAAGTCTTTATTAAAATCGTGGTAAAGCTGGGACGATAACCAGGTATCCCAGTCAAGGGTTTCCGGAATCGGCTCAGCTACCGGGAATTTTTTTATGTTGGTATCCCATCCGTGCCAGCGCCGGGGACTGTTCATATGTGCCGTGATGGCTGTAACGTCCTTAATGATCCCGGCTTCCACCCATGCCTTGAATTGAAAATAATTGGCTTCCGAATGTCCCTGGTTACCCATTTGGGTGACCACATTCGGGTATTTCTTTGCGGCCTTTATCATCAGCTCCACTTCATGAAAGGTGCGGGCCATTGGTTTTTCTACATACACATGCTTCCCCAATGCCATGGAATGCACCGTAATGGGGAAGTGCGCAAAATCAGGCACAGCAATGGTCACTGCATCTATGGATTGCGCCATTTTATCATACATCTTCCTGAAATCCTGGAACTGTGTGGCATTGGGAAATTTGGCAATCGTTGCCTGTGTGTGTTTGGCTCCCATATCCACATCACATAAGGCCACCACATTCGCCAGGTTGGTCTTTGCAAAATCCCCGATAATTTCTGCACCCCGGTTACCAATACCGATATGTGCCAGGTTCACTTTGCCGTTCGCGCCGATGATGCGGTTGTAGCTGGAGGCGTTCACTTTTGTAAACAACCCGCTGAGCGCCACACCTGTTGTTGCCAGTGCGGTCTGCTGTATAAACGTTCTTCTTGTTGTACTCATTCCTGTAAATTATATTGTCAAACAATCCATAAGCTGCCCTGTTGTAAAACAGCAAGCGTTTTCTTATTCCATTTAAGATGGAAGCGAATTTATGTATTTTAAGCGTTGAGACGTAAACAGACCGCGAAATCGTTATAGTTAATTCCGCATACCAGCATCACTGATAGCTTACCTTCTGCTGGAGCGTGATACCTCTTACGAAGCGCAGGAGTGTTGTAGGCAAGCGTTATAGCGCCCCTGCCTTACCTTATGATCCAAGCCTACAGCTCTTTGCGCTGTATTGATGGCTCTGATCAACAAACTGAAGTTGTTGTTGGAAGCTGAAGCCAGGCGCTGCCTCTTGTTTTACATGAAATAGGCTGTTAATTAAATCAGCTCGGCCAGCGGATCCCAGAACCGGGTTTTAAAATCCACAACCTTATCATTTTTTATTTTCACCCCTTCTTTCTCCAGCAGTTCCTGCATCTGCGTGGGGGTTTTAAAAGCATGTTTGCCGGAAAGCAGGCCCGTACTGTTCACCACACGATGCGCGGGAATTTTGGGTTTTACCCTTCCGGCATTGCTCATGGCCCAGCCCACCATCCTTGCCGATTTTCCCGAACCGATCGCTTTGGCAATCGCTCCGTAGGAAGTTACCCTTCCCTTGGGGATCTGGCGTGCGATCTCGTAGATCAGGTCAAAAATACTTTCTTCCGTTTTACCCGAAGGCCGGAGGGCCTTAAGTCCCGGGCGGCTGCCGCTGTTTTTTTTCACGCTCATTCAGCAACTGTGTTTTTTTGGGTTCAGGAACATTTTCATAATCATACGGGCAATGCAAACAGCCGTTGCTGCAGCAATAACCCCGTTGTAAATGATACTTGGCGGTAAATACCAGTTTACCATCCTCATTCATATAATAATCTTCCCCCTCAGTCAAGCTCATACCGGATCGCTTCTTTTAACTCCAGGTCTCTTTCTTCCCCGGCAAGCACTGCCGGCAGCCGGAAGGCAAGGTAATGGATCCGGTTGCTTTCCGCTATATCCAGACTTTCATAATAGGTCTTTATCCTCAGTTCTTCGGGAAGCGCTGTTTCTTTATAAAGATCATCACTGTCCTTTAAAACCGTGCATTGATACATTTCCAGTACTTCTTTTGTGAAACGGTGCAGGCTGGGACTGTCGGTTTTGAGGTGAATGATACCATCGGGCTTTAGCAGCTGTTTGTAGATCCTTAAAAAGCGCGGATGGGTCAGTCTTTTTTTTGCCTTTGAAAAACGCAGCTGCGGGTCCGGAAAGGTGATCCAGATCTCACTCACTTCTCCGGGAGCAAAATACTGGTGCAACTGTTCGATCTGCACTCTCAGAAAGGCCACATTATCCAGCTCTTCCCGGAGCGCTTTTCTTGCCCCGGCCCATAACCGGTTTCCTTTTATATCCACCCCGATAAAATTCCTGGCGGGGTACAGACGCCCCAGACCAAGCGCATATTCTCCTTTTCCACAGGCAAGTTCCAGGGTAAGAGGGTATTCATTTTTAAAATGGTTCTTCCAGTTTCCCTTTATATCGCCGGGAAACTGCAACACATTATTAAATGTGTTCAGCTCTGCAAAACGGACCAGCTTTTTTTGTGCCATTATCGGTTGCTAAAGCGGTAAGAAAGTCCGATACCCAGCATCGATCGTATCTGTGGCCGCGCTGATTGTCCATCAGGTCCGAAAAGACGGGCATCATCATCATAGATCAGGTCCAGCGCATAATTGATCGCAAAAAGCTTACCCAGCTTCATCGTCAACAGGTTGGTCCAGTATACATCGATATTCTGCGGATTTTCGAGATAGTTGGAATAAAAGTCCGCGCGGCTCTTGAACGAAATCGATTTACTGAACTCTTTAAAGAAGTTAAGGGTGGCAAAAGCACCAAATTCCGTTTTTACATGTTTGCCGGTATCCACACCATAGGCACCCCGGGAAGAGAGTGAATCATTCATCACCACTGTCCAGCGGGCCGTTACCGGGGAAACAAATATAGAAAAATCCTTTGTGGGCTTATAGGTCACACCAGGGCTCAGCAATACGTAGGCCGGTGAGAGAAATTGTGAAGTAAGCGTTCTTGATGAATCGGTATAGTCATACCCTTTCAGCATCTGTGAGCGGAAATTGAACAGCACACCCGCATCCCATTTTTTACCGATATCATAGGCATATTTTGAAACGAGATCAATACGGTCATCATTTTTCCGGGTACCCAGCGAGGTGGTATTCATATACCCCAGATTCAGGTCCAGTGTGTTGTCCCAATGATGCTTTCCTTTTTCATAAAAGGCATAGGCACTCAGTAATGAATTCAGCGCCAGTGAAAATTTGTCACCGCCCGCAGACCAGTTGCTGAGGGATCCCTGCGCTATGTTCAGGTTAAAAACGCCGCCGGTTTTCCAGGTTTTTTTTGTGGTGTCGCCGGGGTCTTTTGTAATTTTCCGGTCGGCATCTGCTTGTAATTTTTTAACGGTTTCGTCCTGGGCATGCAAACAAAAGCTAATGTTTAACAGGAGGGCTATACATAAAAACTTCCTCATAGTGATTGATTTTGGCATCAAAAATACGTGTTCCATTTTTAAAACCGGGGAAACACGGCGACTCTTCGTGCATAATACCGAAAAAGTTTATGAACGGTTCTTCAAATCTTTATATCTTGCAAGCATGTCGGATCACATGAATATTGAAGCATTCTTATCGCCGGTGAACCTCCGGGAAATAGCCGGTGACGAAAGTTACAAGCCCAATCAGATCGGCAGCAGCATTGAGCTTCATGAAGAATTTTTTCCGGATCTGGAACATACCGAGGTCGTGCTTATCGGCTGCGGGGAGCAGCGGGGCAACGGAATCCTCGGCGCGCCCAGCGCAGCACCTGATCTGATCCGCAGGCATTTTTATTCCTTGTTCTTCTGGCATGAGGGCATCCGGATAGCGGATATCGGTGATATCCGGCAGGGCGCTTCTTATTCCGACACGATGGCTGCGTTAAAAACCGTGATCGCGGCCTTGATAGAAGAAGGTAAGATGGTGATCATCCTTGGAGGCTCGCATGATCTTACACTGGCACAGTATGGCGCCTACGCCACACACAAAACCATTATCGAGGCCTCCGTGGTGGATGCTGTAATCGATCTGGATATGGAATCGCCGTTTGTCAACGACCATTTTCTGATGGAGATGCTTACCGGGGAGCCCAATTATATCCGTCATTATAATCATATTGGCTTTCAGAGCTACCTGGTACATCCGGGAATGCTGCAGACGCTGGATAAACTGAAATTTGATTTCTACCGGGTAGGGCACGTAAAAGAAGATATCGAACAGATCGAACCGGCTATACGAAGCAGCCAGCTGTTCTCCTTTGATATTAATGCGATCGCCAACGCCTATGCGCCTGCCAACCAGCTTACCCCTAATGGTTTAAATGGTGAAGAAGCCTGTATCCTCATGCAGTACGCCGGAATGAGCGCCGCTGTTAATACCATCGGCATCTATGGATACGATGTAAAAAAAGACCGGGATGAATTGACCGCCCGGCAGATCGGTCATATGCTGTGGTATGCGCTGGATGGCATCCACCGCAGAAAAAAAGAAGCGGCGCTTACCGATAAAGAGGCATTTAACGAGTACCAGATGATCTTCTCTGAAATTGCCACTACTTTTTATCAAAGCAAAAAAACAGGGCGCTGGTGGATGGAGCTTCCCGGTAACCAGCTGGTGCCCTGCAGTTATAAAGACTATCTCCTGGCCTCAAAGGACGAGATCCCCGACCGGTGGTTCCGGGCACAGCAGCGGGACATTTCATTACCAGGCAGGCAATAGTCCTTTTCCATCAATACGTCCTTTCAAAATCAAATACAATGAGCCATCCAATTATTACGGGAATCGCATCTTTTGGCATGAGTGGTAAATTATTTCATGCCCCGTTTATCAACGCCAACCCGCACTACGAGCTGAGGGCAATTGTGGAACGGCATAAAAACGATTCCCGTGAACGGTATCCGGATTCAAAATTATACCGCTCTTTTGAAGAGCTTATCGCTGATCCGGAGATCGAACTGGTGATCGTTAACACGCCTGTTCAAACACATTTTGAGTACGCGGTAAAAGCACTTGAGGCCGGAAAAAATATCGTGGTGGAAAAACCGTTCATGGTTACGGCAGCCGAAGCGGAAACGGTAGACGGCCTCGCCAGGGAAAAAAATCTTTTTCTGAGCGTTTATCAGAACCGCAGGTACGATGGTGATTTCCGCGCCATTAAGGATGTAGTGACGGAAAACATGCTGGGCGAACTGAAAGAAGTGGAGCTCCGGTACGACCGCTACCGCACCGGCCACAGTGGCAAGGATCACAAAGAGGGGGATAAACCGGGGGCAGGCAACCTGCACGACCTGGGCGCCCACCTCATCGATCAGGCCATCCAGCTGTTTGGAGCTCCCGAGGCGGTTTTTGCCGATGTGTTCACCATGCGTAAAAACATGGAGGCAAACGATTATTTTGAAGTACTGCTGTATTACCCCCGTCCGTTCCGTGTGCGTATAAAAGGAACCGTTTTTGCAAAAGAATCGCCTTATCCCTTTATTTTACAGGGGGAGAACGGAACCTTCCTGCAACAGCGCTCCGACCTCCAGGAAACAAAGCTGCTGGAGGGCGTTGTTCCTTCCATAGAAACCTGGATCACAACACCGGAAGGTTTTGACGGGGTGCTCCACACCACCATCAACGGGGAAGATGTAAGGAAACAGACCCGGTCCGAGATGGGTAATTATATGGATTACTACGAAGAGGTATATGAAGCCCTGCGCCACGACCGTCCCAACCCGGTACCGGCTTCCGACGCGATCCTTACCATGAAGGTGATTGACGCTGCCCTGCAAAGCAGCAGCGAGCGGAGGGTAGTGCCCCTGAGCTGATATCAGGTTAACTTATCCTCATGCACCGGAACCACTTTCCGGCTGCGTTTGCTTTCCCGGAATTTCTGTTCGATAATCGTTCGCATCGGCTTGCGCTCCACCTTGCTTTCCAGCCAGGAAATAATATCCAGGTAAGCAAAGGAGCGGGTTTCATAACGGTTTTTCTCCAGGTGTTTTACTTTATCCAGGAACCGCTCAAATTCGGGTATCAGTTCCCTGCTGGTAAAACGGAAAGACCCCCGGAAGAACCGGAAGATCTCCTGCTCAATTACCGTAAGGTTTTTCATTTTGGACATATACCGGAAAACCGAACGGGTCAGGGAATCCATCAGTTCGAGGTTTCCCATTTCATAATGCGCCAGCAGGTGCACCAGCCGTGCGTAACACTGCAGGTCGGTCCGCAGCTCCGAAGAGTCGTTGATGATCTTCTGAAGATAGTCGATGCTTGTGCTGTAGTCTCCGGAAAGGAAATACAACATCGCGATCTTATAAGTGATCACCATCACCCGGTGGCGGTCCAGGAACAGGTTGTACTCGGCCAGCTTGTCTTCAATATAGGGTACTTCCCGGAGTCCCGCAGCCGTTTGGCCGGTAATGGTGAAGTAATTGATCTTGGCGCTGGCGATATATACAAATGATTGTACCCGGAAATTTTCATTGCTCTGTACCCGTTTTGTATGACTGAACTCCTCGAACCGCTGCAGATCGATGCTGAATTTCTCATAATTCCGCAGATCAAAATGCGCGTTCAGCAGGTTGTGATACCCTTTAATAAAATGGCCGGTTTCCGTACGCTGCATATTGGGCTTTTCATAGAACAGATCCACCCATTTCTGAACATACCGGTAGTATAAAAGAAAATCCTGCCGTATAAAGGCAAACCAGGTATAACTCTGATAATAATACAGCCGTTCGTAAAACCCCTCCTGCTGTGCAGAGCCGGAAGGCAGGTTCTGCCGGAAAAACTTCTTCACCTTATCCTCCTCCACCTCGTTACGGGCATGGCCGTTGGCAATATAAAACCCGTACACCTGGAGGGAAAGGTTCGAAAGCCGGGTGACCATGTTCAGCTTGGTGTTCACTTCATTCGATTCCTCTGCCAGCTCGTCCATCCGGCTGACAAAACTGTCAGTAACGTTTAGTGCCTCAATGCGTTTTTCCAGCGACAGGATCTGGGGAAGAAAAAAGAATTTCTGGTTAAGCTTGGCCATTTCCTTGGCTTTATCGATCACCCTCAGGCTCTGGTAGAACAGGCCCTTTTTATAAAGGATATGTGCAGAGTCGAACAGCTCATTTAATTGAAGATCAAGACTTTCGCTGCTTTTTAACAGTCGCAGGCCTGCCAGTATTTCTTTGTAAAGATGCGACTTCAGATTGGACAGTTGGGGCTTGGTCACATCCTTTAGTTTTTTCAGCACCAGCTTTTCATCATACTGCTGTAATTTGTCCAATGCGTCAAATAGCTTGATCACTTTAAGGTCCTCGTTACCGGAACTCCTGGTAATATAAAGCTTAAAATGTCGTTTCTCAGACTTCTCCAACGATTTTATCAATTGAAACAGGATGTCTCCCGGCTTATTCGGCATAATGACAAAGTTAAATGCAAACCTTCCAAAAAATAGCAGCAATGCCCAAAATCACCTTGGGCATACGCACGAAATTACGCTGTAATCCAATACAGGCGGGCATTTTAGTTTTTCTATAACAGGTTAGCCATACAATATCCCTTCAATAGTTGGTTTGGACTGCCCGCTAAAAAAGGGCTATCTTTGTGTAACAATTGAAGGGATAGAAAAAGTGAGACAAAAGCTGTAGGCAGCACACCGAAGAAGTTTTTAAGTTTTTTCATATGGCAAGCAATCGTTAGAGGTCAGTCCGTTTCTACGGAAGGACCTTTTTTGTTTCCAGAACATTTTAAAGGCCATCAATCTTTTCAATCATCGTTATATAGCGGGCTATTGAAGCAGTGTCATCTTCATAGGAAAAAAAGAAAGCAACCGTCAGAGGCAATCAAACTTAGAGGTCATCTCCGAATAACCCGGGGGGTTATTCAGCTGTAATAACGAACTTGATACCGGTTAATAAAAAGTTAATTGATTACAGGCAACTAAAATAACAGTATTTTCTGAATTCAGGCTTTTTTTCCAAAACATTTTTTTAAACTTTTCGAATTTATCCATTGTTTAAGCATTTATTTATACAATTTTCAATGATTTTTTCGTTGTCATTTGTGCCTTGGATATCCGGGCTGTTTTTTGCCGGAAGTGGCTGCTGGTAAGCCTTTCAGCAGGTTTTACTTCAATTGAATATGATAGAATACACCTTACATTGTGTTTTTGAATGTGTAAAACGCACCTAACTTTGTGTAACAATTGAAGGGATAGAAAAAGTGAGACAAAAGCTGCAGGCAGCACACCAAAGAAGTTTTTTAAGTTTTTTCATATGGCAAGCAATCGTTAGAGGTCAGTCCGTTTCTACGGAAGGACCTTTTTTGTTTCCGGCAGGTGATAAAAACAAAAAAGCGAATTTTTGTAAAAATCCGCTTCTGTTCATTTTAGGCTGAGACAATCGTTAGAGGTCATAATGAGTTTGTTTCATGGTTAAATTTGTAAGCACTAAAATAAGGGTTTATATTAACAAAATGTTAAGCTAACAACTGTTTTTTCAAAAATTTGAAATTTTTCCCTGATTTTTTAATTTCCTTCAAATGCTGATTGTTAAGCATTGGCTGTTTTTTGATTAAAACCTATTGATATTTAAATAATTCGCTTTTTTCCATGCCTGCAAAAATGACATTGTTTTAAAATGGCATGAATTATGACTATTTTTGTATCAGAAGTTATTCATTAACTTTTTCATATGGCAAGCAATCGTTAGAGGTCGGTCTGTTTCTACAGAAAGACCTTTTTTATTTCCGGGATCTTTCCAATGCTTTTTTTTGCTTTTTTTTGCTCAATTAAAAAAGGGTGCTGTAGAGACAGCCCCCTTAGGAATTGATGGATACGGTTTACAAACACGCCATTATTTTGAATTCATCTGCTGTATAAGCTGCAGCAGCTGGGTTTCAGAAACCTCCTGCAGGTTGAAGGTGATCCCCATAAAGTTCTTTCCCGCCGCAGGGGTAATGGTCACATCCCGCATTTCTGCATAGAACTTCCCGTTTACCGCGCTCATGGCCAGGAAGGTTCCGTTCACGCCTTCCGGAATACTGTTCTGATAGCTTAGCAATCCCTCTTTTCCGGCAATGGGATTAAAGATGGGGTTGTATAGTTTTACAATCGTATTTACGCCGGCCACTTTAAAGAACAGCTGTGTGGGATCCTGACCCGAATAATTATTGCCGGTCTGGATATTGAACTTATCCCCGAAATAGCCCAGCACGGTGGTTTTTGTACCGCCTACGTTGTACAGGGCATCACAGTTTCTCCAGTCGCCCAGGTTATCGAGCGGGAAATAAGTGGTGGACACACCGGCAACACCAAAGGAGCCGGGGATCTGCGTCCATTCCATTCCTTTTTTGATCGTGTAGGATTGGGTGATGGTGGTTAATATGTTTTCATGGTTGTAGCCGCTGGTCTCGGTATATACTGTTGTATCTCCGTCCCACATGGGTATGTCCCGGTTAGCGCCGTCTGCATTGGCGGCTCCTACCGGTGCTACAACAGCCGGGGGTTTTTGCTGGGGATTCAGCGCCAGTTGTTGCCCGTTCTGCGCTGCGGTCACCATTGCTTCTCCAAAGGTTTCCAGTAGCTTTCCATCGCTGGTTATGGTAGGTTTATCGCCAAGGATCATTTCACTTGCCCTGATAAAGACCCGGGCCGAGACGGTCACATTACCGCTCACCACTGTTCCGTCGGGCTTTACAAAGGCATTGGGTCCAAAAGTGATCTTGGTGCCGTTCTGTAACGTAAGGGTACCGCCGCCGGCAGCATCCACGGTAAATTTCTCGTTCTCCGGTTCATTATCCTTAAAGAAACGGATCATTTTTTCCACATCTTTGTGATGATCGTAGGGCAGGTCTACCGGGGTATTGTCTTTTTTACAGGCAAATAATAAGGTTGCAATTGACCCGAGCAGCAAAGGGAGGATATTCTTTTTCATAAACACTGTTTTTTAATTGTTATAAAAGGGTTTCTGTTTTGATATCATTTATCCCGGAGAAATGTTACCCTCTTTTCCAGTGTTTTTATTTTTTTTAAACAGACTACTTCCGCCGGTCTTCCGGCAGAAGTGCAATTTTGAAACGGACAGGAATCCTGACCGGCTAAAGCAGTTTTTTATACCGCAAAACAAGTGCGGTGATCGCCATAGCCGCAGCAATGAATAAAAGCGACAACAGCAGCGCGGAAGTCTTTTTTTGCCGGAGCAGCACGAGCTGGTTATTTCCCTGGTAGCAGTAGGCGGCCCAGTACAGCGGATTTTGGGCGGCTATTGTGGGATGTTCCCCGAGATAAGCGACGCGCGCCTGCTGCAAAGCTACAACCGGCGCTGCGCCTGCCGACAGGGCCTGGTAAAAGTCCCGGATCAGTGCGCCCGAAGCAGCATCATCCACTTCCCAGCGTGAGGAGAGTACACCATCAACACCTTTGCTCAGGAGGATCCGTCCCAGGCTTTGCATGCCTTCGCCCTGGCGGAGTTCTCCTGAACCGGTTTCGCAGGCGGCCAGCACCACCAGTGGTGACCGGGTGGTAATGTATTGCAGCTGCCCGAGGTACAGTTTGTTTTTTAATACAAGATAGGGCTGTCCTCCGTTATGAGCCACAGCATGGGCCGCCAGGTGTATCACGCTTCCGGAATTCAATGCGGCCATAAAGGAGGAATCCGTGGTTTTTTCAGCTGCATACCACCGGGTGGCAAAACGCCGGTTTAAAAACGAGGCTTCTGCGGCCGATTGCGGAAGGGCAGGAAATCCCAGGTGCGGCTTTTCAAAGCTGAACACCGCAACCGGCCGGGAAGACGGTTGTTCCATACCGGAGAATGCCTGCTGCAAAAAGGTAAAGCTGTATCCTATAGCAGCGGTGGCACCCCAGTATACCGGCTTACCGGCTTCAATGCTGAGTGCTTCAAACGGCAGGTTGTGTAACTCCCCGTCGGGCGCGATCAGGACGGTACCGGGAGCGGCTTCGCACCAGGGGTTCCAGGTGTGAAGCAGTGCTGAGGACCGGCTGAAATACCCTTTGGGATCCTGATTAAAGGCTGCAGGACCGGTATAGAAATATGTATGTATAAACCGTACCAGTTCCTGTCTTCCCGCTGTAGTGGCCGTATCCAGCCGGTGCTGAAAAACGCCGTTCCGGATATGGATGATGTACGAATAGCTGTCGCCGAGGTAGTAGCTGATCAGTGTTTTTTGCCGGCCTTCTTTTTGTACCCATTTTTCAAAAGCAGCATACGACGGCAGTGTCAGCAGCGCGTTGCGTTCTTTAAGGTTCAGGTTGAATTCCAGTTGCCGGATGTTGTTCTGCAACTGCTGCTTATAGGCCCCTTCGGAGGTTTCAGCAAGCAATACATACAAGGAACGCAGCTGATCAACCCATTTGTTATTACGGGCCAGCAATGATTCCTGTTGCCATAAAGCGGTCCGGCGCTGTTCATTGAGCAGGCGGCGTCCTTTTGACAGTTCCGTAAGCCACAATGCTTTCAGGAGGTATTGCTGATCCTCGTATTGGTCAAACAACTGGTGATACAGTGCTATGGCAGTTTCAGAATATTTCCGGTTGGCATAGGCCGCAGTAGTGCTGTTTAGTGAAGCCGGCAGCAGCTGTTCCGTATAGTAATCATTCAGCACCGCTTTTTCATACCAGTTTGCAGCAGCCAGCGGATCCTTGTAAAGCAATGCGGTAGCCACTCCAAAAAGTGCCGTCGTCACTTTAAAATCAGGGTACAGTCCTTCTTTATTGAGACGGAAATACTGTAGTGCTTTCTGGTGCCAGGCAAAAGCGCTATCGTACCGGCCTTTAAGCAGGTAGGTATTTCCTGTTTCTATGGCGGTTTCCACCCTCAGTTCCACATTGTCTGCAGCCGTATATTTTTCTATACGCTTCAGGCAGATCAATGCCTCATCGTGCTTTTTCAGCAGGTTGAGGATACGCGCACGTGCCAGCAGGGTGGTTTGCACAGCTGTTGTGGTGAGCGGCATTTTCTTACCCATCTGCAATGCATACTCATTCCAGATGCGGGCACTGTCGCGGTTGCCCGTCTCAATAAAAAACTCGGTATTCAGATTGTATAAGGGTAATGCTGCTGCATCTCCCGGAGCTGTGCTCCTGAGCCCCGCAGCGATGGTATTGCGGAAGGCGCTGTCGTTCCGCATGCGGAAATAAGTCGTGGCCAGGTTCAGATAAAGACCGGGTATCATTGTATTCCGGTCTGCCGCCAGTGCTTCGTCTATGGCCCGCTGCTGAATAAAAACGGCCCTGGAAAAATCGCCGAGCCGTGTGTAATTATTTCCCAGGGGCTTGGCAATAAATTCCTCAAAGTCCATTTCGCCGCTTAATTCCGGATCCCGCTTATGCTGTTCATAAAATTCATAGGCCTGCTCATACCAGTTAACAGAAGCCGGGATCTGGCGCTGTGTCAGCAAATGCCAGCCGGTATTAATGAGCAGGTTGAAACAGGCCAGCTTCTCAGCCGTTGTCCGGGGCGGGCGCCAGAGTGCTTTCTTCAGGAAGCTTTCGCGGCTGACAGCCAGTTCCGGATGGGCATCCAGCTGGTCAAAGATAAAATTGGCGCAGGCCTCCAGATCATCTTTGTGCTGCAGCTGACGGCAGGTCTGCTCCAAAGTGTCGGATACAGGCGCAGCGGCGAAAAATAACAGCAGCAGCAGACTGCCCGACAGACAGCGGAGCAAGGTGCCTCCCCGGGGTCTTCGTATACCTAGAACCGCCATCCTGCGTAAAGAAATCCGTAGCCGGTATTTTTGTTATTATAATAATACCTCAGACCCAGGTGGGGGCCGAGTTTTATCTTTCCCAGTTGTATATCTATAAATGGCTGTACCCGTATATCGGAAAAGCTCTTTATTTTTTCAGCCGCCTGTTTTTTATATTCCTCAACCGTTCCATTGGCAGAAATGCCATAATAGGTCAATTCATTTTCAGTATTACCTCCCATATCGACAGTAACACTGATACCCGCACCTGCTGAAAAATAATTTCCAAAATTATGACGCAGCTGCACCGGGATCAGTTTGAGCTGGGAAACCGAATTGGTAACCAGCGAATCCAGCCGATTATAACGGAGTTCTTTCCTGCCTTCAATAGCAATGACCCCATCCTGGTTAAAGGTATAATTACCGGTACGGGTCTTTATGCCCTGTTTGTAATACAGCTCCAGTTGCAGGAATGGCCGGAACGGCGTAAGCGGTGCAATTGCCAGACCGGTCACCAGGCCGTCACTCACCCTTCCCTCACCCCAGGCTTTTTCAAAACCTGCCATTACAATGGGAGACAGCCCCTTTCTAAACCGCCCCGTGGCGTAATTGGTGATGATCGGTTCATTTTTATCAAAATAGATCGCCGTACGCGCTTTGAACGGAACAGGATCCAGTTTCTTCTTTGTTACAATGGAAAACTCCATAAACCCCTTGGTGCTGTCCTTATCCTCCACACCCTTTTGATTGGTACCGGGAAGGTAGATGCCATGAAAGGTAAACCGTACGCCGGTTTCCTTTTTCTCCAGCTCCCAGCAGCCGCGTTTTTCGCCACCGGGGGAACAGGGACTGCAAAAAGGGGAGAGATCCTTTATTGCCACGGTCTGCGGATCCAGCGCCGCGGGAGTACTGATCTCCAGCGCCACCTTGCGGGCGGGGCCTTTCCCGGTATTCTGGAACCGGACCTTATAGGTAAGCTCTTTGTGCCTGCTTAAAAAGCGATAACTCAGCCGGCCCCCTTTCAGGTTCATCTTATTCGGGTCGTGCGAATTGACCACGGGGATGTTGAGACGGTGCATGACGGGATTCCCTTTTTTGGGAACATATACTCCGGTAACGGTCACCGTTGCATTGGTGTCTCTGATCATCTCGGGGGTTACCTTTAATTCAGCAAGGGTAAAATGAGCAGTGCCCGGCGCCGTAGGGCCGAGTTCCACCACATAACTGTTCTTATACAACAGCATCGTGCTCATCAGTGTGCTGTTCGCTTCTGCATAGTTTTGAATTTTAACCACCGATGAAGGCGGACTGCCGCTTTCTGTGATTTTTAATTGTTTCCCGGGTTCAAGGGCGGTCATAGGGTCCGGCATTACCGGGACGGAGCTGTCGCCACGGTTGAAAAAACGAAAGCCCTTATTCTCAAAACAGGTCTGTTCAAAGATCTTTTCATTTAAGAACAGATACAGTTTGCCCTGGTCTTCCTCTGTACCCGTATTCTTCCAGCCGGCCAGTAATACCATGGTATCATTGGGTTTGGCCATGCAATTGTATTTCAGCTCAAATACCCCGTTGGCCTTAAAAAAATCCTTTTCAGCAACCGAAACGGACGCAACGCTGTTATCCGCTTTTGCCGCAACTTTTATTTTTTTCCGTTCCGGTTTTTTACCGTCGTCATAATTATTCACTGCATATAAATACACATCGTAATCCCGCGCTTCCGCATAGCGGTGTTCCGGCGATGACTCGGTACTGAAATGCCCGTCACCAAAATCCCACAGATGAGTATAAAAAGGCTCCGGAGCACCCGGGATCTGTGTCAGGGCCGGCAACAAAACGGAAAATTTAAATGTGTCTGCAGCTGCGGCTACCCGGATGGAGCTATCTGCCACTGACGGGGAAGGGGGCACTTCCTGGCTGTAAAGCTTACTCCAGGCAAATACTGCAACTATCAAAAATAGTTTTGGCCTTAGTTTATATTGTCCCATATATGCAGATCAACCAATCGCGGGAATTGTTACCCTTATAAAAAACATTCTTCATGGTAAATATATTTAATATTTTTGAGATTCAGGGGCGGGGCGCCAACAGATGCAGCGCTCCTGTACCGGAACATACAACATTCATCTTATTAATTTTAGAAGATTGCACCAGGACCAACGATATATTGAAGCCCTACGGAACAATGATGCCGCACTGTTATCTGAGATCTACCAGAAGTATGCACCCTCCATCGCCGCCTACCTGAAATCAAAGGGTGCAAGCACAGAAGAAAGCGGTGATATTTTTCAGGAGGCGCTGATCGATATTTTTAAACTGGCATCAGATGGCAATTTTGTGCTTACCTGCCCCTTTGAAGCATTCCTCTTACTGGTCTGCAAACGAAAATGGATCAATGCTCTTAAGAAAAAATCACGCGCGGGGGTAACAAAAAGTCTGGATGAGGGATATCACTATCTGAAAGACGATGCAGATGCGGAGGCCACAGCGCATGCCGACCAGCTGGAAAAAGAGCACCTGGTGATGCGCCTGCTGGATCAGCTCAGCGAACGCTGCCGGGAGATCATACGGGCCTCCTATCTCAGCGACTCACAACAACAGCTGGCTGTGCAACTGGGGGTTAGCTATGCATACCTTCGCAAAAAGAAATCCATTTGTATGTCTGAATTAATTGAATTAGTCCAACACAACCGTGCACAATGAATCTGTATGAACAAATAGAGGCCTATATTTCCGGAACGCTTTCTTCAACAGAGCGTGCAGATTTTGAACAGCTGCTGGCCAACGATCCGGAAGTAAAAAAAGCGTATGATAACTGGCAGGAAACGGCAGCCATCGTAGAGAAACACGAAACAGCGGCCAAACAGGTACCGGAACTACGGTCATTACTGGAGCCGCTTACCCGGGAACATTTCTCCGGGAAACCAGCGGCAACGGTCCGGCAGGGCCGCGTCCGCAAACTGGTGCTGGCTGCAGTGGCCGCCGCAGCGGTACTGCTCCTGTTCCTTTTCAATCCTGCAGGTATTGACCGTTACCCGGTTACCCCCATGCCCAATGTAGTGGTAAGAGGTGCTGCCAGCCAGGATAAAGAAGGAGGGCGGCTCTTCAACGAAGCGCAATATGATAAGGCCTTACCCTATTTAAAACGCGATGCCACCGCCAACCCTGATGATGTGATGGCGGCCTTTTATTATGGGGTCTGCCTGTTGAAGACAGGGAAGCCTGCTGATGCATTGCCGGTGTTTGAACAGCTCCTGCAAAACAGCTCTGCCTTTCAGGAGGACAGCTATTTTTTTGCGGCGCTCTGCGCTTATAAAACGAGCAAAAAGGAACTGGCCAAACAATATGCTACAGCGGTTCCGCCGTCCAACCTCTATTATAAAAATGCGCAACGTCTTTTAAAGAAACTGAAATAACCCGCACCGGGAACAGCTGTTTTATTTTTGACGGGCTTTCCAGGACAACCGCTCCGGGTCTCCTGCTTTTTTGAGTTTTACTTTTATTCGTGCCACTTCATCAAAGCGTCCGGATGTATTCCCTGTGTAATAGATCCAGAATGTGTCATCACCGGCAGGAATGATACTTTGTGGTGTCCGGATATTGATAATGGATCCCGTTAGCGGAACCTCCAGGTACGACGATTTCCAGTGTAAACCGTCTGCAGACCAGGCATAGCCGATGCGGTTGCTGTTGCTTAACATAGTAAGATCGTCATACACACACAGGTATATTCCGCTTTTCAGGGAAATGACAATGGGATTTTCCGCATTTTTAAAAACAGGATCACCCGGTATTCTTGTCCATTTTCCTTCAAGGCTGTCCGCCTGCGCGAGACCCACATACCAATACGATGCGGCATCGGAGCTTCCGTAAAATGCCAGCCATTTTTTGCCGGCACGGAACGGATAAAAAGAATCCGTGCCCTGTATGCCTTCCCATTCGTTGCGGACCGTATCTGTTACTCCGATAACCGTTCCCCTCACATCCATAAAAGGGCCTGCCAGTCCTTTCCGTCCGTGCTGTACCGATACCGCCCGGAAAACCCTTCCGTGAATGGTGCCATTGGTTTCATAGCCTACATAAAAAAGATTCCAGCGCCGCTCGTTTTTATTATAAACAGGCATGGGCGACCAGATCGAATACCTCGGATCACTGGGTGCAGCGGCCGATGCCTGAACGGTACCCGAACGCTGCCAGTGCTTACCATCCCTGCTTTTCCAGTATCCGGTTCTTGTTTGCACCCATCCCGTCACTTCTTCGGTCACAAAAAGATGGAAGCGATTCCTGTTCCGCAGCACGGTACCCCCTTCAAACCCGTTCTTATTTCCTGCAGCACCAGGATGCTCCCGGGTGATCAGGGAAGCTTCCGCCGGTCCTTCCACCTGCAGCGTGTAGCTATCGGGTTGTGCAGGGAGTACACCCGTATTGCAGCAGCCCAGGAACAGGATCAATAATTTCCGGAAATAACTCATAGAAGATCGTCTATCCGTTTTTTAAAGAGGAGCGCTCAGATGAGCCGGTACATTAAAAGTGCTGCCGGTAACAGCGCTATTCTTTTCTTCAAATGCTGATCTTTTTACATTTTCCCTGAGCCCGGCTTTATGGATTTCCCCTCCGGGTCAATGGTCCGTTCAATACGCAGTTCCTTATTCTGAGTCGCTTCAATGGCAGGGCGCTGTGGTACATCAATAAAACTATCTTTTATAAGGATCCCTGAAGAACCCTTCAACCGGATACCTCCTGCGCCCGGCACCTGCCGGCTGGATATATTTACGTGTTCCACCACCACATTACTGCATCCGTCAAATACCTGGGCCCTGCCGCATCCGTTCCATAGGTTAACAGAATCGATCCTGATATCCGAACAGTTGGTAAACCCGAGCAATGCCGGGCGTTCGCCCTTTTGAGATTTCAGGTACCCGTTTTTTTCCAGCATCGCAAGCCCTGCCATTACCACCGGTCCGTTCCCTTCAATAACGCCCTTGCCGGAGATACCGATATTTTTTTGTCCGTCGGCACCAATGATGGCTTTTATGGTACCGGAGCTGTTGTAGTCATAAACAGAAGCGGCGCCCACGATCACGGCTCCTTCTTCCAGTTTGATGTGCACGCCGGACTTTAGCTGTACGCCTCCGGTAACATAACGCCCTACGTAGAATACCAGCCGGCCGCCACCATTCTCATGAATAAAATCAATGGCCTTTTGTATGGAACCCGTATTGTTGGTAACGCCATCCGACAGGATCCCAAACAGCGATGCGTTGTAATCTTTAGCGGCTGCGCCGGATGACAACAGTACAAAAAACAGCAATATTTTTATGACGCGCATGTTCAAATGATTTTACAAATCCTCTAAATTATTTTGACCGGGTGGTATTGTGCAGGAACACCTGTTTCTTTTTTCCCGCCCCGGGTTCTGTTACATTGATCTTATCCAGGGCTGCTCCTTTTACATCATCCAATACAATGGCAGGACGGTAATCGCCTTCCCTGGCTCTTAATGTGATATTGCTGAAGCGGATGCCGTCTGCATGACGGACATAAAATCCCCAGGCAGGCAGTTCTTTAAACTGCGAGAACTCCGGATAGGCTGCCGGCATCTCCGGGATGCTTTCGAGCTCGGCCTTGCTTAGTCCGCGCCGGGCATAATGCGGGTTTCCGCCGCCGGGGTAAACGATCTCTATATTCTCCAGTGTTACATCCTGTATCCTGTACTGCGGCAGTCCGACAATACTGGCTGGTGAGATATTCCGGGGCAGGTCTTCTATGGGTCCTTCATAACTATAGCCCGCATCCGGCTTGGTGGCCGGCACTTCGGCATAAACATTGGAGATACGGATGTTTTTCATATAGGGTTGCTTCCCGTTGCTCCACCGGTCGCCGATCCGCAGGTAGATCACGTTGCCGGTGTTGATCGACCGTACACCATCCACCACAATATTCTCCACCAGTCCGCCATCCACCGCGGCAAAGGTGATCGCCGAACGGTAGGTATCAATTATTTTCAGATTTGTTACTTTAAAGTTCCGGAAGCCGCCGCGGGAAACGGTTCCGAACTTGAGACCGTTGGCGCTGGACCTTCCGGTACAGTTATCCACGATCACATTCTGGCAGATCTTCGCTGGATCGTGCGATTTAAAACAGATCACATCATCCGCCGCATCAAAATAGGAATTCCGGATTACCACGCTGTCGCAGTCCACCACATCGATCCCGTCATTGTTCCAGTAGTTCTTACTGTCCACACGGATGCTGTCCACATACAGGTTCTTACACTGATCATAGGTCTGGTTCCAGCTGGCCGGATCTTTGAGCGTGGTCCCTGTGATGCGCACATTATTGCATTCACGGAAATAGATATTCTGCGGTCGGTTGGTCTCATTCGGGCGGTCGTATTTCAGCGGATCGGTCACTAATCCTTTTTGAATATTGGCCACCATATTGTTGGCCGTACGGAAGCCCCTGCCATCGATCATTCCCCCGCCGGTGATCCCGATATTGTCCTGTTTGATAGCAAAGATCAGGGAGGTCCACCCGATGTATTTATTCTTTTCGTAGTCGAACGGATTAACAGAACCCAGTAGGACCGCTCCTTTTTTCAAATGCAGGATGACATTGGATTTAAGAAAGAGCGTACCGGTAAGGTATTGTCCTTCCTCAAATACCAGCCGGCCGCCACCGTTCTCATGGATATAATCGATCGCCCCCTGTATGATGGCGCTGTTCAGGTGCATCCCATCTTTCTTTGCGCCAAAGCTGAGCACATCATAATCCCTGGCCTGTACGATGATCGAAAGGCTTAAAAGCACCGTGGTCAAAAAAACAGTTATTCCTCGCATAGTTAATTTTTTAAAATATCGTAACAGGACCTATCAATCCCATTGAGCGCATCGGCTGTGGCTTGCGCTTGCCATTGGTCCAGTATTGTGCCACCGGGTTATCTGTAAGCGATTTCATATAATTACCCATAGTGGTGGTTACGGCGATCTCAATTGTATTTTCGCCCTGCTGCATAAAGGGCTGTATATGGTACAGGTAGCGTCCAAACCAACGCGTACCCAGTTCTTTTCCATTCACTTTTAATTGCGCGATGCCCTGTACCCTTCCCAGGTCGATATAGGAAGGGCCTTCTTTTGTTTTTGAAAAGGTATTCCTGTAGGTAACAGTTCCTGCGAAGCTTTCGTATTCCGGCAGTTCCTTCAGGTCCTTCAGGGCAGTGAGTGTTGCCGTTTTTACCGAACCGTCGATATGGCGGAATACTGCATTCCAGGGCGTGGTGATCTCCGGATATTGTCCTTCAGATTCCGGCACTTCTGCATATACGGGCGCTTTCTTCCGTTGATTTTTTTCAAAGACAAAGATGCGCATGTCTGCGGGGTAAAGCGTAACTGTGATCTCCCTATCATTCTTCAGCTGGTACAGCTGCCCGGTAACTGCATCCCAGTAATGACCGAACCGCCCTTCATAGATGGCGGCATCCGGCTGCAGTGTGACTTTGAACGGATAATTAGCGCTGGAGTTAAAAACGAGCAGCATGTCCACCGTCTCGTTGGTGTAGCGTACCTGCTGAATAAACGGATTTCCATTCACTACCGTCACATAGGGTCGAATATTATATTTTTGCTGAAGCGCTTTATACCAGTCCGGGTAGCTCTCTTCCGGGTGTTCTGCAAAGATGAACCGGTCTTTGAATTTTTGCAGTTCCTCTATAATATTCCGCACCAGTTTTGTTTGTTCCGCTGCATTGAGCAGACCTACTGATTTATCGGGTGTGTTCTGCACACAGATCACTTTTCCGCCGGATTGCACAAATTGCAGCAGCTTATTGGCCGTTACAGGCTCCAGGCTTTGCACGTGCACCAGGAACAGGGTGTGATATTTTCTCGGACCATATTCCAGAAAGCCCTCTTTAACAACGGCCTTATTAATGATCGCATCCGAAATATAATCGCAGCCATTGCCGTGTTGTTGCATCGCTTCCCAGATCAGTGACAGATTGGCCGGGTAGGTAAGGGACGGAAAGGGCTCGTTGGGTGCCCCGAATTTTCCCCAGGAGTCATACAACGGCGGCAGTATGGCAATATCCGCAAACATATCGGCATGCTGCAACAATGCGGATATACGGGCTTTGTAATCATTGATCAGTTTAAAGAAGGGCCAGTAGGTATTGCGCTCATTCATAAAATTCCCGTAGCGGATCCACCCGGGAAAGGGTGCGTTCTTTGGAGAATAGTTGAACCCGTGGTACACAGAATGGGTAATACCCGTGATCAGGCTCTGGTCGGAGGCCAGCTTCAGGGTTTGCAGGGAGGCATTGAACACCATATCGGTATTGGTAGCTTCTTCACAGGAGACCAGCCGTTTTCCTGCAAGATGCGCACCGGAAGAAACAAATTTATTCACCATGGTATAGGCCCTTCCGATGCGGTAATCCGTTTCCGGCATTTCTTCTCCGATGCCGTACTTGATCCAGGTCTCTCCTTCGGGAATATCCATTCCCATACTGGCTTCCAGGGGATGATAGCCTCTTCCGTAAGCCTGTGCCCTGGACAGCATCCCGTTGCTCTTACTCCATTGCTGGAAGGGTGTTACAAAACGTTCTTTCAGCAGTTCGATCTTTGTCCGGTCAAAGTCGCAGCGCACCCGTTCGATGCTATCCTGGAACTCCGGTGTGAAGCGGGTCCCGTAATTATAATCGTATACATTGCCCATGGCACCGATCTTTGCCAGGATCAGCGGCAGATAAGGCATCAGGTCGTAACCTCTTCGTTTTTCAAACTCAGCCGCCATATCTGTTGTCCAGTTCGACCCTTCCAGTTCCATGCTGTCTACAAACAAGGCCCGCACCCGGTCTTTCAGCGGACCGATCCTTTTCTGGATCGTATCCGTCATGTGATTGAGGTATTTTTCCACCGCCGCCTTGTTGAAATGGTTCAGCACCTGTCCGTTCGCTCCCGGTGCACCGTTGATCACTTCCAGGAAGGCGCTTGTTTTTAAAAGCGCGTAGATCGTATAGTTGCCCCTGGGAACCTTCGCTTTGATAAACCCGGACGGGATCTGACCGGAAAGGTCCACCACTTCGTCCAGTGATTTCATCGGGTCCGGCACCATAAATACTTTTTGTATCTCCAGTTTCCGGTGGGCATAGGGACTTGTTGTTGCCGGGTCTGCTTCTTTTATAAAGTCCAGTAAAGGCGCTTCAAAGTCCATTAAGCCAATGACCTTCTTTACCCCGATGGTCATGATGTCGGCGCGCTCATCTCCTTCCAGGTATTCGGCACCAAACGGCCATCCGGAACCTACGATCAGGTCGCAGGTCAGTCCGAGTTTTTTTGCTTCGGTCAGTGTAAAGTCCAGCACATCCACCCATTCATCACTAAGCCAGGTCAGCGAAGGGATGCCCATATCATCTGTCCGCTGCGGGAATTTTATCGGATTGATCTCCACACCGCCGATACCGGCTTCTTTCAGCAGTTTCAGTTCCCGTACCAGTTCCTCTTTTTCCACTTTATCGCCGTTCCACCACCACCGCACAAAGGGCCGGTAGACCGTCTGCGGCGTCTTAAACAATTCATACAACTGGTCACGCGCCGCTACCCTTACGTGGTCGTTCTCAAATGCCCAGGCGATATTTTCATACATCAGGGCCCCAAATGTCAGGAGGGTTGTGCGCTCCAGAAAACTTCTACGCTTCATGTTCAGTTTTTATTATACCGTTCGTTCAAAAGATTTTTCATCCACAGGTTCAGTCCCCATTGTTCCTGCTGCAGGTCGATATCCCGGCTGGCCGGCACCAGGTAAGGCGGAGGGCCAAACTCCGGTGTAATGGTGCTTTCGGCAAATCCCTGCTGCTTCCGGAAGGCCACCCAACGGTCCCAGATCTTCAGGTGCTCATGTAAGGCCGCAGCATATTCCGGCAATGCGGGATTAAAGACCTGCGGGCCTTCGGTGTGCCCTACCCGCGCATGCACATGCGATGTTTGCTGTACCGCTGCCAGCACCGCCTCCTGCTGGTCTTCAAGATAGCTTTCCGAAACACAGAACCAATGCGATACATCGAGGGTGAGGCGAAGGTCCGGCTGCTGCTTCAGCACCGGGTATACCGTATGTGCACCATACGACCATTTATTGCGGTGGGTTTCCTGGTAGATGGCAGTTCCGGTAGCGGCGCTCACCGCTTCACAAATGGCAAGGCACTCCAGCACCTGTGCTGCTGTAAAATATTCGCGGCCGCATTGTACACTGATAAAAAGCGGTTGTTTGCCGGCCGTGCGGAGTGCCGCCAGTTTCAGCAGGTCATTTTTCAGCGCTGCGGTGTAGGTTTCAAAACCGGAATACACACCCGTCACCTGCATTACGATGGCAAAATCCAGTTCCATTTCCTCCAGCAGGGCAAGTACGTTCCGGGGGTCCCCCGGCTCGCCGAATGGGAACCATTCTATTCCTGCATAACCGGCCTTCTTTACTTCCGTCAGGAAAGAGACCCAGTCTACCTGTTCCGCGCCCCAGCGCGGGCAAAGAAATCGTATGTTCAAAGCCGTTTATTTATGATAGATCAGTGGGTTCTGTTCATTGCTGTTCAAAAGATCGCCGACCGCCAGCGTTTTAAGATAGGCTTCGGGTAAGATATTCGCCTGTCCGTTAAACACGTTGCCTTCCGGCATATAGGCACAGGTCATTGCCCGGCGGTATCCGCTGGTCATATTTGCGCCTGCGCCGTGAATCGTCAGCCCGTTGTGGAACGAGCAGCTGCCGGCCTTCATCTTTGCGGCAACGGAGTTCACTTTTTTAAACTGCGGGTATACTTCAAAAATGCCGTCCATATTTTTGCCGATCCCTTTATTCTCAAAGGTCGTTTCCTTAAAAGATCCCGGTATAAAATACAGACATCCGTTTTCAAGCGTGGCATCATCCAGGGCCACCCAGATCGAAAGCGCCTTACGGTCGGAGAAGGACCAGAAAGGTGTATCGAGGTGCCAGGAGGTAGGATTGGCCCAGGGTTTTTTGAACAGGGCCTGATCGTGCCAGATACGGATGCCATCCGCGCCGGCGAGTTCTGCGGCCATTTTGCCAATGCGTTCATCGGTCATGATCTTTCTGACCTGCTCATTTGTCTGCCAGAGATTCAGCAGCTGATCAAACACCTTGGAAAAGTATTCGGCGTCTTCATTGATGCCATCATCCATTCCGACTTTGATATCCTGACCCGGGATTTTTATCCCGTTCCTTTCCGTAACGGCCACCATAACGGCCTCGCGCCATTCTTCCAGTTCCGCAGGCGATAAAAAGTCATCGATCACCACAAATCCATTTTCCTGGTAATACCTGATCTGTTCCTGCGAGAGTTCATTTTTCATATTCGTTCATTTTATATTGAGGGATTTATTACTTGGTATATCCCGGATTCTGGACCAGGCTCTTGTTCAGATCCATTTCCCGCTGGGGAATGGGATACAGCAACCGGTCCTGGGTAACCGTATAGGACTGCGGTAACAGGTAAGGATATTTTTGTTTTGCCTTTACTCCATAGGCGGTCATCACCGTAATGGCTTCGCCGGTGCGGATCAGGTCCTGCCATCTCTTATTCTCAAAAGCCAGCTCCCTCCTGCGTTCTTTGGCAATGGCGGCACGAAGCAGCACAGGATCCGTGGTCGTAATATTATGACTCGCATCCCCGAATGCGCGGCCCCGTATCTGGTTCAGATAGGGAAGCGCTTCACCGGCCTTCCCGGTTTCATTCAGGCATTCCGCCAGCATCAGCAACACATCTCCGTAACGATAGAGGGGCCAGTTCTGATCTGAATACTGATTGATGTTCGGATAGGGAGGAAAATAAAATTTCTTACAGAACCATCTTACCACCACGCCGGCGGGAGGTGTATATCCCACAGCACTTACCACTTTTGAAGGAACAAAATCCTGAGAGCTGTTTAAAGACCCTTCAATAACGCCAATAGAAGCGTCAAAACGCTTGTCTCCGGCTTCAAACACGTTTTTAAGATCATCGGTAGGTACATCCCATCCGCCAAGACCGTTATTGAAATCAACACCCAGAATTACTTTGGTAGAGGGTGTAATCGGTGTAAAACGATAAATAAAACTGCTTTGCTGTCCTGGTGTTGCACTTTGATATTGCACATCAAAGATCAGTTCTTTGTTGACATTTGCATTTTTGTTAGCAGGGTTAAAAATACCTGAAAAATCAGTCATCAAAGCATACCCCATCTGGGTAACGGTCTTCAGCAAGGTTGCAGCCTCTTCAAAATTTTTCCGTTGCATATATACCGCAGCCAATTCTGTTGCCACCACGCCTTTGTTCACACGGCCGGTTTCCTCCGGTTTGAAGGCCGGTGCAGGCAGTAGTCCCAAAGCATCCTTCAGATCGCTGATCACCTGTGTATAAATCTGATCAGCGGTAGCTCTCGGCAAATAGGCATCCTCAGCTTTTAACACCTCATGCAGGTGCAGCGGAACACCGCCAAAGTTTCTTACCAGGTCAAAATAGTAATGACCCCTCAATGCCTTGGCCTCGCCGATGATCAGTTTCTTTAATGAATCTGCTATCGTGGTATTGGTTTCAATATGATCCAGTACGGCATTCACCCTTCCAATGCCTACATATGCTGCCTGGTAGCGAACAACGGTCACTCCGTTTTCTGCATCATCCATAAAATCTGCCAGGGATTCCCGTTGTGCATTACCACGGTCCTTTTCGTAATAATCATAGTGCGCGTTGTCGGAGCGCTCCTCATCCATCCAGAATGCATTGTTGGCAATATCCCGGAGGGGAATATATGCGCCTACTATAGCCTGCTGGAAATCGGCCGGAGTTTTATAAAAGATCTTTTCATTGAGGTTGCCTTCCGGGTAAAGGGTGAGAAAGTCTTTTTTGCAGGAAGAAAAAATGAAAGCAACAGCGACGCTTACGCCTAGGGTATATCTGTAATTTTTCATTGTAAATCTCTTTAAGGCTTAAAAATTAAAGTTGGCTCCGATCATGAATGTCCTTGGAATAGGGAAAGTGCTCAGATCCTGTCCATATGTGCCTACCGCATCATCCCTTGTGGCATTCGCTTCGGGATTCATTCCTGAATACTTTGTGAAGACAAACGCCTGTTGAACGCTGACATAAAGGCGGGCAGATCTTATATACTTGATCGCATTGGGGCGAAGCGTATAACCCAGTGTTATATTTTTAATGGTAAAGAAATCACCATCTTCCACCCAGGAGGAATTGGCCAGCCGGTACAGTTCGGTAGTGCCCGATCTTGTACGGGGCACCAGCCCATTGCCCGGATTGGATTCCGAGCGCCACCTGTTTTTCATATCAGAAGCAACATTCATAATGCCATCCAGGTTGGTCCAGTCCGCACGGTTGGCATTCAGTACCTGGTTGCCTCCCTGGCCATAGCCCACTATGGCAAAATCAAAATCCTTATACCGAAAGGTATTGGTAATGCCATAGATGTAAGTCGGGCTTGGATTGCCTATTAATGTACGGTCATCTGCCGTGATCACGCCATTTTCATCCACATCCTTCATCCGCGCCGAGCCAACCATAGAAGTGGAATGTTTGGGCTGCTGATCGGCTTCTGCCTGCGTTTTGTATACGCCATCAAAAACATAGCCGTAAAACTCTCCGATGTGGTGGCCGACAATGGATCTGTTATAACCAGAGTATGTAGCCCCCCCTCCCACAAAAGGCGTGTTGGGAGGCAGCTCCACAACCTTGTTGTTATTCAGCGAAAGATTCACATCAGTATTCCATTCCAGCGCACCGGTCAGGTTGCGGGAGCTTATCTGGAACTCATGTCCCCATATCCGGAATTTTCCTACGTTTGCCGTTATATTAGCGTACCCCGATTCGTAAGGAAGAGAAATCGGATAAAGCATTGCTGTGGTCAGCTTATTGTAATAATCATAAGAGAACACAATGCGGTTATCGAAAAAGTTGATATCGGTGCCTATGTCTGTTTGTGTAGATACTTCCCAGGTCAAATCCGGGTTACCAAGTATCGTAATGGAAAAGCCGGGTGTAAGCGTTCCCCCAAAAACATAGTTCGTAGCCGTTACATTAGAAACCTGTTGGTAGTTTGGAATATTAAAATTCCCTGTCCGTCCATAGCTCCCTCTCAGTTTTAAAAAGTTAATGGCACCGGTTTTAGGGAAAAAACCTTCCTCACTCACGATCCAGCCGGCAGACACGGAAGGGAATTGACCGTATTTTTTATTTTCCCCAAACCTGGAAGCACCATCATTCCGGAAGGTTCCGGTTAATAGATACTTACCTCTAAAATCATAGTTCAGGCGCCCGAAAAAAGAGGCCGTGCTCCACGCTTCTGTGTTTGTAGAACCGTTGGTAACAGCAGCCCCGGAGATCCATGGGATCACATCGCCTGCAAAATTAGATCCGTTGATGCTTCTGTAATTGCGTCTCCACTTCTGCCCGCTGTACCCAGCCATCGCATCAAAGCTGTGGTCTTTTATTTTTAAATTATAGGTAAGCGTATTTTCATTAAGCCACGAAGTATAGTTGTATGAGCTGTGAGAAGCCGCAGAACTGGATGGCGATCGGGGCAGCTTGGGTGCACTCAGTCCGATGCCATACATAGTGCCTTGATAAAGATCTCCTTCAAAGGCCGATATATCGGTATTGATGGTTGACTTAAAATGCAGATTCTTTAAAATGGCGATATCTGCATAGGCATTTCCTAATAACCGGAATGTTTTATAATCCGATTGCGCCAGTTCCAGCTGCTGTACCGGGTTATTTAAATTCAGCATTCCAAATGAGCTTACTCCCACATTGTAGGAGCCATCAGCAGCACGAACGGGAATCAGGGGAGAAGCGGCCGTTGCATTCGCCAGGATCTGCCGGTTGCCATCCGTATAGTTCCGGGTGTTGTGATCTGTTTGATAAGAGGGCGACAGGTTCAGTCCGATTTTTACACCATCCCAAGGCCGGTATTCATTGTTACTACGGAACGCATAGCGTTTCATATTCGTATTCAGCAATACCCCGTCCTGGTTAAAATAGGATAATGTAGAAGAAGAGGAGACCTTATCTGTACCGGAAGAAAGGTTTACCGAAATACTTTGCATAGGGGCTGTTCGCAACAATGCGTTATACCAGTTCGTGCCCTCCCCGTATTGATCCGGGTTTGCGTATTCTGCAGGTACACCGTCTGTGTAGCTTTCATATGTGGCCTTATCTTCATAATACTCTTTCATATAGGTGGCAAACTCCCGCGCGTTCATCATATCCGGTCTTCCTTTCTGGGGTACTTTTTGCCAGCCATAATAGGTATCCAACGATATGTTGGTACGTCCGGATTTTGCCTGTTTCGTGGTGATGATGATCACCCCGTTGGCAGCCCTGGAGCCATACAATGCAGCAGCAGCAGCATCTTTTAATACCGTAAAGGTTTCAATATCATCCGGGTTAACCACGTTCATGTCTCCGGAACGGGTATTGCTGCCGGATAGCGGCTGGCCGTCCACCACGATCAACGGCTGATAACCCGAACTTAATGATGCCGCACCCCGGATGCGCATGTCGATACCCTGGCCCGGGCGGCCATTCGCCATATTGATCTGCACCCCCGCCACGCGGCCCTGCAGCCGCTGGCCGAATTCTGCGGCAGGAACGTCTTTTGCCTTTGCGGCATTGAAAGTGGTCACGGCACTGGTGATGTCCTTCGCCAGCCGGGTACCATAGCTTACCACCACCACCTCGTTCATGTTATTGCTGCCTTCTGTAAGCAATACCGATACGGGTTCATTGGAGGCAACGGGTACCTCCAGGGTGCCATAACCCACCCGCGATACGATCAGCGTTACGGGAATACGGGCTTTCAGTGTAAAATTGCCTTTGGCATCGGTTGTGGTCGCCTCTATTTTTCCTTTTACATTCACAGAGGTACCAGTAAGGTCATCGCCGGAGCGGCTCAGGGTCACCGTTCCGCGGATGGAAGACTCGTTGCCCTGTGCCTTTACAAATCCATGAAAGAACAGCAGGAGCAGGAACGGCATGCTGTATGTTAACAGCTGCGTTTTTTTTAGCAGTTTGTGCATCGTCATAATTGGCCTGTTTAATTATTGAATAAAGCAAACCGGACTTTTCTGGCAGAACCAGCCCGGGTACTAAATTTACATTTTCTGACCTTATCAAAAAATAAATCCCCCTTCCGGCAGCAGTAGCTGCTGCTACGGAATACCTTATCCCTGTTCCGTTTTACGGTTTATTGAAACACTGTCTGATCGTTATTTATTGTTCGTAGAGCAACCGTTCCTGTCCGGACCCTGGCTGAAGGTCCTTACATTTTTCTATAATAACTATCCCAAATTTACGTTATCCTACTTCAGATACAGATACACAATTCCGCTTTTAATTTGCACTTTTTGATATTTAATGTAAATTTAATCTGTGAAGAATTTTCATAAATACCTCGCGAAAACTTCCATTGAGGATAACTGGGGACTTTATGTTACCACCGTTGGTTACACCAAGATCCGCGAACACCAGCCTTATCCTGTAAGCAGGGAGCATCCGACCACCCATCGCTTTACCTGGAATAAAGGACGGATCCTGAATGACTATTATATCGTATTTATATCGAAGGGCAGCGGCGTTTTTGAAACGGCCCATCAGCAGGCCAGCACCATCCAGGAAGGCAGCTGCTTCCTGCTGTTTCCCGGCACCTGGCACCGCTACAAACCGTCGGCGAAAATAGGATGGGAAGAGTACTGGATCGGGTTTAACGGCTATTATCCGCAGCGGCTGATGCGATCCGGCTTCTTCAGCAAAAAGAACCCGGTGATCCATGTAGGATTGAATGAAGAACTGCTGATGGCTTTTCACGGACTGATCGATACCATCAGGAATGCCGCACCGGGCTACCACCAGTTGATTGCCGGTATCGTGCTGCAGATCATCTCCCTGGTGTACAACGCATCGGTTTACAAGCAGGAAAATACCAGCGACGCCCTGCAATATATATCCAAAGCAAAATTCCTGTTGCAGGAAGCGCTGGAAAGCGATGTGCACATGACGGAAGTGGCGCAGCAGCTTACTGTAAGTTATTCCAAATTCCGGAAGGATTTTAAAGCGGCCACCGGCATCTCCCCCAATCAATACCACCTGGAACTGCGGCTGGGTAAGGCCTGCGAACTATTACGCGCCACCAGCCTGCCCGTCCGGGAAATCGCCTACCAGACGGGTTTTGAGACGCTCTTTTATTTTTCCAGGATCTTTAAGAAAAAGTTTGATCTTTCCCCCATGCATTACCGGCAGCTCCACCGGAAATAAAATTACTGGTTCTGCTTCCAGTAGCGCCCGAAAACACCGATATAGGTTTCCTTGCGCGCCGGAGCCACTACCCGGTTGTTTTCCCGGATGGGATTACTGATATCCACATAGGTCGCGGTAACCGCGGCGTATAAAAATTTGTCCTGGTACTCTATAACCGGAGGCTGTCCGTTGCCAGCAGTCTGCCGGACCGTTTCCATAAACCGGTCTTTCGAAGGCTTGGTAAAATAGGCAACAAGGATAACGCCGACGATGAATAATAATATGGATCTTCTGAATTTCATATTTTAATTATTTGCAGATGTGACCGATCGCAGGCAGAAAAAAAGGAAGTAAGGAGGATCGCATCCTGTTCTTTCCTGTTAACTGAACAAATATTCCACATCTTCCCTGGTAAGTGATTTTACAAATCCGGTCTCATCCGAGATCAGGTCTTTTGCCAGCGCTTTTTTCTTTTCCTGGAGTTTCAGGATCTTATCCTCAATAGTATCCTTACAGATCATGCGGTAAGCAAAAATACTCTTCGTCTGCCCGATACGGTGCGTACGGTCGATGGCCTGCTGCTCCACGGCAGGGTTCCACCAGGGATCCACGATATATACATAGTCTGCTGCCGTAAGGTTCAGCCCCACGCCACCGGCCTTTAAGGAGATCAGGAATACCCGTACTTCGTCGTTCCTCTGGAAACTCTGGATAGCTTTTTCACGATCGGGTGCCGAAGTGCTTCCGTCAAAATATTCATACTTGATGCCCAGGTCATCCAGCTTTTGCCGGATCAGTCCCAGCATGCCCAGGAACTGGGAGAAGATCAGCGCCTTGTGGTCGCTCATGTTTTCTGTGATCTCCCGCACCAGTTCTTCAATTTTTATCGAATGGTTTTCAAACGTTTCATCTTCGTTCAGTATGGCCGGGGAATCACAGATCTGCCGCAGCTTCATCAATCCCTGCAGGATGGTCATCTGCGAGCGCCCGATCCCCTGCGTTTCAATATTACCAAGGATCTTATCGCGGTAGTCATTCCGGTACGCATCATAGATCGAGCGCTGCTCGCTTTCCATTTCGCACCACAGGATCATCTCCTGCTTTTCCGGAAGATCCTTGGCCACCTGCTCTTTGGTCCTGCGCAGGATAAAGGGATACAATAGTTTTCTCAAATGCTCTTTACGATCAGCCTCTCCCAGCTTGTCGATCGGAATGGCAAATTCCTGGCGGAAGAACTCAATGCTTCCCAGCATCCCCGGATTGAGGAAGTTCATCTGCGCATAGATATCAAATGTATTGTTCTGCAATGGTGTACCACTCATACAAAGCCGGTATTTGGCATTGATGAGATAAGCCGCCTTGGTTACCTTGCTGGCGGGGTTCTTGATAGCCTGACTCTCATCCAGCACGGCATAGTCGAACGGAACGCTTACAAATAATTTAATATCGCTGCGCAAGGTGCCATAAGTGGTAATGGTAACATCCTGCCGCAGGATATCATCGGAATTACGCGTGCGCGACGGGCCGTGATGAATGCGGTAGGTAAGGGACGGCGTAAACTTCTTGATCTCATTTTCCCAGTTATAGATCAGCGTGGTAGGACAGATCACCAGGATACGTGCATCCGGATTTTCCGATTTGTAATGCTCTAAATACGACAGCGCCTGAACGGTTTTACCCAAACCCATGTCATCCGCCAGGATCCCGCCCCAGTTCACATTCCTCAGATAATTGATCCACTGGAACCCAGCCATCTGGTAGGGCCTGAGTATGGGCAGCAAATGTGTCGGCGGCTCAATTTCATGGATCTTTTCAAAATCCCGCAGCCGGTTGTATTTCTCTTCCAGTTCAAATACCAGCTCTTCCTCATTCTTCAGCTCAAAGAGCTCATCCACCACGCTTTTATGGTATTTGGAAAGTTTCAGGTTCTGGTTGGCACCTTCCCCTACCCGGAAAAGCAGGGCATATTTTTTCAGCCATTCTTCGGGTAATACCCCCAGGGTGCCATCGCCCAGCTGTACGTACATCTGCTTATTGGCAAGCGCTCTTTTTACATCGGCAATGGATACCTGCTGATCGCCGAAAACGATATCCACCTTTGCATCAAACCAGTCGGTATTGCTGGAGATAAAGATCTTTGTCTGTGGCTTGGCCGTATTGAAGCGGAAATTCCGCAATGCATCATACCCAAACACAGGAACCTGCATTTCCTTCATCGCATCCACGAATAAAAAGAACCAGTTGTCCTTTAGGATCTCCGAGCCTTTTAAGGCCAGTGTTCCGTTCTCCTCATTCATTACCAGGTTGGAGTGCAGATTCTTGAGGCGGTCTACAAACGCGGCCTCCTTTTCTTTGTTGCGGTGTATGGACAGGATCTTGTCGCCTTCGGGGATCAGGAAGATCTCTTTGCCCAGCAGGTCGGTTTCGTATCCTTTATAGGAGAACTGTGGTTTGAAAATAAGGTGATCGCCCTTTTCGATCAGCAGCAGCTTTGCCTCCGGCACGATGTTCTTCAGCACATGCAGCATGGAGGCATCAAAATCCACCTTGTATTCCCGTGCCAGGGGTAATATGAATTCGTGCAGGGTCTCGGGCCATTCCGACTGTGAAATGATCATCTTCCCGTTGGGCAAAAACCGTTCGATCAGCCCGATACTTTCCGCATTGTTAAAAAGGAACAGCTGATGGTTGTACAAAAACAACAGCGGGCAGGGACTTTCATTCTGCTCTACGCCATGCACCATACCACGCAGGCGGACCAGGCAGTCGCAGCTGAACTGCTCATCGTTCTCTTTGTCCACAAAGAATTCGATGGCAGCGGGCTCAGTGAAAATATCGATCTGTTCAATATTTTCCGTAACAAACGACTTTCCTTTGGGCAGCATAAAGGCCAGCGCCTCTTCGCCTGCATCGGCCAGCAGTTTTCTTAAACGGGGCAGCATGTACTCATTAACGAGCTGCCGGGTTTCATTATTTACGGTAGTGGCCGGCTCTTCCTGCCCCCACATGTCGTTGAACGGCGTGTTGCGGTTCACATATTTGCTGATCTCGACGTCCTGTAATTTCCGTACAGAGTTCAGCACGCTGATATCCTCCTCATTAAAATCGACCGTATCAATAAAATGGGTAATATCCAGCGCTTCCGCTTTTCCGACAAAACCGGAACCATTTTCATTCACTTCCCCCGATACAATGTGCACCTGGAAATAAGGGTAGGCGGCTTTATTAAAATCGAATACGATACCCAGCTTCCTGGCGGTTTGCTCTTCAACCGCAACGGTATCTTCTTTTTCGGTTGCCTGCTGCAGCTGCTTTACGGCGGATGCCGCGGGCCTTTCACCGGGCGTAAGTGTGTGGATCCGTTTGATCTTCGGATCCAGTACCCGCAGGAAAGGTTTGCCGTCCTTAAACACAAATTCAAATTTGCCCTTCAGGTCGTCATTCAGTGAATAGCCGTAGGCTTCCAGCAATTTATTTTTTTCCACGTCCCTGTTGCGGATCGTATCAAAATAAAAAGGGCCATGTTGTTTGATCAGCTGCAGAAATACGATCACTTTGGGCAAACAAAGCGGATGATCGGTATCCTCATAATCACAGCTGGTATCAAAGTTGCGTTCTTCATTTTTTTTAATGGCCACCTTGTATTCTTTTCCGTCCAGCGTTACCACGGCGCGTACCGTTTCATCCTGTGCATGAACGATCTTTGCTTTCTTCTTCTGCAAAAATTTTTCCGCTTCGTTAAATACTTCCGGTGCGCACAGGTGCCGGATGGAACGCACATCAAGGTTGCGGATCTTTACCACCGTATGGCGCTGGTCGTAATACATTTCCTCATCTTCCAGCTGCCCCTTGTCGATCAGCTCCTGCAGCTGGAAAAGCGCTGCCACTTCGTGTTTGCAGACCTCTCCCAGGTTATAGGGGCAGTTGCATTTCAGCGAGAGGTTCTTGGGATCGTTGAACTTTTGGATGTGCACCTTATAAAAGGTACTGTAGGTATCATCCTTTACCCGGAAGAAGATACTTCCCGTAAGCTTGTCATATTCGATCAGCTCTACAAATCCCAGTGCAAATGTTTTTTTACCCCTGCGGATCACTTCATCGGTTCCAAAGGTGTAAACGTGTTTTAATAAATGTGGTAATGCCAAACCGCTGTTATTATGCTTTGTTAATAATCCCTGTTGTCCCTTTATTGTCCTTAGAAAAGAGGAGCCGGCCCTGTTTATTCAACACGGGGCTACAAAAAGGACAATCGGCAAAAATAAAAGAATCTTATCCGCTTTTCCTACTATTTGTACAAGATTTTAGGAAAATTTATTATGCGCCTGTTCAACAAAAAAAACGTATCTTTATAGGTTGCCCTGCCGGATGAGCTTTCCGTCGTCATAAAGCGGCAAAACATCGGCGCTGTTTTCCTGTAAACAGAAGGCAATATCATCAATATAACCGAACCGGTCTACCAGCCGGTGGTAGTGGGTCAGGTTTCTGGAAAACCCCAGCAGGTCGTTCCGGTTTTGCTGATACATATATTCGGCCATCAGTGAACTGTCGCAGTGGATCGAAAAATGATGTTTCACCTGGCTGATCACTGCCCCTGCGAACAGCGTATCCTCCAGGTTGAACTTGTCCTTCCAGCCGGCGCAGGCCAGCACCACGTTCTTATTTTGTGCTGTTACATAGCGGCATACAGAGGAAAGATTGGGAAAGGAGCCCGTAATGATATTGCCGGCGCCCTGCTCCAGCGCCATATATAACAGGCGGGTACCGTTGGTGGTGGTCAGCACCAGTATTTTATCTTCAATAAATTCCCTTTTATATTCCATGGGCGAGTTGCCATGACGGAGCCCGTCGGCCAGTTTCCCGTCCCGTTCACCGGCCGCAATACCACCCAGCTCCTCACTGATCTCAATGGCTTTGGGTACGGAATCCACCGGAACCACATACCGGGCGCCGTTATAGAGGGCAGCGGCAATAGTAGAGGTAGCTCTGAAAACATCAATCACAACAACAACAGCATCACGCAGGTCGTAAAGATGAACCAGCGCAGGCGAAAGCGAAGTATACAGGGTAGGTTGATCACTCATCTGATAAAAGTAAAATAATAAAAAATCCTGGTACGCCGGCTGGTGAACCAGGATTTAACAAGATCAGGCAAAAGGCAGCTTCACCACTTTTGCTTTTAATAATTTATCGCGCACCTTAATGAATACAGGTGTTTCAAAGGCGGCAAAGGCAGATTTCACGTATCCCAGTCCGATGGCCTTTCCCAGCGACGGCGATTGGGTGCCCGAAGTAACGGTACCGATCACCGCTCCGTTTTCATCACAGATCTCGTATCCGTTGCGGGGTATGCCCTTGTCCAGCAGCTCAAATCCCACCAGCTTCTGTGTTACGCCGGCCTCTTTTTGCTGCTTCAGCAGATCGCCTGCCGTAAATTCTTTGGTGAATTTTGTGATCCAGCCCAGACCCGCTTCCAGCGGAGTGGTGATATCATTCAGATCATTCCCGTAAAGGCAATAGCCCATTTCCAGGCGTAAGGTATCGCGCGCGGCCAGGCCGATCGGTTTCAGCCCCTTCGGACCGCCCTGGGCAAAAATAGCATCCCATATCTGATCGGCAGCTCCGTCCTTATCTTCAAAATAGATCTCCACCCCTCCGGCACCGGTATAGCCCGTGGCACTGATCAGCACGTTGTCGACCCCTGCAAATGTTCCTTTCTGAAAGGTGTAATATTTTAAATTGAGAATATCGATATCCGTTAACGGCTGCAATAATGCGGTGGCATTGGGCCCCTGGATGGCCAGCAGGCAGGTCTTTTCTGAAATATTGTGCATTTCCACCCCGTCGGTATTGTGACGGCTCAGCCAGTTCCAGTCCTTTTCTATATTCGCCGCATTTACCACGATCATGTATACCTTTCCGGCCTCAATACAATAAATGATCAGGTCGTCAACAATGCCGCCCTGCTCATTGGTAAAACAGCTGTATTGCGCCTGGTTGTCTTTCAGTTTGGAGGCATCATTGGTGGTTACCCGCTGAATGAGTGCCAATGCCCCGGGGCCTTTTAACATGAATTCGCCCATATGGCTGACGTCAAAAACGCCGGCATTTTTCCGGACGGTCTGGTGCTCTTCATTGATGCCGGAGTAACTGATGGGCATATTATAGCCCGCAAACTCAGCCATTTTGGCTCCGAGCCCGATGTGTTTTTTCGTAAAAGGGGTTTGCTTCATATACAAACTTTTTATTTTTAATTTGGCTGCAAATTTACGGGATAGGAATGGAGAAACAGAGAGAATATACCCGAACATTCGGGATGGTATGACCGCTGCATTTCCGGAAGGCCTCCGCTAAAAAAGGAAGGCATTCTGTTCTGCGCCAAAAATCCTATCTTACCTCAATGAAACGGATCCTCACCTGCTTTTTATCTGCTATGACCCTTACTACTTCTGCACAGGTTAAAAATGATCCCTGGCTCCGGGAGCTGTTGCAAAAAAGTGCGTCGCCTTTATTGCAATCGATACTGGATCAGCCGGATGTATACCAGTACCAGCTGATCTATACCGAAGTAAAAAGAGACAAACAGCAACGGCCCACGTTCACAGATCATTACCTGAACGTGGACCGGAACCGGTATTTCAACCCGGCTTCCACGGTTAAAATGCCGGTGGCTTTTGCCGCGCTGGAAAAACTGCACCGTCTGAAAACCGTTACTGCAACAACCCCTATGCTAACCGACAGCTCCTTCAGCGGGCAAACCGCTGTATTAAGCGATAGCTCCGCAGAAAACGGGCTGCCCTCCATTGCACATTATGTAAAGAAGATCTTTATGGTAAGTGACAATGATGCCTATAACCGGCTGTATGAGTTTGTGGGGCAGAAAACGCTCAATGAAACACTCTGGAAAAAAGGATTCAGCGACATCCGCATTACCCGGCGCTTTGTTCCTATGACCGCTGAGGAGAACCGCCATACGAACCGGATACGGTTTTTGAACAATGGAAAAACAATATATACGCAGCCGGCTGCTTACAGCGATGTGTCATTCCGCTTTCCCGCATCAAAGATACTGGTGGGCAGGGGGCACTGGGATAAGAACGACAGTCTGATCAACACGCCCATGGATTTTACCGAACACAACAACCTGCCTCTGGAAGACGGGCACCGGTTGTTACGCAGCGTTTTGTTCCCGGAGTCTGTAGCGGCCAAACAGCGTTTCAACTTAACAAAGGAGGATTACCGGATGCTGTATACCTATATGTCAGAGCTGCCTTTTGAAAGCCGTTTTCCAAAATATGATACTTCTGAATTTTTTGACAGCTATACCAAATTCTTTTTCTTTCGCGCGGGTAAACAAAAGATCCCGGAGTATATCCGTGTATTCAACAAGGCAGGATGGAGCTATGGTTTTCTTACGGACTACTGCTACGTGGTCGATTTTAAAAACAACATAGAGTTTATGTTAAGCGCCACACTTTATGTGAACAGCGATGGCATCCTGAATGATAATAAATATGAATATGAAGAAACGGGTTATCCTTTTTTCAGAGAGACCGGCAATATTATCTATGAGCATGAACTGCATAAAAAACGGGAGGTAGTGCCCGACCTGAACCGCTGGAAACACACTTATCATTAATCCGAACAATTGTTTGTTTGCTCGCTTTCCGTCACCACTCCGTTGATCAAAAACAACATTTTAACGGTCTGATACAACAAATCAGCAGCGTTATTTGTCAATTGAATGTGACGGATAAGGTTTCAATTTTTTTTGGTGTAATTTTGTACCATGCAGTTTGATAAAATTCATAACAAGGGCCAGGCCAGGCTTTTTAAGAACGATTACCTGGAGATGCTTACAAAAACACATCCCCTGGTGATCTGGGGTATGTATATTCCTGTTATAGTGTACATGTTGTATTATAGTCATGTAACCTACCACTATACTGTAGGTTATGTACTGCTGATTTTTTTTATCGGGATCTTTTTCTGGAGCTTTTTTGAATACATCGCGCACCGCTTTGTGTTTCACTGGGTCGGCGATAATCCTGCGGCAAAAAAGATCGCCTATGTGATGCACGGCAATCACCATCATTATCCCAGGGACCGCCAGCGCCTGTTTATGCCACCGGTGCCCAGTATTATCATCGCCTCGGTTCTACTCGGTATTTTTTACCTGATCCTGGGCAAACTGGCATTGATGTTCTTTCCCGGTTTTATGCTGGGTTACCTGATGTACGGCACCATGCACTATGCGATCCATGCCTGGAACCCGCCGTTTAAATGGATGAAAGGATTGTGGCGGAACCATCACCTGCATCATTATAAAGATGAGCACAAGGGTTTTGGTGTAAGCAGTACGATCTGGGACCATGTATTCGGCACCATGTTCGATCTGAAAAGAGAAAAAGAAGATAAAGAAAAGGTAAAAGAGCTGATGTTTGCCAAAAAGAAATAATTTTCATTTTACTCTGTTTTGTTTAAAAAATCTGCGTCGTTACGGCGCAGATTTTTTTTAATGTCAACATAACAATTATTTATTTTTCGCTTTTTGCAATTATTTCATTCTTTTTTCGTTTTTTAGACATTGAGAAATGTAACCGTTGATGAGTCAGTAACGATTGGGAGCCCTTGTCCTTGCCATCAACCGTTTTTTATGTAAACTTTTTCTAAACCAGAAACGCTATGTACAGATTGCAGCAATTGCGCAGCCATGTCCGCTGCGCGGTGTTTTTTAGGCATGTCCTTCAAAAGCACCCGTTTTTATTTTTCCCGTTTGTTCTTTTTTTTCTGGCAGCCATCCTTCCCGGGGAAAGCAATGCAGGGAACATTGCCATGGTTGCACCGGAAAAAATCATTACCGGAAAGATCACCGATGAAACCGGTTTACCTATTGACGGCGCCTCCGTATTGCTGAAAGGATCCAACACCGGAGTGGTTACGGATGCGCAGGGTGTTTTTAAGATCAAAGTGCCCGATACCGGCGGTATCCTTGTGGTCTCCCATGTCGGCTACCAGGAGCAGGAGGTTACCATCGGCGATCAGACAACCATCAACCTCACGCTGAAAAGCAGTTCCACAGAACAGCTGACGGATGTGGTGGTGGTGGGTTATGGTACACAAAAGAAAGTGACCCTTACCGGGGCCGTGGCCGATGTAAAAGGTACCGAGCTCGCCAAAACACCCACCGTAAACCTCACCAACACGCTGGCCGGCCGGCTTCCGGGCATTACTGCCATTAACACCGGCGGCGAACCGGGATACGATGGGTCCACCATCCGCATCCGCGGTACCAACTCACTGGGTAACTCCAGCGCCCTCATCGTTATTGACGGGGTACCGGACCGGGAAGGCGGAATGGAGCGGCTGAACCCCAATGATATTGAAAGCATCTCCGTATTAAAAGATGCTTCTGCGGCCATCTACGGATCGCGCGCAGCCAACGGGGTAATCCTTGTTACCACCAAACGCGGCAAGAGCGGAAAACCGCTGCTGTCCTATACCTTTAACCAGGGCTGGGCCCAGCCCACCCGCATCCCCAAAATGTCGGATGCCGTGGAATACGGCACCCTGCGGAATGAACTGGCCGTTTATGAAAATGTGCCGGTAGACCAATGGAAGGCGGCCTGGGATGCCCTCAACACCACGGGTACCTATAAACGTACGGATAACGGTGCTACCGTAAGCTCACCCGTAGGCTTTTTCCCGGATGATATGCAGAAATACCGCGACGGGTCCGATCCCTGGGGGCACCCCAATACCGACTGGTTCGGAGCCACGTTTAAAAACTGGTCGCCACAGGTGCGGCATAATATCCAGCTGACCGGCGGATCCGAAAACATACGGTACCTGGGCTCCATCGGTTATCAGAACCAGGATGCGTATTATAAAAACTCCGCCACCGGGTACAAGCAGTACGACCTGCGGCTGAACCTTGATGCCAAACTGAACCAGTATATGAACCTGACCATGGGTATTGCTGCCCGGGAAGAATACCGCTTCTTTCCCACGGAAACAGCCGGGGAGATCTTCCGGATGCTGATGCGCGGCAAGCCCAATGAGCCGGCAGTATGGCCGAACGGATTACCGGGCAGGGATATCGAATACGGGCAAAATCCGGTGGTGATCGCCACCAATCAGACCGGGTACGACCGCGATAAACGGGATTATATACAAACCAACGGAAAACTGGAGATCCTGATCCCCGGTGTGGATGGACTGAAGATCACCGGTACCGCAGCCATTGATAAATACATAAAAAATCAGAAACGGTTTGAAACACCCTGGTACCTGTACTCCTGGGACCGCAGCTCGTATGAGGCCGACGGTGTTACGCCCAAGCTGACAAGAGAGCTGCGCTCTACCTTTACCGATCCCCGCCTGAACCAATGGACCGAAAATACGCTCAACATCAACCTTTCGGGGCTGTTGAATTACGATAAAAAATTCGGTGCGCACACGCTTAACTTTTTAGCAGGGGTGCAGCGCGAAACAGAGGACTATGAAGGGTTCCGCGCCTACCGCCGGTATTATCTTTCCAATGCGCTGGATGTGCTGGATGTGGGCGGCGACCTTGAAAAGAACAACGGCGGCGGCTCTTACCGGCGTGCCCGCCTCAGCTATTTCGGCCGGGTAGGCTATAACTACAGCGAAAAATACTTGTTTGAGTTTTTATGGCGCTATGATGGTTCCTATATCTTCCCGCCCGACAACCGCTTTGGCTTCTTCCCCGGTGTAACCGCAGGATGGCGGGTATCTGAAGAGCCCTTCTTCAAGAACAATGTTTCCTTTGTTAACAACCTCAAGCTCCGCGGGTCCTGGGGCCAGATGGGGGCAGAGCCTTACTTTCAGGATGTACTTGCCGAATATCAGTTCATTCCCGCTTATCCCTTCAGCAACTATGTGCTCAATGATGCCGTGGTGCAAACCCTTTACGAAAGCCGTGTGGCCAACCAGCACTTTACCTGGGAAGTGGGCAATAATATGAACATCGGTCTGGATGCCGCCTTCCTGAACAGCCGGCTTACGCTGGAACTGGATTATTTCCGCAATATGCGGGATAAGGCGCTGATACGGGAACAGGGCCTGGTACCACAGACCAGTGGTATTTCCGGGAAACTGCCTCCGGTGAACCGGGGGAAAATGCTGAACCGCGGTGGTGAATTCAAGATCGGATGGAGGGATGATATCGGCGCAGTGAGTTACTCCCTGGGCATTAACGGCGGATACGCCAAAAACAAAGTGCTTTACTCCAGCGAACCCGCCGGTGTACCGGAATGGCAGCGCACCACCGGTAAACCCTATGGTACCAACGGGTTTACTATTGTGGCCTACCAATACGACGGTGTATTTAAAGACCAGGCGGAGATCGATGCCAATAAAGTGGATTACAGCGCCATGACAAGCGCCCTCCGTCCGGGTGATATGCGGATAAAGGATTACAACGGCGATAATAAGATCACCGCCGATGATATGGTGGCCCTGGATAAAACCCGTGACCCTTATTTCACAGGAGGTTTTAACGGCAGCCTGAGCTACAAGAATCTCGACTTCAGCTTTATGTTCCAGGGCGCCGTTGGCGGATTGTTATTCTTTGGCACAGAATCCGGCGATATTGGCAACTACCTGAAATATTCCTTTGACAACCGCTGGACCATCGATAATCCCAGCAGTGTGGATCCCCGCATCGCCAGCAGGGGCAATACCTATTATACAGGGGGCGCTGCCCGCTTCAATACCTACTTCCTCAGAAGCAGCGATTACCTGCGGCTTAAGAATGTGGAGATCGGTTACAACCTCGGCATGCCGGAAAAAGTACGGAACATCATCAGCAGCGTCCGCATTTTTGCCAACGGGCAGAACCTGGTGACCTGGGATAAGATGAAGATCTGGGATCCGGAATCCACCAGCGGCAATGGACAGTATTATCCCCAAAGCCGTATCCTCAATATAGGGGCCACTGTTAGTTTTTAGTATTCAACTCAAATTCAGCAAATATGAAAACATATATTTTTAGGCCATTTTTGATCATTATGGTCATTTCATTTACAATTATTAGTTGCAGTAAGGATTTTCTCAATATTGACCCCACGGGACAGGTACCTGAAGAGACCGCCTGGCAGGACCCGGCACTGGCACAGGCTTTTGTTACGGGCATTTACAGCGGTGGTACCGGCGTGTACGGACTGGGCGTGGGTGGTTTTGATGAGCAGATGCTGGCATCGCTCACCGACGAAGCCACCTTTACACATACCGGGCGGGACATCAACACAGTAATGGAAGGCAGCTCCAGTCCCAGCAGCACGGGGTGGATCCCCGGCAGTTACAGCTGGAAGAATCTTTACGATAATATCCGTGCTGCCAATATTTCATTGGAGAAACTGGCGGAGCCAAAGATCGATACAGCACTGGCGAACCGGCTGAAGGGAGAGGCGCATTTTCTCCGGGCCTACTTTTACCATCAGCTGCTGCGCTACTATGGCGGCGTACCCCTTATTTCCAAGGCATATGATCTGAACCAGGATTATAGTGTAACACGGAACACCTTTGAAGAGTGTGTGAACTTTATCATTGCCGACTGTGATACCGCAATTTGGCTGATCAATAAAACACAAATGGACAAAGGAAGGGCCAGCGTGCTGGCAGCCCTGGCGTTAAAGTCGCGGATCCTTTTGTATGCCGCCAGCGACCTGGCCTATCTGCCCCTGGCAAAAACAAAAATCCCCGAGCTGGCCAGTCATCCCAAACCGGAGCTGTTCGGCTATGCCGGCGGCGACCGTGACGCGCGCTGGACTGCAGCAAAACTGGCGGCAAAACAGGTGATGGACATGGGCACAGGGTATAAACTCAACCTCAATGCCAAGGTTTCGGCCGCCGAGGGCAAAACCAATTATATGTCCATTGCCATGAGTGGTTACAGCAAGGCGCTGGGTATGGATGCCAATGCCGGTTCAGAGGTGATTTTTGGCCGTTACTATAACCTCAATGTAAATACGGGGGGAGGTGTCAGCATCGCCCAGTACAACGGTCCTAACGGCTATCACAACTGGGCCGGGAACACACCGATCGGGCTGCTGGCAGATGATTATGAAATGGCCGACGGTACCCCCTTCAGCTGGAGCAATCCGGCACAAAAGGCCAGCCCCTATACCGGCCGGGACCCGCGCTTCTATGCCACCATCCTGTATGATGGTGCCGACTGGAAGCCCCGTAACCTGATCTCGGGAAATGTGGACCCCGCCAACCAGATCCAGACCGGGCAATACGACCTTATGGTTAGCGGTGCCAAAACCACTTTTAACGGGCTCGATACCCGCAGCAGCTCCATCGAGGACTGGAACGGAAGCCGCACCGGTTATTATATGCGCAAGTTTATCGACCCCGACCCCAAGATCGTGGATGCCAATACCAAGCAGCTCATTCCCTGGCCCTTCTTCCGGTATACGGAAGCCGTGTTCAATTATATAGAAGCCTGTATTGAGCTGAAAGAAGACGGCGAGGCCCGCGAATGGCTGAACCGGATCCGCTACCGTTCCGGCATGCCGGCCGTTACCGATGCCGGTGATGCCCTTAAAAAGCGCTACCGTAATGAAAAAAGAGTGGAAATGGCCTATGAAGAGCAGCGGTATTTTGATGTGCGGCGCTGGCTGATCCCGCAGGAGACCGTAGGCCGTAAACTCACTTTTATCAATGTGGTGGGCAACTTTAAACCCGGGCAGCAACTGGCAAATACCTACCGGCATGATAATAATATCTACAATTATACCTATACCCCGGTGGTGAATGAGGCACATGAGAACCGGAAATGGCTTAATAAGATGTATTATGCCCCGCTCAGCCGGGATGAAATGAATAAGAATACCTCCCTGGTGCAGAACCCGGGATATTGATCAACCGTTGCATTTCTTCATAAAGCCGCTTCTTTTGAGGCGGCTTTTATATTGCTTTCCCCCGTTCTTTCCAAAATTTAATATTAAATAATCATTAATTTTTGTAACTTGGATAGATTCCGGAGTTATGAAAAACGTGTTCCTCATATGGTGCAGTTTACTGTTTTTTCCCGCGGTTTTACAGGCAGGCAATGCCGATAAAACGGTGCGCTTCCTGTTTTATGGAGACAGTATCCGGTTTGCCTATGATGAAGCACAGTTTGTGGATTTTGATGAGGGCCGGCTGTCCGATTCCAGTATCCGTACCTTTTATACCTCCATCCGGCAAAAGGATTATTCTGCTGTTATTGCCGCCTTAAAAAAATATGAGGCGGAGGAGGGGGCCGACGACTGGCTGTATTACCAGCTGGTACGCGCGGCAGCACAGCAGATCAGTCCGAAGGAACAAAATTACATCCGCTATACCCTGTACAAGTGGTATTTTATGCTGCAATCCGGGTTTGACCCCATGCTGGCGCTGCGTGGCCGGCAGTTACTGTTTTACATACAAAGTGATGAGAATATTTACAATATCCCTTACCGGATGAAGGGGGGCAGGCAATATGTTTGCCTCAATTACCATGACTATGGCAGCAATATCGATTTTGAAAAAAATCCGTTCCAGGAAGTGGCGCTGGCCGTTCCGCAGCAGCAGCGCTCTTTTTCCTATAAGGTAACCAAGCTGCCCCGGTTTGAAACAACGGATTATATAACCCGTGATCTCAGGGTCTCCATCTACAACCAGGATTATGATTATAAAGTGAAGGTGAATCCCCAGATAAAAACGCTTTTTGCCAATTATCCTACGGTCGACTACAGCGCTTATTTTTCCATTCCGCTCAGTAATGCCACGCAGGCCTCCCTGATCCCGTTGCTTAAAAAAGAACTCAAAGGGCTCTCCGTAAAAAACGGAGTGGATTACCTGATGCGGTTTACCCGGTATGCATTTCCCTTTGAGGAAGACACCCGCCAGTTCGGACAGGAAAAGCGGCTGACCCCCGAGCAGACCCTGCTGTATGATGGCAGCGACTGCGAGGACCGGGTACTGTTCTTTTTTTACCTGGTAAAAGAAATTTACAACCGCCCCATGATCGTGCTGGTATATCCGCAGCATGTTACCATTGCTGTTAAGCTGGATAAACCGGTTGGCACTTCCATCCTTTTTAACGGGGAGCAATATTCCGTTTGCGAACCCACGCCACAGAAAGAAGACATTCCCATGGGTGCCCTGCTGCCGCAATTAAAGAATGTGAATTATGAAGTGGCATATGCGTATCATCCGTAGCAAGTGATGGCATTTCTTTAAAGCACTGTATCATTTTTTAAAGTAGCTGTTCGTTTTGCGGGGCACCAGGTGGCCGAACGGACGAGAGCCCCCCAACCACAGATCTTCGGTATTTCCTATCAGTACGGGAAGGTCACACGGGCGCCGGTATGCATAGCCCAGTGCAAAATGGACACTGGCAGCTGGCAGGGCAAGAAGCACTGCAGTGTTCATTTATTTTATCTTAAAAACAAAAGAGAACCGTTGTCGGTTCTCTTTTGAAATCGTGTATCCAGAGAGCAGAGATTGGCTAATTAGATACAATTTAGTGTCACTAATTAAAAACAACCGTCTTTCGTATCCATTCTCCTGGTAGTTCGCCATTTATAATTCTTGTCTCAAGAAAGTATGTGCCGGGGTTGGGCATTGAAAATTCTATTTGTGCACCTGCTTGGTAAGGCCCGTACAGTATATTTCCGCTGGCATCAAGTTCCCGCCATTCATGTCCATAATTATCAGCGCCAGCACCCGACGTCATAATTAACGTTTGACTTACAGATCCGGAGGTTGGCCCATTAATTACTGTTTTAAATGTGTATCCGCTATTTCCCAATGGATATAAATACCTGGCAGCAACCTTGTCATAGGAAGAAAATCTTCCATCTGAAGGATAGGCCCCCCAGCCATAACTGGTGCCCAGTCTTCCCGAATTCATTACAGAACTTGCATCATCTGTTGAGGCGCCAGATGAGGGTGTTCCGGGAATCGGGTTGGCTCCTATAGTTCCTGCACCCTCTACAAACCAGTCAGTATGTCGCAAACCCAGGCAGTGCCCTATTTCATGTATAAGCATGTATACATCTTGATCCTGACTTCTGGGTGAGCCATCAGTATTTGCTGTATAAGGATTGACTTTAATTCTATTTCCTGGTGCACCAGCTTGTGTGGGCCATTCGCCTTGTCCAAAGTTGCCAGAACCAAGGTTTTCCGGAACAACCAGAATATCAACATTCAGCGAAGGGTAGGGTGCATACATGTTATTGTAAACATGTATGAGGTTTATCCTGCAACTGCTGATCGTATTCCAGGCGTCAACAGCCCTTCTAATCGTGTAAAACCATCGGCTATCGTCAGCACTGAATTGAGAAGGTGTTGCATCGTAAAACCCAATTGTGATATTTGTTAAACTTCCCTGCACTGTATTATTCGTAGATACCTGTCTGGGAGAGGTAGCTGCTATTTTCTTCAATCCTGATTTAGATATTAATATATCTCCGTCTACAATAAAATAATCATCATTTTCCTGGACATCTTTTGAACTAAGGCTATTACTCTTTAAAAAATTTTGCAGCACTGCCGAGAGCTCATTCTTATCATCTTTTTTGATTTCCGAAAAATCATTTTTCTTACATCCGATAAATGCAGTAAAAATGATAAGGACAGCAAGTTGTTTTAATTTTTTCATGGTTTTGTGTTTTTAGTTTGGGAGGTAATATTTATATGTAATATACATCAGCCATATTAACATATCATTAACATAAGATTAAACAAGTATTATCTTTTCATAAGGGCCTATTTAAGCAGGTGTCTTTTCTACCACTAATAATTTGTCTCGAACAGCCAATCTTTGCTCAGCCGTTGGTTCCGTTAAATGTACCCAGGTATGTACCCATTTCAAAGCAGATGCTTACTGCCATAGTAAGCTACTTTGTTTCGTCCTTTTTGCGTAGGTCTCCGTTCTGTGCAGAAGCTTAGTAAGTTCTACAGCAATGATTAGCAAATGGTCAGAAACCTGCAGAATTCAGTTACCGCCTCCTTACCCCGCCCTCCGGGGTACCCCTGCGTACCTAAAACCCAAACACGCCAGGCTTTTACCTTAGCTTGCAAAGCATTTTGTTAAACTGTTGAAGCTTTTGCCTAAACGCACCCGCCTGTGCAGGTGGGGGTACCCACCGCTCCTCTCTGGTCAGTTTAGGTTTTGTATACCCTTAACATAGAAAAAAGCTTCGCGCGCGAAGCTTTTAGGTGGGCCGGTTTAGCTTTTTGCTTCAACGGCTTAGGGTTTTGATAAATTAGTTTAGGTATTAGGCACCTCCCCGGTACTTTCAGGTGGGGGTACCTGGGTTTTACCCTGCCCGCTAAACCGCTGCTTTAGCTGCTCATGCAGGGTTTTGGTACCCTGTACCCCCGCTTCGCTGGCAGCGCCAAAAATTTTATAAATAGCCAGCGCGCTGGTATACGCCTCACTGCCCGCCAGCAGCTGTGTATCCGCCAGTTTTTCCGCCAGCTGCTGCACCACCAGCACCAGCTCGTCCAGGGTATGGTAAAGGGCCAGGTCCTTTTTCATATCTTCCACTTTTATAAACGATGGCAGCAGCACTGCATTATTTACCGCCGCCTGTATGGCATCCTCCGTAAATACTTTATTACCTACATTAATCTTCGGCAGCATCATGCGCTCCGCAGTGGTAAGCCCTACCAAAAAGGGCAACGCTTTTTCAATAGCTATAATGTGGTCTTTTACGGCCTTTACTACTTCCGGGGCAAGGGTGGCATTTACCCGGTTTACTGTTGCATTTGACATAAATGGTTATTTTTTTAAAATGATTAATACGTGTTGTTTCAGCTTCGGTGTTACAGTTTTTTACCGGTTGTAAAACATAGCATTAAAAATAAGGCAACCCCATTACAGGTTCTCTGCTAAATAATAGTAGATATTATTACATTCTTTGGCAAAATGCAATCTCCCCGCGCAGTGCCACCGCTGCGGGTGTTTTTTTGTATAAAAGGTGCAACGCAGCGTTGCTCATTGAAGTAAGGTAACAACAATGAAGGTGCAGCCCCCTCTGGCGCACCCGTCAAAGACCTGCGTAGGCTAGAGCTGCCATGCCGCCAAACCGCTGCTTTTATGAGCCGTGCCCATGGCACTCCTGCGCTCCGTAGCATGTTGGTCCCCCGGAATAAATTCCGGGAGTTAAAAGATCAATCAGGCCCTATGGCTTTTACAAAAATCCATTGCTGGGTCGCTGTGCTGACCACTGCAAAGCCTTTCCGATAGTTACGGTGCATGAGATGGAAAAATTGTTCCTCTCCCTGGCAAGCAAATGGCCTGTGTCGTGCAGGTCGCGCCCGGTTCCACATACCAGGGCAGGCCAATAAAAAAACCTGAGCCCACAGATAAATAACTTTCTGGCGCAGGCCTCCCGGCCGGTGCAGAAGCATTACTTGGCTCCTCATTGATTGCAGTAGCGTATAATTATAGCAGTAATAAATAATTCCGGTCCAAATAACGAGCACGCACAGGTCAGAGACCTGTATGAGTTAGAGTTAGATAAATCTTCCATTTTTTTAATCCACCGGCTTATAACATACCGCTTTGGGCAGCAGGGTTAAAAAAGGTAGTATCTTATCCAATTGCTCCAGCGTTTCATAATAATCACGGCCAATATTTAAGCCGTTGTAATAGCCCCGCCTGTTATCGTAGTAATACTTTTCAGTAGGCATGCCCCAAACGGATGTACCCAGGCATTCTGCTAAAAACCATTTTTCCAGCAACCGGGCAGCACGGCCGTTGCCATCTGCAAACGGGTGTATTTTGGCAAACATAAAATGTATATAGGCGGCATAGTAAAGGGTTTGTTTCAGGCTTAAACTTTCTTCCAGGAGTATTTCAATATCCGCAAACAGTTTATCCATTTCGGCAGGCACTTTTTCCGGCTCTATGGCCAAATAAACCAGCCCCTGCCAGCCTCTTATGCCCACCTGCGTTTTACGGTATTTACCTTTTTGCCCTTTGGTTAAGTTGCTAAATGTGCCGGCTAATAGTTCATGGCATTTCAGTACCCCCTTTGGGGTCAGGCGATATCGTTTGGCATATTGGTATGCTTTTAATAAATCTTCAATTTCTTTTACCTCTTTGCTGTTTTTATTATTGGCCTTGCTTACAAAAAAGCTATTCAGGTCCAGCGTGCTGCCCTCTATTTGGGAGGACGCCACCGCCCCGGCCAGCATATAATGTTTAAAATCCTGTACTGTAAAATCGCTTTCTTCCAAATCTTTAAAACATTTGCTAACAGATGCTTTCACCTGTTTTTCAAACAGCTTTATTAAGTTGGGCTGAAGTAGTTGTAATTTCATTTTTAATTCCAATTAGCTACCACTATTCAAATCAAATAGGTGATTGCCGGCCATTCAAAAATAGCGATAATGTCCTAAATGCTTATTTTCCCTTTTCCGTCCCAAGTCCCTCTTGCGCAGGCCTCCCGGCCTGTGCAGAAGCATTACTTGGCGTGAGTTAGAGCTGCCATGCTGCCAAACCGCTGCTTTTATGCACCGTGCCCATGGCACTCCTGTGCTCCATAGCATGTTGGTCCCCCGGAATAAATTCCGGGAGTTAAAAGATCAATCAGGCCCTATGGCCTTTACAAAAATCCATTGCTGGGTCGCTGTACTGACTACTGCAAAGCCGTTCCGATAGTTACGGGGCATGAGACGGAAAAATTGCTCCTCTCCCTGGCAAGCGAATGGCCCGTGTCATGCAGGTCGCGCCCGGTTCCACATAATAGCAGGGCAGTCCAATAAAAAAAACTGAGCCTTTGGATAAATAACTTTCTGGCGCAGGCCTCCCGGCCGGTGCAGCAGCATTGCTTGGCTCCTGATTGATTGCAGCAAGTGTATAATTGTATAGCAGTAATAATTAATTCCGGTTTAATAAACGGCCCAAGTAACGGGCACGCACAGGTCAGAGACCTGCGCGAGTAATAGAATTATTCTTGCTCAGAAATTTTAAACCCTAAAATAGTTTTGTCATCAAGTTTATAGGTTTTGGCAATTTCCAATAACGTGTTAAAGCGAATATTCACTTCCCCCTTTTCTATTTTTGCCAGCTTGCTATTATCTAGGCTTGAAGAGTAAGAGAAGCTTAATAAATTCTTTTCAGATAACACTTCTTCACGATGCTGCTTTAGATATGCCCCAAATGTTTGTAAGGACGTACGCTTTATTTTCTTTGCCATTATATAAAGTTGACGACACAATAAAAAAAATATTTGGTCGAATACGACCAAATTATTATTTTAGCTGTAGAAACATTTTAAAAGCTATTTCACAGGGTCTTACTAGCGAAACGTAGGAAATTTCAATTAGTACAAGACGGTAAGTGAAAGGCTCGTACTTTTACAGTGCGGGCCCTCTTATCTGTACTATAGGTCTCCTACGACCTCGCTAGTTGGTAAGTTGGGCTTCGCACTTTTTTATGCCACCTTGCCAAAGGCTCATTTAAAATAAAAATGAGTAATCTATGCACGCCGTTACTACACCTGTACAAAACACCCACCCCGCCTTTAACGAGGAGCAATGGCTGCCTGTGCTCTTTCTGCTGGCAGATACCCAAACCTGGCTGCAGCAGCTGCAGGAGGGCCTTATGCACCAGCTGCCCGTTAAAAACCGTAAAAAGCTGCTGCGCAAAAGCTGGTACCTGGGCGTAAAGGCGCTGGCCCATATACTGGAGCGCCACTACCACAAGGTGCCCCGCCACCCGCTGGCGGGCAAGTTTACCCTGCCCATACCTGCCCTGGTAGCCGCCATAAAAGACGCGGGGCAGCAGCCACCGCTGCCCCCGCCCGGCGGCGCGCCACCCGGCGCCAATGTGCACCGGGTGCATAATGTGGGCACTACCATTGGGTACGATAGCCGAGGCCAGCCGGTGAGTACGCTCACCGTAATTACGGATGCCGCGGGCATGATCATTACCGCCTACCCCGGTGTTACAGACCAATGAGGTCTGCCCGCCGCGGCATACAGACCTCATTGGTCTTGCCCCCGCGCCACCGCCAGGGCAACCCCGCAAGGGGTTCCACTCCGTTAACCGCGCGTGAAACGCGGGGCAATGATCAGCATACTGGTTGAACCCCGCAGGGGTTCAATTCCAACCCTTCACAAACGACCGGCGGTTACACCGCCGGTTATCAGGGCATAACCCCATCCGGGGTGTTCGCGGCCCGGTACGATATAAGACTGATTGTTCTGGTGACCCTTTCCCGATCGTTATCGGAAGCAATGTAAGGGAGCAGAAGAGTCTTACAGCTGTTGAACACTCCGGTAGTTACAGAGGTGCCCCCGCGCCGCTGCCAGGGCAAACCCCGCAAGGGGTTCCATTCCGTTAACTGCGCGTGAAACGCGGGGGCAATGATCAGCATACTGGTTGAACCCCGCAGGGGTTCAATTCCAACCGTTCGCAAACGACCGGTGGTGTAACCGCCGGCTATCAGGGGTATAACCCCCTCCGGGAGGTTCGCGGCTCTGCACAACGGGAGGAAAATTGCGCATAACCCATCAAAGCAGCAGCAGGGCCCGCATCGTGCCGGTCGCCTTCCCCATCTCACAAACACAAAAAACAAAACCATATGAACTACAACGATCCCTACAAAACCCGCTGCTGGCAGGGCCGGCCCATTCAAAATCCCTATAAGGTATTAGCAGCCTGCTTTAAGTACACCTCCATTGCCGCTTACCACAGCAGCATTAAAAACGTGCTGCTGTGCGTGGAAAAAGAAACCATTTATAAAAAGGAAGACCCCGCCGTTGTATACAATCGTTTTAAAGCCATCCGCTCCATAATGCTGGCTGCCTGTACATTAAAAAATGAAAGCAGCCCCGGGCCGCAGGAAGCGCTGATGCACCATAGCCTGTATTGCAATGATGCCGAAGCTGACGAAGAAGACCTTTGGAACAGCCTGCCACGCGTACTGACACTGGAAGAATATAAGGACCCCTACAGCGCCATTCGCCGATTCTTCCGCTACCAGTCGCCGCAAAAATGGAAGGATACGCTAAGGACCATACTGTACAGCGCCTATTCCTCCTCCATAGACCCCGGCGAGCTGGAAGTATTGGATCTTTACCTGCTGCTGGCAGGCCTGATGGAAGCCGTACACCTGATACATGTAAGGGAAAAAGACAACCTGCAAGAAGGCTAGTTGCCACCAGGACACTAAGAAATACGAAGACTTTTTATTTGTTCCATCAGGTGTCTGTAACAGCCAAAAGTATTGGCTCCACCGATAAAGTTACACAGTTGCTATTGGCCTTTGTGGCAAAACAGCACAGGGGATAAAAACACAACCTAAAACATACCCATGCAAAAAACACCTTACACAGACAGCTATTTAAGCGCACTGGTGCTGAAGTACCAGCAGCATCCTAAAGCCACAGATATACATACTGTATTGTACGACCTTTTTCACCTTTCTCCCCCACAGGAGCAGGGGCTTTATTTAGAGCAGTTTTGCACTGCCGCCCTTACCAATGCTTATGCCTGGAAACAGGGCGCCCCGGCCAATGCTATAGATTACGGCCACCAGCTGGAACTACTGACAGAGGTAGCGTGGCTGCTATATAAAAAAGGGAAGTACAATAAAAAAGAGCAACGCGCTACACGGGAGGCCATCGAACTGCCCATGCCGCTTACCACTGCGGAGTACCTGCAGCCACAGCTATACCTTCAGCAGTTTTTTGCCTACACTCCGCTGCACCAATGGAAGCAATACATCGCTGCTTTTACCGTTAATGCCGTAAGCAATGAATCTGTAACAGATGAGCTGCCCGGTGCTGTGGTACTGGCTTTTGCTTCTTACATGAATAAGCTAATCTATGCAGTTTATCGTATGGCTGTATTAAAAGGGGTGGGGCTGAGATAAAGATCAGTTTTGCCCAATCCAATAAAAAAGGCGCTTCGTTTGAAGCGCCTTTAACTATCGAAAGGTAATAACTATTTGTTCCAAACAGTCCAATCTTTTGTCCAATCATTTGTGCCATCAAATGCACCCAGGTAGGTAACCTTCTCAAAGAAGGTGTTTAAATCCGGCATATCGAATTTAGCTGCCATAGTAAGCGGCTTCGTTCCGCTTTTGGGCTGAAGATTTGGCGTCTTATTATTGAATGGATCAGTGAGGCCTGCATCAGCAGCCGCATCAAGAGAAACGCTTAAATAACTTCCTGTTGTTAATGTTTTTAACGCATCATTTGAAAAAGTAGGTGCATTTAAAACAAGGAACGGGTTTGTAACCGCATGCAGTAAGCTATTGTAGAAACGGCTTTTGGCTGCATCCTGGTAGTAAGTTGCAGTAGGTGCATCCTCGATGATTAATCCGCCTTTCTGTCCGCCGATGACAATAGAGTTAGCTAAAACAAACTGAGAACCTCTTCTCCATCTCATGCCATAACCATATACATCCTTTGTTCCCGTTGCATTGTTAGGGCCAATAGCGGTGAAATTAGAAAGTACCGGGCGTGTGTTAGGCTGCTTCATAAATGGTGGGGCATCTTTACCATTTGTATTATCTACCTCAAAATTGTTTGACAAATCTGAGTCTGGTTTTTGATCGGTAAACTGCGGATCTTTAATAGAAACCGCAAATTGTATTTTACCATGGTATCCATCATCAAGATCAAAATCATCATCTCCATTATTATAAGCGATCAGGTGCTTACAGTTTACAGCTCCACCGAAGAATTCAAAAGCGTCGTCAACTCCTCTTACAACCTGAACGTAATCAATTGTAGTACCAGAACCTACCGTATAAAGTGTAAGACCATTCAGCTCATTTCCAGGAGATACTGCTTTACCGGCATACTCAATGCGAACATATTTTAAAGTACCAGAGTTATCCGCATCATTATCGCCTCCAAATTTACCTCCATTTTTGTCTATTCCTCCTTCCATTACAGCGTGGTTTCCATTACCTGTAGCTTTACCAACAAGCACAAGACCTCCAAGATCACCCGGTTGAGGATTGCTTTCTCCTGAAGTAAATACAATAGGCTCCGTAGGAGTTCCTATCGCGTTTATTTTTCCTCCCATGTATACAACCAATACGCTTAATAAGTCTCTTTTTGCCACAATTTTAGTTCCGGGTTCTATATCAAGGGTGGCACCATTTTCAACATAAACATATCCTCTTAATAAATAAGTATTGTTCTTTGTCCATTTCACATTTCCGGTAAGGGTTCCGGAAACTTCTATGGTTTCGCCTGAGGGTGGTGGATTGGTACCAGGTCCGGGATCGGGATTATTATCGCTTTTACTACAACCAGTGGTGTAAATCGCCGCAGCTAATAATGCTGCGTAAAGCATGTTTTTTTTCATTTTTTTGATTTTAAACTCGTTTAAAAAAGATATTTTATTGTCAGAGATGCGGATGTTCCCAGCTTTGTTGACCGCATAATCTTCGAATCGGCTTCGTCATAACCGATATTGGATGTTGCCGGATCAAACTTGTAATACCAATTAAATGGCTGGGCCAAAATGTCAGATACAGTAGCTTTAACCTCGAGCTTCTTATTAAGAAATTTCCTGCTTATCTGTGCATCTATAACATCCCTGGGTTTTTCATAGATATTTAATGCACCGTCCTGCCCTCTGTATGACAGACGTGGGCCAATCCTGTTATACAACAGATTAAACATAAACTTATCTTCCCTATCTGAATATGTTATACCAGTGTTGATTAAATAAGGCGATTGACCCTGCATCGGGTTATTCGCAGAAAGCATATTTTCAAACTTGATAGACCCTTTCATGTAAGCAGCATTCACATACAGGGAAAGCCTCTCTAAGAAGTCGCTTTGAAAAAAATCCAATTTTTTTCTAATCTCCACCTCGGCACCATATACTTCAGAACTTTTGGCGTTCTGATACGACAGAAAATCATTTCCAAGATTGACACGCTCGATTGGATTGTCAAACTTCTTATAAAACAGACTTGCCGAAATAATCTGACCTGCCCCAGGAAACCATTCGTACCTTAAATCCAGATTAGAGTTTTTACTTCTCCGAAGCTCAGGATTACCAGCAACGAAAAGCGCCAGATCATAATCGTAGACGATATAATTTGTCAATTCCCTGAATTCAGGACGGTTAACTGATTGTGAGCCTGCAAGTCTTAGATTGGATTTTGGATTTAGAGAGTAAGTAAACAATACTGATGGCAGCACATCAAAATTCGATATCGGCTTATCAACACTGGTACTTCTGTTATCCAGAGCATTTAATTCCTGCCGGTAATTTTCAACACGTACCCCCCATGTAAGTTTTACAGAAGGTGCCAGCTTATTATCTAACATAACATAACCGGCATTTAATAAGGCATCGCCTTTATAAGATGCGGAATTATTCAGTATATTACCAACAGTAATTCCGTAATTGTCAATATTATCATTTGTAAAAACGGAAGAGAATGTTCCTGTTTCCGGTTCGGGAATATCAACACCGCCGGCACTCAATGAAGCGTATCCTATTGCATCCACCTCAACATTTCTCTTGCGATAGTAGTTTGCTGTTCCGAATTTAAATATCTGGGGCAGGTTCAGCCATTGAAATTCTTTGATTACATTAGCAGAAGCCCCGTAGATATTCTCATTCAGGAAAGAATATACTCTCCCAGCACGATCTATTGCTGGTGAGTTCTGATTGCCCAGTGGGAGAAAGAAATTATCCGTCTGGCCTGAACGTGTTCTGAAATTTAAAATCCTTTGATCTGGTTCATTTCTGTAAGTATAAGAAAAAGACCCCGTCCAGTCGGCTTTCCAACCATTATTCAAACTATGTGCCCCCTCTAAAACCGAGTTAACTATGCCATTTTGAACAATGTGATTCAGATTACTTTTTATTAAGAATTTATCATCTTCTCCATTAGAAACATCATATCCGTTTCTTAAGCCAAGAGAAGAAGTGAAATCGTTGTTAAACAGGTTTTTAAATGACAGCTTACTCTTACCGTAGGAGTAGGTCAGGTTCAGCAATGCATTGAGATTGCTTTTTTGATCATAATTTGTAGTAGTATATGAGTAACGCAAGCTTTTGTCGGCCAAATATTCATCGCGGGTACGCTCTGAAACCTGTCGCGATGTGCCATATCCTAAAGAAAAAATGTATCCAAGCTTATTATTGTTTGACATCAGTTTAGTATTGCCTCCGGTATATGACAAGGAAAGATTGGGTAAACTGTTATTCGCATTTTTGAATCCGAACGTATTGGGAAACATTTTTGTAACAGCAGTCTTAAAGTCATCGGTCTTATTAATAAACTGCGAAATATTACGGTAGTATGGACCAGGTATCAGACGACTGTCATCTAAAAAACCCAGGAAGTCCAGATTTCCCTTATCCGGATTTTTGTAAAAGGACTTAAATGTTGTCATTGTGTTATACCCGGCAGTGAACGAAAGCTCACTTAACTTCGAGGTAGGATAATCCTTTGTGGTGATTTTTATTGCCCCTCCAGCAAAATCTCCGGGAAGATCAGGTGTAGGTGTCTTATAAATCACCAAATTATCCACCGCAGAAGAAGGAATTATATCAAATGAAAACGCTCGCGTGTCAGCTTCGGTGCTTGGCAACACTGCATTGTTGAGCAATGCAGTATTATATCTTTCATTCAACCCACGAATGATCACAAATTTATTGTCCTGTATCGAAGCACCACTTACCCTTTTCAATACATCGCCGGTATTCCTGTCAGGGGATTTTTTGATAATATCCGCCGAAATACCATCAGAAATAGAAGAACTTAATTTTTGTACATTATATAAGGAAGCAACAGATTCCCTTCTGGCACTTGTTTTTACCACCACTTCCTGTAACTGCTGATTGGATTTTTCCAGCGTGATATTGACAACAGGCACATCGGTATCTGTAACCTGGATATCGCCAACTTCTTTTGTTTGATAACCAACATTTGAAACGGTAAGGCTGTATTTTACATTCCTTTGTACCGAAATATAGAATCCACCATCAACATCAGTGGTCACTCCCTTTTGTTCTCCTGTTATTGTTACTGATGCGCCTACAATTGCAGCGCCCGTTTCTCCATCAGTAATTTTTCCGGACAGCTTTGCCTGTGAAAAAACCAGATGGGAAACAAACATGAGAAAAGTAACGAACAGCAGCCTAATTTGCATATAGAATATTTGCTGCAAAAGTCAAACGGCAGTGTTACCTCACTGTTACCCGTATGTTACCAAATCATCACTCCAAGGTTGCCTTAATGTTAACAGCGCTTGTAGCAGCACAGTTTTTGTTGAAAAATCAGCAGAAATGTTTAAAAACGGGGGATCTTTTAGTCAAAAAACGGAACGAAACCCTATTTCCTATATTAAGGAATTATTAATTCCTGTAATTTTATAATGATACTTCAACGAAGGGGATAATTTTGCCACCAATTTTAAAAACTTATCATGGGACTAAACTCTTTTCTCAAAATTTTCACCCCCAGCAATACCGTTTTTTTTGAATTGTTTGAAAAGATAGCCGCCAACGTGGCTTCTATGGGGAAACTTTTAAAGCAGATGGTCAATGAAACCGATGTAGACAAACGGAACTCCCTTGCCCAGTCCATAATAGATATGGAACATGGCAATGATGAACTCACCCACAATGTTTTTACAGAACTGGGCAGAAACTTTATCACTCCCTTCGACCGGGAAGATATCCACTACCTCGCCACCTCCCTGGATGATATTGCCGATTATATATATGCCACCGCAAAAAAGATCACTACCTACCGTGTAAACCCGAATGAAACAGGGATACAAAAAATGGCGGAGCTGATCGTACAGGCGGCCGAGCAGGTACAGGCGGCTGTTATGGAGCTGCGTGATATGAAAAAAGTACGCAATATTACCGAGGCCCTTGTAAAAATAAACAGCATCGAAAACCAGGCCGATGATGTCTTTGATCTGAGTATCGAATATTTATTTGATACAGAAGCCGACGCAAAAGAGGTAATTAAGAAAAGAGAAGTATACCAGGCAATGGAAGTGGTTACCGATAAATGCGAAGATGTCGGTAATGTGATCGAATCCATTATTATTAAATATGCCTAAAGGCTGTTTACGGGTTTTGGCTACCGGTACCGTTTATTTATGGAAAGCGCCCGTTAGCCTATTATCAAATTAGCACATTTAATTATGTTTACATATCTAGTTGTTATCATCGGCCTGGCACTCATATTTGACTATATCAACGGATTTCATGATGCAGCCAACTCTATTGCTACTGTTGTTTCCACAAAAGTGCTGACCCCCTTTCAGGCGGTTATATGGGCCGCACTGTTCAACTTTGTAGCCTATTTTATCTTTAAGGACCACGGTGTGGCCAATACCATCGCTAAAACGGTAAAAGAAAACTTTATCGATCTTAATGTGATCTTCGCGGGGCTTATTGCTGCTATTATCTGGAACCTTTTTACCTGGTGGAGGGGTATTCCGTCCTCTTCTTCCCACACGCTTATCGGAGGCTTTGCGGGGGCCGGTATCTCCCACGCCATCGGAATGGGAACGGGCAACCCGTTTACCGCTGTAAACTCCAGCGTGATCCTTACCATTGCCGCGTTTATCTTCCTGGCGCCCATTATCGGTATGATCATGGCATTCCTTTTCTCCATCTGGTTCATCAACTCCTTTAAAAAAGGATGGAGGGTCAAGCTCTTTTCATTCTTTGTAATTGCTGCGGTGTTCGTATTCCTCAGCTTTGTGCTGGAAACCGATCCTGCCCAGCTCAAATCCCATTATGAATCGTATTTTCTGAAGCTGATCTTTTACTCCCATAACTTCAAATACATATTATTAGGACTGATCCTGATCATTATGGCCGTTTTTTCCCTGTTTTTGAGCGGCCTCAATGCACACCGTGCCAATATATGGTTTAAACGGCTGCAGCTGGTTTCATCCGCCATCTTCAGCATCGGACATGGTGGTAATGATGCTCAAAAGGTAATGGGCATCATCATGGCGGCACTGGTAGCTTATGACCCCAATTCGTATAACCTGAACCATATGGTCATCTGGGTGCCGCTGGCCTGCTATACTGCCATTGCCCTGGGTACCATGAGCGGGGGCTGGAAAATTGTAAAAACCATGGGTACCAAGATCACCAAAGTGACCCCCTTTGAGGGCGTGGCTGCGGAAACCGCCGGAGCACTTACCCTGTTTGCAACAGAGGCCATGAAGATACCGGTGAGCACTACCCATACCATCACCGGTTCCATTATGGGGGTGGGCGCCACCAAGCGCTTATCGGCCGTACGCTGGGGCGTAACCATCAACCTTGTCTGGGCCTGGATCCTTACCATCCCGGTAAGCGCGGTACTGGCCAGCGTTGTTTATTTTATCATGAAACTGATCGTACCGGGTATACAGTAATCGTCCGGTACCAGCAATATAAATAAAAAAGTGTCCGAGAACCGGATACTTTTTTATTTTAGCCCATTGCTTTTTTTGTAGGGAACTGAAAATTGAGAATCGAGATTTGAGATCACAGGGTCGCAGAACAATAACCTAACGAAAAAATCCGCACCTTTGTAACTCAATAAAAATTATATGAGTAAGATTCTGGTGACTGGTGGTAGCGGCTATATCGGATCGCATACCATTGTTGATTTAATTGAAAACGGGTACGAGGTGATCTCTGTGGATAACAACAGCCGATCCCAGCCTTTTATCCTGGAAAACGTTGAAAAAATTACCGGCAAAAGTGTAAAGAACTATAAGGTGGATCTTTGCAACTTTGATGACACCCATGCTATTTTTGAAGAAAATCCTGATATCACCGGTATCATCCATTTTGCCGCTTATAAGGCCGTGGGAGAATCCGTGGAACAGCCGCTGGTTTATTATGAGAACAACCTCAACTCTCTGATCAATATTTTAAAATGCGCCCGTGACTTTGACACGCCGTATTTTGTCTTTTCTTCTTCCTGTACGGTATACGGCAACCCGGACAGCATACCGGTGGTGGAAACCACGCCTACCAAACCGGCAGAATCGCCTTACGGAGCTACCAAACAAATGGGCGAACAGATCCTCACGGACTTTGCAAAAGTGTTTGATACCAATGTGATCGCCCTGCGGTATTTTAATCCGGTTGGCGCGCACCCTTCCATCCAGATCGGTGAACTGCCGGTTGGCCGCCCGCAGAACCTGGTACCGGCCATCACCCAGACAGCTATCGGCAAGCTATCAAAAATGACCGTATATGGTACGGATTACGATACGCGCGATGGCTCCTGTGTGCGTGATTTCATTCATGTAAGCGACATTGCGCATGCCCACACGCTGGCTATTAAATACCTGGAAGAGGTAAAAAATAAAAGCAATTACGAGATCTTCAACCTGGGAACGGGGAACGGGGTTACCGTGCTGGAAGCCATCCAATCCTTTGAAAAAGTAAGCGGCGTAAAGCTGAACTATGAGATCGGTCCCCGCCGGCCGGGTGATGTGATCGCCATTTATGCCAACAACGACCACGCCGTACAAAGCCTGGGCTGGGAGATTAAATACGGACTGGATGATATGATGCGTACCGCATGGGAATGGGAGCAAAAACTGGCGAAGGAAACCCAACCGCAATGATAAAATGAAGGCACACCAGGCCTGACAAAGGTGGACGGATGCCCCGGCAGGCGTTGGATGATAAGACAGCCTTCATCCGGCTGAAACGCCCGGCTGATCAGCAGTCCCCGTACAGTTTATCAAATACAGAGGCGCAGCGCGCTGCACCTTTATCCGCTTGTTATCGCCGTCACTTGTAATATCAGTGCTGCGCTGCAGCGTTCTAATGGATCCTGAAACAAGTTCAGGATAACCATAAGCGGGTTTGTCATCGCCTCATTGATTTTGTACGGTAAATTGTTTGTCGGGCATGACATTGCTTTTGAAACCGTTTCCTTATCTTAAAAAGAAAAAGCGTCAGTACTGTGCGATGTCATTGCCCCGGATCCGGATTTCCTTTGATTTTTTTATGTTTTCTTCGGTTTTGGTTGCTATATTGATCAGCTTTATGCTTTGCTGCTTTGCTGCCTTTAAATCCTGTACATTAATATTAAGTAAGAGCATTTCATCGATCAGATACCGGTCATAATCGCTGTTTATCAGGTTCCCGTTTACCGTAAAAACTGCGGGCACCCCGTTAAGATCCGTGTACTTTTTGGCCAGTTCTGCCAATGAAATAAGATGAAACGGGGCATCCGGTTTCATTTCTATATAAATGCCACCCTTGTATCTTTTACCGCCTGCCGTTATACTATCCTTTTCTACATGGATGCTTTTAATCATTTGCGGATCAATGGTACCCGGGAAGCCCTCGATATACCTGCCATTTACAAAATAAGCCGGCTGCGATTTGTCTTCGTTTGTTTTAAAAATATTGTAGATGACCGGTACTCCGTTTTTCATTATCCGATGTTGTGCGATCTGTCGATGATCCTGGGCCGCTGCCCATAAAACAGCAGTCAGCAGTACCGCAACCAGGAGTGCATAATTTTTCATGGCCCGTTTTCTTTTAAAGGTAGTTCATTTTTATAGTTGCCCCGATCCCCGGTATCTCCGGCACCTCAATAACACCTTTTTCCTTATAAAGTATGCCGCCCTCAACAGGGTCTTCGCTGAACATCAATGCCGTGTCAAAATCAAAATAAACAATATTCGGACTGCAGAGTGCCAGATGCGCAAAGGCCGTCATGGCCAGTCGCGACTCGAGGAAGGCGCCGATCTGTATTTCCATATTTGCCGCTTCCGCCAGCCGGATCATTTGCAGTGCGTTGTAAATACCTCCGCTTTTCCCCAGTTTTATATTGATCCGGTCGCAGGCACCCAGGGCTATCAGCCGTTTTACATCATGCTGGTCGCAGCAGCTTTCATCGGCCATCATGGTAACCGGACTTGCTTTTTTTATTTTTGGCAGCTCCATAAATTCCCAGCGGGGGACAGGCTCTTCACAATGCTGGATGTTAAAGGGTTCCAGGGCTTTCAGCGTTTCGATGGCCTCATCCACGGCCCAGCCCTGGTTGGCATCCACCCGCAATGGTATGGCATCCCCCACGGCCGCCCGTATCGCGCGGATGCGCTCCACATCAGCAGCACCGCCTTTCCCGATCTTTACTTTAATTACGGGGAATCCCTGTTCTTTTATCTTTAACGCGTCTGCCGCCATTTTTTCCGGTGTCCCCACGCTTACCGTATAGTCTGTGGTGATCTCCTTGTCTTTCTTCCCTCCCAGGAACCGGTACAGTGGCTGCTCCGCGTGCTTTGCCGCAATATCATACAGCGCCATATCAAACGCGCTTTTTATGCTCCGGTTACCGTAGATGATGCGGTCCATATCAGCAATCCGTTCCTCTATAGCCAATGGGTCTCTTCCCAGTAATGCTTTTTCAAAATAGTGTCCTATTACAAGACCCGTGTCAGCCGATTCTCCGTTGATGCTCATAAACGGACTGCACTCTCCCCAGCCGGTGATGCCGGCATTGGTTTCCATACAGACCACCACGCTTTCTGCGTTATACAGCGGTCCCAGGGAAATGATAAAGGGTTCCTTTAAGGGAATGAATAATTTATATAAATGAATTTTTGAAATTGTCAGTTCCTGCATTTCCTAAAAATACAATTGTTAGTGCTTATAAAAAAACAGTTCCCCCGAGATACCCGCTGGTGTTATATTCCAGGTTCTCCAACAATTAGTCCGCCAGGATCTTTGAAGTATAGTTAACAATAAAATCTCTCAGAAAACCGTCAATAAATTCATCGGTATATTTCTTTTCTTTTTTCATCTGTTCTTTCAGCTTTTTGTATTCTTCCGTTTGCCGGAATGCATTAAACTGCCGTTGCCGGAATTTTTCATACTCCTTATGATCAAAGTTCTTTTCTTTCTTCAGATCACCCTGGTTCATCTCCAAAAGGATGTATTTTTCATACGTGGAGCCATAGCCCATGTGAACATAATTCATCAGTTTGCCATGGGGTATCACCAGCAGACCTGTCAGCCACGTTATTTTTATTTTTGACTGGCCGGGAAAAACCTCATTCAAAACACTTTTCCATTTTGTAGCAAATCGTTGCTTATTTGTGGTATCGGATAACTCTATTTCTATATCCTTCAGGAAAAGCTGGTTGTCGACCACCTCAAATGTTGCAACATAGCCCCGCCAAAGAGCCGTTGATATGATCCCGCCTTGGGGCCTTTTATCCGGATGCTTGCTGAAATAGTCTTCCAGCGGGTTGCTGTGCAGCGCATATTCTTTTTCCTTATAGAGGATCTTATCGGGATATTGTGCTGTTGCAAACAGGTTCAGGGAAATGAACAATGCGGGCAGAAAGAGAATTATTGCTTTCATTTTTACAGTTATTGAGCCCTAAACCGGCTTTGGTATTCTTTAGCTTTTAATCAGTCTTGTTTTTTCAAACAGGTTGTACAGCTAATTTAAGATGTTCCGGGCAAATAATAAAGCAGATTTTGAAAGCGCGCCTTTAAAACAATGTGAAAGTTTCAAAAGGACAGGTACTTTCCAAGACAGGGTTCCGGTTGTATGTTTACTCCAAAAGAGATATGGCCCCGGTTGAACCGGGGCCATATTCAGACCAATAAGACTTTAAAACCTTATTCGTCTATTTAACCAGTTTCAGTTCATTGATGATATTAGTGGCACCGCCCAGTTTGTCGATACACCACAATACATAGCGGATATCCACATTTATGGTCCGGTTCAGGTCCTTATCAAAGGCCAGCTTGTGGCTCAGGGCCTCATAGTTGCCGTCAAATGCCAGTCCCAGCAGCTCTCCGTTACCATTGATCACCGGTGAGCCGGAGTTTCCGCCGGTTATATCATTGGAGGTGATAAAGCCGATCACCAGGTCCTTACGTACGGGGTCGGCATACTGGCCAAAATCCTTTTTCTTTAATAATTCGATTTGTTTAGCCGGCAGATCATACTCGTAATCGCCCGGTTTGTATTTTTCCAGGATCCCTTTTGATGTGGTTACATAATCATAGGATACCGCATCCCTGGGTTTATAGGCTTTTACCTGCCCGTAGCTCACGCGCATAGTAAAGGTAGCATCGGGATACATCATTTTTGCCTTTGCGGGATCCATGGCCATTACTCCTTTCAGGTATAACCGGCCATAATCATTGTTTTTTGCCGTAAACTCCTGGTATTTTGGTCCTACACCATTTTGATAACTGCGGATAAACGCACTGGCCTGTGCAAATGCCGGATCGGCCCCCAGCACCGTTGTATCCGGGTTTTCGATAAAGGACTTCCATTTGGCGTCATTGAACACCAGGGAATTGGCAAACACATCTGCCGCATATTTTTTATAGGTGGCCGCTTCCGACAGGCTGCCGTATTTCGATTGAAGCTCGTTGTAAAATGCCTCCGGCTGCTGGCTTTTGTCCACATTCTCATAGAACAACTGTGTAACGGTGGCCAGGATGTTCTGATCGGAGGGGGTGTCCTCCTCTTTCAGGAATTCGTCCCGCTCTTCCGAAATCCCGGCAGCAATTTTTGCCACTTCTTCTTTAGTGGCGCCGGTCACCAATGCATTCCGCAGGGGGGTAAGCGAAGCGGCAAAGCCGATAAGCGGGGAGCCCAGGATGCCTTCGTTCAGGTATACCCTGGCTTTGGCAAAGGGTTTCCAGTCCTCATAGGCCTTTGCCCAGTCTGAAAAGATGTTCTCATATTCCGGTTTGCCTTTTGCCCAGGCATTGAATTTATCTTCGGCGGTCTTCTTCTGGCCATACACATCATATTTCAGCAACTGTTTGGTCTCTCCGTCAAAGAATTTCCAGTAGTTGGCAATACCGGCATAACTGGAGGCGAGCTTTAATTTGATCGCCGGATCTTTTTTCATTTGCTCAAACATATATTTTAACCGTACATCCCTCAATGCCACCAGGGTGGGATTGTTCACCTCTGTTGCCAGTTTGATGCCATAGGAGGATTCATAGCGGTTGGTTCCACCGGGATAACCCCAGATCATGGCAAAATCACCTTCCTTCACACCTTTCAGGGAAACAGGCAGGAACCATTTTGGTTTCAGCGGCACATTGGCAGGGTCATAGGCGGCCGGCTTGTTTTGCTTATTGGCATAAACGCGGAAGATGGAGAAATCGCCGGTATGACGCGGCCACTCCCAGTTATCGGTATCACCCCCGAATTTTCCAACCGCTTCCGGAGGTGCGCCTACCAGGCGGATATCGCTGAAGCGCTCATACACAAAGGCCAGGAACTGATTGCCTTTGAACAAAGGGCTTACACGGGTTTCGATACTATTGGCCGGATCGCTCATCCGCCCGTTGATTGCAGCCAGCACTTCCGCCTGTTTCGCGGCCCGTTCTTTACCACTCAGTGTGCCCAGGGCTGCCGTTACTTCTTTGGTCACATCTTCGATCCTTAATAAAAACTGCACACTGAGGCTGGTTTTGATTTCTTCGCCTTTATTACGGGCATAAAAACCATCCCGCAGGAAGTTATGATCCACCGTACTGGCACCGGCGATCGCTTCGTAGCCACAATGGTGGTTGGTAAAGATCAATCCTTCCGGACTTACGATCTCTCCGGTACATCCGCCACCGAAAATAATAATGGCATCTTTCAGCGAGTTCTTATTAATGCTGTACAGCTGTTCCTTGCTCAGCTTCAGCCCTTTTTTCACCATATCGTTGTACACCTGCTGGCCCAGCAACTGCGGCAGCCACATCCCCTCATCTGCATAGGAACGGAATACTGCGGTCACCAATACCAGCAGCAACAGAAAACGTCTCTTCATTCGATCATTATTTTTTTAGTAAGAAAATAGAAATTGTTGTCTTCAAACAAGCGCCCAAACATACAACAAATGTTCGCAAGTTTTTATGTAGTGCTGCCACACAATGGCTTACAGGCTGCCTGCTTTAGATAGTTATTAAAAAAAAATGAATTTTATTAACAGAAATACCAGAAAACCACGGCGCATTTAAATAAACATGATGCGGGGCCTAATAAAAATTGGTTTTGGTAAAATGTATTCCGGAGGTTTGAACCATTCAGAAATTAAGGTTAGTAAGAATTGCCGAGCGCCACGGATTAACGACTCTTAACTCCTTAATGGTTTAAAAAGTGGTGCTGCCACACAACGGTTTATATCCTGTCTGCATTAGATGGTTATCAAAAAAAATGAATTTTATTAACAGAAATACCAGAAAACCACAGCGCATTTAAATAAACACGATGCGGGGCCTAATAAAAATTGGTTTTGGTAAAATGTATTCCGGGGGGCTGAACCATTCAGGAATTAAGGTTATTAAGACCTGCCGGGCGTCATGACTTAACGACTCTTAACTCTTAATGGTTTAAAAAGCGGTGCTACCACACAATGGTTTATACCCTGTCTGCTTTAGATGGTTATTAAAAAAAATGAATTTTATTAACGGAAATACCAGAAAACCACAGCGCATTTAAATAAACACGATGCGGGGCCTGATAAAAATTGGTTTTGGTAAAATGTATTCCGGAGGTTTAAACCATTCAGAAATTAAGGTTATTAAGAATTGCCGGGCGCCACGGCTTAACGGCTCTTAACTCTTAATGGTTTCAAAAGTGGTGCTGCCACACAATGGCTTACAGGCTGCCTGCTTTAGATAGTTATCAAAAAAAATGAATTTTATTAACAGAAATACCAGAAAACCACAGCGCATTTAAATAAACATGGTGCGGGGTCTAATAAAAATTGGTTTTGGTAAAATGTATTCCGGAGGTTTGAACCATTCAGGAATTAAGGTTATTAAGACCTGCCGGGCGTCATGGCTTAACGACTCTTAACTCCTTAATGGTTTAAAAAATGGTATCGCTCCTTAAAGCGGCTACTGATACACATCGGCATTTACTATCGTTGGCAGCCGCTCGCCTTCTAGTCCGGCGATCACATTCTTTGCCGCCATTATTGCCATAGCATCCCGTGTTTCTTTTGTGGCAGAGCCGATATGCGGCAGCACACAAACATTAGGCATCCGGAGCAGCGGGTTATCCGGTGCCATCGGCTCCGGGTTGGTCACATCCAGTCCGGCCCCCCATATGATCTTGTTCTCAAGGGCCTCCTTTAGTGCTGCTTCATTATGCAGTCCTCCCCTGGCTGTATTGATAAAGATCGACCCGGGTTTCATCTGGCTGAACGCCTCTTTATTGAACAGCTCTTTTGTTTCCGGGGAAAAATTGGCGTGTACCGAAAGCACATCGCTCTGGGCCAGTAATTCTTCCATAGAGACATAACGGGCCTTCAGCTCTGCCTCAGCCGTTTCGTTATGACTGCGGTTGTGATAGATGATATTCATGTCAAAAGCAGCCCGGCATTTTTTAGCCATCTCAAACCCGATCTTTCCCAGTCCGAAAACACCAAGCGTTTTTCCATATAATTCTGTTCCCAGGTCGGCCACCGGTTCAAACTCCTTCCATTTGCCGTCCAGTATTTTATGATAATTATAAAAAGCCTTCCGTGATACCGCCAGCATCAGCAGAAAAGCAGTGTCTGCCGTGGCGCGACTTAACACTCCGGGTGTATTTCCGACAGGAATACCCAAGCGGGTGGCCGCGGCAATATCAACAGTATCATATCCCACAGAAAACAGCGATACCACCTTTAAGTGGCGGCAGGCTTCCAGGAAAGCCGCATCTGCTTTTACAAAACCCGCACTCAGCAGAGCATCATATTGCTTTACCTGGGCGATCAGCTCCTGCTGCGACAGTGTTGTTGCAGCAATGGTATAAGAAATACCGGCCTCTTGTAAAAGGTCCAGACCGGCCTGTGGAATTTGTTTAGTGATGAATACCTTCATAGTCGATAGTGAAAAGTAAAAGATAAAAAAGAGAATGGCAACTAGTGAAAAACGAACTACCAATAAAGAAAAGCGGCTGTGCCATGCTTTTGATTACTGCAGTTTTCCCCGTATTACCATCAACAGCAACGAAACTAACGCTATTCACCGACATTTTATTTCCTTTTACCGGCAAAAATCCCCAAACAAGGTACTATGTATTGCCAAATACTAAATCTGACCAATATCTTTGTGAAACAATTGAGAAAAATGAATATTGATAATACACAGAGTCAGATGCGGAAGGGGATCCTGGAATTCTGCATTCTTTCTGTTATCAAAAGAGGCGAGGCTTACCCAAGCGATATTATTGAGGAGATGCGCGGTGCCGGTTTGCAGATACTGGAGGGAACCTTATATCCACTGCTTACCCGTTTAAAAAATGCTGAGATGCTTACTTACCGCTGGGAAGAAAGCAACAGCGGTCCGCCGCGCAAATACTTTTCCCTTACGCCAAAAGGGGAAGGCTTTTACAAGGAGCTGGAGCAGACCTGGAACGAATTATCAAATGCAGTAAATACCTTAAGTACAAGAACCCTATAACGACAAAACAACGATAATGAAACAGATCATCAACATACAATTAGGCGGCCGCAGTATTGCGATTGAGGATACCGCGGCTCAAAAGGTACAGCAGTACCTGGAAAGCCTGCGTCTTCATTTTTCAAAAGAACCGGGCAAGGAGGAGATCCTCTCAGATATTGAAGCCCGTTTCTCCGAGCTGATGTTTGAAAAGATCCGGAAGGGTGCCCCGCATATTACGGAAGCTGATGTAGATGAAATGATCGCCACAATGGGACGCCCGGAAGATTTTGCAGAAGAGGCCGGCGCACAGGAGCAGGACAGCGCCCAAAGCCGGTTTACAACAGGCAGCCGGAAGCTGTACAGGGATGCCAATAACAAGGTGCTGGGCGGGGTGTGCAGCGGGGTGGCCAACTGGATCAATATTGATCCTTCCATCGTCCGGGTGTTGTTTGCCATCATTGCTTTTGGAAGCTTCGGAACCGGCTTGCTGATCTATATCCTGTTGTGGATCTTCCTGCCCTCCAGGAACCTGGAAGGGTATAAAGGAAAACGGCTGTTCCGCAACCCCGATGATAAAAAGATCGGCGGAGTGGCCAGCGGCATTGCGGCTTATTTCGGAAAAGAGGCCAATACCATCCGGCTCATTTTTATATTGCCCTTCCTGCTGAGCATTATCAATGGTATTTTCAGTCATGATAATTTTGATCCGTTCCGCGGTGTATTCTTCGGGTCGCTGAGTGGTACCTTTCTCACAGCCTATATCATTTTATGGATCGTGCTGCCGGAAGCCATCAGCCCTTATGAAAAAATGGAAATGCATGGCCAGCCGGTGGACCTGAACTCCATTAAGAACAATGTTCAGAATTCGATGGGAGACGTTTCCAGCCGTTTAAAAAGCTGGGGCAAAGAAGTGCAGCAGTCTGCAGAACGCTTCGGCACCACCAGCAAAACTTATGGTCAGAATATGGGGCGGGAATTTGGTGCCGCCGCCGGCAGGGGAGCCCGTGGCCTGGGACATGGCATTGCTGTGGTGATCAAGGCCTTTTTCCTGATCGTTTTCGGCACCATCATCTTTTCCCTCTTTGTAGGGCTTATCGCCCTGCTGTTCAGCGGCTATGTGTTTGCTCCCTTCAATAATTTCCTGTGGACGAGCGACAACCAGCAGTTCCTGGCCTGGGCTACTGTACTGCTGTTTATCGGAGCCCCGATTGTGGGCGCAGTGATCTGGCTGTTCCGGATGATCCTGAATGTGACCACTCCCGGTAATTACCTGAGCTGGCTGTTTGGCGGCCTCTGGGCTTTTGGCTGGATCTTTCTCGTGTTGTTTGTAAGCAGCATTTCAAAGGATTTTAAAAGAAATCAAACCAGCGAAACGCCCGTTGCTATTACCCAGCCTAAAAACGATAAGCTGATCCTTACCGTTTCCCAGCCGGAACTGGAATTCAGCGGGGATTTCACCTGGATGCGCGATACGGACGGCGACCGTATTTCCGGTTTCAGTCTTACAAAAGATACCCTGAAATTGTCCGATATCTCCATCCAGTTTGATAAGAGCTCCGATTCACTTTATCATGTTGCCATCGAACGCCAGAGTTTTGGCAATACCGATGAGGACGCCCTGGCCCGTCTGAACAGGATTCACTATACGGTATACTCCACCGACAGCGTTCTGGACCTTGCAAGCGGTTTTTCTGTAGACAAGACCAGCAAATACCGGCTGCAGCGGGTGCAGGTGATCGTGCAGGTTCCGGTGGGTAAGAAGATACAGCTGGACCCTTCTGTGAATGAAAAGCTGAACACCATCGATATTGAAGTGGAATCGGGAAAAGGAGGCATACGCCGGGTACGGGAAAGAAGGAACTACCGCTTTTATTCGCCCAATACGGAATATACGATGACAACAGACGGTATCCTTAAAAGTGAAAACGGATCGTTGGAAAGTGTACCCGGACGGGCAGACACGGCTTACAGATGGCAGGAACCGGCAGGCAATGCCGATACGGCAGCAGCAACAGGTGCCTATCGTTATCCCTCATCCACCGGCGCTGCAACAGGAAAGGACTCGGACTCTTACCGCTACGAAGGCAGCGGCAATAAGCCGGTAAACCGTTCCAAAGAAGAATTGAACCGCCTGTTGCAGCAGAAAGAAAAAGAAATTGAAGAATTGAAGAAAAAAGTGAATCAATAAAGACAACCCGCCATTCATTTGAATAGCAAGAAGGCCTGGATAGCCTGAAAAGAGCGCTGCATCTCCATACCGGAGCAACAGCGCTCTTTATGTTTTTCCTCTTTCAGCCGGTGATGCGGAATCATGGTCTCCGTTTACTGGTTACTTTTCTTATCGCTGTTTTACAGTATGCTGCCCGGCGTTCCGGGAACTTTTTCGCACCAGCGTTCCATCAAAGTATTGAACCATAAAAAAACAGCAAAGAATAAATACCATTGCCCATTTCTGCTGCGCCAGAAAGCGGAGGACATCCCCGGCTGTGCTATTGTTAAAAACAACTGATGCAATATAAACTACAGCTATTGCCAGAAGTACTGCGGCCGGAAGCAAAAGATTCCATATAAACCGGACCCTGTAGTTTTTTTCCGTTCTTATTTTCCTGATCACATTAAAGGGAAAAGCATAGGAGGGGCCGGTAATGGGCGGCTCCGTTTCATTCAGCGCTTTAAACAGGGATTCATAAACAGGTACGTCCCTGTAGTACTCCGGACCTCCTCCTTCCGGGGGAGGTTCCGGTCTTCCTTTATCCAGCCAATCCTGTAATGTGTTTTCAAAATCGTTCTTTTTCATTCCAAGCATTTTTTAAGTTGCTCCTTTAAAATTTTACGTGCGCGGAAAAGGTAGTTTTTAACAGTACCCTCGGGCATCCCCGTTATTTTCCCGATTTCTTCGTACGACATTTCATGGAGGTGATATAATGTCAGTACTGTTTTATATGCAACCGGCATTTCTCCTATTAACTGATGAACATATCTGTTTATTTCCTTTTGTTCCGATAACCGGGCGGGGGTTTCCGTGGTAAAATACATTCCGTCCTGCATTCCGGCAGCACCTGATGTCGTATGCTTTTTGTGATCGCGTATATAATTCAGTGCCGTATGGTAGGTAATGCTGGCGACCCATGTGGACAATTTAGACTGGAAGGCGAATCTCTCCAGGCCGTTATAGATTTTGATAAAAACCTCCTGGGCAATATCTTCCGTATCATTTCCATGATCCACCAACCGGCTTATAATAGAAAAGACCAACCGTTCATATTGTTTTATCAGCAGTTCAAAGGCCCGCATATCGCCGTTACGTACCGACGAAACCGTTTCTCTTTCATCAAACATATCTGAAGCGCTGTAAGTAATGAACAAAAGTTGGAAGCATAAGATATGCCTTTTTATTCATAGCCATTTATTGTTTAAGGATGGGACACGAAACGTGTCGGAAATGTTGCAAAAAAAATCCTTGTCTTCCCGCAACCTTCTGATCTGTTTTGGTGACTACTGGTTATCTGATCGCATTTAAAGATAATAATATGGAAGGTATTCTCTCGTTCTTTATGATTGTGGCGGTTGTCGCCATTCTTGCCGGAGTGGGTATTGAGTTTATGAATTATTTACTAAAAAGGCGGCTGATCCGGTCGGGACAGCTGGACGAACCTTACCTGCGGCTCCTCACCAGAAAAAATAATCTTTTGTCCTCCCTGAAATGGGGCATCCTGCTGCTGTTTGGTGGTGCCGGGCTTATTGTGATCGGATCGCTTTCTCTCGATTGGGAAAGATCCGCTGTTCCCTGGGGAATAGAAACCGTTTTTATTGCAGCAGGGTTCCTGGTCTATTATCTTATTGCATCCCGCAACAAGACCGACTGATCTTCGTTCATCTCCTGTCTTTTGGTCCGGGACCTCAAACAGAAATGGAAGGGGTAACCGCAGCCAGACCGGAACGCTCCTTATCCCCTGATAAAAGTGATCGCCATCATGGTAGCAACTTCTTAAAAATTTTACCCCGCAATACAAGCCTTGACCTGTTAAAACCTGCCGTTCACCGCTTTCGGTTTCTTACTGCCGCTGCCGGCAAATAGGTTTGTTTAAAATACGTTCGTAATGACAACCAAAAAGTTTTTTACTCTTTTTTGGATGCTGGTTTTATGTCCATTGGTTCCGCGTGTGCTCTTCGCACAGTCGCCGGACACAGTACTGCTTAGAGGCCGCATCTCCGATTCACTACAGCAGCCGGTTGCCTGGGCTACCGTAAGCCTGGTAAAGGACACCCGGTTGCTCGTTGCAGCAGCATCCAACGCCCAGGGATCTTTTTTACTCAAAGCCCCCAAAGTTGCCGGCGCACAGCTGACCATAAGCTGTACAGCATGTCATCCATTTACAAAAGCCATTAACTGGGATACCGTTGCTGGTCAAACACTCGATTTGGGTGAGCTCAAATTACAGCAACAGGGAACAAGTTTGCAGAATATAACTGTAACAGCCGCCAAACCGCTGATCCGGCGCGAAGTGGACAAGCTCATTTACAACATAGAAGCGGATCCCGAAAGCAAATTCCGCAGCACACTGGAGATCATGAAAAAAGTCCCCTTTCTTTCTGTCGATGCCCAGGGAAATCTTCTGTTAAAAGGACAGCCGGGTTTCCGGATCCTTATAAACGGAAAACCCTCAGGTATGATGGATCATAATGCCATCGAGGTTTTAAAAGGATTGCCCGCTTCCACCATCCAAAGCATCGAAGTGTATACCACGCCTCCCTCTAAATATGATGCAGAAGGGCTCGCGGGCGTTATCAATATCATCACCACAAAAAAAGTAGGTGAGGGTTATAAAGGCACTGTTAACCTGAATGAGAGTTTCCCGACAGGAGGACCCGGTGCCGGTTTTTCTTTTACAGCCACACATAAAAAATTCGGGTTGGAGCTTTACGGTGGCGCCAATGCCACCCACAATCCTTCTGTGCAAACAGGCATCAGCCGCAATACCACCGGCAATCAGCCAACATCGCTGAACATTTCGGGCTCCAATAAAAACAATAACAACGGCAGGTATATCGGTTCACAGTTCAGTTACGAGATCGATTCGCTGCAGCTGTTTACCGCTCAACTCAACGCCAGCGGCTTTTATTCTAAAGGCCGTGTTGCAAGATTTTCGGTGTTGCAAAACGCGGGTACATTGTTGCAGCAGTTCCGCCAGCAAAATACTGCCCGGAACAAGAACAACGGCTTTGATGGTTCGCTGAACTATCAGCTGGGTTTTAAAAAAGACAAATCCAAACTGCTTACAGCATCTTACCGCTTCATGCAGTACCAGACAGAAAGCCGGTCTGAGAATGGATTTACCGATCTGATCGACTATGATATCCGCGATTTTAACCAGTTCAATAATACCTCCACACAGGAGCAGACTGGCCAGGCCGATTATATCCAGACCCTGAATAAGATAAAGCTTGAAGCGGGGGTGAAGGCGATTTTCAGACGGAATAAAAGCGATTTTCATACCCTGCAATACGATGGTTCACTGTTTATTGAAGACCCGGATCAGCAAAATGTGTTTGCCAATAACCAAACCGTTCTTTCCGCATATAATACCTATATGCTGGCATTGAAGCAATGGAGCTTTAAAGCAGGTGTGCGGCTGGAGCAAACCATTAACCAGATCGCATTTCAATCTACCCGAACCCAGGTGAACAATAGCTATTTCAACCTGGTGCCCGCAGTGGTCATCAATCACAGCAATGCCGATGGCAGTTATATCAACCTGGGATACAACCAGCGCCTCAAGCGGCCGGGTATCAACCGGCTGAATCCCTTTGTGAACCGCTCTAACCCGGACTTTGAAGAAAGCGGAAATCCGGATCTTAAAGCAACGCGGCTGCACAACTTTGACCTCGGCTATGGTTTCAATCGCAGGCAGTCCGTTAATGTGGGGCTTAGTTATGCTTTTGCGCATAATTTTGACCTGAAATCTTCCCGGTATGACCCCGATACCCGCATTACCTATATTACCTATTCCAACTCCGGTGATATAGCCGCGCTGCTATTCAACCTGAACCTCAACCTTGCTGTTACCAAAGCCCTGAAGACGGTCATCAACGGCAACCTCGCTCATTTCTGGATCGAATCGGATGCCGATGCGCAACCACAAAAGCTGAAACGTTTTATTTATTCCGCATCGCTGAATAATACCTACACTTTTAATAAAGGCTGGACGGCCACTGCCTCCGCGGATCTTGTCGGTAAAAACATCGCTCCGGCCCAGATCCAGGGTACGGTAAATGGTTTTATCGCCACCAGCTTTGGGCTGTCCAAAAATCTCTTGAACAATAAACTGGCCCTCTCCGCTTACATCAACAATCCGTTTACCCGCTTCCGTACCAGTCGCACCATAATAACAGGGTCCAACTTTATGCAGACCGACTTTTCCGATGAATATTTCCGCAAGGCAGGGCTCAGTCTCAACTACAAATTCGGGAAACTAAAACAGGACATCAAACGAAGCAAACGGGGCATCAATAACAATGATGTAGCCAATTAATCCGTATAAAATGAACCCGTTTTTTTTATTGTGCAGCACCCTGTAAGCCGCCGGAATCACAGCGTGACGGTCTGCTTTTCGACCAGGCGTTAGCATCGGATTCGATAACACTTATAACCCGGTTACATCTTTCAGTTTATCCCCGTCCAGCTGCTGCATGTAACTGATCCGGTCGGGATGGCTTTTGCCATTGATATCGATCACCACATAAGCAGGGAACCCGCCTCCGGCATTGAAGGCCGATTTCAGCTTGTTAACTACAATATCGTCCATATAAATATGGGTGCCGGGTATTTCAAGGCTCACCAGCCGGTCCTTCCACAATTTTTCGCTCGATGAGGCGCTGGTGCACAGGTACACATATTCAACCGGCAATTCCCTGTTGGCCGCGTGCAGTTTTTTGCTGTAGGGCATATCAGCGATACAGGGTCCGCACCAGGTAGCCCAGAAGTCAATGATGATCGCCTTATCTTTAAACCGGCTTTTCAGGTTGGCAATAAAATCTTCCGCATTACGGATGCTGTCCAGGCGATACAGGCTTGCCCCAAAGGGTAATGTGGCCAGCGGCCTGCCGATATACGCTTCACGGTCTTCCAGCCGGGAGGCTTTTGCCAGTACCGCATTTATATCTTGCTGTTTCTGTGTTGCTGCTGCCAGTTCTTCCCGGATAAGCGCCTTGCACCAGCCGGTTCTAACAGCATCCAGGATCTGAGGATAGGTGACGGCAAATTCATCTTTGCCCAATTCCAGCAAAAATATTTTTAAAATATCCGCCCTGACGGGGTCATTGTATTTTTCAATACGTGAAATGTAGTTATCAACGTTGATCCGGGTGATCTCGCTTCCAAACAGCTCCCGCATTCTTTTATTCAACGTCTTTACAACAACGGCATTCCTGCCGTCACCGGTATCCTGTTTTTTATAATACATCAACGAGTCCAGCAGCTGCTTTTTGACGGTATTGTAATTGGCCCGGTTCTTATACAACACTTCGATCATATCCGGCTCACCGGCGCTTTCTTTAAAAGCGTAATACCGGCTCAGCGACCGGTAAAAGAGCAGGCCGTCATTACTGGTAAAGTAGGGACGGTGGTGCCGGATCTTTTCAAGATACTTTTCCGGGATCGCTGTTCCCGAATACCCGGTGATGAGCCATTCATAAAATCCGGAAGCGGTTTCATTCCGCACGGCCCAACCGAATCGCGGATGCTTTTCTAAAAAAGAATTGTTCATTGCATCCAGCTTCCGGTATATGGAGTCCGCTGTTGTTTCATAGTGTGCGTTTAAACTGTCCAGGTGTTGCGTATTCCGGTTGGCATTTGCCTTTTTGATGGACAGATCTACTAATAAACTGTGCAGCTGATTACGTTCTTCCTGTTTAAAGATCACTTTTTCATTCATGACCCTGTTCAATTCCCCGTCTGTGCCGGTATAGGTGATGCCGTCAGCGATCATATACGCCTCTTTTCCCTTTAAGCGGGCGGCATCAATGGTAACAGTAAGATCCGTGTTTACATAAATGCCGGCATATAAATAATTTTTTACCGCCAGCCATATCTGCTGGAAGGGCAGGGGGTGTTCCAGCACAATAACCGCTTCCCCGTTACGGTTCAGTCTGGTATTTTGCGGTTTTTGAAAACCCGGATCAAACGTCACCAGCGTGTACGTTACATCCGCCTCCTTTTCCGGCGCGTTCAGGAGTTGTAGGTGCAAAACCGGTGGTTTCCGCTTACTGATATAGGTGGTGGTGGTCCGGTCCTCAAAGGATACCGGTCTGATCTCCTGGGTGATGGCCGGTACGGCAATCAACACATTCAATAACAGTAACAGTTGTTTCATTTATCTATTTTTTTGGTGATCCGTTGGGTGCAACATTCCTGTTCCGGTTGCTTCACCGGCAGCTATTTTTTTATTGTGATCAATACCGCCGCAACATGTTCTTTCTTACTTCTTGAAACGGGTATCCGGCTCTCATCTTCCAGTACCAGGAAACCTCCGTCTTCCTTTACCCAGCTTCGGATGTATGCCTTGTTAACCAGGTGCGACTGGTGACAGCGCACAAAACCATAATCCTTCAGCAGTTCCTCATATTCAAAAATGGGGTGTGATACGGTGATCTTTGTTGCATCATTTAAAAAGAAGAAGGTATAGGCATTGGATGATTCGCAGCGGATGATCTCTTTCGGATGTACAAACCGTGTTTCCTTTACAGTGGGCAGTGCCAGTTTATGTGCAGATCGTTCTTCCCGGTTCCGGATCAGTTGTAAAAGATTTTCCAGTTCGCGGTTCTGCATTTTTTCGGTGATGCGCCGCTCCGCTTTTTGTACAGCAGTTTTCAGTTCGCCGATATTCAGCGGCTTCAATAAATAGTCCACCGCAGAAAATTTAATGGCCTGGATGCCGTACTGATCAAAGGCCGTGATCAGGATGATCTCAAAAGAATGGACAGAAAGCTCCTGTAACATCTGGAACCCGTTCTTGCCCGGCATCTGGATGTCCAGGAAAACAAGGTCCGGTTTCAATCCTCTTATAAGAGCCGCCCCATCATCTGCATTTATCGCTAATCCGGCAACATACACCTGCGGACAATACCGGTGCAGCAGGCCTTCCAGGTTATCAATATTATTTTGTTCGTCGTCGATGATTACGGCCTGTATCATAATAGCCAGTTTTTAAAATATATTATTGCACTGGTTTCTTTTCCGTTTTTATCAAAAGCAAGCCCGATCCGCTGCCGGTGCAGGGTTTCATTCAGCAATGCGATCCGGTCTTTTGTGAGCTTCAGACCAAAACCCTGTGCCGCTTCTGTAGGATCAAATCCCTTTCCGTTATCCGTCACGGTTACAATCAGATCCTCTTCTTCTTTTCTGAATTCAATTTTCAGCAGCCCCCTTTCATGCAGGACCGCAATCCCGTGTTTGACCGCATTCTCTGCCAGGGGTTGCAGCAAAAGCGCCGGAACCTCCACCGCATTGAGATCAATTGCATCATCTGTATTGATTTCATAGGCAAACCCGAAACGCAGTTGTTCCAGGTTCAGGTACTTCCGCAGTATTGCTGTTTCGCGGGCAATACTGATCATTTCGCGGTCGCTTCCCTTTAATGACTCCCGCATAAGGGCACTGAACTCCGACAGGTACTGATGGGCTCCGGCCGGATCATTTTTTGTGATCAGCCCCTGTATCGAATTCAGTGCGTTGAATACGAAGTGGGGATTAAACTGTGACCGGATCGATTTTAACTCTGTAGAGATCTGCTGCTTTTGCAAAGCCGCCGTTCTGAGTTTTTTATGCTGAAGGCGGTTTATGTAAAGGATCATCAGAAACGCCAGCAGGAGCATGGCTGCAATACCGGTGAGTATTTTGAACCAAAGGGTCTGGTACCAGGCCGGAAGGATTATAAACGGGTAACGGGAAACGCTCTGCCGCTGTACGCTGTAGCGTGTTAAAAGATGGTATTGCCCCGGCGCCAGTTCCTTTAACCAGATAAAATTCAGATCAAAGTCATTTGCTTTCCATCCAGTGCTGTCCGTTCCTTTTATGAGGTTATATTCGACGATCTCCTTTGATCTTACCTTATCTGCCAGATAGAAAATAAGGCTGTTCTCATTATTCTGGAACGTATCTTTCCTGATCAGGAGCCGGTCCCTTTTCTCTTCCGCACCATCCTCAACATTGGTGCCCGGATCCATCTGCCATTGAATTTTAAACGCGGTCAAAAACGCATTCATGTTTTGCTGGGTAAAAACACCCACCACTTCGGGTGCACGTTTCAGCCAGTAAGCCCCCAGGGTTACCAATACCTTTGTATCATTCTTTTTTCTTACCTGGAATAATAAAAAGGTGCCCATACTTTCTTTAAACTGACCCAGGTACGCTACCTCTTTTACATGCGGCTCATCCGGGACCATCCAAACAAGGTCCGCCGCACAGAAGGTCGTGCATTGAGACCAGGGCACCAGCTCGGTCGTTTTGTCTTTTAAGATCCGGTATTCAAACTGGTGCGCATTTCCCTTGTTGATACCGCTTATCGTAACAATGACCCCTACCGAATCAAAGACCGGAATGGGATAGGCACCTGAATAACCCATAAAGGTCTCATAATGATCCGTGCTGTCCAGCCTGTTGGCTTTTAATTGCGGGACACGGGTCTGGGCAAACAAACCCTGCAATAAGATAGTTGTAGAATAATACCCGATGATCCGCAGATCCCTTCTCCCATCCTTTCTCGCACCGGCATCCCGGCTCCATGCATTCCGGAACTCGGTCCTTGCCTGCTGCCAGTTAAACGTATCCCTGAAATAAGGATGTCGCCGGTCTGTATCCTGCGCAGCCGCCGTTTTCAGCAACGTCAATAATAGAATAAAAAAATATCCTTTCATACCCTTAAAAATCGCTCTAACAAAACAACAGCATTTTTCATTGTTTTTCGAATCTCGTTTTGAAAACGGCAGCAGCAGATTTGAATAGAGCAGTTTACAGGACCTGGCTGATGGGGAAGGCACAATATGTAATCGATTTCATTTTTATGTATATTTGAGCGGTATAAACAATTTGCCATGCATTCAAGACGAAAATTTATTGCCCACTCCTCCCTGTTAGCGCTGGGCGGATTTGCCCTTCAGTCGTTTAATACACAGAACTTTTCCCGTATCCGCCGCAGCACGGCCGATCAGATCCGTATCGGCGCCATCGGGATCAACGGAATGGGATGGGCCGATACCCTTTCCATGCTTAAGAACCCGGGTGTAACACTTGCCGCGCTTTGTGATGTGGACAAAAACGTGCTGGACAAGCGGATGGCCGAGCTTTCGAAAATGAATATCGACACATCGAAAATAAGGACCTATAACGATTACCGCTCGTTGCTGGACCGCAAGGATATTGATGCCGTGATCATCGGTACCCCGGATCACTGGCATGCCCTGATCATGATCCACGCCGTTCAGGCCGGCAAGGATGTATATGTGGAAAAGCCGGTAGGCAACTCCATTGCCGAATGCCGGGCCATGGTGGCCGCCCAGGAAAAATACAATAAAGTGGTGCAGGCGGGTCAATGGCAGCGCAGTCAGCAGCATTTCCGTGATGCGGTCGATTTTATCCGTTCCGGTCAGCTGGGTAATATCCGCACGGTAAAAGTATGGTGCTACCAGGGCTGGATGAAACCCGGTCCGAAAGTGGCAGACAGCGCACCGCCTCCGGGTGTGGACTATAAACTGTGGCTGGGACCGGCAATAACCCGGCCCTTCAACTCCAGCAGGTTCCACTTTAACTTCCGCTGGTTCTGGGATTATGCCGGCGGACTGATGACCGACTGGGGAGTGCACCTGATGGACTATGCCATCTTTGGCATGAATGCCCAGGTACCCAAAACGGTTTCCGCACTGGGCGGCGACTTTGCCTATCCGGATCTTTACCAGGAAACACCGGACACCCTGGCAGCCCTCTATGAGTTTGACAATTTTAATCTTATCTGGGATCATGCCATGGGCATCGATAACGGGCTGTTTGGCAAAGACCATGGCATTGCCTTTATTGGCAATAATGCCACCCTTGAACTGGATCGCGGCGGCTGGGAAGTGCTGGAAGAAAAACGCAGCGGTCAAAAAGTAAGTGTTGCCCGGAAAAGCCCTTCTGAAAACGGGCTCGACCGGCATACACAGAATTTTATAGAGGTGGTACGTTCCCGGAAAACAGCAGACCTTAACTGCCCCATTCAAACCGGTGCCCATATTGCCACCGTTTGCCAGATGGGAAATATCGCTTTCCGCAGCCAGTCGAAAGTTACCTGGGATAAGGCTGCCAGCCGGTTTACTGATAATAAACTGAACACGGATTATCTTATGGCGGCTTATCACAATGGGTATCAGCTTCCAAAGATTTAACCTTCCTCTTACACATTTTCCCTTTGCCGGGAGGAAGTTGCGCCTGCATAAAAATTTTGGAGGCTTCGGTTCTTTTCTCTTTCTTTGAGAAGACTAAACTACACCCATGTTACCGTTTAAACATCTTACAGCGCTTTGCCTGACCGGTATTTTTATTTTGAACAGCACCAAAGCCGAAGCCCGCTTAAAAATCCCCCTGGGAAACAGGGAAGTGATACAATTGGCTGCTGACCTGCCGGACACAGAAACCTATCTTTTAGAAAACAAACACTACCTTGATCTTGGTGTATTACACGAAGAATTCAACATTGCTTACATCCTTCCGCTTTGGGTTACCAAAGAACCCCGCCTGGTGGGTTTCGACAAACAGGCGGATGTTTATTATGACCTTACCAGCGAACAGCTTGGAACCATTTTAAAAGAGAACAAACTGGAGGAGAAAAAGCTGCTCCGCCTGGGGCTTTATACCCGTTACGGGGGGAAACTGGTGGGCCTGCTGATCATTTTCCTGATCATCTATGGGCTGATCCCTTCAAAACCCAAAAACGTTTCACCTCAGCGTGTCTGATCCTATTCACAAATAAAACAGATAAAACTATGTCAACAATCATCTACGTGGTCATCTTCTTCGTGGTCTTTTATGCGGTGGCCATTTTCTGGTGGAGATCGCAACGCAACAAATCAAAAAATGCGTTCTCCAACCTGGACCTGGGCCAGGAAGCCCGCAATGCGCCTCTATACCAGCAGGAACTGCTGAACGCCGATTATGCCTTCCTTAAAAAACAAATGAACAGCGCACCCATTGATGCTTTTACAACAGCGGCCAGCGAGTACACGGCAACAGACCGGGCGAAAGACCTTGGTAAGGATGCACTGAAAAGCATTGCCACCCTGGGCACTGTCAAATTCACTACAGTAACCACCCCCAAATACCTGGCGTTAAGCGGCAATGAGCTGCACCTGTTTGATACCGATAAGGATGGCAATATCGACAAGCACCTCGTATTCGACAGCAGCCGGCTGCAGCAATCGACCTTTTCAGAGATCCCGCTCACCGGTTCCTCCTGGAAACATATAAAATACGGGGACTACGCGTTAAAATCCTATAAACTTGAGCTGAGCACGGACGGAAAACCTGTGACCCTGATCCTTTACAGCGGACTGGTGAATGTTAGCGCCAACAATGCCGCCTTCCTCTCCATGAATGCCGGTAAACAGGTACAGGAATTTGTGGTAGGCAATTATTTTTTAAACAAACTGGGTGAACGCTATCCAAATCTGAAGACCAGTTCTTATTTACCCACGGCCTGATGCCAAGGGATGACAATAATTAAGGCATGGCCCCGGCCATGCTTTTTTTTTGCCGGATCGACGGATACAGATGGCTTGCCGTTAAAACAGAATAGACAGAAACAGTAATAGGGAGTATCTTAGCAGCATTTAATTCGTGGTTATGGCAATGACATGGGACAACTGTTTTTCTTCAAAACGATTCGGGATCGACAACGCCAGCAGGGATACCCGCAGTGACTTTGAACGGGACTGGGACCGGCTTATCTTCTCCAGTCCGTTCCGGCGGCTGCAAAACAAAACCCAGGTATTCCCGCTGCCCGAGGAAATTTTCGTTCACAACCGGCTCACCCATTCGCTGGAAGTAGCAAGCGTGGGAAGATCGCTGGGCGGACTGGTGGGTGAGAAGATCGCCGGGCTGCCGGAAGTGAAAGCGAATGCCCATGCTGCCACTTTTTATGCCAGCGACCTGAAGTATGTGATTGCGGCGGCCTGCCTGGCCCACGATATGGGAAACCCGGCCTTCGGGCATTCCGGCGAAGAGGCCATTTCCAAATACTTCAAAAAGCGGGATACCACAAAAGAAGAGGATCTAACATTCAAACAGCTTTTCAGCCCGGAAGAATGGAAGGACCTGATCACATTCGAAGGCAATGCAAATGCGCTCCGGATCCTGACCATGAAACAGCAAGGACGCATGAAGGGCGGATTCCGGTTAACTTACAGCACTCTCGGTTCTATCATCAAATACCCCTGTGCAGCGCTTGCATCTTTAAAAAAAGGACCCATACACCGGAAAAAATACGGTTATTTTAAGATTGACGAGGAAGTATTCCTTGAAATAGCCACTGAACTGAATATGATCCGGGAGGATGGTCAGGCCGAAACGATCGTTTACAAGCGCCATCCCTTTGTGTTTCTTGTGGAAGCAGCCGATGATATCTGTTACAGCATTATCGATTTTGAAGATGCCCACCGCCTGGGCATCCTGAGTTATGATGAGGTCCGCGACAGCTTCCTATCCATCATCTCCTCCGACCCGGCGACCAATATGGATTCGGTAAAAAGAGTGGCCGATGACCTGCAGGGTGACGCCAACGAATCCATTGCCTATCTGAGGGCAAAATCCATCGGAACCCTGATCCAAAAGGCCACTGCGGCTTTTTGGAATAACCGGGAAGCCATCCTTGCCGGAACCTTTGAAAAAAGCCTGGCAGATGCCATCCCCGAACTGGAAGCCCCACTGGAAAAGGTGGCCAGCATTTCCCGGCAAAAGATCTACAACGCCCGAAAGGTAGTGGAACTGGAAATTGCCGGGTTCCGTATCATGTCCGGCCTTGTGGAGGACTTTGTTACTGCAGCCTTAACGCCCGGTGACCAGCGGGAAAAAGAACACCAGAAAATACTGGAACTGCTCCCCTCCCAGTACGAGTTTGATGAATCCGGCAGTCCCTACCGGAAAGTAATGCACATCCTGGATTTTATCTCCGGTATGACCGATGTGTATGCCCTGAAACTGTACCGCAAACTGCGGGGTATTGAAATGTGATCCCCCGGAAAAAACAGGCGGATTTTTAAAAATATACCGATCGGTATATTTATTCCTACCTTTACACCCGTCATGACCCTGTCAGTATCAAAATCGGAACGGACCCGCCGGTTCATTATTGAAAGAACAGCTCCTGTTTTTAACACAAAAGGATATGCAGGTACCTCTTTAACGGATCTCACCCATGTTACGGGTTTAACAAAAGGAGGGCTTTACGGCAACTTTGAAAACAAAGATGCCATTGCGGTAGCAGCGTTCGATTATAACTTTGGAAAGGTTACTGCCTACCTGAAAGACAAAATCAATGCAAAGGACAATGCCGTTGAACGGCTGCTCACTTACCCGGAGGTCTACAGGAATTTTTTAAGAATCCCTTTTTTAAAGTCCGGCTGCCCGATACTCAATACCGCGTCAGAAGCAGATGATACACACCCGCAGCTGAAAGAAAAAGCAGCTGCCGCCCTGGCCTTCTGGAAACAGGCGGTGAAAAACCAGGTGAAAAGAGGGATTGGCAGAAAAGAGATCCGGCCGGATGTGCATCCTGTACAGACGGCCGTAGTATTGATGGCGCTTGTTGAAGGGGCCGTGTTACAGGCCAAGACCACCGGCAGAACAGCCGAACTCCATATGGCCATGGATTTTCTTGAAAAATTTATTAAGGGACTGGCCGTCTAAAATTTTTATTATAAAATATACCGGTTGGTATATTTAAAACACTTTTTATGGATGCAAAAATCACAGAAAGCAGGGTCAAGATCCGTTTTAACGACTGCGATCCGTTCAGTCACCTGAACAATTCACGCTATATCGATTACATTATGGATGCAAGGGAAGACCAGGTATGGGAACACTACCGGTTCGATCTTTATAAACTGGCCCGGGAAGAGCAGCGTGGCTGGGTATCGGCTCAAACCCAGGTCTCTTATATGTTTCCGGCCTTTGCCGGAGAAATGGTAACCATACAGACCCGCTTGCTGGCATACACGGAAAAAAGCCTGCTGCTGGAAGGGCTGATGTGGGACAATGATAAAACCCGGCTGAAGGCATTATTATGGACCAAGCTGGTCCACTTCGATCTTAAGACCCAGCAAAGTCTCCGTCATTCAGATACCCTGCTGGATTTTTTCCGGGGCCTGGCATATCCCCTGGACCAGGCAGTTTCTTTTGAAGAGCGGGTACATACTTTCAGACAACAACCCAAACTAAATAACCATGAACCCAAATTACCTTGAAAGTGTCATCCGGCAGTTTGAGTATTATAAATTGCTGGGAGAAAAAACGATCGCGCAACTCCCGGATGACGCACTCTTCCGGCAATTCAATGAAGCAAGCAACAGCATTGCCATCATAGTAAATCATCTGCACGGCAATATGCTGAGCCGCTGGACCGGGTTTCTGACAACGGATGGAGAAAAGGAATGGCGCAACCGCGACAGCGAGTTTGAAGATCACATCTCTTCCAGGGATGAACTGCTGGGCAGGTGGGAAGAAGGATGGGGGATATTGTTACACACTTTACGGTCATTAAAAGAAGAAGACCTTCTTAAAACGGTGTACATCCGTAATCAGGGTCACACGGTGCTGGAAGCCATTAACCGGCAACTGGCGCATTATCCTTATCATATCGGGCAGATCGTATACCTGGGTAAAATGTATGCTGAAAAATGGACATCGCTTTCCATACCGAAAGGACAATCGGCACAATACAATAATAATAAATTCGCGCAGCTGCCGCACCAGGAACACTTTACTTCCGAGTTCCTTGATAACACAGCCGGCAGCAAAAACGAAAAAGAATAAACGGCAGATCTCCGGTACCTTTTCGCCCGTTGCTAAAAAAAACAACATAATGATCCGGAAGCATCCCGGAGGAAGCAATAACCTGTTTGAACATCTTATTACTTGATCATTCTTCTGAAATGACCTGCAGTAAAGGGTTTCATCGACTTAACAATTACACGCATTCCTGTTTTTCTATTGACATCCCTACGTTTCATCCGGAAAAATCCTTCTTTTTCAGAATGATTATCCGGTAATTGATGGTATTGAACGAACAAATAAAGCATCTCATCGAATTCTTTCCTATCCGATGTATAAGAAGCTCTATTTTCGCGATCGATTACATCAAACAGAAAAGTCATTCAGCTGATAACTGTTTATGAAATCCTGTGATTGCCGGAGTAATGCGATCATTCATGCATGTAACCGAAACGGGATCCCATCCCGGCAGTAGCGGATTTTGTCAAGGCCTGTGGTTAAGACTGGACCACACTTCAGGACGCTGAAGAGCCGCTTCTTTTTTCTGCACAGCAGTTTTATGTGTGATTTATACAACCCCCACGGGCTGTACAGGGCACTATGCGTATACCCGCTTAAACCAAATTAGGATCCGATGCGGATCCTGAAAGGCGAACTATGACCCGGATGCTTATCCGGACCCAACACCTGAAACCGGTACCCCCTGGCTATTTGTTCATGGCGTAGCCTCTTTTGAAAACTTATATATGCCATAACAACATCAGGTTGCTGTATTGCAGATTGACCTGCTTTAAAAAGCGTGATCAATGATCAGATAAAGCAACAGCGGTTTTCGGACAGCGTTCCTGAAACCGTACACAAACTATGGATTGGCTTGTGCAGGATTGCCGTTGCCGCACCCGTGCTGCCACCCATCACCCGGTTCAACTATTTCTTTTAATAAAACTGAATTTGAAAATGACACGAAGAACAATTACATCCGCCGTACTGACTGCAATCTTTTGCGTATTGCTTTCCGGTTTTTCCCGCACTGCGCAGGCTCAATGCGTAAACTGCGGCAACTCCTTTTTAAACGTAACAGACCCCAATACCATCGATTATGATAATATGGTCAGCCTGTTTCACAGTACCTTCAGCCGTCAGGCGAACGGGAAAGTGCTGATCTGGGGAGAGCTTACAAAAAGCAACGGGATCAGTAACAACCTGACTCCTGTTGAACTGAACAGTACCAACTATCCCGGCCTTACCGGGCAGATCTTAAAATTTGCCGGGGGCAGCAATAGTAAGAACAACGCTCAATTTGTAGTACTGACCACCGACGGACTTTTTGCCTGGGGAAAGCAGGGTTACCTGCTGAGCACCAACCTTACCTACAGCGCTTCCTTTCAGCAGATCACCAACGGACTTCCTTCGGGTGTAAGTCCTGCTGACGTAAAGATGCTGTTTGGTACCTATGAAACACTGGCGCTGCTTACCTGCAACGGTAACGTATATGTATTGTCGCAGAACGCGAGAATGCGCGGCGTGGGCGCTTCAAGCGGCGGCAGCAGCAGCTCCTGGTACCAGGTAACGCAAGGCACTACCGGGAATCCGGCACTTGGTAACGTAGTCGCTTTACGGGGAGCACCCGGCGCACTGATGGCATTAAAGAGCGACGGTACGGTATGGACCTGGGGCCGCGAAGCCTATGCCGGTGACGGGAACGGATCTACCTCGTCCTATACACGTGCCACACAAATGACCACTCCTTCCGGTGTTACCCCCAAGATGATCGGGGCTACCGGTACTACCAGCAGAACAAGCTATTATATCCTTGGCACCAATGGGTTTGTTTACAGCCTGGGAGCCAACAGCTACCGCCAGCTGGGTGACCGCAGCACCACTGAAAGAACAAGCTGGGTGCGTGTGAAAAGCGGCAGTGGCAGCAACGATTACTTATCGGATGTGGCCTGGATCAGTCCCAATGAGCACGATGCTTATGGCGGAAGCGGCGTGAATGCGCTTACTAACAGTGGCACCATCTGGGCCTGGGGATCCAACGACGGGCGCATGCTGGGTTTTTCTGTGGACGGCGGGAACTATAATCCCACCAGCAATCCCGGCGGTCTGACATCTTCGGATAAAATTGTGGCAGTTGAAACCGGCGGACACACTTCCATGACGGTGAAAAAATGCAGCGGGCGGTTCGGCTATGTAGGTCACCGGGTCAACGGCAGTATGGCAGACGGTTCTACCTCCGATGTATACGAACCGAACTATAACTTTCTGCAGACGGCCTTCCTGGACATTTGCGGTGCCAGCTCCGGCGCGGCCACCTTGTTCCCGGTACAGGGCACTGTACACGTAGGTGATCAGATACAACTCGATTATACCCCTGTAGGTGGAACCTTTACCCTGGTTTCAGGCCCCGCAACCTTAACACCCCAGGGCCTGCTGAGTGTACAGGGAAGGAATGCCGATATTAAAGTAAAATACGAGGTTTCCGGAGAATGCGGAACCACTTCTTCCGAGATCACGATCAATGCAGCCGATATTTCGCTGCCGGTATCCCTTGATAAAATGAGCGCAGTGATCAGGGGGAATCAGCTCCAGGTAAACTTTACCACGCTCACCGAACAGAACAACAGCCACTTTGAAATTGAAGCTTCCCGGGATGGTAAAACATTTGTAAAAGTCGGAGCTGTCGATTCAAAAGCAACAAACGGAAACTCTGCAGTGCCGATCAGCTATGAGTTTGGCATCAGCCAAAGCGCCGCCACCGGTCTGCTGGGCTTATCCATCGCTGCATTTGCTTTGGGCGCCCTGCTGATCAACCGCAGGAATAAATGGGCCTTTATGCTGGTGTTGGTGCTGGGCACCGGAATCGTTGGCAGCTCTTCCTGTACAAAACGCGAAGATGCTACTATCGACACCAACGGGAAACTGTTCATACGTATTAAACAGGTTGACAAGGACGGCACAGCTACTTACAGCAAAGTGATACAGGCCGTTCAGGAATAATAACAATCCCTGCTGCACGGCAAGCAGCGTCAAAAGGGATCCAAGATAGGTTTACATGCAAGTCAGGCCCCCGGTAATTCTTTACATGGGGGCCTTTCTATTTTTGCAGCGCTTCAATGGCCCGCACAATCAGGATTTTAATTATGCAACAATGTTGCATAATTAAAAAATATCCGGTAGCTTTGCTTTTGGGAACCGGTAATAACAACCACTGCTGTGGTACCGGTTCTGTTCAATTATTTAAACTGATTCATATGGAAGAGAACAGATCCTTTGATGTGATCATCATCGGGGGCAGCTATGCCGGGCTTTCCGCAGCGATGGCCCTGGGCCGGTCCTTAAAAAAGGTATTGATACTGGATAGCGGAACCCCCTGCAATGCCACTACACCGCATTCGCATAATTTTCTTACCCAGGATGGCAAACCTCCTGCGGAAATAGCCACCCGCGCACGGCAACAGGTAGAACAATACCCTACCGTGCTTTTCCAGACGGATCCGGCCACGGCGGCGGACTCATCCGGCTCCCGGTTCCGGATCACAACGGCATCGGGCAGGCATTATGAAGGAAGGAAATTGATCTTTGCTGCCGGTATCAGGGACCTGCTGCCGGCGATCAAGGGTGTTGCCGATTGCTGGGGCAGATCTGTGATCCATTGTCCTTACTGTCATGGTTATGAATACCGCGATCATAAAACGGGGATCCTTGCAAACGGTGCGGCAGCGCTGCATTTGGCAGCACTGGTCCGCAATCTTACCGGTGATCTTATATTGCTCACCAACGGTACTCCGGAATTTACAGAAGAAGAACTGCAGCGCCTGCAGCAACATGGCATTCCTGTAAGGCAAACGGAAATTGCTGAGCTGGAGCATGCGGAAGGTCAACTGCAGCAGGTTGTATTTAAAGACGGTTCTAAAATACCGTTGCAGGCATTGTATGCACGGGTCCCATTTGAGCAACAGACCCCGTTGGCTGCAGCATTGGGCTGTGCCTTTACGGAACAGGGATATATTATGGTGGATGCCACTCAAAAGACCACGGTCCCGGGTATTTTTGCCTGCGGCGATACGGCTTCTCCCATGCGTTCCGTAGCTAATGCTGTTGCAGGCGGCAATCTTGCAGGCGCGATGGCGAATAACGATCTTTCGCAGGAAGCCTGGAACATTGTATAACGGCAGCGTGCGGAGGGGCGCATCAACTAATAAAAACAGCTGTCTAAAAGATACGTTGTTCCGACAGATGTTGAATCTGGTCCGGCATAACAACAAATACTTTTGGACAGCTGTTTTCGATACTCCTGTTTCCCGGCCCCGGTTTATTCGTTCACCCACAAGGTCCAGTGCTGGTCAAATTTATACCATTTGCCGTCTGACCCCTGCCATTTCCATTCAGGTACTTCTTCCCATTTTGTTCCGTCTGCAGACCATACCAGTTTGCCCTCATGGATCTTCAGCCATTTGCCCTCTTTATCCATCCATGCCCCGTCTTCAACAGCGGCCCATTTTTTACCATCGGTACTCCACCAGAGTTTTGCCGTCTTATCAATTTTGTACCAATAAGTGGTGCCCTCCTTTACACCCGGCCAGGCCTGGTTCTTTACTTTTTTCCATCCGGCTTTTTTTGAATGGTATGCCGACAGGGTTCCGTCTGCTGCATTAAGGTTATTCATCACCGTGCTGCTTATCATAAAGCATACCGCGATCAGGATTGCTTTTTTCATTTTTATGTTTTTAAAATTGAACGGTTTTATTATTTGATAAATGGCTGCACGATGGCGATCACCTGGTCGTAGGTCAGCGGCTCATCAAAACTTTCCGACGCGGCGTTACTGCTTACAAAGCCTGTAAGATCAATGCCGGCCTGGGTTGTGAGTTCTTCTCCGTTGTAACTTTTCTGCACCGCATCATCATTAATGCCTCCCGGGTTTTTCCCGGTGATCCAGGGTTTGATGGTGGCATCATTGTTACGTGCCCGCCGCATCTGGCGTATGTGCGAGGCATGCCGGGCCTCTACCGAATGGATGTTCAATGCCGCCGTAAGCACGGTATTATTGCTCATCAATACCCCGGCCTGTCCTTTGTAAGCGCGCACCCCGGTATCTTCAAAAGTCTGGGCCACTGCCAGCAATACATCATAGTTGGTGAACACATTTGCAAAATGCCCTCCGGCGGTAAAATCAAATGTGGGTTTGGTTACAGGTGTTGCACCCAATTGCTTGATCACTGCTGTTAAAAATGCCACATGCTGATTCTCATGGTCGCGGATGGTCGTCAATGCGCCGGTGGCGGGGCCCGCAGGTATGATCCCTGAGGCTACGGCCTTGGTGTAGAATTCCGCTTCCAGGTATTCCAGGGTAAGGGCATACTGTAAAACACCTGTAATATCTTTTGGTGCTGACTGGCCGTATGCTTTATTTAAAAGACCGCCCAGTGCCAGCGGTACAGCTGCCAGTGCAAGTTTGCCTCCGATGCCGGCGAAGTTACGGATGGCCTTCCTCCGGGAACCAAGACGGTCATAAATATCCGGGTCGGCTTTTTCTATGCTGTTAAATAGTTGATGCAGGTTCATAACGTTTCGTTTTTAAAATGAATGATCAGGATTGGGGCAAATTACCGCCCCACAGTTTGGATGTCAGAAAGGATTGTGCGATCATTAATACATCTGCCGGACTTTGGGCTTTATCCATGCCATTGGCGTCTATAACAGTACTGTCTGCAAAAGAACCGTTGCTGATAAGATCGCGGATATAAGCCGCATGCCGGGCTTCTACCGAAACAATTTTTCCCGCAAGTGCTAAATAGTTTTTATCAGCGATCAGCGCCCCCGCGCCGTTATATGCTGACACGCCCAGATCCTCAAAGGCTTTTGCAGTGGCCAGCACTGAATCTCTTTTTCCAAAGTCGATCGCAGAAAAATTTACGTTTAATGCGGGGATGGCGGCGGCACCAAGCGCTTTCTTAAAAAACTCCCGGTGCGCCACTTCATGATCGCGGATATCCGTAAGCAACGCGGTTTCTGCCGCAGTGATACCGGAGTAAGGTGATGCTGCAACCTTTGTATAAAAAGCAGCTTCCAGCTGCTCCAGTGCATAGGCGTAATTCAGAATCCCGGTGTCGCCTTTTCCAAGATCGATGCTGCCGGGGGGTACGGTATTATCCATACCATCATCATCCCTGCTGCAGGAAGCAACCGCAGCAAGACCCAGACCGCCGATACCCAGCACGGAAAGAAATTTTTTCCGGCTGACGTTCTTTGTGTAAACCGCTTCTTTCCCCGGAAGCTCCGGTTGTAAATGATCATTTTTCATATCTTCTGTTTTTAGATGTTTTGTGAGGGATGTTACATACAGATAGATACGTATGCTTTTATCAATCGGATTGCCGGCACGTAATTATTTTTTGTGATGCGGTTGTGGGTTCGGTGAATCGGGGCCACAAAAAAAGGAGCCGTATTGCTACAGCCCCTTTTCTGAATGTATGTTACTTGAATATAACATTAACAGATACGTATCCGGAACGGGAACGGTTTTATAAGCCGGCGATCTTATCCGGGGACTTTTCCCATTGCTTGCAGCTGATCCAGGGAAGGAGCAGGACTTCCTCCTGCTTTTTCCAGCGTAATGGCAAATGCCTGGGCGTTTTCAACATTCTTCAGCACACATACCGTTGCACAATCTCCGATCACACCGGCATCCACCGGCGTTCCGTTCACAAGGGCCCAGAGCTGGTACTGCCTGTCCGGGGGGGGCGCCGGAAGTCCCTGCAACGATAACCGGACCTCCTTATTTTTTTTGTTCCATACAACAACCGCTTTTGTAATGTTGGTTTCTTTGATCCCTGTCAGTGCGATCTTCAGGGAGGAAGGATCAGAGAAGAACTGCAGGCTGGAATTCAATGTTTCCGTGCGCGTTTGCAGTGTTTTATTTTTTGCATACAGCTCGGTGCGCTGCAGGGCGAGATCCCGGTTTTCCCGCTCCAGTATTTTCATTTTCTGATAGGCATAGATATTATATCCCACGCTGGCGATCAGCAGTACCGCAGCAGCGGCCACCAGCGATTTTGAAAATACAAGCAGGTGCTTCCTCTTTGGACGGGGAAGTATTTGTTGCGGAAGATTTAAATTTTCAAATATCCGTTGCCGGACGGCCCCTTCAACAGGAACAGCATTTTTCTGTGCAAGCAGTTCCAGCTCCTGTTCAAATTCCAGGATGGCGGCATTCACTTCGGGATGCAGGGCACGCAACTGCTCCAGTTCCGCAGCCTCTTCAGTGTCTGCCGTTCCAAGCACATAGCTTTCAATAATGCCGCTTTTTATGTATTCCTGAATGTCCACCTTTTATTTAATAAATTTTCGTAATTCGATCAATGCTGCCCGCAGCCTTGTTTTCACCGTGCCCACCGGCAAACCGGTCTCGGCGGCTATTGCACTGTGGCTCATGCCTTCAAAATACGCCAGTTCAATTACCTGCCGCTGCTCTTCCCTGAGATTTTTTACTGCTCCCCTTAGCCCGATCGTATCGATATTCCATCCGGTAACCGCCGGCATAACATATTCCTCGTCTGAAAGGGCCCTGTTCTGTAATGTATTTTTCCAGTTCCGGCTGCGCAGCATATCAATCGCCGTATTTCTTGCCACAGCAGCCAGCCAGGTAAACAGGCGCGCACGGGATGCATCATATGTCTGAACCTGGCTCCATATTTTCACAAAACATTCCTGTAACACGTCCAGGGCCTGTTGTTCATCTGCAACAAAGCTACGGATGATCCCATTCAATGAGGCGGCATAATGATCATACAGGTAACCGAATGCTTCGGCATCCCGCTGTTTTAAAAGCATAACCAGCTCATCCTCACGGTATGTGTATTGTTTATTCAAGTATTACAGTCATCAGCAATACAATATACGGAATAAACAGCCGTCTGGATTTCCTGTTCTAAAAAGTTTTTTAAACCGCCTGTCCTGTTTTGTCAGACAGGGCTTCTGTATTAATTTTGCAGTTTCGCCGGAATGCCATCCTAGCTCAGTTGGTAGAGCAGCTGTTTCGTAAATAGCAGGTCGTGGGTTCGAGTCCCATGGTTGGCTCAAAGAAATACCGGTTGTGCGCACAACCGGTATTTCTTTATTTAAAATTTCTTGAAGGGAACAGTTCGCCCTGTACTGCTTTCTGCACCACATCCTTTTTATTTCCCGATGGATCAGTTGCGCCCATATAGGAAGTTACAGACAGCCGGAGGTCTTCCGTTCCCGGGGCGGTCATATCCTGTAACAGCGCATTCATATTGTAACAACGGCGTACCACAACATGGATCACCGATCCTTCCTTTTGTAACTTTCCCGACACCATCAGCAGCTTTGACTGTAAAATTTCGCGCCGGTATTTTTCAAATACTTTATGAAACACTACCAGGTTGGCAATACCCGTTTCGTCCTCGATCGTAATAAAGCAAACCCCTGTTGCTGTCTGCGGCCGCTGACGTACCAGCACCAGTCCGGCGACCCGCACGAAAGCACCATCCGGCCATTGTTCCAGCATGTTGGCAGGCGCTATATTCCGTTTCACCAGCTGTGGCCGTGCAAAACTTACCGGGTGGGCTTTTAGCGACAGGGACGTACTGTTATAATCCTGCAACACGTGTGCTGCCGCACTCAGCTCCGGCAACTGTACTTCGGGCTCCGCAATGCTTTCCGAAGGCTGCCCCTCAAATACGCCGGAGGGTTTATCTGCAAGAGCCGCCACTTCCCAAAGTGCCTGCCGGCGGTCCAGCCCCAGCGACCGGAATGCATCGGCATCCGCGAGGTATTCCAGCGCCGTTTGAGCGATCCCTGCATCCGATAACTGAACAATGCTGCGATAGGGCTGTTTTCTTTTTTCGATCAATACCTGCATTTCCTCCTCCTTCAGCCCCTTCACCTGGCGGAAACCCAGCCGCACGGGGCAATACGGCCCGCTTTTTTCCTCAAGGATATTATCCCAGCAGGAGTGGTTCACGTCAGCAGGAAGCACTTCCACACCGTGCTTCCGGGCATCGATCACGATCTGCGCCGGACGGTAAAATCCCATGGGCTGGCTGTTGAGCAGGGCACAGCAAAAGACATCCGGATAATGATACTTGATCCAGGAAGAAATGTACACCAGCAGAGCAAAACTGGCAGCATGACTTTCGGGAAAGCCATAACTGCCAAAACCCTCCAGCTGTTTGAATACCCGCTCGGCAAATTCCTTTTCATACCCTTTTTTGACCATACCATCTACCAGTTTGGTACGCCACTTTGTAACCTGGCCGGGGGCTTTAAAAGTAGCCATGCTGCGGCGCAGGCCATCCGCTTCCGCGGGTGTAAAGCCGGCTGCCACAATAGCGATCTCCATCGCTTGTTCCTGGAACAGGGGAACACCTTTAGTCCGTTTCAGGATCTCTCTTAATTCATCAGAAGGATATATTTCTTTTTCCTCACCATTGCGCCGGCGCAGATAGGGATGCACCATATCGCCCTGTATAGGTCCGGGGCGTACGATGGCCACTTCGATCACCAGGTCGTAGAATTCCCTGGGGCGCAGCCGCGGCAGCATCGACATCTGCGCCCTGCTTTCGATCTGGAACACGCCGATGGTATCTGCCCGGCTGATCATTTTATACACCGCTTCTTCTTCCGGAGGCACGGTAGCCAATGTCAGTGCGCGCCCGTGATGATTTTTGATCAGGTCAAATCCTTTGCGGAGGCAGGTGAGCATGCCCAGGGCCAGTACATCCACTTTTAAAAAACCCAGGGCTTCAATATCTTCTTTATTCCATTCAATACAGGTACGGTCTTCCATACGTGCGTTGAGGATGGGGCAGAGGTCCGACAATTTGTTTTGTGTGATCACAAAGCCGCCGGTATGCTGGCCCAGCTGCCGGGGAAAACCGATATACTGCCGGGTTAGTTCCAGTGTTTTTAAGAGATGCGGGTCTTGTGCAGTAAAGCCTCCGCTCGTCTTCGCTTTTCCTTCCGCCCAGTCCTGCGTAAATTCATACTCCGATTTTGCCAGGTGGTCCACCGCATCGGCCGACAATCCCATTACCTTGGCCACATCCCTTACCGCACCCTTCCAGTGTACCTGTGTTACGGTAGCTACAATGCCTGCCCGGTCGCGCCCGTATTTTTCATAGATGTACTGCATTACTTCCTCGCGCCGCTCGTGTTCAAAGTCCACATCAATATCCGGCGGTTCATCCCGCGCATCCGACATGAACCGGGCAAAAAGCAGCTTGATCTCCACCGGGTTCACCGAGGTAATACCCAGGCAATAACAAACCACAGAGTTGGCGGCGGAGCCCCGGCCCTGGCAAAGGATCTCCCGGCTGCGTGCAAAACGCACCAGGTCATAAACGGTAAGAAAATAGGAGGCATAGTTCTTACGTTTCATAAATTCCAGTTCTTCTCTAATGGCCCTGTTGATCTCCTCCCGCTTCCTCTGACCGACTACTGTTTTATTAAATTTTTCCTCTGCACCCTTCCATACCAGGTATTCCAGCTCCTGTTGCGGCGTACGTCCTTCCGTAGTAAGCTCCTCAGGATATACATAGTTCAGCATTCCCAGAGAGAACTGGCAGGCATCCGTAATCTCCTGCGTACGGGCAATGGCATCTGGGTACAGGCGAAACAAACGCTGCATTTCCTTTTCATCCTTCAAATGCCGCTCTGCATTCTGGCAAAGCCGGTAGCCTGCGGTATGTATGGTGCATTTCTCCCGGATACAGGTCAGCACATCCTGCAGTTCCCTTCTTCCCGCTTCATGATAATGTACGTCATTGGTGGCTACCAGGGGCACCCGGTACAGATCCGCCAGTTGCGACAGGCGGAACAACAGCTTCGCATCATTACCCTGATAGGCACATACGGCTCCAAGGTATAATGCCTGTCCCAGTTCTTCTTTATATTCTTTTACGGCTTCTTTAAATGCCCCGTCAATATCAAATGCCGTATTTAACGCTGCCGGCGGCACCATAATAAACTTCATGCCTTTTGCATAACGGTACACATCGGCCTTATACAACGCACACTTTCCTTTTTCCGTACGCAGGTTTCCTTCTGTCAGTAAGGCCGATAACCGGCTGTAGGCCTGCTGGTCAGTAGGATAGGCCAGTAAACCGGGACCGTCTATCAGGTCCAGCCGGCAGGCAGGTATGATGCGCAGGGGCGTGCCTTTTGCCGCAGCATAAGCGCGTACGACCCCGGCAAGGGTATTGCGGTCGGTGATGGCAAGTGCCGTATAACCCAGCCGGATGGCCTGTTGTACCAACTCCTCCGGGTGCGACCCGCCCCGCAAGAATGTAAAATTGGTGGTGACCTGTAATTCTGTGTAGCGCATCGGTATCGCTTTATGCAAAGAATCCATGAAGGAACCATTGCGGTTTTTCTTCTCCGTAATGACCGGACCGGAACAGCCAGTAACGGGCGCCCTCCTCATCTTCCACCACATAATAATCGCGTACCCGGGATTGCTCCAGCCACCATTCTTCTTCAATACGTTCCGGACCGTCTGCCTTTTTTATATGATGAACCTTGCCGCGGTAGCGGAACAGCATGGGCGGATAATCCGGCACCGGGGCTGCAACGATCACCGGCTCGGGGCTGGGCAGCAGGTATACCGGCCGCGGCCGGTCGCTGCGCCAGGTGGTTGCCGTCTTTTCAAAAAGTCCGCCCGGAACAACGGAGCGTTCCGGCCAGTAGTGCTCGGCCGGCAGATAGCGTTTTATCGCCTGCCCCCCGATCCTTCCTGCGATCCGGTCCAGCAGACCGGCCAGTTCGGTGCCGGTATCCGCAGTTCCCAGCGTATTCCAAAAAGCCTCCTGCCGGACCGAAAGCGCCTCTACCACCGGCGCTTCCAGTATAAACACTTCAATTCCCATACCCGGTGCCAGGCTGGCGATCTTCGGTTCAAACAATTTAAGGAGATGTGCTGCATTGCGTACCGGCCGGTTGGTACCAATGACAATCTCCTGTGATCCGCCATCCACCTTATAGATCCTAAACAGAGCGGAACGCAATCCGCAGCCGGCTTTCTGGAGGCTGTTGCAGAGCTGCTCCAATAATGTTTCCAATGCAATGTCAATGGCGCTCCGGGTATGCACCGGCTCTGTGCAGGGCAACTGCTGCCGGAACACCGGTGCCGGCTGTACGGGCACCGGCACTTCGGGCAAACGGCCCAGTGCCTGTGCAATGCGTGTCAGCAGTTCCGGTCCGAAGCGCCGGCGCAATACGGTTGCAGGCATGGTGATAAAGCTTCCGATAGTGCCAAAGCCCAGTTTTTGCAACCGGTCCAGTAATGCAGTTTCCAGGCGCAGGGCAGCCGGCGGTAACGGTTCCAGTGCCGGCTCCAGCAATCCGGGCGTCACGATCGGATTTGTTTTTCCAAAGCGGGCCATCGCCCATGCAGCCCCGATGGTATCAGCAATAGCAGCTCGCGCGCGGTATCCGTAAGCGCTCAGTTTTCCGGTAATGGCATCCAGGTACGGTTGTTCGCCTCCCCACAAATGAGGGCAGCCACTGATGTCCAGCAGAATGCCATCCGGCAGATCTATTGCCGCAACCGGGGTGAAGCGCAGGCACCATACCGTTAAATCAGTCAGCAATCTTTCTTCTGCACCCGGTCGGTAATGGAACAGTTTTAATTCCGGGATCAGGGCTTTTGCATCGGCCACCACCATTCCCCGCATAATGCCTTTTTCTATCGCCAGTGGCCCGGCGGCCTTTACCATCAGGCGGCCCCGCTCCCGCATGGCAATAATAAATGGCCGGTCTTTCAGTTCCGGCCGGAGGCGCAGCGCCCTGTCGGCAAGAAGACCGGGGAACCATATGGATAAATACCGGCCCATGCTATCCTGCTTTTTTTATAACAACGGCCTGCTCTACACTTTTTTCGGGTACCACATAAAAACCCCGGTCCGTCCATTGCACCCGCCACGCACCCGGCTGACCATTACGTATTTTGCACAATTCCACCTGCCAGCCTGGGAAACCCACACCAGGTAAGCCTTCCGGGGCCACGCTGGCAAACGGCCTTATCCGCCAGCGGGATACACAGGCAAGATTTTCTGTAGCACGGCTGGTGTGATGATGGATAAAACCGGTTACGCGGCTTTTTTCCACCGCCAGCTGTAAACGGCGTGATGCGGTGAAATCCAGCTCCTGTACTTCTCCGACCACGGCGGCAAGACTTTCACATTTCAGCCCTTCCTCTATGGTCCAGAGCGCACTTTTATCATCCGGCACCTCTGCAAAAATGACCTGGTCCGGTATTATTCCGAAAGCATTGAGTGCCGGGGGGAAGATCTTCCTGTGCCGGCTTACCCAGAGACAGGCGCCTCTTTGCATTAAGGTACCAAGTAATCCTGCCATAAAGCCGGTAGTAGCCGCTGCCTCCTGCAGAGTACTGCTCACAAGTTCATGCACTGCGCTTAACGGAAAGGACCGGTGCGGAAAGGATCGATTGATGATGCCCAGCCCCATATCCTGCTGCTCTGTATCCACAGGAGCCCGCAGTCCCTGCAACTGCAGCAGCTGCTCCTGCAGTTGCTGAAAAAGGATCCTATTAAATGAGGCCTGTACCATATAAACGGGCGGCTGACAGCCACTGCTAAGGTACAATCAATTACTAATATATTTAGTAAAATAACGCTAATTTTTTTATCCGGGGCACAGGAAGAATCCGGGTAACAAAACAGCTCCTTTGCTGATATACCGGCAATATGGTTGTAATGAAAAAAATGACATTTCTGTTTTGCCAGAGCGGGGCAGGGACCTCAACCGGGTGGGTACAGGATCATTTCCTGTCCTTTTCCGGAACTCCGGTGCAGGTCTCCGGGGATCTGTCTGTTCCCGGGCAACAATGGCCATTGATACAGGACGACGCTGCTACGCATAATCCCATATATGAGCCCGGCGGCCCCTCAGAGCAGCACTCTTTGTCTGAATCCGCCGGTACGGCAAAACCGGCAGCACCCAAAAGCGTACTGCTAAAAAACGGCAAAAGCGCCGTTAAGGAGCCGGCAGAAAAACCGCCCCGTAATTAAACGCTATTTTGAAAACCGGGATTATTCAGCGTACTGCCGGAGAAAACCGGCGGATCATTTCTTTTACTTTTGCTGCAAAATGGTTTTCCGGTGCTGCCGCCCCCAGCGGATCATTTCCTGTATGATCTTCCCGAAAGTGCGGCAATAGGTGGTAGGTTCATATTCCACCAGCACAGGCGTGTCCGCATAAACAGTCCGTTTCACCAAGTTGTTCAGTTCCATTTCCTTGAGTTCCTTCGACAGCATCCGGGTGGTGATCCCCGGGATGCTGCGCTCGATCTCCCGGAAACGCCGGTGGCCGTTACAGATCGCATTGATGACCGGGATCCGCCATTTTCCGCCGATAAAATAAAGCGTGTCCTGTAATGCCCTTAATTCTTCTGTCTGGTTACGCATAATTATACAGTGTTACCTGATATACTCTGTGATACTGGTTACAAAAGTATATCATTTTCGAGATAGCTTTGCTGAAAATTAAAAAAAGATGTTACAGAAGAAAACAGCCCTTATAACAGGAGGTAACAGCGGTATCGGCTATGCCGCCGCAAAAGAACTGATAGCCCGCGGTGCAAGCGTAATGATCACGGGCCGGCGGAAAGAAGCCATTGAAAAAGCAGCCGCTGAAACAGGGGCACTTCCGTTTGTTGCGGACCAGGCCAGCCTGCAGGATACGGACCGGTTGTACCAGGCCGTACAGCAGCAATTCGGAAAACTGGATATCCTGTTCATCAATGCGGGAATCACCGGTGAGCGGGCACCGATCGAAACAGCAACAGAAGAAAATTTCGACAACGTGATGAACATCAATTTCAAAGGCGCTTATTTTACGCTGAGTAAATGTATTCCCCTGCTGAACGACGGGGCTTCCGTGGTTATTTTATCCTCTATCGTTGCCACCATGCACCAGCCATTGAGCTCGGTTTACCAGGCCAGTAAGGCTGCGCTGAACTCCATTGCCCGCACTGCCGCCGCAGAGCTGGCATCCCGGAAGATCCGGGTAAATATGATCAGTCCCGGACCCACAAGAACGGAGGTCCTGAGCAAATCCGGCGCAGATCCCCAGGCGGTTCAGGCCCTTTTTAACCAGCTGGCCGACTCCATTCCGCTAAAAAGAACAGGCACCCCGGAAGAGGTGGCGAAGCTGGTGGCTTACCTGTGTGATACGCCCGCAGCATTTATTACCGGCGCTGAATTTGTAATGGACGGCGGACTGACCCTATAAGCCGCCTGCTTCCGGAATAGCAGCCACTACCCGCCGCAGTGCGATCCATCATTTCACCCCCGGGAAGGAATGCTCCCATTGAAAGCCCGCATGCGGATGCGCTCCGTATGCGGGCTCGTATCTTTTCCTGTTTACCGCGGTCCTTTTATCCCCTTGCTTAAGCAGGAACCCCTGCCGCCTGTTTTACCAGTTCCAGCTCACTCTGGATCTTAACATCCTCGCCCAATGCGATACCACCGGTTTCCAATACAGAATTAAAACTGATCCCCCACTGGCTGCGTTCTATTTTGCCCGTTACTGAAAAACCGGCCCGTTCATTGCCCCAGGGATCCTTTGTGGTGCCATTGTGTTCTACTTTCAGCTGTACCGGCCGGGTCACTCCCTTCAGGGTAAGGTCGCCCCGCAGGTCGAACGATTCTTCATCTCTCCGGATAATGCCGGTTGAAACAAACTCCAGTTCCGGGTATTTCTCCACTTCAAAAAAATCGGCGTTCCGGAGGTGCTCATCCCGCTGCTCGTTATTGGTAGATATGGAATCCATCTTAGCGGTAAGCCGGATCTGTGCATTGCTGAAATCCTCACCAGGCGTTTCCACCTCAATATGAAAATCCCGGATAGCACCTGTTACATTACTGATCATTAAATGCCGGATCTTAAAACCAAGTTCACTGTGTGTGAGATCCGACAGCCATTTTGTTTTTGCCATAATCTGTTTTTATTTAGAACACAAAATTACCACCACACACTTTCAAAAGGTAAGCACTTAACAAAAGGTAAGTACTATACACTATGTAAGTGGTCGTTGTATCTTTGCAGTGTAAACAACGGGATCATGGCTAAATTTAATAACTGTAATACACACCTGTCTGCTGAAGCGTGCAATGCTAACCTGATGGCCGTTGGTGATGCACTGTATGCCATTGGCGGAAAATGGAAACTGCGGATCATTGTGGCGTTAAAATCGGGCAGCAGGCGTTTTAATGAGCTGCAGCGGTCTATAGACGGCATCTCTGCAAAGGCACTGGCCACTGAACTGAAAGACCTTGAACTGAATGGTTTCGTACACCGCAATGTGTTTACCGGCACACCGGTAGTGATCAGCTATGAATTAACGGAATACGCCGGAACCCTGGGGGACGTGCTGGATGCCCTTTCCGCCTGGGGAACCATGCACCGGGAAACCATAAAGAAAAGCATGCGGAAAAATAAAAGCGCCGTCCTGTAATTTTCTTAACAGGATTCTTCTTTGTTCTAATCCCTTCTTTCTGAACAACGGTGCTGCTGCTGCCGTTGGGTGTTAAACAGATCTCTCCCCGGAGGTTATCGAATACAATATTAAAATGATTCAGCAGTTGATTGCCCAGCAGGCTGGGGTGCCCTGCCGGCCCTGAAGGATCCGCTGCATTGGTGACCACATCCTTTAAAATAGTGTCGCTGATTTCTGCATCCAGCCGCATTATTTTCTTCCTCTTAATCATTTCCTGTTTTCATCTCCTGCCAGCGAAGGATCTGTGGTTCAAACAATCCGTTCACCGATCTATTCAGACCCTTCCTTAAATACAGATGATCCTGTATATCGCCTGATATAGCGATGCAGGCAGGATCCGGCGGCACCTGCCTGCATCCATTTTTACTGCTGCAATTAAACCATCGGCAGTATCCGTTAAATCAAACACCTTGTTGATCAGTTGCCGGAGCTGATCGCCTGAACGGCGCGCTACTTTTGATTTGTAAACATTCAGCAACTCTTAACACAAAAACAAAATGAAAACAAAAAAAGCAACAATAGCATTAAAACAAATGCTTGGTGCGGCCCTCAGCCTGACAATAGCAGCAGGCATGACCTCCTGTCACAAGACCGACCTTCCCATTGAAATACCTGGCAAGGTCTTTAAAACAGCCCTTTTCAAAAAGAACCTTGAAGAAAAACTGAAAGATGCCCGCGGCTACCAGTTCCTGATCATGCAAAACAAACAGGTGGCAGAAAAAGCAGCGTTCGGTGTCGGCAGCACACCCGGAGCAGGTAACCTGTCTGCAAACGTGGACGCATACGTAAACATCGCCAGCATAACCAAGACGCTTACAGCGATCACTACCATTAAACTCCTTGAAAAGCGTAAACTGGGCATCAACACAAAGATCGGAATGTGGCTGCCCAAATCATGGGCGCAGCACGACGACATCAGGAATCTTACCTTTAAACAACTGCTCACCCATACTTCCGGGATACGAGGCAGCAATACCAGCTGGGATTCATTAAAACAAGTGGTGGGCAGTCCGATAAATGCGCCTCAAACACCTGCATCCTATTCCAATATAAATTTTGCCCTGTTCCGCGCCATGCTGCCCAAAATAAACAACCCGGTAGCGTTCGGGAACTGGGAGCTGGCACTTTCTCCAAAAGACTTCGACTCCTGGATGAGCAAACAATACATCGCTCTCGTACAGGAATATGTTTTTGATAAAGCGGGATTAGGCACCCGCAACTGTAAACCGGTGGAAGGGAAAACCCTCCAGATGCTGAACCAGGCCCCTGCAAGACTGGAAGGCCGCTCTCATGGCGACTGGACCGAACTTTGCGGCGGTGGCGGGTTTGTACTTACCACAACCGATCTCGCCCGTATCATCGTATTCCTGACCCATACGGAGCAGCTCCTCTCCAAACAGCAAAAGCAGATGATGGATACCGAACGCCTCGGATGGAACGGAGTGTTTGCGGTAACAGGCGGCACCGCTTACGGACACGGCGGCGCTTTATACTCGGACCGCAATGGCGTAAAAGGTCCGCAGATCGGCGACCTGGGCCTGGAGACCATCATTGTAAAACTTCCCGCACAGGTGGAACTGGCCCTGACCATCAACTCTGTGGGCGACGGATGGCGCAATATGTACGGCCTGGTAAAAGAAGCTTACAACGCCTCCTGGGTGGAAGAATGATCTGATAGCGGTTTGAGACAATCGTTCCTGTTAAACCTGGTTTGCGTTTGCAAGCCAGGTTTTTTGCTGGCATTTCATTTCCGACTTAATCCGGACACATGGTTCTTAACCGATGTTCCTGAATAAATAAATCAGCAGTAAAATACTGCACAGGAATATTAATACTGTACTTGCCTTCAGCAACCAGTCGGAGTGACTGAAATCTCCGGCCTCAAGCTGTTTCCTGATCTTTTGATACCGGTAATAGGCAAAAAGAATGGTCAGGCCTCCGAGGGCGACCAATATGATACCGATAAGCTGGGAAAACCCCGTGCGGGGCGGCACGGCGGCCGGCGCTTCCAGGGCCAGGGCCAGCTGCCGGATAAAAAGAGAGAATTTCACCACAACAAATCCAAAGCCCATGATACCGATACTGGTCCGTACCCAGGCCAGGAATGTCCGTTCATTGGCCAGGTGATCATTCACGCCTGCTTTTCCTTTTGTGGCTGTATTTGAATCCATTTTTATCCCTTTTATACGGCCGGCAGCGGCCAATACCTGCTTCTTCAAATATAACAAACATTTCAGGGTCTTCCCGGGAAGAAGGCTTTTCTTCCCGGTTTCTTATTTTCCTTTAAAGCGGATCGTCCGCGAAGTCATCCTGCCATAGCCGCTCAGCACCAGCTTATCCGCATACAATTCTATCAGTCCATATGAGTTCTGATCAGCAGTTTCAATCATGCCCTCGGCAACGATGCACGGTATGTTGTTGATCTCACAAAAGGTGCCGGCGTGGTGATGACCCGCAATAAGTGCTTTTACACAGGAGAATTTTGAAACCAGTGTGATCACTTCTTTGTCGTTCAATGCTGTCAGCCCATCGGCACAACCAAAGGGATGATGCGAGAAGATTAGTACCTGCTCTCCCTTTTTCCCGGCCTGCTGCAGCTGTTGCTGCAACCATTTTAACTGTTTGCTGCTGATGCCCCCGTTGTATTCTTCCGCGTTGTGTCCATTCGCGGCTTTTATCTTTCTGATCATCGCATCCAGCTCCTTTTCCTTCCAGGTACCCGTTACATTGGAATAAGCCGCCACTTCATTCGTGTTTAACATTATGAACCGCCAGTTCCCTTTTTTAAACGCATAATATTCAGCGGGCATATCCAGTTTCCGGTATAACACGTTGTTATTACGGATGCCCTTGTAATCATGATTGCCGGGTGTGGTATAAATCTTCGTTTCCGACTTTTTCAGTACTTCCAGTACGGGGTCCAGGTCTTCCGGATTGCGGTCGGTGATGTCACCAAGGTTCAGTGAAAACTGCACCTGCTGCCGGTTCAGATCCCGGATACAATCGTCCAGCTTCTTCAGGGAATTACGATAAAAACGGGTTCCTCTTGTGTCGGCATTGGCATACTGGATATCGGCGATAAGCCCAAAACGTATCACAGGAATGGTCTGTTGTGCAGGCGCAGCCATTGAAATGACGATCAGCAGGAAAAAAAATACAACCCGGTTTACCTTTTTCATTTTATCTGTTTTATATGACAAGCGGATACCATGGCCCAGGCCAATTCAAAAAGCGGCTGTTATACTCATGACTGACGGGCCTTTTGAAGCTGCTTTCAGAATTTCCCTGCTCATACGGCAATCCTGCTGCCTGCTAAATTATAAGAATAATCGGCGTTTCCTGATGCAAACGGTTGCACATTCCATCAGCCCGTAATACGGATTCCGGGTCATTTCTCCTCCGGGTAGAGCTGCTTTCGCTGCCGGCGGATGATTTCCGATTCTTTTATCTTTTTGTTCGCTTCGAAATAGGCAATGATAAAATCCAGCTTCTGGCAGGAGGGTAAGAATGCATGACCGGTTCTTTCAGTTAATTTTTTATACGCGTCAATAATGGCTTCAGGCCGGTCGGAAACCTCTTTAAAGTCGACCTCATAACCATCAAAGATGAATTTCAGTCCTTCATAAAGCGCCGGCAGCAGGATCGTGCCGTGATCTTCCTGCTCAAACCACTTATACTGATAGATCAGCGAAGCGCTCTTATGTTTTGACAGTACCTGGTGAAACCGCTCCGCCGTATCATCACCCGAATCAAGGCTACCGGATTTTGCCTTATTGTTGGCCCGCGCCATATATACCATTTTTACAGCATCTTCCTTCAAAGGCACCAGACGGGTGGCTTCCCGGGCTATATAACCCTCGTCCCACCAGATACTCGGGTCGATCAATATATAGGCATTGAAGAGACTGGTATGGTGTAACAGGATATTGGAAGCAGCAAGGCCTCCAAAGGAATGACCACTCAGGATATTAAATCCATCCGTCCGGTAGTGTTCATTGATATAGGCGAACAGTTCCTCTTTTATAAACTGCGTAAAGCGATCGTTGCCGCCACTGTTCTCAAAGAGTTGCCGGGTATTGTCATCCGGCGATTTGATAGAAGAGCGGGTAGGGGTCAGGTCTTTGGTACGGTCTTTATTTTTAATACCAACCAGTATCACCTCAGGCATATGGGCATACACGCCCTTGCTTAAAAACTGGGTGACGGCCTTATAAAGCCCGGTGCTGGTTTCACCGTCAAAAAAATAAAGTACCGGGTACCGTTCATGAAGGTACCTGGGATGCTGATAATTCGGGGGTAATGATATATAAACTTCCCGGTCCTCATTCAATATTCCGGAATGCAGTTTTGTTGCAGCAAAACTATTGTTCAGGTCCTGTGCCTGCGCCACTATGCTAAACCAGAGCAGCAGTAACAATATTCCTTTTTTTCTCATTGTTGTTTTTTCAGGCGGTTACGGCAGCGGCCATTTTTCTGACCGGCTTCTTTTTCTTGTTCCGGCGTCCCCACCAGATCAGAAATCCTGTTATGGGCAGGGAGGTGGCAATGATCCCTGCCAGGAACGTGGACAGTTTGCCCAGCTGTCCCCACCATTGACCCATATGCAGCTGCCACACGATGTTCTCTGTTTTTCTATGCCGGAGGGAGCCGGCAGGGATGTCAATTTTTTGTCCGCTATACCGGTCATAAACGGCGATATCCGCGTCGGAGATGCTTTTCAGTCCTACGTTACCCGAGGTAAAAATAAATGCCCCCAGTTTTTTCTGGTCGTAGTTCCAGATACTTACTGACTCCTTATCCGGGTGATCTGTTTCCAGCACTTTATATGCGAACGGAACCATATCCAGCGATACTTTTGTGCTGTCCTGCCGGGGCACGACCTCTGTGAGGTCGCGGAGGTTTCCTCCGGAAAGCCGGATGGTGGTGTTCATCAGGCTTTCAAAAAAAATGATCAGTCCGCTCCCACTCAACACCAGGCAAATGATCAGCGAATAAAATCCGTAAACATTGTGCAGGTCGTAATTCAGCCGTTTAAACCGCGCTTTCCAGCGGATGGTAAAGCTGGCCTGTCTTGTAGCCCTGTTCCATCGTTTGGGCCACCAGAGTATCAGTCCGGTCAGGCAACTTATGGTAAATATGATCGTAGCAATGGCTACTACCCAATGCCCCGCCTCCCCCGCCAGGAAGGATGCGTGAAGATGGGCGGTTACGAAAAAAAAGTAGATGGAGGTATCTTTCTTCAGTACTTTTCCCGAATAGGGATCCATATAGATCATGACCAGCGACGGGCCTTTCGGATTGAATGCCCGGATACGGATGCTTCTGGCGGGGTCCTTAAAAAAGACATACTCGGAAACCATATAGCCCGGGTACTGTTTTTTAAGATTCTCATTGATCTGTTCCGAAGAGATCCTCGGGTCGCCCGAAGGGGTCACATACTTTGCATCACCCGCAGTAAGGTCCATGATCTCATCACCATACACAATAACCGTTCCTGTAAGGCATACAAACACCAGGATAATTCCCGATACGATACTCGGCCAAAGATGTATCCAGGCTACCATTCGCCTGAACAGCGATTTCTTTTTTGTTTTTCTGCTTTTGTTCATGCTGTATGGATTAAGCGGCATAATCGCAACCTGCGGTTTTGCTTATGCTGTGGAATACCGATTCTATTTTAGAAACGATACGTAACATTAAAGGAGAGCATCCTGGGTTGCCCGGGGAACAGCCAGGAATTATAAGTAAAGTATTTTTTATTGGCGATGTTATCAATTTTAGCCCCTATCCTGAATTTAAGCGCATTGTAGAACAGGCTGGCTCCGTAAACAAAGAACCCGTCTAATACTATTGTGTTATCATCATTCGTAAAAGACCGGCTTTGCCCATTTCCGCCGGCACCCAATCCAACGCCTTTCAATCTTCCGGAAGTAAACTGATAGGTTCCCCATATATTTCCTGCATGGTATGGAGAACCTTCTACCGTATTTCCCTCAACGCGTTCTCTACGTTTAGGATCGCTGAACTTCGTATAACGGATATCATTGTAACCATAGCCCATTGCAATATTGAGGCCAGCCACGGGATTCGCCAGAATATCTACATCTACACCACGGCTTCGCTGTGTGTTGTCCTGCACATAGTAATCTGCTACTGCCCGGACCTTATTTTTAACTTTGATGTCATATACACTTATGGTACCGGTAAGCCGATGTTGCAATACATCGAATTTCAGACCTCCTTCCAGCTGGTTGGCATATTCCGGCTTCAGCAGGTTGCCCAGGGAATCGGTCTGGTTAACATTATTATAGCCGTTATTGTAATTGGCATATACGGAAAGGGCATTCCGGATGATCTGATAAGAGATGCCGAGCTTGGGTGAATAAGAGGTCTGCATATAATCAGCACTTTTTGAAACAAACCTGTTAACGCGAAGACTCGCCATTATCAACAGCCGGTCTGTGATGTTCAGTGCATCAGAAATATATGCGCCGTAATTATTGGCAATATCCCTTTTATTGGCTATGGAATAAGGGGCTCTTACAGCAAGACTGTCCACTTTAGATTTTTTAATCATCATTTGTGCGGCTGTAGCTGTAGTTAGAATGGTATCATATGTTAATGACGCCCTTGCGGAACCTACATTTGTTTTAAAATAATCCAACCCGATCAGCAATTTATTGTTCAGGCTGCCGATCTTAAAGTCGCCGATAAAGTTCTGCTGGAGTTGTTGTGTGTACAGCTGGCTGTAAGGCATCTCAAGGATGCTTCTGTAAATTCTTGTAGTGTCTTCAGTTGTTTTTTTGTCTGCTCGCAGCGATATATAGTGTGTTTCATTATTACTTCTGGCAATGGAGAAATTAGTTTGGGAAAGCCATTTGTCCGACAATTTATATTCGGCCTGACCGCTAACAGCGAGTGTTTGCTGTTTGCTGTTAAAGTCCGGGTTGAAGTAAGGATTTTTGGGGTCCAGGCCGAGATCCTTGACATTGCCTTCATAGGAACTGGTGCCCGTGGCGCCCGGAGGCGCATTGAACCCGAATAACACAATAGGTCGGGCACTATGATAATAATAGCCGTCAAAATGCAGCGTAAGCCGGTCTGTAGCTTTGATCAGCAGTGATGGAGCGATGCCGATATTGTTCTGCAAAAGTTCCTGGAAGGTGTTCCGGTTGTCGTAAACAGCGTTTAACCTCAGCAGGGCCGTTTTGTCTTCGTTCAATGGTGTGTTATAGTCCACTGTTCCCCGCGCCATTTCATAGCTACCTGTGGTAAAGGAGACTTCTCCCCGCTTTACTTCCAGCGGCTTCCGGGTGATCATGTTGTACACACCGCCATAGGAAGCGCCCTGGTTGCCGCCGAACAGTGTGGAGGAGGGGCCCTTTATAGCTTCGATCCGTTCGATGTTGAACAGGTCTGTCAATGCAACATACCCGGTGGATACACCGTTCCGGTACATAACGGAGCCATTCGCAAAACCGCGTGACTTGAAAGTGAGCGTAGACCCGCCGCTTCCACCGGCAACGGACATATTGCTTACACCCGGAATATTAAGCAGGGCCTGCTCTGTAGTAGTCACCAACTGCGTTTGAAGCAGCTCTTTAGGAACCACAGCATAGTTTTGCGGGTTCTCAATATAGGTAAGCGGCATCCTTGCTACCTGGGTACTGTTTTTGTTGACATGGCGGTAAGAGGAAGACACCACCACCCGGTCCAACACACTGGCATTCTCCTCCAGCAGGATGTCGGCTGCTGCTGCCTTACCGGCATTCAGCTCCACCGATACAGGTGATGCCGTTACTCCAAGCGACTTAACGGAAACCGTATACTGGCCGTAGGGTATATTTCTGAATTCAAAATGACCATTGTCATCCGACATGGTTTGCCGTTCTGAAGGCATCAGCACCACAATAACATTTTCCTGCGGCTGATTATCAGCACTCAATATCCGGCCTTCTATCACACCCGTCTGTTTTGCCTGGGCAACTACACGATTTGCCAATGCTGAAACCAGCACGGCACAAAATAATACAACAGATAATTTTATGACTTTTTGTTTAAACATAGCACCTTTCTTTTGGTAAACCCTTACCGTCTGGTAAGGCGGTGCAAAACTAAAAGTATGTTTCTCTTTATCTGTTACGAAATCGGGAAATACTGGAAAGAAAATAATTGCTGCACAGACCGGCCAGTAAATAACAGCGCAATCAGCCACTGCAGCGGGTTTCACTGTTTAAACATCAGATGTTGTTACAATGCATACATTGCTATCCTGAACAGTTTTTTATATTTTCTGATGAAACGAAAAATAATAATAGTATCCAATTCTTTTTTTAAAGACAATCATTCCTTGCAACTGTATGACTCAAAAACAGGGCCGGGTCATGGAAGAAATGCACCCTTCCATATTTCTAATAATTCACGGTCCAGGTCGCCGCTCCGGATGGTACATCCTTAACAAACCAGAAATCGCCATCGGATGCAGCACTGATCTTTTTCCCGTTTTGGAACACCTGGTCCGAGTCTGACCGTTTAGGCAAATAAATCACACCCCGGGTATTGGCAGGCAGGAGGGTTTCCATATGGAAGGATGCTGTAATATTGTCAAAAGAAACGTGTACCCTTCCGCGCAGCGTAGGCAGCTGCAACTGAGCCCGGCGAAGCGGTCCCGGCTGTGGTTTTATTTGTATAAGACCAAAGGCCGGAGACAGGGGCGTAATGCCCATCAGCCGGCTTACAATAATATTAGCCGGGGCACTGCCCCAGGCATGATTCCAGTCCTGGTTATTTTTATATTCCGTATCCCATGCTTCGGTTGTCATTGTAGCACCCGTACGCAACATATTGTACCAGCTGCGTTTGCCGGTTGCTGTCAGCAACTCCAGTCCATAAGCGGCTTCCCCGGCATCATACAGTGCGCTCAGCAAAAACTGGGCGCCATATACACTGCAGGCCATTCCTTTTTTGCGGATATAGGAACGTACCGCAGCCTTATGCTGTTCCGGCACAAGGCCAAAAGCCAGCGCCATCATATTGGCATGCAGCGAGCTGTGTCCGGTGTTCTCCCCGTCCTTTACAATTCCCGAATCCGGATCAATAAAGCTGCGCCCGAATGATTGTTTTACGCCGGCTGCACGCGCTTCATAAAAACGGGCATCCGTTTGTTCGCCCAAAGCCAGCGCCAGCTTTTTCATACAGACCAATGCCTCATAATGAAAGGCATTCACCACCGAATTATAATCCGTGAATACAAAACTGTCCGATTCTCCCGGGGCCGAGGGCGGCAACCCAAACCCACCTTTTTGCGGCCAGTCCACAATATCCTTCAGCACCACGTTGCCATCAAAGCTGCTCAGGTGTATCGACCTTGCGAAAGCACTGTCCTGTTTACCGGTACGGGTGCTGATCAGTCCGTCCGGCCGGGCCAATGCCAGTAATAATTTGGGCTTCAGTTCCTGGTAGAGCATTTTAACGGTGCGGATGTCTCCCGAATACAGATAATCATTCCAGGCGATCAGCAGGTTCTGCAGGGACCATTCCGTAGGCCAGGTGGCATTATAGACCAGATAGGTCAGCGAGCGCCGGGCCATATTGAATTCCGCGTCCACTGCATAATGCGAGAGCTGGTTAATAAGCGCATCCGCCTCGTACGGGATCCGCTCGCGGTCTCCATCCACATATAACCCGGTAAAGCTGGTGGCCTTGATCGTGTACCTGCACAACTCCCAGATCCGGTTGATCAGGGTATCGGAACTTTCAAATACAGCCGCATCATCATCAAACGGATAATTCACCGCCTGTCGCTGCAGTGATTTTATAGTTACCGAAGGCGCTGTTCGTTCCACTTCCACATAACGGAAGGGATATACCTCACCGATATATCCCGGCATAGGTATGGCCTTGCTGCCCGTATTGCGCGCATCGGCGGGAAAAACCGGATCATAGCGGTGCAATCCTTTTTTTAATGGCAGGGTCAGCAAGCGGTACCGGATCGTTCCTTTCGGCTTTCTTTCAACGGCGCCGCTTCCGTCAACAGCTTCTCCCACATGGATCCGCAGTGTATCCTGGTCTCCGGCTGCATCCACCATCAGACCAAGCTGCCCGAATGCCGCCTTTCCAAAATCATAAAATAAATTCCCTTTATCCAGCGTCCTGCTTTCCTGCGGTTGCTGCACCGTTTTTACAAGCGGCACACGGGGTACCTCAAAGGGCTTTAATAGGCTGTCGGTAAGAAAAGCAGCCGGCGCGGAAAACGCTGTGGGCATACCCTTTTCGTCCCACAACCGTACCATCCAGTAATACACCGTATTGGGGTGCAGCTCTTTTCCTGCGTAAGCAACTCCCAGTTGACGGGAGGTGCTTACCTTGCCCGAGTTCCAGATATTGCCCGTGCCCGACCGGAGCTGCTGAACCGAAGATGCCACCAGCACCTGGTAGGCCGTTTGACGGGCCCCCGATTTTCTGCTGTTCATGATCCAGGAAAATGAAGGCTTTTTACTGGCAATACGCGCTGTCTGAAAAACGGCCGGCTCCAGTCTTGCCTGTTCCAGGTTGCGATCTGTAACAAAACCATTCTGCCCTACTTTGTCTGCATGGCAAACCAGGTCTACCCGCAATTCCGACGGAGCCGCATTTTTCTGTGCCCTTGTACTCGTTGCCAGAAACAGTCCGGCCAGTAACCATAAATTGTAACGTACCATATATTGATTATATACGCCTGGCCCGCTCCTGATCCCGGAACAGCAAGTACAACCCAGGCAGATCTACCCGGAAAGATATTAATTGTCCCGTTAAAAATGAAGCACCTGTCCTTTTGCTTTCAGCCGGGTGGCCAGCTGTGTTGTATCCACTTTTTGTACGGTGACCCGGTTCTCAACAGCTACGGCTGCGGCAATGCCGGCACTTTCTCCCATTACCATCCAGGCCGGCTCTACCCGCAAAGAACTGAAGGCCACATGTGAAGACGAGGCGCAAACCGGAACCAGCAGATTGGTACATTCCTCCGCTTTCGGCAGCATACAGCGATAGGGGATCTGGTAGGCGATCCCCCGCGCCCCGACCCGCGTCTCTGCCGGGAAAATGGTTCCTTCATTTATGAACCCGCCGCCGGGAGTTGCAATACGCTGACAATCGTGCGAGTCGATGGGGAAGGAGCCCACGCCGATCGGATCCGGCTTTTCTTTATTTTCCAGGATGTCTTTTTGTGTCAGGAAATACGCACCCTCCATCCGCCGGGCTTCGCGTACATACAGCACCGGTGGAAAATGATCGTACAGGGCAAACTCATCTTTGGCGTATCCCATTTTTTTCATCCGCATTCTTACTGCCTCCGGAACTGCCGGGTCCGTCATCAGAAAATACAGGAGACCCTGTGTATAAGTAACATGCTGCTTCCATATTTCCTTTCTGCGCTGCGGACCGGCATCCGGATAATCCCAGTTCTCCCCCACAAGACCACTGGACAATTGCCGGCCGATGCCATTGTTCCCGTCCAGTTTGTTGCCCGGAATGGGATAGAGATCAAGCGGGATGCCGCTTTCAGGGGCGATCCTGTAATACCGGCGGAACAGTTCATACCGGTCGGCATCATATCCCTCCGGCGCAGTAAAGGGAACGCTGTTGGCAGGATCTTCCGACAAACAGAGACGGAAACTGTAGGTCATGATGCGATGATCGCCGGCACCTGCTGCGGGCAGGGTGGTGCCGCTGATCAGGGGCAGCGGTTTTTGCTGCGCATTCAATGCCATCGCTGCCACGGCCTGCTTTGGATACGCCGCCCCCGCAAGTGATTCTCCAAACTCTTCCCGGCTTTCACGCCCCACCCGGTAGCTTACTTTTGCGGCAGCCATCAGATCGCCTTCATAGCTGGCGTCGATAAAGACTGTTCCTTTATACGATTTTCCGGATGTTGTTTTAAGCTGTTCAATGGCTTTCCGTCTGGTGGTTACGGTTGTCAGTGTTTCATTAAGGAACACCTGCACGCCGGCCTCTTTTAAAAGGCCGTTAAAAACAAGTTCCGCCACATGAGGCTCATAGGTCCAGTGCCTGGTATCTTTTTCCTGCACACGGTAGTTCAGCACAATGCCGCGGTCTGCATATACTTTTTCCACCCGCTGATGAAATTCTTCAAAAAGGCCGCCAAGCATGGAACGGAACATCTGGTTGGAATCGCTGAATGCCAGTCCTCCGCTCATCATTCCGCCGGCAATCGCCAATGGTTCGATCAGGGCAACAGACCGCCCTTCGCGAGCCGCCGCAACGGCCGCTGTAATACCCGCGGGCGTGGCCCCGTAAACAACAATGTCAAAGGCCGCCTGCCACCCGGTCAGCTCCAGGAAAAATGCGGTGGCGCCTGCTCCGGGCACAGCACACAAACCAGGAACAACGGTGGCTGCCACAGCGGCGGTACGGATAAAATGACGACGGCTTTTTTTATTTTGATCTTTCATGTTTCAGTTTTATACGTTGAAAATTTGTTTATCGTTCAACCGGTGCTGATGCGCATGCATCGCCCGATCGGTTTCAGACCGGCTTCGGATCCGGTATCCTCCGGCAACGGTACTGCCCGGTAATGCAGACTGCAGATATGGATTCGTTAATCGCTTTAATATCCGGTGTTCTGATCTTTAACAGGATCGAGCGCGGTATTGTAGTTCATCTCTGACAAAGGGATCGGCCAGAGATAATTTTTTTCTGCGATCGTAATATTTTTTACCGCCTTAATGATTTCGGCTGCCTTGCCGGTCCGTTTCAGTTCCAGCCAGCGCTTTCCTTCAAACTGGAATTCATATCCCCGCTCTTTCATGATCAGCGCCAGAAAACCCGTCTTGTCGTAATCCGTTATTTTAAAATCGACCGGGGAGGCCGCTTTGGGGTCATATCCGTAGGCCCTGCGGTGTACCTGGTTCAGGGCGTCAACAGCAGCAGCTGTAGGCCCGTTGCTGGCTTCATTAGCGGCTTCTGCGTAGAGCAGCAACAATTCCGAATACCGGTATACCGGCAGGTCGGTACCCGCACCGTCCTTGCTTACAGCGTCTTTGTCCTGGTACTTGGAGCTGACCAGGGTGTTAGCCCCCAGACCGAAAGTAATATTATCCCATAACCCCTTGCGGTTATCAGCAGCATCCCAGCCCGCATATACGGGGTTGGTTTTATCACTATAGATCGCATAAGCGCCGCCGGCCGGAAACAGGCCGGAGCTGGGATGATTTGTGATCCAGAGCATGTTATTGCCCTGCCCGGCAAGCCGCATGTATTTCAGCGATAGTATATCTTCTGCAGAGGTGATCACCTCCGGTCCGAATAATTTGGTGATGTATTCGGCAGCGCTGGTTACGGGTACCAGTGCGTACTTACCGGACTGGATCACTTCATCTGATTTTTGTGCTGCTTCCGCATATTTTTTCTGTTGCAGGTATACATCCGCCAGGAGTGTTTTCGCAGTCCATCTGGAGGGATGCCCTGCAGCTGCCGGCATATCCGGCAGGTTGGTCTCCGCGTCGGCCAGATCACTCAGGATAAGATCATATACTTCGGCCTCGGTACTCCTGGGCACTGGCGGAACATCCAGGTTCTTTTCCGTCCGCAGTACCACACCGCCCCAGTTCCTTACCAGCTGGAAGTAGATAAACGCTCTTAAAAATTTTGCTTCGCCAATATACCGGCCCTTGTCGGAATCACTAAGTATCGTACCGTTGGGAACATTACCGATCACCAGGTTGGCATTCCGGATACCGAGATAAAAACTTACCCAGAAGCTTCCGACCCGTGTAGTATTTGCATCATTAAAGCCCTGGAACTCGTTCATCTGTGCCCAGCTTCCCCGGCCGTAACTGTAATCGGACTGACACTCGAGTGTTGCAAAATAATTGGGAAACGCATCGATCCGGAGTGGGCGATAAATAGCCGCTATGGCAGCCTCTACTTCGGCCTGGGTATTGTAGAAATTTTCGACCGCCGGTGTTTTGGCATGCTCTTCGAGCAATTTACTGCAGGACGACAATGCGAATAAGACAATAAAAAAAATGAACAGGTGATTGTATTTAAAATTACGATTCATTGCAAGACGTTTTTAATGTTTAAAATCCGGCACGTATGCCAAAAGTGATGGAACGGGCTACGGGATAGGTATGGAAATCATACCCAATGGATCCCTGGGAATTCACTTCCGGATCCCACCAGGAATATTTGGTAAACGTAAGCAGGTTTTGTCCGCTTACATAGGCCTGCAGCCGTTGCAGCCAGCTAAGGTGCCATTGCTGCACAGGCAGACTATAACCCAATTCAATATTTTTAAGCCGCATATACGATCCGTCTTCCACGAACCGGTCCGAAACCCTCACCCCGGTGTTGTAGCTGATCCTGGGATATTTTGCATTGGGGTTATCAGGCGTCCAGTGATTATAATATACTTCTTTGGGCATGTTCACCCCATATCCATAATCCATGGTATTGCCAATAGCGCTGGTATTAAAAATATCGTTCCCTTTTGATCCCTGCAGAAAAAGAGTTAATGAAAGGTTTTTATAGGAGAAGGCGGAATTCAGACCATAAGTAAAATCGGGATTGGGGTCACCGATATAGGTTTTATCGTCAGCAGTAATGGCTCCGTCTCCGTTCAGATCTTTAAATCTGATCTGCCCCTGGTCGGTATACCCTTCTTCCACATATCCCCAGAACTGGCCCACCGGGCGACCTTCCCTCAGAATATTACTATAGTCATTCACGATCAGCAGGCCAATGTTATGGCCCAGGATATCTTCCCCGCCGTAGAGTTTAACTACTTTGTTCCGGTTGAAGGAAATATTGGGCGCCAGGTTCCATTTGAATGCACCTGTAAGCACCTGCGCATCGATACCCAGTTCAAATCCGTTGTTCCTTATTTTCCCTACATTTTGTATGGTACTGGTAAATCCCATCGATGACGGCAGCTTCACGGAATTGAGCAGGTCCCGGGTATTTTTTATGTAATAATCTGCCGTAATGATCAGCCGGTTCTCAAACAGGCCGATATCAAAGCCGATATCTTTTTGCTCCGTGGTCTCCCATTTGAGATCGCCGGGCAGCGTGACATCCGGAGCATAGGTAGTGGCCAGTCCGTCGCCAAAAACCGTCTTGCCCGAATACAGCAGGCTCAGCGTAGCATACGGGCTGATCGCCTGGCTTCCAGTATAACCCCAGCTGGCCCGCAGTTTCAGATCAGAAATAAACCCGACCGTTTTCATAAAGGGCTCCTGTGATATCCGCCAGGCGAGGGCCGCGGAAGGAAAACTCCCCCATTTATTGCCCGTGCTGTAACGGGACGACCCGTCTCTGCGGAAGCTTACTGTTGCCAGGTATTTGCTGCCATAGTTGTAATTAACCCGTGCCAACGCAGATAGTAATACGGATTTTGCATAATTCGATTGCGGGACACCGGGCGCGCCGGCAGAACCCAGGTCATTGGTCCCGGAAATATCACTGAGAAAACCCGTACCCCTGGCACTTAACGATGTGGTTAAAAAATCCTGGTAGGTAAGACCCGCCAACGCGGTGATATGATGGTCATTGATCCTTTTATCATACGTGATCGTATTTTCATTCAGTAGGCTGGTAAACTGGCTGGTGCTCACATCGGCCACACCCAGGGAGTTGACAAAATTGGTGCTGGTATACGTATCCGTGCGGTCGTCGCGGTTTTCTATACCGCCCAGTACTTTTATGGTCAGGTCTTTTACCGGGTGATAATTAATGGCCGCATTGGCAAGCACTACATTGGCCTTTGTGATCTTTGACTGTTCATTAATGAAATTAAGTGGGTTCACCATATCCGGTGCAACAAAAGGGTAGGCGCCCGCCAACACCGTGTAAGTGCCCTCCTCTTTGTAAGGAGTGAGGGTGGGTGGTGCCGAAATTGAAGAGGCGATCATAGAGGCCCCCCGGACCCCGGCCTCACTATCCTTGCGACCGGTCTTTAACCGGGAGAAGGTTCCGGAAAAAGTAACATTGAATTTTTCACTGATCGTATGCTGAAGGTTGGTATGAAGCGAATACCGTTTATAATCGCTGCCTTTAATAATGCCATCCTGAGAAAAAACACTTCCGGAAAGCGAGAACTGCGTCTTATCATTCCCTCCGCTTACCGTAAGACTGTTCTGCGTCATCGGTGCTTTTGTAAATACCAGTCCCTGCCAGTCGTACCCCTCGCCAAAACCGTCTATTTGTTCCTGTGTAAAATAAGGATCCAGTTTATCATTAGCTGCCTGTTCGTTGTAAAACAGCGCGTATTCCTTCGCATTCATCAGGTCGAGTTTCTTGCGCAGCGATTGAATGCTGTAGCTGCTTTCAAAATCGATCCTCGTCCGGCCGGCCTTTCCCCGTTTGGTGGTAATGAGTACTACGCCGTTGGCGCCGCGGGAACCATAAATAGCCGTAGCAGAAGCATCCTTAAGGATATCGATGCTTTCTATATCTGTATTGTTGATAACAGTAGGATTGTTTCCGGAAACCGGGAACCCGTCTACCACATACAGGGGTTCATTGCTTCCCTGAATAGAGTTGGCGCCCCGGATACGGACACTAACGCCTCCTCCCGGAGATCCGTTGTTCTGCAACACCTGTACACCGGAAGCACGCCCGGACAGTGCCTGTAATACGTTGGCTGCAGGGATCGCATTGATTTCCTCGGAGCGCACCCGGGCCGAAGCCCCTGTAAGATCCCTTTTTGTAGCGGTCCCGTACCCGATCACAACGATCTCATCGAGCTCATTTTTCTGCGGCCTCAATGTCATATTGATCTCCCCGCCTTTGTTTACCTGAGCGTCAACCGTTATATAACCCACATAAGAAAATGTCAGCAGGTCGTTCTTATCCGCCACCTGCACCCTGTATGCACCCCGGGCATCCGTGACCACCGAGCTGCCCGAACTGCGCACGGTAACCGTTACCCCCTGGAGCGGCTGACCGCTTTCGTCGGTAACCTTCCCCGAAATAACTATTGGGGCTGCGGCAACAGGAATAACACCTGCGTCCTGCAAGGGCCGGGGCCGGATCACAATGGTCCTGTCTTCGATTGTGTAAGTCAGCCCCATCTCTCCGGTAATTTTATTCAGTACTTCCCGCAGGGGTGCATTCCTGAAATTCAGGTTTAGCTTCTGGTCTGTTTTAAATCTTGTTGTTGAAATAAGCACTCCGTAACCCGTTTGTGTCCTTATTTCACTGATTACCCGGCTCAGGCTGATATTCCTGTTGGAAATGGTAAGGTGCTGGCCATGTGATGCAGCACTTACCTCCATAAATGTGATGATTAATAAGACAGTTGTCAGCTTCATGATCCGTAGCATTTTTTTAATGCAGCTTGGCGGCACGCAAAGTTGTTGTGTATTTTTTTTATACATTTGATGGTCTGTTAATGGCGCTCCGTACCTGTATTTTTAGCGGAATGCGGTACGGGCGCTTGTTTTGAAATAATGGTTTCAGCAAACAGATTTTAAAAGGGCTTCGATGGCTGTCGGAGTCCTTTTACTTTGATATTCTCCCCTCATCAGGGAAATGGCATTCATCGTTCCTTTTCATTTTTAGTTGGTTTAAAATCATTCTGTATGGCGCAAATAGCCGGTCTTCTTTATCGCAAACCGGCATCTGTTATTTCTTTTTAACAGTAACGGTATTCCCTTCCACCTGAAAAGTAACTACTCCTGTACGCTCCAGGGCATTCAACACCGTGGAGATATTTTCAAAGCGGCTTACACTTCCGTAAAAGGTCTCCTGCCTCAATGACGGCGCATCAAACTGCACCCGGACCTTATACCACCTTGCTATCTTCATCATTACGGCTTCCAGATCCTCATTATCAAAGCTGAAAAAGCCGTTCTTCCAGGCGATAACATCCGCTGTTTGTACGGTCCTCACTTTAATACGCCCGGCAACCAGCTCGGCCTGCTCGCCCGGCTTAATGATCTTTTCCATTCCGTTACCCGCCACCTTTACACGCCCCTCCAGCAGGGTTGTTTTTACGTTCCCTTCCTCTCTGTAAGCATTAATATTAAAATGGGTGCCCAGTACTTCCGCCTGTTGTCCCCCGGTTTCCACGATAAAAGGATGGGCGGCGTCCTTGGCTACTTCAAAATAAGCCTCTCCCTCCAGCCGCACCTTCCGCACCCCTTTCTCAAAAAGCCCTGTCTTGTAGGTTAAACCGGAAGCCGCGTTCATCCATATTTTTGAGCGATCGGGTAAGACAATGCAATAGGTCTCACCTGCCGTCGTGCTCAGGGTATTGATGTGTTCTGTATCCGCGGTATTGGATCCCATTTCATAGACCAGCTGTCCGTCGTCTGTTTTAAGGATCCGGATCCCGTTCTCCTCAGCAATTTCTCCGTTGGCCACTGCTCCCAGCCGGATCGTTTTACCGTTTGACAATGTAAGCGTGGCGCCCACTTTACCCGGTGCAACGTCTGTAACCCGAACGGCAGGATGGCTTTTATCCGGAACGCCCGTGTCCGATGTTTTGAACAGGTAAACGCTTACCCATACAATGGCAAACACAGCAGCGATACCGGCAGCAAAACGCGGCCACTGATATACCCATCGCTTCCGAAACTTCCGGCTATCCTCCTTTTCAAAAATACGGTTCAGCACATTCCTTCGCTGGCTGTCAGTAAGAGGATGGTCATCCGTTTGATGCTCAAATGCCTGGCCCAGCAATGCTTTCAGCTCCCATGCATACAGCGGGTCATCTATAAAGCCCCATAATTCAGCCACTTCAATTTCGGTTAACCCGCTTCCGGACAGGTAGCGGTTCAACAACTCCCGGAGCCTGGATCTGCTTTTATTCATCTTCGTTTATTGAACGTATAATGATCAATCCCGCCTTATAATATAATTGACACCTTTTACATCAGGCCGGGGTAATCAAAATGATTTTTTTTTTTAAGGCGTCAGTTTATCTCCCGCAACAGCAAAAAAATAAGCGCAGGATATCCTATTGAATTCCTTTTCAGGTGCTCGCGGATCCGGGCAAGGGCGTATTTCATATGTACATGGACCGTTTTTGGAGAAATTTGCATTTTTTCCGCGGCTTCCTCATATTTGAGTCCCTGCTGGTGACAAAGCTGATAGGCCAGCCGCTGCTGCGGAGGGAGTGTGTCTACCACTTCCGCAACCACTTTTACTATTTCCTGATAGTCGATCTGTTTTAACGTGGTATCCTCCGGAATTTCCGCAAGGCCCAGATCCTGCTCCGGCTGAATCTGCCGGGACAATGTGCGCAGTACATTCAATGAGTGATTCCGGACCAGCCGGTTCAGATAAGCGCCAAAGACCTCAATTCCGGCCAGGGTCTTCCGGGACTGCCATAACTTTAAAAATACCTCCTGTACAATATCAAGGGCCAGCTCGTCCGAGCGGGTCAGCCGCTTTCCAAAACCGAATACGAATCCCTGGTAGTGATTAAACAATGTTGTAAACGCTTGTTTATCTCCCTCCGCAATTTTTACCAGCAACTCCTTTTCACCAGAGAGTGATGTTAGACCCATTTTGACGTAATTAATTGATCCGTTTCGGCGATATCGGAGGCAATAATACTTATATTTTTATAAACTTCAAATCACCGGCAGCCGGTGCTGCAGCAAGGGTTTTTGACCGCCGGGAGAAATTTCCGGAGCAGGCGGAGAAATAAGCATTGACAGTGCAAAACAGCTGCTGGCCGAATACTATGATGCCGAAGGGAATTATGTTCCTTATCGTTTCCTTAGCACCGCTCCTTCCTGCAAAATCAAATGCAGTTTTTATCAGAAGAAATTGTAATGCCTACACTGTTTTTTCTGTAACAAAAAGCGGGCAGAAATGCCCGCTTTTCTTCTTATGTTCCATTACCAGATGTGAACCCGGAGCGGCTCCGGCCGATACATTCCTTGTCCGGGCTGTACCTTGAACGTTTTATAAAAAGGTGTAAAATCGGACAACGGGTTGTTGACCCTGTATTTTTCAGGCGCATGTTTATCCGTGCTCAGCCGCAGGCGGGCAGTTCCGGGCGTATTCTTTATCCGCCAGATCCGCGCATAGGACAGGAAGAAACGCTCATCGGGAGTTAGTCCGTCTATCCGCTGATCACCTTTGCCCTGCTCTGTTTTTTTAAACGCCTCATAGGCGATCGCGAGACCACCGATATCCGCAATGTTTTCTCCCAATGTCAGCACCCCGTTCACAGGCAGGCTGTCCAATATTTTGGAATGATTGTACTGGTCGATTACCATTTGTGCTTTCTGCACAAACCGGGCCGCATCCCCCGAAGACCACCAGTTGCGCAGGTTTCCCTCCGCATCGTACTGCCGTCCTTCGTCGTCAAATCCATGTGTCATTTCATGACCAATGGCCGTACCGATCGCTCCGTAATTTACCGCATCATCCGCGTTCATAAAAAAGAAAGGCGGCTGCAGGATGCCTGCCGGAAAAACAATCTCATTGTGCTGGGCATTATAGTAAGCATCAATGGTAGGGGGCGTCATGTGCCATTCGGTCCTGTCCGTGGGTTTGCCTATTTTAGCGCAGTTCTTTCTGAATTCAAAGGCCCTGCAGGCCGCTATATTTGCCAGATAGGCATGCCGGTCAATTTTCAGGAATCCGTAATCGGTCCACACATCGGGATACCCGATCTTTTTTATAAAGGCATTCAGCTTGGCAATTGCCTTTTGCCGGGTGCTGTCGCTCATCCAGTCCAGCGTCTGAAGCCGTTCCTGATACGTTTTCTGCAGATTGTTTACCAGAGCGGTCATGCGCATTTTTGCCTCAGGAGGAAAATAATTGCTGACATACAATCGGCCCAACGCCTCTCCAAAATTTACATCAATCGCATTCAATACGGTCTTCCACCGTTCCTTCAGGGATTCCTGGCCTGTGAGTTCCTTCCCATAAAAAAGGAAATGTGCCTGAACAAAGGCAGCACTCAGGAAATCTGCATTACAATGGATCTCGTAAAACCGCAACAGTATTTTCCAATGCTGTAACGGCGCTGTTGCTACCATTGCGTTAAGGGCCCGGTAAAATTCAGGCTGACCAAGTACCAAGGAATCCTGCCGGATACCTAACGCATTCAATAAAAGGTTCCACTGCAGGGCAGGGTATTGCTGATCCAGCGTTGTAACGGCATATTTATAATAATTGGAATCCGGTATCCGCAATTCGGCGGGATACCGGGACGCGTTGGCCAGCCTGGTTTCCATCGCCAGCACAATACCCGCGTTTTGCTTTGCCGTGGCCGGGTCGTCTCCTGTGAGTGAAAACAACGCTGCAATATAATCCGCATAGTGCCGGCGGATCTGCTTTGTGGCCGCATCAGTTTTTACGTAATAGTCCTTGCTCGGCAAACCCAAAACAGCCTGATCAAAATGTGCGGTAATAACAGCACTGTTCTTTTCGTCCGGATCCGCTCTGAAACGGATCACTGCAGATTGTCCCATCTTTAAAGCGGTAGCAATTTCCCCGATCAGTGCCTTCTTATTGCTGACAGAAGCGATCCGCAGCAGGTGCCGGCGGATCGGCTCAAATCCCAGCTTTTCGAGCCGCAGGGTATCCATTCCACTCCGGTACAGGTCATTCACCTTTTGTTCAATACCTTCCTCCTGTAGCTGATCAGCGGGTTTCTCTATAACCGCACGAAGCCGGTCCAGCGTCAGATCTCTCAATTCATAAAAAGAGCCCCACTTGGTTTCGGTAGCCGGAATCGGTGTATGGGTTAACCAGTGGCCATTGGCATATCGAAAAAAATCCTCGCCGGGAGGAATAGTGGTATCCCGCGCCGCAAAATCGATAAACAGTTCTTTTTCTTTTATTTTGGTCTGCCCAGGAAGCACCTGCGGCAGGAGCAGTAACAGGACAAAAAACCGCTTCTTGTTTTTCATTGTTTTATTGCCGTTGATTCCAGTGGTACAAGATCCCAATTAATTTGTTTTGCCAAAATTAGCAAAATAAGATTTGCCCCAGCCATAACTCATCTTATTACCCTACGTCAGCAGGGCCGGAATAAACAACCCGCAGAAAATAGCTTTGATCCGGATTTTCCGCGTAGCTTTATTCATTTCAAAAGGAACTCAATCATGAGAAAGGGATCAGCAAAAAAAATACTGCTGCAAATCATAAACTTCGCTTTGATTTCATTTTTTATCACTGCTGGTTGCAAAGAACCGGATAGCAGGGAGAGCGCCCATACCAATAGCCCGGGGATGAATAATTCCCGTAATTTACTTTCAGTCCAAGGCATGCGGGAAGACCTGTCTGTTCTCTGGAGCAGTATTCAGGAAATACATCCTGCCTTTGGTTTGTACACCCCGAAGGACCGTATGCTTCAACTATATAAGCGCACGGCAGCGTTGCTTGACAAACCAATGTCGGAGAATGATTTTATCGCCACCATTTACCCGTTTATAAGTGCGCTTAAATGCGGACACACGCAGCTAAAACATTCCCAAAACTACACGCCGTCCCCGGCAGACAGAACACCTCATTTGCCTTTTAAGGTCCTCGTCAGAGAGGGCAGGGTGTGGGTAACGACCCATCAGACCAGGGAGCTGATTACAGGCGATGAGTTATTGACCATGAATCGTGTGCCGGTATCTGAAATTATACAACATGGCAGCGATCTGTATGCTGCCGACGGCAATAATATGACCTTTAAAGAACTGTTTTTAAGTGAATACGATGGCTTTGAAGACGCCTGTAATAAGTATTACCACTGGATCCCGCCCTATGCTATCACCGTTCGGACAACCGGTGGTAAAATAAAAACACGATCAGTAGATACCTTGTCTTCGGCAACTCCTCCGGCGGAACCTGTAAATGAAATAAAAAATTATGCCGGATGGACCGCTTCCTCAAATACGGATTACCTGCCGTTACGTTTTTTTAAAAACAAGGCTATTGCCTGTTTTGAGGTACACAGTTATCAATATACGGATACTACTATTTTCAAAAAAGCATTTGAAGAAATACACGCCAGGGGGATCAAAAACCTCATAATTGATCTGAGACACAATACAGGAGGCGATATCAGGATAGCGGCAAATCTTATGACATATCTGGCAGACACACCGTTTCAAACGGTAGGTGCTATCTGGACCCGTGTGCCGGATCCGGCCAGAAACCGGTTTGCCCGCTATTTTGATTTAACACGGACCGAAAGCTTTTACCAGAGCTTTCAACCAACCGGGGTTATAGAAGGGGGGCATTACAAATACGATTTTAGACCTGCATTTGGTCGGTTGCTGGGTGAAACATCCTTAAACAAAACCAATCACTATAATGGCAACCTGTTTGTATTGATTGATGGAGCCACATTCTCCTCCGGCGCACATTCGGCTGCTATTATAAAAAAGTATTGTAAAAAGGTCCTCTTTATCGGTCGCGAAACGGCCGGTGGTTCTGAAGGTTGCAGCGGAGGCACATTGCAACACCTGACCCTGCCCAACACTGGTATTATTGTTGAGTTTCCATGGCTGCGTTTAAAATCTGTACTGAACGATCCGGTATATGGTCATGGCATAATACCGGACTATACGGTTGCATATACACCGCAGGATGTTACTACCAAAAAAGATGTCGATCTGGAAAAAGCATTATACCTTATCCAATGATCCGGTTTCATAAATATCAACTACCCGTCATCGATCACATTATACACAGAGTAATGACATCAAGCTCCGGCCTTTTGCGGGGATCCGGCTGGTGAGCAGGTTCCTGCAAATTAAAAAGATCTATTTTCCCAGTGATGCGGCAATATCATTCAACAGCTCTTTCGCGGCATTCAGATCATTGTTCCAGCCATCATGACGCTTGTTGTTATTCAGTTTTTCAATAGCTGCATTCAGGGCATTCAGCCGGGTATTATCCTGGTTTTGTTCCAGCAGCTTCTTTACGATCCGCACTTTCTCATAATCCTGGATACCTTCCAGCAGCCGCTCGTAACGGATGGAGCTGCGGGCCTGCGGGTATACGATATAGGTATCCCCCGCCGGCCATGTTCTGAAACGTGAATCTACCAGCGGCTGCTCCACCCAGGAATTGAACGCCCAGCGCAGCACACCGTTATAGCCGGCTGCCATCGCGTACCAGCCCATATATGCAGACTCTGCCGGATCTGAAAAGGTGAACTGATTGGGGAAATTATTACCGCAATACACGTAGAACGTTGTATTCAACCCCCTGGCAGTGCGGTCTTTCAGATCTTTTGTATCAATAGGGTGCTGAACGGCCGTGCTCACATCGCGGCTGTTCGGATAACGTTGATAGGTTTTCTGGTTATCGGCATAGGAAACGCTCAGCGCAGGCGATGCTTTTTCGATCAGTGCAAAAGCCAGTCCCATTTCTTCCTTGTTTCGCTCATCAAGCGCAATGTTCGTGATCTCCAGCCAGCCCTTTTCACGAAGATGGCGCACAAAATCTTTTAGAAAAGGTTCCCACATTTCGGTGAATGCGGGCGTTCCGGGTTTGGCTACCACATCTACAAATTTGCCGGTGGCCGCATCCTTATAATGGATCTCATTGTTCCAGGGTACGATGGAGTAACAGTTGATCATCTTTTTGATGCCAAGGCCCATCATGAAAGAAACCCATTTATCGAATATTCCGTAATCGTACGACCAGCGGCCATTCTTTTCCTTTGTCCAGATGATCATGTCCTCGTAAGGGTCCTGCGTTTGCACGTGCCAGGGATCCTTATTGAGCGTTGCGGTGATCACTTTCTGACCCAGATCAGCCAGCATACGCATTTGCGGCTCCATAACCCGGAAGTGTGCGTCGCTCCAGACAGCTACCTTGTTGACACGGGCGATGGCCGAGGGGTGCTGCCACTGATCGAGATGAAATGTCCAGGCCCCCGCTTCCGGAAGCAGGAGATCAATTACGTCGAGGGTCAGGTTCAATTCCTGTCTTTTACCGGCCGGCGAGGTCACCTCCACTTTTGCCGTATACCTGCCTTTTTCGGCGGTACGGGGTATCTCGATCGTGATCCATACAGGACGTACTTTTTTCTTTTCAAGGTTGAAGGAGGAAAGGTCATCGAGCAGGTCGGGTGACAGCGAAGCAGGGAAGTCGCCGGGTTTACGCCAGCCGCATCCGGGGCCATATGTATCCGTAATAATATAGCGTTCGAAGCGGGCATATCCGGCAGCACCAAGCTTTTTACCATTTGAACCAACTGGATCCGTTACCTGCACTTTTACGCCGGGAACAGAATCGATTGTCCAGAGCAGGACCTGGGCAGACAGACGTTCGCCCTGCCATCCCCTCAGGTGCATCGTCTTTTCAGCAGGGATATCCGGCGCTTCTGATTTGGCAAAACGCTTGTCGATCGAAACAAACGAGGCATGGAGACCGGGTTTTACAGAAAGCCAGCTCTGTCCGCCGGATAATACCGGGTCCGGAGCTTCGGTAAAGGTTTGTCCTTTGTCCCATTCAGGCTGTTGAGAAAACGTGGCCAGGGAAATGCCGCCGCACAGACCCAGGCAAAGGATTCGGTTCATCTGTTTTCTTGCAATCGCTAACATAAAAATGACACATTATATGTTTGATAAAAAAGTGTAAGGGCGAAAGTTACAAAAGTTTGGAAACAATTGATCAACAGGAAGCGATTGTTCACGCTACTGTCATGAATAAAGGGACCTTATTCATGACATATCTGAAGGTAAAAGAAGTTTGGGACAAGTACATGGAGATCGTGTTTGTATAATTAACACCGCGTGAACATAGAAATATCACTCCCGTTTCCCTTCGTTTTTGCGTTTCATCAGGCAAACCATTCTTTTAGCTGGCTTATCCTGGACTGGCTTACCGGAATTTTTTCATTGCTGTTCTTAAGCAGTACGGTGTAGTCGCTCGCCTCCTCAATGCGGATGGATTTAATAAAGCGAACGTTGACCACATCCGACCGGTTCACACGGAAAAATTGCTGTGGATCTAATTGTTCTTCAAGTGCGGAAAGTGTTTCTTCCATCAGCGGGTATTTTTTCTTTTCGTCCACTACAGCAAAGACGACGCCGTTCACAATACGGAAAAAAATAACATCGGCTGCATCAATTACAAAAAGCTCGCTGCCCACCCGCACCGGGAACCGCTTTCTGTAACCCGCACCAGGGTTCTGTTGCAATATCCCCGACAGTTGTTTCAGTATCTGGTTATCCTTGGTAAAAATACGCTTCAACGTTACGACCTTATCCAATGCGGCATGTACTTTTTTAGCGGTAAGGGGCTTTAGCAGGTAGTCAATACCGTTATGTTTTAAAGATGCATTCCAGAACTGATCATAGGCTGTTGTAAAAACAATCACTGTTTTCAGGTTGATTTTCTGCAACGCAGTAAGGGCATTCCCATCCCGCAGTTCGATATCACAAAATATCACATCAACCATTTCATTGTCATCAAGGTATTTCACAATCTCCGAGCAGGTACTGTACATCCCGGTAATGGCTACCGGCTCCCGGTAAGCAGTTACAAACCTGCGTAGCTGCTCTGAAGCAGGCAATTCATCTTCTACAATAACAATATTCATTCGTTCATTTTTAATACAGAAAATTTTATGCTCCCGGCAATTTCAATTGTTTAATTAGTGGCACCTGCACACGGAATATGCCGTTTGTAATTCCATAAACTATTTTTTTCCCGGTTAATATCTGGTACCGGTGCTCAAGGTTCTTCAGCCCGATCCCTTCGGATACTGCTTCGCGGGGATACACCTTGTTTTCTATTATAAGTTCTTCATTATTGATGCTTATTCTAATGGTAACCGGCTGCTGCAGCGAGGCCGCATTATGTTTTACTACATTTTCCAGCAATAATTGCAATGTGCCGGTGATGATAAACAGGGCGTCATTGGAAATGGTTGCTGTTGTAAACATGCGGAGGGGAAAGGCTTCCCCAAAACGGCATTTTAAAAGATAGAGATAGTCCTGCATATATTGCAGCTCGCCTGTTAGTGTAACCAATTGCTGCTTGCCCGAACGGAGATGATACCGGTACAGTTCTGATAATTTTTGAGAAAATAACTCGGCCTGTTCCGGAGACTGGCGGATCAATGCGGAAAGGATGTTAAGGTTGTTGAATAAAAAATGAGGATCTACCTGTTGCTGCAGTTGCACCAGCCGCGCTTCAGACAGCATATTTTCTTTTTCAATGATATCCTGATTGAGCTGAAACACTTTCTTATTATACAGGCCGAGTATTACCGCAAAACATATCGGCACCTGAAATACGCCGATCATGGTTTTTGCTTCATTAAAAATCAAAGTGATGGAGGCGCCACCACGGTATATAACCCGGTTAACGAGTACTCCATAATACAGGCCGTAAAAAACCGGGAATAAAAGGAAACTGAGCAGGAACAGGAGGCCATAAAACAAGCCAACAGGTATTTTGCCTTCTTTTTTCCGGATGATCCGGTAACTGATGTAAATAAGAAATAGCGTACCGGATCCGGCCCCTGTAAAAAAGAAAAAACTCTGCCAGTCTGATGGTGTGCCCTTGGGATGCAATCGTGCAAACAAATAAAAAATAAAAGCGGAATAGACCTGTGTGAAAATAAGCGCAAAATACCAGGGATTTATATAACGGATACGTTTCATGATCGCAGCTATTTACCGGAGAATATCATCATTTGCAACATCTTTTTTTCGTTTCACTTCCTGATGAAGTTTACCAAAGGTATATTGAATCCCTAAAAAAATAACCCTGTATTGATTCTTTACGGTCGTCCTGCTATCTACTTGGGTATCATTAAAACTGGTATGCTGTGTATAATAGCTGCCATGCAGGTTATTCCAGTTTACTGTGGCGTACAGTTTGTCCTTTATAATATGATACCCTGAATTTACCTGGTAAAAATAATAGGGGCTTTTACGTCCCAGCAGGGTTATATCGCTTACATTCATACCGCCGCTGCCGCTCAGGTTAAAATGTTTCGTTACATCCCAGTTAAAAAAGCCGCTAATAATACCAGAACTGCCATAATTGTGCTGCTTTTCCTGTATACGGTTCCGCACATCCACGTACCGCAACTCGCCTCCCACACCTGCATTGAAGGCTTTGGAAAATTCGTACCGGCTGTTTATTCCGAACCCTGCCAGCTGTTCCACACCCACATTACCAAACGTGGTGGTGCTGATGCCTGTAGCGGCATCAAACAACCGGTAAGAAAGTATTTTGTCCCTGCTCCCGCTTCCGGTAAGTGTTGCTGTTACAAATATCTTATCATTGTTATAACGCAGCTGCATCACCAGTTTATGTATTTGCTGCGGCCCCAATTCAGGATTGCCGTAACTTATATTAAAAGAATCGGTATTGTTCACATAGGGATTCAGGTTGGTTATATAAGGACGCTGAAGATTGAGATTATATGACAGGGAAACGGAAATTGCCCTGCCAATTTTACGGCTCCAGTACAGGTTAGGAACCAGGGAGAGGTAATTGTCTTTTACCGGGACCGGCAGGTTACTAAAGTAGCCCCCGATACCCGTTTGCTCCAGCCGGATGCCAGCCCGCAGGCTATTCTTTTTAAACCGGGCAGACAGGGCGGCATAGCCCGCATATACCTGCTGACGATACGTAAAGCTGTTGCTGTTATTGTTATCCTTCGTATACTTGTACGTCTCGTCAAATGTGAACAGGCTTGTGTAATCGGCCGATGCCCGGCGGATAATGGTTTTCGCGCCCGCTTCCACCGTAAATTTTTCCAGGGCCACAGGAATGGCATCTAATTGAAACGTATATTCATCATTCCTCGCCAGTGAATGATTGAGCATCCATTTACTGAAAGCGCCATACTGCTGTTCCGTAGCATTATCAATGGTATTGCTGGTGCCATTCCAGTTGAAGCGGAATGACAATTCCTTCGCCGGATTCTTTCTTGATCTCTGTGTATAATCCAATCCGGCAGTAAAGCCGGGTAATTTATCCGAGCTGTTCGATTTAATTGATCCATTCTCGCTGTTCCCTTCAGATAATTGTGTGTATACCTGCTGATCGAGGACATTATCCGCCGACGCCCTGTCCGCTGTTATATATCCTATTACGGAATGCAGGCTGTCAATTTCGTAGTTCAGTTCCAGGGTACCGCTGGTGCTCGTTCTCCGGGTGGTATTTTCGCCGCTGACCGTTCGCTTTTCAAATGCTGAGGGCACCAGGGGGGTGGTAACCGTTGTCTTAAATCCATTCAGCGGTTTCCATGTGCCGTCAATCATTGTATTCAGGGTGATTCCCAGTTTACCTGCACGGCCGGTAACCGTAAGCCCATCTGAGAAGTGCGTACGATCGCTGGCATATGCTATGGCAAATCCTTTGTACCCGGTAAATTTTTTTGTTATGATATTGATAATTGCCGTTACCCCTTCCGCATCATAGCGGGCGCCCGGCGCTGTAATAAGCTCGATGCGGGAAACAATTTCTACAGGATAACTGCGAAGCGCCTGGGCAATACTCTTTACAAACAACGTGGTTTCCTTTCCGTTGAGCAATACTTTGTAAGTGCTTTGCCCGGCAACCCGCACCTCGCCCGTTCCGTCTACCGTTACAAAAGGGAGGTTGTTTAACACCTGCGATACCGATTTTGACCGGGCTGAACTATCCGCACTTACATTATAGATAAACCGGTCGTCATGCACCTCCAGTATTTTTTTACGGCTGCTTACCTGCACTGTCGCCAGCTCTTTAAAACGCTTCCGGAAGCTATAGTGCAGGGTATCAACTTTTCCATCTGCTATTACTGTGTCATCAATAGGCTCCATGTTACTAAAGGCGGCTTTCAAATGGTATTGCATGCTGTCCGTTGTTAATGGAATAATGCCATTTTTATCCGCAATCAACGCCGTTACCTTGTTTTCGGGTGTTAATGAAATCAATAGTATCGTCGCTTTTTCCGCAGGTTGGCCGTTTTCGAGTTTAAATTGGATATAAACCTGCCGGTTTTGAGCTATTGATGGTGCAGCCCCGCTAATAATAATAATAATAATAAAGATTGTCAACGCTACTGCCTTTTGAAACATTTCTGTTTTTTACACAAGATTAGCGACAACAAAAGGCCTATCAGGAAAGAAAGGATCGAGTGACGTAAAAAAAGAATTAAATGACGGTTTTATATAATTTGATCGATTTAAGCAAATCGCTTATAGCATGGTAAAGCCCGGTGGCGATAGTTCAATAAGAGTCATTTCTAAATTGATTTACGACCTGTTTCAGGGACGAATGTGCGGACCGGAACAAAAAGCCGCTGGCTTTTGACGATAGCTTAAAACAGAGATGCGGCCGCTATACTGCTTTATTAATTTTTCGTTGCATCCTGAATTGCACAACAGAACCTGCAATAAACAGAACAAAAAGGACAAGAAGTGTTTGACCGATCAACGGATCCTTTGGTCCGTTGGCCAGGGGATGACCGACGGGAATACGGTTAAAGGTTTCATTAACCGTGGGTATCAGCGATAAGAAAAAACTAAAAGAAAGAAAGAAGTTCTCTACAAAGCGGGCCCGGTTATTCCCCCGCTTTTTGGCGTAAAGAAAATAAGCGATCAAAATCAAAACTACGATCAACAAAGCAAGAATATGTCCCGGATTAATACCGGTAACACTTGATAACCCGAGCGCTGTTAACGAAGTGACTAACGTACAATAAAAATATATCTTCCCGGTAAGCCTGCCCAGATCTATTTTACCCTTTTTTATTAAACCGATAACTGCTGCAACAATTGCAGCAACACCTATAATTGTGTGAAAAATCCCTAAACCTGATAATGTCATGATTTGAGTTTTAAAAGTTTACTGATTACACAAAATTGCACTACAAAAAACAGAAGGCTTTTGTCGACCGGGTCAATTATTTGGCGACCTGGTTCAAAAAAGCCTGATTTGAATATATTTTAATCAGGCATTATCTACCGTCCACGAAAAGTATGAAGCGAATGCGTTCGCTATTGCTGGCTATTTTGCTTCAGCCGGTAATTCGTTGGCGAAACCTTGTATTTATCATGAAAACTTTTAGTGAAATTGGCCAGGTCATTAAATCCGCAATCAAGGGCAATGTCTGTAATACGTTCACCGGAGACTGCCAGCAATTCTGCCGCTCTTTCCAGTCGTTTGGTTTTGATATAATTGGCAGGGGAATCATCGTATAATTTTTTAAATTCCCTTTTGAAGGAAGAAAGGCTTAGATTGGTTTTTTGCGCCAGCGTTTCGATCCCGATTTGTGAAAACAGGTTGGCTTCTATAATTTGTTTGAACGTATAGGCAGCGGGCGAAAAAAGCTGGGATAATATGACCTGTATGGTTTCCACCTCCTGTGTCTGCGATAATAAAAGGATGATTTCTTTCAATTTCAAAATCAGAATTTCATCATTTACCAAAGAGGGATTTTCAAAATAAAAGAGAAGGCCTTCTATATATTTCTGAATCAAAAAATCATTATTGATTTTTGCGCCTGACTGATTGGTTATTTTATTACTGGGCTGGAACAACAGGGGAAGCTCCCTTTCATAAATTTTCCTCAGGATGTCAGGATGAAAAGTAACAATTACGATCTCTCCATTCCTGTTAGCCTTTGATTGCTTTATTTGTTTACCGGAGTTTATGCAGTTCAGCAACAGGGAATGGCTGGCGGGAATATGGATATGGTCGTCTTCAAATTGGTATTGCATCGCACCCTTCAACATATATAAAAAACAGGCTTGTTCGGAAACAGGAAAAGCAAATTCAAAAGGCGGTTTTAACTCCACTTTTTGAATGCATGTTTTCCCAAACAAATCGATTTTTTTATACTTGGTAACCACCTTAAACTATTTCCTATTCTGACTGCCGCTTACCCTGATAATAAATGTTGAACCCTTGTAATAATGTGCGGCTAAATACAAAACGTTCATTCAGCACGAAATCAAACTTAGAAAAAATTGCTTACTTGGGCACAATTATTTAAGGGACAGTTTAAGGAATCACATCACGCGTAACATTGTTGTGGCGCCATACGGGGCCCTATCATACGCACCGCTATCCTGAAATAAAATACGCTTATGAAATGGCCGGTCTTTCAAAAGGTTGGCGGTTGTGCATGACTGTTCCGCGCTTTTTGTGGCAGTCTTAAATTCTTCCGGACCAGAAATTTAAAAATGATCTGCTCCGGAAATTGGAGAACAAAAGCCGTTGCGGGGGTTAGGATCGTACAGATAATTGAGGCATAAATCCCGCGGAGGCGAACAAGACGGGCAGAAGATCTTTACTATTATTTTGTATTCCGCAGGTAGATATTTCCGAATTTTGAGCTTAGGTCGTATGCCGGTCCTTTGCCGGGAACAGCAGTGATGGAAGAATAAAAGGATCTTTCCTCCTTCTCGACCGGCTTCAGATTAAAATCGGAGTAGATCTTTCCAAACCGGTTCGTCAGTTTAACTCTCCCGACATTGGATTCTTTCAGTTTAGCGTCAATTTTTCCAAACTCGGTTTGAACGGTCAGCGGGCCGGTATAGTTCTGTACTTCCACCAATCCAAATTTGGATTTTACTTTTATATAGTCTTTTGCAGGCAACACCACTTCAATTTCGATATCGACATTGTTGGTAGAATACGAGCTGATTTTTTCACCTTTGTGCGCCTCTTTATAGTTTTCAAAATCTGCTTTACTTTCAAAGCGTTTTTTTATGCCATCAACCTCTACATAATATTGCTGGTCAATATGTTTGAAATCGATCGTATCGGTAATGATCAATTTCCCGTCAACAGTTTGATCCAGCAATTCAAAACGGTCGTTCTGCTTGTTGTCGTTGATAGTAACCGTTGCTTTGACATAGATCTCATCTTTGTTCCAGCTGCTAATTTTTACCTTCGGAAAGTCAAACTGCAACAGTACCGGCTGACTGTTAGAGGTTTTGTATGTTTTTTCAATAACTCTTTGTGCAAACAAGATCTGTGTCATGCCTGTCAGCAACAGGCAAAGCAATACCTTTTTCATAGTAGTATGAATTTAAAAAAGCAAGAAATAAATATGAGATCCGCGGATAGTTTATTATACTATGTATCCGGTTTAATTTTTACGCAGGTAGATTTTTCCATAGCTGGTTTTCAAAATCAGATCCATACCGCCGCCATTGAGTGTGCCTGTTATATCTGAAGACCTGCTCCATTCCGTTAACCCTGTAAGATCTTCTCCATCACTGTCCTTTTTCTCCTTAGAGACTTCCTTTTTAATATCCAGGCCATCAGCAGCATAAATATTTCCGTTTTTCGTAGAAATATTCACATTGGCTTTCAGACTGGAAGGAATGCTTACATCAACGAATTTATAGACCGAAACCAGTGACACCGGGCCTTTTACCAGGGAAGCAAATGTTGCAGTCAGCTCTCCGTAAATTGTTTTCGCATTAACAGGTCCTGTAATATTGTGCAATGAAATAGCATTGTACATGGTACTGATTTCCAATTCTCCTTTAAAATCTTTTATGTCTACAGATCTGCCAGCATTCATGGCACCTGTCGTTGCAACTTTTACCGACATGGTGTTTGGTACTTTAATTGTAATGAGCTCTCGGTCTCTTCTACCTACTTCGTCTACATCAATAACTCCTCCATTTTCCCGGACACTTAGATTCAGGCCGGTATTGTCTGTTAAACCGGAGCCGGAAACCAATCTGAGACCTGCGGCTCTTTCATCTTTCTCCTCCCGCTTAAGCTCCGGTGCAGAAAAAACGACTTCATTACCATCATATCCTTCAATCGTTACACCAGGAATATTTACTTTCAGTGTACCTGTTTTTTTAGGCAATTTAAATTGCCGCTCCTGCGCACCGGCCAAAGAAACGAGTGCTATAGACAAAATAATGGTTGCTACTATTTTTTTCATTTTTGATACCTTGTTATTTTTAAAAATTGGTTTTCGACCGAAGCAGTGCTGCATAGGCTTCGTTGCGTACTGCATCAATATTCATGGGGTCCTGGGTTATATCTAATAGTTGTTGTTTGACTTTTGTAGCTTCATCGGAAGATAGAGAAGCCAATAATTCCATTTGTACAACAGGATCATCCTGTTTGGCAACAGATTGCAGGATCAAATTCTTTACGCCCTCCCGGTTTTCCTGTTGTTTCAGCACCTCCAGGGCGGCGAGGCGTACATTGCTGTTTTCGTCATTGTTCATGGTATTGGAGAGCGTCTGCAAATCGCTGCCGGATAATAAAGTATTTCTTTTCCCGGTGGCCAGGATCGCTGCCAGGCGTGCAGATGAACTTTCGTTTTGTAACGCGGTTTGCCAGTCATTCGTTATTATATTCGATGCGGCTGTTTCCGCTTTAGAACCTGTGCTGGCGGTTACATTTTTTTCATCCCTGATTTTTTGCCGCTTTTTTACACCCGTTTTCTTTTCCTGCGGATCCGCAATGCCTGCCACCATTGATCGCAGGGTTGTTACTGAATCTTTTTTATCTGCACGAACGGCCGGTGACAGGGGCGCCGGTGCTGTTGTAGTTACGATTGAGTGCTCCTTTGTCTTCTGCTGCGGAAAAAAAACGGCAATCCCGATTACAACAACAATTAATGCTGCAGCAGCCCACCAATACGGAAGCTTCCTGACTTTTGCCCGGGGCGCAACAACAGGTTGTTCCATTCCCAATCTGGACTGGATCTTGCTGAGTACATCCAAACCAGGTTCCTGATCGTCAAAATCATCCCTGTTTTCGGATACAAATTCTTTTAAAATATCTTTCTTCATCCTATGCGACCTCCTTTTGTAATAGCGACAATATTTTCTTTTTGGCACGATGGTATTGTGTCCGTACCGTTGCATGGGAAATACCCAACAGACCGGCGATTTCTTCCTGTGGTAACCCTTCCATCACATAAAGGTTAACGATGGTCCGAAACCCTTCCGGCAGGGAGTTGATGGCTTTTTTCACCTCCTCCACCCGCATTTCAAAAAGCCCCTCGTCTTCCGCTTCCTCCTCTATCACATTTTCATGGGATTCTTCAAAAACCAAGGTGCGCTTCTGCTTCCGTAAAAAGCTGATTGCCTTGTTGGCGGCAACACGCCTCGAAAAGCCGCCGAAATGTTCAATCTGCCGGCCTTTCATAATTTCCTGATAAAGCGCAATGAACACCTCCTGCAACAGATCTTCCGCCTGGGCAAAATCAGTAACCAAACGCAGGATGGTATTGAAAACCGCCTTCTTGTACCGTCCGTAGAGTTCGGAAAAGCAGTCTGCATTACCTTCCCGGCACAGCTTCATCAGCTCCTGGTCATCTAAATTCTTCGGTAGTTGCAACACTTATACGCTGTTTTCCTTTTTTCCTGAACCCTTTTGTTTTCCGGTTCTCTGTATTTAAGGCGCCGGATGCGCTGAAATGTTGCATAAATTAAAAAAAAAATCAGAAATATTTTGAAAACGCGCTTTTTGGCGGCTTATTTAACCGGAAGAAAGCTGCTATCATTGCCGGGAAAAGGGGGATCCGGGTTCTCTGCTCCGGGGTCAGCCGATGTTGAATAAAGGGCAATGGGGGAAGATCTGCGGGAAGCATCAGGTGTTTTATCGTGCTAACGGTACTTTGTTCTTATTACCGGTAATGCCCTGGAAAACGTAAAGGGTCGCAAATGCGACCCTTGAATAACGGATTATCAGATCCTATTGAAGAAGTACAAAGAAAAAGCACCTCAAAAGCAAGGGAGGCGTCTTCGTATCTCTTTAATAATATGCCCAGTATATTTCGGACTCTTCTAATCCGCGATACACCAGTACCCCGCCACCGACGGTGATCCCGATCTGGGCTACAAACTTACTGCGGGCTGTAGTCGTTTGGAGATCTTTGGTAATGGGTTTAACGGTATTGCTTCCTACCCAGGTGCCTAAACTGTTCTTCCCGGTGCCGCCTAATGCACACTGGGTCAGGTTTCCGTTTGAAGAAGTGTACACCATAACAAATGCATCACTGGCATATGCTAAACCCATGCCGCGCTGCGTATAATGTTCGCCGTCAATATTGCCGAGTTTTTTCCAGGCAATATTCTTTTGATAGCGTTCGGGAGCGTTACTAGATGGAGCACCGACCGCCCACTGGATGATGGTGCCATCTTTTTTCTGATAGGTCATATACATATGAAAGGCGTCTGCGGCGAGCGCCGGCGTGTTGGGCGATTCCAGCTTTTCGCCCTCATGATCCAGGAGTCCTCCAAAATTCTTCCAGTCGCCCTGGCAGCCCGGATTTAAATCGTAGTAGCCCCAGCAAAGGTCGTTGCTCGAGTTTTTGTCCCGGTACACCAGGTAGATCCGGCCCTGAAAGAAGCAGACCGCCGGAGCCGCCTCACCCACTTTCAACGGTGCCTGATCTTTCCCATACAGATTTAGCGATGCCCACTCGGTGCCGTTTGCCGGCCTGGAAATCCCCTGCAGTATATTATCTTTATCAATATAGAATAGATAAAGTATACTATTGACGGCAATTATGGCCGGTGAATGTTTTGTGACGATCTTACTGCCTCCCGCCGCAATAGATTGCGGATCCTTCCAGTCGGCTTTCAATTGTTCGTTTTCTATATGAATGTCTTTGATCTTTACGGAACACATCACCAGCTCATTATTCTGGTTCCGTCCGTCTATATATGCTACATATAGCGTTTCATCCCACACGGCCACCGAGGGACTATGGTTGGTAACAACCACCTCCTTTTTAATGGGTATATCTCCGATCCAGCGTGGTTTAAGGCTCTTGAAGGAGGTTGACCTGATGGTTTCGGCCACCTCAGGTATCTCTTTCAATTGGGCATTGGCGGGCATATCCACCAGCTGCGACCATGCGGGGAACTGGTAGTACCGCACATCAATTTCCGAGTCTTTTAACGACATGATGGCTCCCACATGAGAATATAATTTTTTGTCTTTGTCTGCGCCGGTTTGATCAACAAGTTTTTCATCCATCCTGGGTGCAAAAACAACCATTTTATAATTGTTTTCATAGGGATCATCTGCCTTGTCCGTCACTTCGTAGCTGCTGCTGCCCAATAATCGCCCCTTATTTAAGCCCAGTACCCCATCATAGTATACCGCAAATGCATGCTCGTGCCCCCAATACCAGGCCGCGATCCGGTCTCTGAAGTAGGAACTGAACTGCGCATCCAGCCAGGTATTATGATATTCAGGAGATTTATGGTCAATCGTCGCCTTCCGGGAAAACAGCTGGTGATGCGAGAGCATGATCGTCTTTCCGCCAAATTCGTCCAATCGTTTCTTCACCCATTTAAGTTCGTTTTCCCGTAATTCCGGCTGGAACGGCCCCACATAATCTTCATATGTCGTTTCTGCCAGATTCGGAAGCCAGGTGATCCAGTCCCAGTCGGGCAGTACATCCATGATTTTATCTACCTTGCTTTTTACAGTGTCGCCAAAACTTTGCAGGAAGGATAGCAAGCCATTGCCATCGGCCTGACCGGTATCCATACCCAGGAACTGCCAATTGTTGTTTTCCGTACGCAGGCAAAAGAAACTGCATTTTTGTCCCTGGTTTAAATTATCAAGTAATTCGAAATACCCATACCCGTAGGAATAGTATTCGTGATTGCCCGGTATGGTGAAGATGGGTGGGTTTGGATCAAAATTATTGGGATCAATATCCCGGTCATTCTGTAACTCGGCACTTACGCGGGCAAATACATCCTGGAAGTTATAATAACATTCATAAGGCAATCCGCAATAGTAGATATCACCGAGGTGGAGGAAAACGATCTTGCGCCCCGGGTATTGCAGGTAGGCTCGCTTCCAGAGGGCTTTTAAAAACTCCCGGGCGTCATCCATTGAGGTGCCCCAGTCTCCGATCATGACGACCTGCGCATTATTGGGCACCCTCCAGTCGATGGCACCATAATTTTGATAGGCCGGATCCCCCGCATCCCGGTATTGCATTTCAGTCAGGCCGTAACGGGGCATATCCCAAAATTCCTGAATTTTATTCCGTTGCTCCTGTGTTAACATCGGAGCGTTTAAGAGGCTGTTGAGCAGGGCCTCTTCAAGCCGGCTCAGATTTTCCGGTCCTCCCAGCATCCATACGTATACCAATACACATAACCCAAAGCCGTACCAGTCATCCGTACTAAAATCGACGGTTCTGTCTATATAGTGAGTGGCTTCCAAACCCACCAGGTACAGTTCATATAATTCATCCCGGGCACTTCCGGTGTATACATAAGCAGCACCCGTGACGGCAACATCAAAAAAAGCCTGGGAATAATATGCTGCCTGGGCAACGCCCGCTGCATTGTCCGCTTCTTTTGCTTCCGCCCGATCCGGTGGTTTTGGCACCCGTTTTTTTTGCCTCAATTGATCCAGGTGTTCGAATACGCCCAGCATGAAGGGCAGGCGGCGAATTTCCTGGATGCTGAGATCGGGGTGTTCCTTACGCAGATACGATTCAGTCGCTGACGCCCACAAGGCGGCAAGAGGGTTCCGGGGATTTTGAAAACTTGATGACATTGTGGTTTATTTTTGAGGGTTATTTAAAATAAATGCTACCTATGTCAATATTTCAACAACATTGACCTTCCACAAAAAGGATTGAGTTCGAACATTTTTTAAAGGGTTTAAATAGGCAAAAACCGGTAAAGGGGCTTCACAAAACACATCGTCACATTTAAGCGACATTGACAACAATCATTTAGGCCAGAGGGGTTTAAGTCGATGGCTAATATACATAAAACTTTTTAAAACAAAGTTTTATGGTACAAATCAAATTTTCACGGAAGAACAATAAGAAGAATTTTAATGGCAAGCGTTGGGTAAACTGGCCGGTTTTTCGATCATAGGTGGTGTTTATAAAAATCAGGCAGGATTCAGGGTATCCGCTTTTCCGGATAATACTGGTGGGTTATCGAAATTTGCATGCTAAAAAAAGCACGTCATATAATGACAAACAATGAGCACCGGTGATAATGGCTTTTCGTTCTGCAAAAAAACGTAGCAGGCTACCGCGACCCGTCAGCGCTTGGAGGTCCGCCTGAACGAGCCATCTACTTTGATCGCCTCCTTTAAAAGTTTTATTATTGGTTGCGCATCTATCTCCTCAGGTTTGTAATATATTTTATAAAAGATCTGTTTGTTTGTGCCGTGGGTCAGAAAATTATCGCTGTCATTTAATTTATTGCCCTGCCAAAAACCCAGGAGCACTCCTTCTCTGATACCTCCGCGCGGCACTGCGGAAGGCCAGATAATGCATATCCCTTTATTGCCATAGAAGAATGGAACATTATAAGATATTTTTTCTTTACAGTATTCAGGAAGCGTTTCAAGAATTATCTGTCGCAATACGTCTACAATGATTCTTTCTTTCTCCGGAAGAACCGTAAATAATTCAATAAGGTTTTTAATTCGCATTGTAATTGTTTAAACGAGTTACGGCTACTCTTTTCAAATATTGCGGCAGTGGCATTCCGGGAAACCGCCGGTTGAATTTAGTACTGAAATTCCATAGTAACACAATTATTGAAGTTTGCCGCTGCAGATTGCGGATACCGGATTACCGGCAACCGCCCCTATAATCCTGTAATATGTATAGCAGTACCTGTAGTTGATAGATAAAAGGGAGCCGGTTTATGCCCGGAAATTACTTTTGTTCTCCGTGTTCAGTCAAAGGATCTTATTTATTTATAATGCATTGAAATTATGATACGATCGATTAATACCCTTCACAGGTGCGGAGCTTATCTGGTTACGGCACTCTTGTTTTTAGTTATTTTTTGCGGGGCCTGTCGTAAAGGATCTCCTGGTGACGCCGGGGAAAAAGATGATATATTGCTGGATGAGCAATTTGCTGATCAGGAAGCATTCTGGCCAGCCAGGGCTACTATTTCCCAGATAAAAAACGGCTATTTCAGCACCTGGTACAACAGTGACCAGCCGGGCACCGTTAGTATCTGGGCGGAGGGGAAGGATCTTTTTACTGAAAGCAAACAGTACCAGGAAATACAGATTGAACAAGAACATTACAGTGGTCATCAATATGATAAAGGAGGTCTTCTCTTTGGCCTGGAAAACCGGAATAATTACTATTCATTTCAAATCGGGGACAAAGACTTCCGGGTATTCCGCGTAGTGAATGGCAAGTCCACGAATCTCATCGACTGGACACCATCAACTGCGATAAAGGGAGCATTAAAGAATGTAAATAGATTGGCCATAAGAACAGCGAATAAAAAGTATTCATTTCTCATTAACGGAACCGTTGTGTATACCGCAACTATTGCTGATTTGTACCGGCTCGACAAGATCGGATTTCAATTTTTTAAATCTGCATTTGTAAGCCAGCACTGCGAATACCGTATACATCGTATTAAAGCCTTTGGGAAATAATCTTTACTGGACACTGCCCTTTGGCAGCAAGCGAAAAAAAACGCTTCCCGTAACAAGGAAGCGCTGTATACCATCAATCGTCCCAATCGCTTGGTTTCTTCCCGCTTCTGGAACCTGAAAAACGGATACCCAGCTCCGGAAAACAATCAACCGTCTCTTTATCATAGTAAATTAAATACAGCTTGCCGCCATTCTTTTTATTCAGAACAAGAAATCCATCCGCATCCGTTGTTACCGTGCAAAGCTGTGTTGGAAAATGCGATGTCTTCCCATTATCTGTGTAATGCAGATCCACTGTAGCAGTTTTAAGATCAGAAGACTTGACAACAATTTCTGCAGTCATTCCTCCCGCAGGCAAAGGGCTGATATCTCCGCCCGCCTCCACTTCAAAACATTTAAAGGTTCCGCTGATGGATTCCGGGCTGACTTCCTCATCCTTGTTCTTTTTACAGGAGAAATCCGAAATAACGGCCAGCGACAAAAGTATAACAAGACAGACTGATTTCATAAATTTTATTTTTTGTTTTTACCCGCACTGTATAGTTGAATTAAATACCCAACCCCGGGCTTCGGAAAAGTTTCCACTCGCTTCAAAAATATTTTTTCATTTATCAGGTGCTGACAAAAATCTACCAACACTCAATAACAACTTACAGAAACTACATTCATAAGAACAAAGAATACGGAATAAAGGGATATATAACATCCAAAATGTGAATAAATTAAAACAGAACAGCGCCGTCCTTACAGCAGGTAAAAATTTGCTTATTCAGGAATGGCTGATCATCAATGTTTCATACGACTATACAATACTTTCGGACTTATTAATTGGTATTTCGTATTACTTTTATACCAAATTGGTATTATTTTACTTTTTTGCATCCCGGGCTTCAGGTCCGCAAACGGATCAACCCTTCTGAAGACCCGTTGGATTTGATGTATGCATACAATGATACAATACCCGTTCTCGAAACGTGTACATCCCTGTTTGATACACCGGCTCAGGAACATACCTTTAAAATATTTTACAAAATCTGAAATTGATGAAACCGTTACAGTGCCTGATTGTTGAAGATGAACCACTCGCCAGTGAAGTCATCATGCATCATATCAAACAAATACCTTTTTTAAATTTGGCGGGTGTATGCACAGATGCCATCCATGCCATCGATTTTCTTCAAAATGAAAAGATCGACGTTATTTTCCTGGACATTCATCTTCCAAAACTAAAGGGTCTTGACTTTGCCAAATCTCTTAAAAACCCTCCGAAAATAATTATAACCTCGGCATATGCCGACTATGCATTGGAGGGCTATGAACTGAACATCATTGATTATTTACTGAAACCCATTGAATTCAGCAGGTTCTTTTCCGCAGTGAATAAATTACAGGCCGAGGCGCCGCCGGCATATATTCCGTCAGTTGAAAGCCTGCTTCCGGAGAGAAAATATATTTTCTTCAACGTCAATAAAAAAATGGTCAAGGTTTACCTTGATGAAATTCTGTTTATAGAAAGCCTTCGTGAATATTTAAAGATCACCACCGAAAACCAAACCATTCTAACGAAATTTCAGATATCTGAGATAGATGCGATCCTCCCGCATTCAGAATTTATACGCGTCCATCGTTCTTTTATCATTGCCCTGGAAAAAATAGATGCTTATTCTCAAACTGATATTGAGATACATAAACATATGATCCCTGTCGGAAGAAACTATAAAGAACTGGTGCATTCCATTTTAAAAAACAGGTTGTAAAAAGTTTAATCCCGATATGTTTAGCTTGGAGAAAAGAACATTGGGTCTGATTCATTGGGTCTTTTTGTCGAACCCCTTCTTAGTTATGATCCTTGCTCAACCGGGCGCCACGGTATCTCCATCAAAACCCGGTGTAACTGCCAAGATTGATTCTTAAGGATACTTCAAATTCGGTTTCAGAATTGGTTATATTGAAGTCGTAGTCGGTATACATGATTTCCAGCTGGCGTTTTACATTGTTCAGACCAATGCTTTTTACGATTTCTCCACTATCCTCATTTGTTTCTTTTGAATTCCTTATGGAAAAAACCAAAACCCGTTCTTCCAATGTTGCTAAAATCCGAATATAAGAATTGCTTCTCCCTTCGGAAACGCCATGTTTGAAAGCATTTTCCACCAGCGGAAGAAAAAGCAACGGAACAATCGGTTCCCCCTTATCGTCGATGTTCTTTTTAAAACTTATTGTCAGTTTATTCGAATACCGGATGGTTTCAAGATTAATATAATCCTCAAGGATCTTAATCTCCTCATCGATCGGCACAAATTTAGACTCAACAGTATACAGCGTATAACGAAGCAAATGAGAAAGTTTGATGATCATTTTAGAGGTATCCTCCGATCCTTTTAAGGACAGGGCATAGATACTGTTGAGCGTATTAAAAAGAAAATGAGGGTTCGTTTGGTTCTTTAAGAATTTCAGTTCTGTTTCCAGCTTTTCCTGTATAAGACGCTTTTCGTTCTCCGCAGCATTCAGTCGCAGAAACAGTTGTTTGATGGCTAATGCAATACCACTTATAAACCCCAGATCAATAGAAGCAAATATAAAACTGAATAAAGACCAAAGGGGACGGTGATACGGATATTTTGACAATAAATAGGGATATACAAAATCTGCTTCAATAATCCTTACCACCAAAACTGTAAGTACAAACCCAACCAGCCCCTTTATAACGATGCTCCTTGAAATCCCTTTTGTATGCCCGCCTATCAGGTTCATAATATAATACGTAAAAATTATTTTCGGGAGCAGCAGGGAGCAACATAAACAAATGGCTACCCAAAGCCGTTCTCTTACAGAATACTGAGACAATATGGAGCTGTCCCACAAAAAGGAAAGGGTGATATCCTGAACCAGATAGACAAGCCAGAATAAAATATGAAAGAAACCGCGCTTCATTTTTGCAAAAGTTGGAAAAACCTGGTTATTTGCTTATCAAAAATATAAATATCCCGCATTTAAGTACAAAATGCAGCTTTTGAAGCACATAAGATTTTTTGTTACCCCCCTGAAAATAACAATATTGAGCCGGAACGCATGCAATGAACACTGCGGCCAGCAGTAACTACAGGTTCCATGGATCCGGGGAAGTCATGCGTAGCCGTTGTGACCACAACCTGATAAACTGAGTTATTGGGTTTGAGAATCCCAGTGCATGCCATGCACTTAAATGTTTTATCTTTAATGCATGGGTAATAAAGACGGATATTACAGCTACCGGACCGCGGTACCACCGGCGTTTGAGGAGGTATTTACCGGTTTTTATTTTGCTGAAAACCGGTCTGACGCAATCATTACTCAAAAACTTTTACCTTCCTTTCAAACCATAATGGTATTTGGCTTTGGCACCCCTGCCGTTTTGTTTGCTAAACAAAACGAGGCCCTCACGCTAAACAAATGCCTGGTTATTGGCCCCATTAAACAGGCTTTTGACTATGCGCTACCTCCACAGTCGGAGCTATTGGTGGCCAATTTTAAAGGCGATGCTTTTTTTCGCTTTTTTGGTAATGTGCTGGCATCCGGTCCCCTTTTATTACACCCCGACGCCTTAGTGAGCGACAATTGCTTTACCGCCTTATGGTATGCACTGCATTTATTAAACGATAATAACGACCGCGTAAACTATATTCTTGATTTTTGTGTTCCTTACCTGCAGCGCCAGAACCCTATTGCCAGCCAGATGGCTGGTTTTAACAGCAGCAACCGGAGCCTGATAAAAGAAATATCAAAGCAGCAGCGTTTATCAGAAAGATCCATGCAAAGCTATCATAAGAAATATTTTGGCTATTCTGCAAAAGAAATGGATCGCTATCAACGTTTTTTAAAAGCCATTCAACGGTTACAAACTATAACGACATCTTCTGCTACCAAAGTTGACTGGTTTGAAATCATTGATCACTGCGGTTATTATGACCAGAGCCAGCTGATCCATGATTTTAAACATTACCTGGATCTAAGCCCCACTCAATACCTGAAACTGCAGGAGGCCATCTGCCACCCTGCAGATTGACCCGCTTTTACCTCCGCGTACTGCTCATGCCTGAATGCCCCTCTTACCGGCGTTTCGTTTTCTTACAATTCTGGACTGGCTACTATATGCAATTTTGAACCTGCAAAAAACAAAAAATCTTTATGGAAACAAAAATCTTTATTACCGGCGCTACAGGCGCTGTGGGCTCCCAGCTGGTTAAAAAACTTGCAGCATTACACATTCCTTTTAAAGCGCTGGTCCGTACAAATGACAAAGCGGACCTTATACGGCAGTTGCCAAATGCGGAAGTTCTGGTAGGTAGCCTGGCAGATGAGGCCTTTTTAGCAAACGCACTCCGGGGAACAGAAAAAGCCTTTTTGCTTACTAATTCTTCGGCAGAGGCAGCACAACTGCAGCTGAGTTTTGTAAATGCAGCCGGCAGGGCCGGTGTGCCACACCTTGTAAAGCTGTCCCAGTACGCTGCCAGCAAAAATTCACCGGTTCGTTTCCTGCGTTATCACGCCCAGGTGGAAGACCGGATCAAAGAGCTTGGGCTTACGTATACTTTTCTCAGGCCCAACCTGTTTATGCAGGGACTGCTTGCTTTTGCGTCCTCTGTTAAGACCGAGGGGCGGTTTTATGCTGCCATTGGCCATGCAGCGGTAAGTATTGTGGATACACGGGATATTGCAGCTGTTGCGGCCGCTGCCTTAACAAAGACCGGGCACGAGAATAAAACATATACGATTACCGGTCCTGAAGCACTTACCCATTACCAGTTAGCGGATATCCTTTCGGGGGTATTAGAAAAGCCAGTAAGCTTTATTGATGTAGCGCCTGAACACATGCAGGAAGCACTGAAGGCAGCCGGGCTACCGGAATGGCAGTTGGCCGGTATATTGGAGGATTACGCCCACTATGCCAGGGGAGAAGCCGCCGCAGTGGATGATACGGTAAGCAGGGTAACCAGTGCTCCTGCCACCCGGTTTGAACAGTTTGTTCGTGATCATAAATTCCTGTTTATTTAATAAAGAGCCGGCGTTCCTCATTTGCAGATGATACATCTGTAAATGAGGATTCTTTTAATTTAAAATCGGTTGCCCAACCTTGACGGGTATATAGGAAACAACAATTAAAATACCTGATTATCTTTGGCAAAAAACAAGGACGGCAAACCCCTGAAAGGGTCATGTTATTACTCCCTCGCTGAAGATGTTTTGTCCTATTCTAATAAATCCAAATAACAGAAAGCAAGTAGGTTTATATTATTTTTAATCTTCAAATTTCAAGAATCTCGTACTGTTTGAAAATACCTTCATTTCTTCTTCCTACATTCCTACCGGAAGAGAATGTGTATGCAAAAATTGTGGGAACTTAATCTACTTCAATACATATTCACCATACGGTCCACCAATTGTTTCATAAACCAAACACTGAAACCAGAGACTGGTGAATATACGCTTATGTAAAAATCGAATAGCGCTATTCACTACATTTACAGGTTTGCCCCCATTGATATCTTATCAAAATACTTCTTTTAGCCATGAAATGCTGGGTTGTTTCTTACCAGCACTCTCCATCGTATCGATTTTTGGCACAAAGAGAGTCCTTGTATTGCTTGGGAGATATCCCCGTTTTTGTCTTAAAAAAAGTTGAGAAGTGCGAATATTCATTGAACCCCAGCTCATACGCGATTTCTTTTATTGGTACATCATTTTCCTGGAGAAGTTGTTTAGCTTTAACAAGCCTCCTGTGATGAATGAAAGCCAGGGCAGAAGTCTTCAAGACCTTGTTGCAGAGAATTGAAAGATAATTAGCGCTTACGCCTAATTCTTTGGCATAGAATGCAACAGGGGTTTGTCGGTATAAGTTACTTTCAACGAGCAGTTGAAAATTGTAAATGATAGCAGGTCTTGGTCGTTGACTTAAATTATCAAAGGCCGCCCTATTGAGCGCTTTTAATAACTGCAGAACAATTCTACAGCGAAGCTCAATTAATCCTGAAACAATTGGTCTTACCTGAAGTTCTGTTTGCACCGACTTAAACTCGCCCAATAGCCTGAAGAAATATTCCTCATTCAATTGCTCTGAAGAATTATAATCTGCTCCGATATTTGCGAATTCTAATCCAACAATAACGTTTTGCAATGCTGATGTTCCAATAACTAGCTTATGTATTTTACAGGGCGTTTCAAAATTCCACTTATGCGATTGGCCAGGAAATACCATATGGATCTGAAAAGGAGCTAAATTTATCTTTTCGCCATTAATTTGATGTATACCATCTCCCTGTTCTATAAAAAGAAGCAGCAAAAAATCATGGATTTCAAAAATAGACATCTGGTGGGGGCCTGTTATTAATTCGCAGGCTATATCACTCCCTTTCGTATATACCTGGAGGTCAGCAAATTTTACTAGCTTGTATTTATTCATAAACGTTTTAGGAAAAAAACAAAACTTTATAATGGCAATCAGCTACTTTAACTTCCCTATTCATATTTAGAGCGTCAAAATAACCGGCGTATAATTCTGATCTGTTAAAAGGCAATGGCACAAATAATACCGAATGATTTAATTTCCGAATTTCTCTATTCTAATAAAAAAAGCGGCGATAAAAAAGCGACTTTTTGAGGTAAAAAAACGAAAATATTTATACGTAAAATGAAGAAGAGATTGAGCAGTATATAAATGATCTAAACCGTTACAGATCCACTTACCTCGTGAACTTAAAATATTTTTATGCTGATTGTTTTAACAGATTTAATTATTCTACACCCCTAAAAAAAGCCCTGCTTTTTTCAAACAGGGCTACCCTTAAACCGTACAACTAGTGCTATTCGCTTTTAAACTACTCCCTTGTTGCCAGGGTTATTTTGGAAGTTTGTCTTCCGCCATCTTTATCAATCTGCACAATTCTGATAAATAGTTTGGGCTCTTCGCCTGTTACCTCCGAGCTGGTTTTTTTACAGGAAGATATAAACAGACCCAGCCCAACAAACATACAACCCATAAAGAGTAGCTTGTTTTTTCGATGAAAGAGTAAGAGCATCAAACCGGCAGCAAGCAACGACAAGCCTGCGTAAGTCAGCGATTTGTCAATAGAATGATCGAACTCATAATTCAATTTACTGCCTGAAGTGCCATTTACTGCTTTTGATTTTACGGTGCCGATTGTTTTGAAATTAGTGCCGTCTGAGGAAGCCTGAATTTCAAAATGATCGTTGTTCTCTTCCGTTTCTGTTGACCATTTTACCTGAAGCTGACCTTTTATGATTGCAGCTGAAACAGGACCAAAAGTAACAGGAAGTGCCCCTTCCCATTGTACTTTATAAGTTCCGGGTGCCTGGCTCTGGCGTCCGGCGGCATCTACAAAGCTGTATTTGAAGGAAGTTGATGTTGAGCCGGCCTCCAGGTCTGTAAATGATAAAAGTGCGGGATCAAAGTTATCAATCATCTGGCCTGCGGTTACCACTGCTCCGTTATAGTAGAGGGTTCCGTTTGACGGCAATTCGGTAATTGCAACGGATTTTCCGTTGCCCAGGGTTCCGTCTTCCGGATCATTCCCTTTAACCGGAGCGGTAATTGTACCAGCAGGTATGCTATTACCGCTGGGGGTGGCTATGTTCTGCGTTACATCATCAGATGTGGGCGGTCGCTGTATAGCAAAATTAGCGCCGCTGACATTACCTGATATTGTAAGGCCGGTCAGATTACCATCCGGTGTACCATCCTGACCGGTTCCGGAGCCGAGATGTTCCCCCTCTGCAACCCAGCCACTTGGAAGTACAACTGCAGGAGCAGGACTTCCTACCGTTGCGGACTGCGTCGTGATCCGGAGAGAATATTCGCCAGGTAGTACAGAGTTATTAAAATTATACGTACCATCGGAATTAACCGGTACCGTCGCAAATACATTCCCATTAACATCTACCAACACTGCATTCAATCCGCCGGCATTTGTCCCGGTTCCATTCACCGTATTATCCTTTAAGCCATTGGCATCATTGAACACCGTTCCACTCAAGCTGTAAGCAGTTAAAGAAACGGCCATAAGGAACCCGTCTGCTGCAGCTCTGTTGGTGGCAGACCAGGCAGTTCCACCCCCATCTCCATCCATAGAAACCCTGAAAGTTAAAGCAGTAATACCCGTACCATTAACTACAACACTTCCGGAGGCCGCAGATGGGCTACTAGTGTTCGTACCAGCTGTGTATGCTGCTGATGAGTTGTTGATGGTAGTGCCGGAAACATTAAAAGCAAAGTTACCGGACAATCTCGAAACCGTATACCCGGAGCTGGTCAATTGGCAGCGCATTGAAAAGCCCTGAGTACCAGAAGCCCCGCCAAGACCGGTTAAGTGGATAACGGGATTATTTACCGGGCGGCTAAACGTAAGGGTGAGATCGGCAAAGTAGATGTTCTTTGTATTTGTCGCCACCTTGTTCGAACCATTGGCATTAATCAGGGCATCTGAATATCCGGCAACTTCAATTCCATAATCATTCGCTATGGCAATTGCCGGCGTTGATCCATTTGTAGCATATTGAGCATCCGCAGATCCCCCCAAAGCATTCATCAGCATATAATGGGCAACGCCGCCTGGCGTATTCGTCGTACTGGTATTGCCACCAAATACAAGTCCAGGTGTCGTGGCGCTGCCTTCTATCGACGGGTACTGCTGGTTGCTTATGCTATACGTTACCGTAGTAGCCGGACTGTATACCCCCGCATCTCCGTTATAAAAAGTAACTACTTTATTTGTAGTAGTCGGTCCGTTTCCCGAAGGCCCTCCGCCGTTTTCAAATTTCAGGGTTTTTTGCGCCTGCGCTGCATAAACCGCGAGAATAAGTGCCAATGCGCTTACAGCTTTAAAACATTTTGAGGTCATAGTTTTTGTATTATAATTATAGCTAGTTAAAAGAAGTTACAATATCGCTCCCGCCTTTACTTAAAAAAGTAATAACATACAGGATCCTAAAAAAAGAGAATTCTATGCATCGCCGGCAAAATAAGTATATAAGCGCCGCAAGTCATCTTAATGCTGTTAAACGCTACTGTACAGGAACGATTATGTCAATCTGGTTCTTAGTTCATTTGTTGGTATTTAAAGGTAACAGAACTCAAAAATCGGGCATTCTATTAGAAGCTTCCAAATACTGGATGTAAAAGCGCAAACCAAAAATAGAAATATATCCATATTCAAATGATATACGAATTATATCGATTGTTTAAAAAAATATGACAACTTGTGTTTTTCACTTTGTATCGCAGTGCAACGCATTATCTAAAAGTTATCAAACGGCTTCAGTACTGCCACCGTATAGTACATAGGAAAGTCTTTGGCCGATAAGACGTACTTTTTTTTATACTCTGGCTTATGCACTTTTATCTTCCCTATATTCATATAAAGTCATTTATCGCACACATAAAAACATTGCCGCACAGGGTAACAGCCGGATTCTTTATTTGATTATGTATTGTATTTGTGTTTTAAATTCATCTCCGCAGTAAATTGACGTTTGCATTGATCCTGATACTGTTTAGGCGACAATCCTGTTTGTAATTTAAAAAAGCTGGAAAAATGGGATAGGCTGCTGAAGCCAAGATCAAAACCAATTTCTTTTATTGATAATCCGAAAGAATTTATCTGCCTCTGTGCTTCGAGTATGATTCGTTCCTGTATAATGTCCAATGCCGTCATCCTGATCTTCTTTTTACACAGAACAGACAGGTAATTTGGAGTAATATTTAATTGGTCGGCATAGAATGCAACTGATTTTTGTTGCCGAAAATGCCGCTCAACCAGAATCAGAAACTGCCGAATTATCGGCTCATTTTTAAGCAGGTCCAAGTTGCAAAATCTTATTTCTGCAACATGTTTAATCAAAAGAGCAAAGATTCCACATCGAAGACTTACCAAATCCTCAAAAGTATTGATTTCCGTTAGTTCGGTCTTAACAAGTAGCAGCTCTGACAATAGCCGTTGATAATAATGATGCTCAAGTTGAGTGACCGGGCGATAATTAAAATCGGTAATCCAAAAGCCATAATGAGAAATCTTTTTTTGAAAGAACAATTTGTTTATCATCAGTTTATGACAAATTGTATTTGCAGCCAGTTCCCATTGATGCACCTGTCCCGGAAATAACAGGTGAATCTGACACGGTCGGACTTTATAGGTGATTTTTTCTATGGTGTGTGAACCACCACCATCTTCAAAAAGCAGGAATATGAAAAAATCATATGTCAGCGGGTCGATCATATGATCTTCTCCTTTAAATAAACGGTATAAGACTGGAGTCTTATTCGGATTCTCCTTAATTGATTCCCATTGTAATATGCGAGCTCTTTCTTTTGATTTCATATATTGATCCTATATCCTCTGCGGCAGTTTTACGTTTTCTCTCTTCATGTATTGTTTAAGCCAAAATGATAGATATTGTATGAAGATTTTTCAAAATCAAGTATAGCCAATACAATACTGGAATTCAAAGAACAAAGGTTAAGACTTGGCCGATTCCTTTAGCGATACAAAATAGTATTTGAATGGTAAGAAAGCGAACCTACAGCCGGAGAATGTTTCCGGTATAGTATTAATGTTTCATTGTTAAGTTGCTACAATGTGCGTCCGATCTTTTGGCATAGTACTTGTCAGATCAGGTATTTATCGCTGGTCTGTTTCTTTTCAATATATAGCTGTTCGCAGCGTCTGTCAGGTAAGGCTGTTCAAAATCAACAACACAAATAATCGAGTCGCCGGTTTATGAATAAATTTGAGATATTTCAACACAACTGCACCCCCCCAAAGGAGCACCAGATAAGTGCAACAACGATTAGTGATCTGCTGCACTATAAACCGCAACGTTTACATGTTCTTCATCGAATAAACTTTTATGTCATGCTCTTATTTACTACTGGTAGCGGCAGACACCAGGTAGATTTTGATGATGTAAATGTTATACCAGGGCATATGCTTTTTGTTGCAAAAGGCCAGATGCAAAGCTTTGATCCATTAGAAACGTATGACGGTTTTGGTCTCATGTTTACTGAAGAGTTTTTTTGCCGTGATAATTATTACCGTGAGCTTTTAAATAAAACCTTGCTTTACAATGACCCCTTACAGCTATCCTACTTTGATGTAGGAGAAAGGTTTGAAGAGCTTAAGGCGGCATTTCAGTACATTATTGAGGAGCAAAAGAGGCCGGCGCATGAGTTGCAGGAACTGCTGCTGCATAATTATCTGGTCAACATGATGCTTATTGCCGAAACGAAACACAACGCCAGGCAAAAGACGATGGTACCTGCTTATCAGAATTTGTTAATCATCAAATTCAAGGATCTTGTTGATAAACATCTGTCGGAACAATGGCCTATAGCAATCTACGCTAAAAAGCTAAATGTTACACAACGTACATTGGAAAATGCTTTTATGAAGGCTGAAGATACGACCCCCAAAAAGTGGCTTACAGATCGGCTGGTCCTGGAAATTAAGCGGCTATTGACACATGAAAACGTAACGATAAAAGAGATTGCCGACTATTTCGGCTTTAAAGAACTTACTAATTTTGTTAAATTCTTCAAAAAAGGCGCGGGTGTAACTCCGGCGGCATTTCGCCAATCCTTGCGAAGTTGATACCCAGGAATTCACTGTCGAATAAATAAATGGTACCCCAGCCAAAAAAGGGCTGCAATCTGTTTGTAAATGAATATTTTTTTATATGTTTCAGCTCTACATTCCTTTCGAATATGAGAAAAATTAGCAATGATGAGGATTGCCTGTTTTTTTTGAAACAGGATGCACCAGCGGCGCTTGAGTATCTAATACATATTTATTTTCCGGTTCTTTGCCGTTATGTCGAGAAAATAACGACAAATCGTGCAGAAGCAGAAGATGCTACAGAAGACGTGTTAATTAAACTATGGGACCGGCAATATTTTTGATGAAATCAAAGGGTTTCTGTATACCGCTGCTCGAAATGCTGGTTTGAATCTGCTGCGGTCCCGTAAACGCGGCGAGAAGCGAAACACAGCATTTACCGAAATAAACCAACATTTCATAATAGATGGCATTCTTGGAAAGTAGACTATGACTTAATCATTTATTCAAAAATTCTTCCTCTAAACTGTTCTTTCATCTCGTCAAAATTCTGATTTGGCCTTTTACAGACGTAAATATATTGGTAGAGTTCTTCGTCATTATCTGAATATGGGTTATATATAGTGCGTACTTTTTCTATATCTCCAAAATATGGCTCAAAATAATTACCAATTCTGTAGCTTAATGCAATCACTATATGGGGCATCTGCCCGGTCGGTGACCAGGTATAAAAGCTTCCGTGATAGGAGAAAGATTCAGGTAAGTTATATTGATCTCTAAACAAATTCACTGCTCCCGCTTGCCCATAATGTTTACCCCAAATCAAACAGTTTTCTTTTTCGCTTGTCGGCAGGTTATCATATACTTGTTTTAACTCCTGCATAGTTGTCCGCCATTTTTCTTTGGTGTAATATTCATCATATTTCACGCCATACGCTCCTCCATCAATATCTTTCCTTCCAAAAGGATAAATTTTTGACAGATAACGATTGAAACTATAAACAGGCATTCCAAATGGCACTAAAACACCGGCTAAAAGCATCAAAACTGTAACAGGATAAAAAACCCATTCTCTTTTTATAAATAGATACCGTTCCATAAATACAGCGCCAAAAGGAAGAACTGTTAATACAATTGGAAAGAAATAATATGCCTTCCCGTTTTTGTATAGAAGAGACAGAAAGGATAAACCTATAGCAACTGCCAATGGCGTTATTACTGATTTGTTTTTTGAGATAGCTAAATAATAAATTCCTGGAAGGAAGAGCAATAACGTTGTAATCGGGTTAATATCAATCAGGAGTTTTTTAATGTTGGCGGTTCGGCTCAGGCTTTCTAATTGCGTCTCGTAAAGCCTTGAAAACATTTGAAACGCTGGATAGTTATTAGAAATTTGCCAAATAGTATTGGGTAAAACGCAAATGCTAAAAACAAAAATGTTCCACCAGAATTTGTTTTGAATAAGCGCATTTCTGGTTCGCTTAAATATTAATAATGATGTTAAACCAAAAATGAAAAATACAGCGTCATATTTGGACAGGAAGCCCAGGGCACAAAATAAAGTAAGTAACCATAATGATTTTTTGTCGAGGTATTTTATAAACCTTAATAATTGATAAAAACCTAACACCCAAAATAACTGGCTGAAAACTACCGGTTGAAATAATTGTTGGGAGCGTTCAAAACCTGGTGCAATAATTAATCCCAGCAATACAAAAAACACCGCTCTATTATTTCCGCCCAATTCTATTGTAACCCTGGCTATAATTATTAAAATGATAACACCTGCTAAGTGTGAGAAAATATGATGAACAAAAACAGAATGTGAATGAAATAAATTCTGGATAAACGCCAATACACCAATTAAAGGGGGAAACTCCATGTAACCAAATGCAAGATGCTTACCGGTTTCTATATGTAGCAATTCATCTCCCTGGAAACCCGAATGATAGTCAGCTACAAGATGAAGTACCAGTTTTAAAAGGCAAATAATAAGAAGTGTAAGCTTTATTGGATTGGTCAATGATGAATTTTCAGGGAGTGGAAAATGAATTGTGCTCAGGTTATATTTTCTATATTTAACTGGCAATCTCTTTACCAAACGACAAGGTATTGCCGTCGGGGTCTCTGATAGCAAAATCTCTCATGCCATATTTTCGGTCAGCAAGCTCTACTAAAACAAATGCACCTTTTGTTATAATATCATGAAAATATTGATCCACTTCATCGCAAAAAATATAAACATTTCCTTCGCCCGTTGCTCTTCTGTTAATTCCTACACCAGGAGCCGATAGTTGGATCAAGACATTCCCGCACTTTAAACAACTCAAGGTTCCATATCGCCAATCGACGGCAAAACCAAGGACACCTGTATAGTATTTAATAGACGCCTCTAAATCACTAACGGAAAAAATAGTGGCTGAACATTCCGGGACCATATTCTATAAGTTTATAAAAATATTAGATATGAATATTTAGGCAATACCTGCATCAAAGAATGGATTTCTGTTTGTTATATAGCTTTTGCCCATAAAGATAGAGGTTATTGTAAATATCAAAAAAAACAGCCTCTTCTTTCTCATTTAGCGAAGTATTTGCAAAAAACACGACAGCAATTTGTTTATTCAGGTCAGAAAGCATAAAAGTCCTAAATTTACATTCGCCGGTTTGCGGACGGCTGTAAACAGAAAACGCACCAACTCTTCCGCAAGCTCTTTTTTAATACCCCGACGCCATTTATAAAGAATTTTGACAGATCCGCTACAGAAGTGTGCACACCTCCATCAGGATAGGTTATGGCTCCGTATAATGAAATATGCTTTATGGTATCTTTTGTTTTTGATACAGTTTTGAATGTCTATTTGTATCAATTTCTGAAAGGAACCAACCTGTTTGGTTCATATTTACGGTAATAAAAATATTTTTTTGTTATATTCATCCAGCCTTTCACCCGTGGCACATTCTACAATATGACCGGCAAGCCTCGCGTCAATATTCGAGTATTTCCGGTATGTGCCAGGTTTATGGTTCAAAAATTTTCCTTAGAGTAGTATTTTTCTCCAGTAATAAAATAATCTATCAGGAAGCTGTCCAAAGTTATAGGTGCGTCTTGTCCGTATAAAATGGATATCGATCTGCAAGCCCGGAAGTATGTGTAGCCAGCATTCTCAGCGTAATCTTTTCGTGCCGAAAGTATGGATGAACAATTTTAAAAGGAAAATATTGATTAATGTCTTCATCCAGAGTTGCCTTCCCCAGTTCCTCAGCTTTAATTATACAGGCGCCTGTTACTGTTTTGCTTATTGATGCAATGTTCATGATGGTGGAAATTGTGAAAGGCGTTCGCATCGTTTCGTTGGCAAAACCATAGGCGTTTTTTCAAATCAGTCTTTTATTTACTATAATTGCAGCGCCAATACCTACTATACCGCATTCTTCCATCTTTGTCTCAATGATGCTATCAATATTTTCAGAGGCTGAAACCAAAGGTTTTCCCTGCTGAGCATTCAAGTCCAGAAAATAAAATATGATCCCTTCGAAAATAATTAAACATGTATCTCTCATGGTAAATTAATCTTTTGCATTATGGCCCCGTGTTTTTCTAAAAACGATTTATTTCAATTATTTCGCGCTAAAATTCACTTCCAATACAGTTATATGAAGCCATTATCTAAAAAGGTTTATTGCCGGGATCTATTCATTATAAGTATACATTCTTAGATAGCCATGTGTTTGATCCACCGTAACACTTTGTTCATCCTTGACCGTATTTCCATTTACCTCGGCCCTATAACTGATTTTAAAAGGAGTTCCACTTTCTGCAAGCTCGCCTGCTAAGTTAATGCCTATTTTAAATAAAGGTTCGGTTATTTCTAAAACGTATGTTTTTGTATTTCCGGTAAAATTAGCGGCATTCAGGACGATGGCATCTTCTCCTGATCTAATCTGACCATTCACTTTCCAAATAGCTGTTTTCCCGGCGGTATTGTTGCCACTTGCACTAATGCTTACAACGCTGCCATTTGCCGCACCTGTAACAGTAAATGTAAATTTTGCTGTTTTTATCTTATTATCGTCAGCAGTACTTTTGTCCTTCCCACAGCTCGAAAACAAAGCGGGCAATGCGATCACCGTCATAAATAGGTAGATTTTAAAACGTTTCATAACATACAAGTTTTATTTCAATGAGAATGGACAAAGTTAGAATAGCCATGATACTCCGGCTATCCCTACAATCAGCCTTTTTAGTCAGCTATTTATAGGGGGGTAAAATCGACCATTATCATTATATTTTTGTGCGGAATCCTGATTATGAGTAAAAAAGATTAAAAATAAAATTCACTTTATGAAGCCTCTTTTACTATTGTTACCATTTATTATAAGTATAATGTGGGCAAATGGACAATCAGCTCCTGATAGTATATCAAAGGAGGTCCGGGATATATCGGATCCTCAAATATTCAGGCTTCCGTTTTCAAGAAGAAATGCTGATTTAAAAAAACAGCCAACTTTGGCTATTCTAAAAACAGGGCTTAATGTGATGCGGTATTCGGGTATCGCTATTGCTGCCGGAGGTGTTGTACTTTTGACGTATATGACTTTTTACGCCAAAAAACCTAATTGGGGAGAAAACAACAGCAGCGAGCCTTTTAACGGCCTGGACAGGGGTTTATATATCGGTGGCTATGTTGTAGGCGCGATGGCATTGGGTGGTGGGACTACCATGATTATTGTCAGTGGCAGAAAATTAAAAAAACTTAAAAGAAGCACAGTATATGTATCTCCCTCAAGCATGGGATTTACCTATCATTTTTAGCCTTACACGAACTATTTCCTTAACTGCGACACACTATCCTTTTTTTACAAGAGGTAGCAATTATGCGGGCTAATCATATTTTTGTATTAATTTTTATAATAATGCGCCTGTTACGCAGCCTGATCTGTTTGAGTTGTATATTTCCATTGTTGAGTAATGCCCAACAATACAACGATAATTATAAAGATAGTTTGCAACATGTACTGACAATTAATGCAACGGATAGTATTAAGGCCAGAGCTTGTTTTTTGCTATCGTACGAATGGTCATATACCGATACGGTAAAAGCGCGGCAGTTTCTCGAACTCGGCACAAAATTTTCGGGAAACAACAAGTACCTCCATGCGCTATCTGCCTGTTACGCAGGATTCCTATTTTTTGATACTGATACAAAAAGGGCGGAAAGATTATTTTTAAGATCAGATTCGCTGTTAACTCCGTTCACAACTCCCGAAGCTTATCTTTTCAGGTCAAAATGCTGGCGTAATTATGGAGCGCTAAGATTGAATGCAAATGATTCAAAAACAATGCTGGCTGTTTTGATCACTTATGCCATCCCTTTTGCGATCAAATCGGGAGATAAGGAATACCTGGCAAAAAATTATGCAGATATTGGCCTGGTTTTTATGAATCAGTTGCAATATGACAAAGCAGAAACATATTATGACAAGGCTATTTCGATTTTACAACAGACAGGGAAAAGCAAGTTAGACAACATGGATATTTTTATTAATGCTGCCAGAAACCTATTATACATAAATAAATTGAGTGAGGCAAAGGAACTGATTGATGATATAAGTCCTTTTGCGCCTTCAGGTACAGTTTATGAAACAGATGTTCTTATGAACACCGGTATTTATTTGATTGAATCAAACCAACATTCGGAGGCATTAAAAGTACTCGACGAGGCTCTATCGATTGCACACAAATTGCAAAATGCAGATCTTGCAGAAAGAATTATGTTTGAGCAATATAGGGCATATTCGGGTTTAGGAAATTATAAGAAAGCAATAGTCATTCTGCTCCGGCTTGTCAAAAACCCGGCAAGGAATTCCAGCCAAAACAAGCTAATGATATACCAGGAACTCGCAACAGCCTATGAGAAAAATGGCAATACGAAAGCAGCCTATAAATGGCAAAAAGAATATAGCAGGTTGCTCGACAGTGTGGATAAAAGTAAACTCAAAGAAGAAATAAACGGGCTTGAAATAAAATTCCATAGCGCTGAGAATCAAAAAAGAATAACGGAATTAAATGCCTCAAACATTACCGCAAAGCTAACAGCAAAAAACAGCCGTCTGGTTAATTGGTTATTAGGCTCGATAAGCCTTTTATTACTTGCTACAGTCTTATTCGTTTTGGTTTTTTATAGAAATAGTAAACAATCGTCAATACAGAAAGCTCAGATTGAAATTACAAAAGCTGTAGTACAGGCACAGGAAGGGGAAAGAACAAGGATCGCACGGGATTTACACGATGGCTTGGGCGGCATGCTGACAACAACGAAACTGAACCTGGAGCGCGTTGCTTATGAAAACGGAAGTCATCACGATAACGAAATACGTAATATCTTAAGACAGCTGGACAATTCTGTTTTGGAGCTTAGGCGTATTGCACGCAATATGATGCCGGAAATGCTGCTCAAACTAGGTCTTGAAGCAGCATTGAGGGATTTGTGCAAGCTCCTGGTAAAACGCAATCTCCATATTAATTTCCAATTTTTAGGGGAAGAAAATGCTATTAGTATGGAGACAAAAATTATCATCTACCGGATTGTCCAGGAGCTCCTGACCAACTGTGTCAAACATGCCAATGCCCAACATGTAATGCTTCAGTGCGCGCAGCATGGGTCTGTGTTTTTTATTACTGTGGAAGATGACGGAAGAGGGTTTGATAACGAGGATCCGGTTAACAGTATGGGCGTGGGACTAAGCAATATTCAAAGCCGGGTAGCCTACTTAAATGGCAAGATGGAAGTCCTTTCTAAAAATAGGCAGGGTACTTCCGTAAATATAGAGATCTATGTCACCTCCTGAACAAACGACAATTAATACAAAAATTTAAGTTTTATAACTGTAGCATTCATTCTATGGTAATAGTGCAACAACCAGGCGTTCCGTTTTTAGGCAATAATCAATTCGCGCGATCTGTCGGGGACTCAATCATTGCCCTCACTCATTATAGTAGTACGGCCGTTTTTGAAGAGTGGCATGCTCATACAACCTCAAGTATTAGCTTTTTACTTTACGGTACTTATGAAGAGCATTTGTTGGGCATGCGATACAAACGTATGCCAGGAGATATAAAATATGTTCCTTTTGGCGAAGCACACCGCTGTGTTTTTTATACGCCCGGCACACGCGCAATAAACCTGAACTTAACGCCCTCACTGTTAAAACAACTGGATCTAGCTGATAACAAAATCATGCAAGTACTACATGATTTTAAACACACCAAATTTGCCTTAGTTAAGCTATTTAAAGAACTGTTGACCGCTGACGAAAGTATGGAAGCAGTGAGTCAGTTGACGCTCCATCAACTTTTTTATCCGGGCATTCTATCTCTTAAAAAATATAATCAGCCTCCCCGTTGGGTCATCATTCTGAAAGAAATACTTCACGACGAATGGAATACTTCTTATGAATTGAATGACCTGGCCAACAGGTGTGGCGTGCATCGGATTACAATTTCCCGCTATTTTCATCAATATTTTTCAATCACATTAGGCAGGTATATCCATCAAATAAGGATTGACAAGGCCATGTCTATGATTAAAGCCACTTCGCTTTCACTAACTGATATTGCCTATAAATGTGGCTTTGCTGATCAGGCGCATTTTACCCGCACTTTTAAGAATATTACTGGCTTTCTTCCCAGGGATTTTAGAAAAATCTAATCGGATTTAAGGCTAATTACATTCAATTTTACAACGTGGTATACCATTATTTTTGCTCTTAATCTAATGTAATAGCATGCTAAAATATTCAACCTTTTTTCGGAAAGTACCAGTTTTACTTACTTGTCTGGTTTTGTTTTATAACAATGGCTATGCCCAATTATGCGACCCCTTTGACGGCAATGCTGACCTGTTCCATGCAAAACTAAATCGGTATTTTACCTCCCCGTCGATAGAGCTATCATTCAGAAAGAGACTTATAGACAGTATAAAATTGTTCGAAAAAGACAGCGTACTAACCTTAAATCGTTTGTCAAAGTGGCTGGATCAACGGGAACGACTGTTAGTTTCACTCCAAAAGCATTATCAATATCATATTTTGTGCAACTATATCAATGCCAAAGATTCCTTTGCAAAAGCAGGTATTAATGATCTGGGTGAAATTATCGGTACACTAAACAATCAGCTTACCAGAATTGCGCAGCAGTTTTCATCCAATAAACTCACCTATGATCAGCTAAAAAAGAACGGGTTACTAAAGTATCGGTACCTGATTGAAAAAGAACTAAAAAATACAGCGCATTTACGTCCGGCTCATGATGAAGCAATAATCAGGGAATTATCAGGTAACACTGTTGACCGGCTTGTTGATCGTTATGACACCCTAATGGGAAGTATAAGGGCCGATGACATACTTGTAAATAATAACAAGTATTTAAATCCCATCAAGGACAGAGGAATTTTGATGAAAGATACCAGCGCCTTTATTCGAGCGGCAGCGAATAAAGCTTATTACTTCGCTTATGAACCTTATATGTTACTGTTAGGAGCCACATTAATTGACATTACTCAACAGCATACAGCACAGGCCAAGATAAATGGTTTTAAAAATCATCCTGAAAAAATATATGCGCAGCGTCTGGAACTTTCCGATGACAGCGTAAAGCAATTATTAACAGGAATTTTCTCCTATGCAAATATCCTTAAAGATTATAAAAAATTGGTGCAAAGCCCTCCAATAAACTCCCAGGCAAAGTTCGATTGGAAACCCTTGTCTTTTACAAAAACAAAAACACTTTTAATAAGTGCGCTTACTCCTTTAGGGAAGGAATACTGTCGGCAATTTGCATGGTTGATAGAGCCTGCTAACGGAGCGCTGGAAATAGGTCCCGGCTTAAACAGGGTAAGAGACAACACTTCCGTTGGTTATCCGCAGGTGCCTGTCAGCCTTTATATGAGAAGCTATAACGGCTCACTAACCGCCCTACAGATATTAATACATGAGGGAGGACATGCCCTGCACACCCTATTAAAGGGCAATCAATTAAGCGTTCCTGCTTACAGCTATGGGCCGAATTTTCTATCTGAAGCCTATGCGATGCTCAACGAGCTACTATTGTTGGATTATTTGCAGCAACAGGCACCTTCTATAGAAAGCAAGGCTTTTTTTGCTAAACAATTTCTCGATAAACTTGCTTTTGAAATATTTACTTCAGCGCAGGAGGGTACATTTGAACAAGGCCTCTATGAGGGAGTAGCAGACGGTACTATTACTAATAGTAAAGATATAGATAGCTTATACTCCAGTATCATGATTCAATATGACAGCTCTTTTAACTATGAACCCAACAGGAGTATTGAATGGATACAGAAACGGCTTGTATTTTATGATCCGTTATATAATGTAACTTATCTTTATGCTATGTTGGTTAGCTGCAAGTTATTTACTATGCTTCAGGCAGATCCGGATAAAACTGCAATAAGGTACATTTCGATGTTGAAGAATGGTTTTGACGCGCCTGCTGAAACATTACTTAAACAATTCATGAGATTTGGCCTGGATAAAGAAAGCCTCCTTAATAGTGCTTTTCAGGTTATGCGGAATAAATCCGCCGAGTTAAAAAAAATGTATACAGATATGCACTGTAGCAACAACTTAAAGTAATATTAGGTCATAAAAAGGGCATGAACAGCACCTATGATCAGATTCGGATAAATAAATTAATTTGGACAATATTAAAGCCAGTATACATGGTTAAATGGCAAAAGAGACTTTACATTTAAGGGGAGATAAAGCAGCATCATAAATATAAAACTCAATGTTATCTGCCAAAATTAAATTAGCCATCGTTGATGACCATCCAATAGTAATAGAGGGGTTAACCAATCTTTTACAAAAAAAAGAGGAAATTAAGATTGTAGGCACTTTTACAAGTGGGCATCATTTTATTGACTTTTTAAAACAAACAGCTGTACAGGTAGTATTGCTGGACGTTTACCTGCAGGACATCAGCGGTATGGATTTGTGCAAAGAAATAAACGCTATATCACCCCAAACCATTATACTCGCATTCAGTAATCACGATGAATGGAGTGCTATCATGAAAATGTTGGAAAATGGAGCAAGAGGATATGTGCTAAAAAGTTCAACAATTGAAGAGCTGCTGAAATGTATTAATGAAGCAATATCTGGTGAAATAACATTTAGCTCAGCTGTGAAGGAAATTATTTCGCAACCACCAAAGAATGATAAATTTCAGGAAAACATAAAGCTCACCAATCGCGAAAAAGAAATTTTAGCGCTGATAGCTTCAGGAATGACAACCACTGATATTGCCAAACAACTTTTTTTAAGCAAATTCACCATTGACGGGCACAGAAAAAATCTGTTACAGAAATTCAGCGCAAAAAACGCGGTAGAATTAATTAATGCAGCCAAGCTACATGGATTTCTTTAAAATATGAAGGACGATTGTTGTTAACCACTCCTGCAAATTTTTTTCAGGGCGAGTACCCTTTTTATAACCGGCACCGCCTCAAAGCGATCGTAAATTCATTCTCTTAACAGCTTTCATTCATTGCCGCTACGCCACTGGCAAATTGCAGGCTCATTTAAAGGGTAGCGAATCGCACCCCTTGTAAATACTTGATTTAATAGAATTCTGCGAAAGACCAAACTCAATCTGACAAAAAGTTAAATGTCAGCCTGTACATCAGAGTTTATTTAATATAACAGAAAACGAGAAAAATTGTTTGGAACCAAAAACGTTCCTTAAATTAGCCCCATGGTTCTTGCCTTGTCCAACATACTTATCGTATTACTTACATTGAATTTGGCCAACAGGTTTTTACGGTGTGTTTCTACTGTACGGGTTGAAATAAATAGTTTTTCAGCGATCTGCTGAGAGCTCAATCCGCTTTTGAGAAAAAACAATAGTTCTTTTTCCCGACGGGTTACCAGCGGCTGTTCTTTCTGCAATGTATCGCTTAAAATAGAAGCAATCGTCTGCTGCATCTCTTCACTGTAATAAGTGCCCCCCAGATAAACCAGATTGATCGCATTTTCAATTTCTTCGACAGATGCACTTTTAAGCAGATAGCCAGACGCCCCGTTACGAATCATTTTAATAAGCGTGCTTCTGTCATCACGTGAACTTATTATCAAAATTTTAACCCGCGGGAATTGCTTCCTGATGGTAAGACATACATCCGTTCCGTCGCCATCAGGCAAATTGATATCGAGCAGAATAATATCGGGTTGCTTTTGCCGGAGTTTCTCAAATAGCTGTGATATAGTGGCAACAGCTTCAACAATAACCATATTGCTGATATTATTAATCATCTTCTGCAGTCCTTCGTTAATCAACGGATGATCATCGCAAACTATTATCTTTATTGATTCCATCTTTTATAATACAATTTCTATATTTACCACCGTACCTTTATCTTTTCCGGAGTCGATGTGAATATCTCCATTCAGCAGGCTTATACGGCTTCTGATATTATTCAATCCAAGACCCGCTTTTTCGAAAAAAGGGTCAAAGCCAATGCCATTGTCTTCTACAGTTAAAAGCAAAAGTTGGTCTTCCACAATACAATTTAATAAAATATTGCCGGCTTTTGAGTGCCTGATGGCATTCGTGATCAGCTCCTGTATAATTCTGAAGATCACTAACTCTTTATCACTATTCCGTAATATCTCCAACCCCTTAAAATAGAAATGAAAACCGACACCTGAGCCACGGAAAGAATGGCAGAAGTCTTTTATGTTGTTTTCCAGTCCGTTATTTTTCAGATGATCCGGTACCAGGCGATGAGTCGTTTGTCGAAATTCCCTGATGGCTCCCTCCAATAATCCAATAGCTTCGTTGATTTCACCAATGTCTGGTTTTCTGACAGCATTTTCCAGCTTCAGTTTAATGCCGGCGAAAGTGCCGCCGAGCCCGTCATGCAACTCCCTCGCCAACCGTTTACGTTCCTGCTCTTCACCGTAAATCAATGCATTTTTTACCGCTACCTCTTTTCCTGCAGACAATAGTTTTAGCTGCTGAAGGCTCCGCCTCCTCCTGTTGTGGAGCAGGATAAAGAATATAGCAGCCGACAGGAGCAGTATTAATACAGTAAGTACAATAATGGATTGTTTTTGCCGATTGGCGTTTTCCAATTTAAGTATCTTATTTTCTTGCTCCGCAACATCAAATTTGGCATAGATCTCAGCGATTTTGACCTTTTCCTGAACTGCATGAAGGCTATCTGAAGAGACTTCCGATGCTTTAAGAAAATGATAGGCAGATCTGTAATCGCCTAATTCGGCTTCCACCTCCGCCTGCAGCTTTAGGATATAAGTACGATTGTTGAGTGAAAAATCATTGGCAGTTTTTGTCAATAGGCTGTCCAGGATAAGCTTACTCTCCTTATACCGTTGCAGGTATTTCAGCGCATTGGCCTTTTCATAAGCCAGCCGGATGCCGGAAATAGTCATCGTTGGGCTTTTCCCGGCATACTCCAATCCCTTATTAAATTGTAAAAGCGCATTGGAGTAATCATTCCTCATTTCATAGTACCTGCCATAATTCAGATAATAGTCTCCATGATACACAGGATCGCCTACCTGGCCCAGGTATTGCCTGGCAGTATCCAGGACCTGCTTTACCTCATCCGGCTTTTTTTTCAGATACGTCATACATCCCGCGATTGAAGTATAAGCATCCGCCAGCACCCTTGATCTCCTGGCAGAAGGCGCTCCTTTAAGACCGGACCGGATCCCACGCCGGAAGTAGGTTATTGCGTTTCCATAATCCTCCTTATTGCTGTAAACCGTCCCGATAGCATTGTACGCAGATGCTATACTTAACAGGTCGCCGATCCGTTCTGAAAGAGGAATAACCTTATTGAGCAGGATACTGGCAAATTCGTCCTGCCTGCTGTTTATCTGCAAAAAGATACCACAGTTGTGCCAGGCTCTGGCCGTTGTCTGCAATGCTTTGTTGGTACTGTACGGCTTAAGCAGCTGAATGGACATTTGGTACAGGTGCTTGGCTTTTGCAGTGTCGCTCATCCAGATGATCTGAGCCTCATAAAAAGGGTCAAACGCCTGCAGATATTTATTCTCACCGGCCAGCGTCCGCGCCTGGTTTAACGTCTCATAGGCCGCTTTGCTATCGAATTCTGATTGCAGGTCTACTGTTTCATATAAAAGAAACACTTTTTTCTCGACGTTTTGCTCTTTAGCTGCAAGTTGTTGCAAGCTGTCTATAGCGTTGATCTGTGCTAAGGTCTGCAGGCAGCACGTCAGGTATAAAACCAATAATAAGTACTTAAGGTCCATCCGAACTAAATTTTCCACAAAGCTTATCAATAAAATCCGTTACCGGTATTTTATAACTAAATATACCGCTTTTACGGTATAAGAAATACCGTTTTTACTGTATTGATTGCCCTTCGGGGATGCCATAGCTTTGTATCAAAACATAATCATTATGAAAAATACAGATCGAAAAAGAACGCTCAGTGTATTCACGGTATTTTTTTTGATAGTATTGATTGCCGGATGCAGCAAAAGTGACAATGCCCCGGATAGCGATGATCCTGACGATCCCTCAAAGGCGACTATCTTTAAGCCTTCGGATTTTGAAATCTATAATCTGAAGAACATTTCACAGAAAGGCGTTCCCCATGAAAAACAATTCGGTTATAACGTTCGCAACAATTCGGACAAAGATTATATCGATAATCCGCAAAATGGAGACTTTGAGGTGTATATGCGTGTTAAGGGTTCTGATGGTGCATGGTATGACCGAACCGAACCAATAGAAAATCTGAATGCCGGGGCCTCTCAGTATGATCGGATGGTTATCAGTGCCCCCAACGGCATCACACTAAATGCTTCCACACTAGAGTACAAAGTAAGAGTTGATGAATAGTCTTAACAACGCTGTAAAAGTCTGTGGCCTCGCACAGGGAAAGATCAAATGATAATCATTTTTAAAATCAGGTCCGGAATCTGGCTCTTAAGGCCTGCTATAACAGCTTTCGAAATATATCCTCAATAAAAAACAACCCTAATGCTGAAAGAAGTATTTACGCTTGTCACCCTGCTTTATACAACTCATTTTGCAAATGCGCAATACACGCAGCCAGAAAAAGACGATACCATCCGGTTATATGCAAAAACCCCTTTTGATTCTCTGACTGCAAAAAAAGCCCTGGCAGAGGGCACAGGCACCATAAAAGGCCAGGCTTTTACAAGACCCCGCTTCGGCGGCTATCCCTTCAAATTCGGGGCAAAAATCCTTGCTAATAAAATTACCGTGCTGCTTTTCCCGGTCACACCCTATTTGCTCGATTACCTGCAGGTAAAAAAGAAGGAAAACCGCAAAAAACTCAAATACGCCTATATTGATGAAACCGCATTCCGGTACCGCCTAACAGCGGTTACCAATAGCGATGGCGAATTCACTTTTCCTAAAATGAAACCCGGCAAATATTATTTAGAGGCGATTCTCCCCTGGAGCGAAACAAAGTCTTACGATGCATATACAGGTACCGGCTATGGCATGTACAGTACTGTTAATTATTATGAAACCCGGTATTACAACCAATCCCACTATGATAAGCTTACTGAATTTGTGGAAGTGAAGGCTGAAGGTGAAGTGCTACATGTTAAACTGAAATAATTGTAATTTATATGCCAACAAAAATGAATACATCCTCTCTCCTTAAACTGGAAATGATAGCGCCGAACAAGCTTTACGCAGCAGTGTTAGGTACTAAGGTATATAGGACAGCAGCTCCGGGCAGCAGGCTGTGAGCATTAAGATAAACGGCGGAGTACTGATCAGGGAAAAATTTGTTAGCGCTGGCATGAACTTATACACTATGCAACGCTGGTATAAAATTAAAAACTCAACGGTATGCAATACAGACTTTTGTTATTTGGTGTTCTCTTTTTTGCGAAGGCCTCCAGCGGACAGGTAAGAACAATTGAGGCCGAGCCGAAAATAAAAACCCTTTACCCCGAAGCTACTTTTGATTCGGCAATGGCGCTTTCCATGCTGGCAAAGGGAACCGCTTCCATTAAGGGGCAGGTATCTATAAAACCGAGAAATCAGTTTGGGGGGAAAGCGCCTTTGGCAAAATCATATTTAGGTTCAAATATGGTGGTGTCCTTGTTCCCCGTAACCCCTTACCTTGAAAAGTGGTACCAGTACCGACAGCAGCGGGAAGGAAAGACTATAATAATAGCCATGTCACCCCTGGCATATCAATCCCGGATTGACACCAAAACCGACGATAAAGGATATTTTAAATTTACGGAGCTGAAGCCTGGAAAATACTTCTTACAAACTTATTTCGACGTTGATTATACAGCCGACGGTGGTTACAGCGTCTCCAGGAACCAGTTTTATACAAAAGAGGTCCATTATACGGAGCGAATAGAGAAATTCGTTGAAATACGGAATGGCGAAGACCCAGTGAATGTAAAATTAAACGATGGCAAAAAAATATACGACAACAGCTATCGTCGAAGAACTTTTTCGGATTAAACCTATGCCACACAGAAAGTCTACATCTTCCATTCTTAAACGCCTCGTTGATGGGTTCTTTATGTTTGTTAATATAAATTTTTGTACTATGAAAGGTATTGATAAACTGCCTTATAGATCCAAGGATATACAGGCCTTATACATATTGTTGCAGGCAACTTAGGGCAGGTAATCATCCTGAATGCAGGCATAAGGCGTTGAGGTCTATTCAATTCTTCAAAACCAATCTTTATAATATGTTCACAAAGTTATTTTCATTACAGGCTGTTGCCTTAATCTTATTTGCCGGTATCTTATTTACCGGCTGCAAGAAAGATCGTCATTTTTCTGCAAAAGATGCCGACGGTTATTATCTGATGACTGAAATAGAGTACCAAGGTAAGATATACACCCGGGCAGACGGTGTGGACGGAGACATCACTATTGAGGATAATGGCACGTATATGGAAATGTATGTAACTATGGATGATGAAGAAGTTGCAGACGACTACTTTACCATTGTTGTAAAAGCATCCGGCGACAAACTGAATATTTATGAGGCCGATGGAGTAACGCAGGTAGGGGATATCCAGGACAACGTACTCGAGCTGCGGGCGGGCAGCAGTAGATTCCGTGCTACTAAAAGATAACACGATTGTTACGCTATATTAATTTTTATACTCTAAGATGGTGCGTACTGTTTGTCTTCTGTATCCCTGTGTTGATTACAGGATGCTCCAGGAGCAAGATCCTGGTGGTATGAGGTTTATTACTTTAGATTCAAGGTTAATGGGCAACTAAAATAGATTTCAGCCGCACCGCTTCTTTTCAATTGGGGGAGGTAGATGGTCCGGGCGGACATTTTTTTGTGATAGGTGTTGAAGAGCCTACCCAATCAGGCACGAGTGATTAATGAATTCTTACTTTTTCTTATAGGGGAAAAGAAATTCTCCGCTTTTGACCTCTCTGAAAGTTTCCAAATTCCCGGAGCTGGTAACGCGTAGTTTTCCTGAGAATTTACCCTTCGCAATACCGTTTTCTATGGATATAATAGTAAGCGTAAAGCTATCTCCTGATAAGGCAGATCCCGTGGACGCTGTCCAATGATAGGTGTTGGGAACGTCATCTAAGAACTCTGTAAAAGATGCTGACATCCGGCAGCTTCCGTCATCCAGCTTATACGTCTTGACAGAGAGCGCCCCCTTTGCATCACGAATGTTAATGGTGAACCCTTTTTTACCCTTCAGCGAGTTACCACTGCCTGTAGTCAGTGCGTTCAGGTTCCATGTCTGGTTTTCCTTTTCTTCCATTTTGGCGAGATAGGGCATGTGCAATTGTTCTCCGTCAACCGTTACTTTGATATAACCCTGCAGATCATCTTTTTCGCCTTCTACATCACTTTTACTGCATCCTGTAACCAATAGAGCAGCAAATAATAACATCCACACGCCTGTAAACCGTATTTGTAATTTTGTCATTTTCTTGAAATTTTATTTTAAAGATTTATTTATCCTGAGCTACTTTTTGATAAATTGTGTTCGTTGTGTAAATGGCCGAGAGAACTCCGGTATTCTAGCTACAAGATCATATTTGTAAGCTTTTCTTATTGCCGGAGTCGTCGATTTTGTAGTAATTGTTATCCTGAATTAACAGGCCTTTGGTGTGTCCACTGTTGAGCCTCTCGCTATGTTCTACATCAATTTTGATCACTCTTCCGTTATACCCGGTGGAGATGTCATCCACAACGGAATGACCTATAATGATTCTTTCCGCGTCATAAAATTTAAGGATATACAACAAATCATTCATAGAGGTCGCTTCAGCATCAATTCGGTTTAGTCTATATGTCCACTTTATTTTCCAATCCAAATTGAGCCGCCGGTCCCAAAAAGGGCTGTTAATAGTGTTGGTAATCAGTTTATGCCGTTTATCCTGCAGTGTATCAGCGTATGGTTCTTTTCCTAAATGGTTTCTGGCGATGGTGTTCATTTCTTCTATTGACAATCTTTCTTCCAAATGGAACTTATTCAAGCCGCCGTGAACAAATAAATTGCCGCCTATTTTTTCAACAATATTTTTGCTTCTTAGCCAGCTACCCAATTCTGACTTCTCCGAGTAGAGGTATAATATCGCTTTATCCCAGTCAGATTGTCCGCTGATTCTTTTTGCTACCTCTATGTATTTAAAATCATTATCGGAAGCGTTCCCGGTCAAATTCATCACTTCGTGGTTACCCAGTATAAAATGAACCTTGCCCCCGCTTTGAGCGGCCTGATTTTCCAAATGATAAATAAACCAAAGCAACGGCACAACCTGGCTGCCTCTATCAAAAAAATCTCCATTCAGAACCAATGATCCTTTTCCAAAAATCCAGTTTCCTCTTTTGTCTATTACTTTATGGGCAAGAAGCAGGCTGTAAAATCCCGTCAGGTTGCCTTCCATGTCTGAAACAGCAATTAACCTGTCAGGTTTTTCATAGTTAAACTCTTCAACCGGATAATTGGAACGGAGCTGTACAGAAAAACGGGGAAACGCTTTGATACCTGTTTCTACGTCAACCCATCCAGTACTATCGATGATTTTTTCTTCCAGTTTATTTGCCCTGGTAACGCAATAACTTTTACGTCCGAAAATATACGGCCCATCAACTCCCTTAAGAAAAGTGGGGAATGGTTTGTTTATCAGAAATCCTGAAGCTTTATCTTCTCTGCCTAAATCATCCAGCCCCGACCAATAAAAGTGGGTAATACCCGTCCTGGAATCAATATCTCCATGTCCAAAATAGATGGTTGTAATTATATAATAAGCCGCAACTACAATCAACACCCATTTAAATATTTTTTTTTTGATAATCCTCATTTTAGTCAAAATCAGATAATCCTTAGGTTCTGTTATGTGAAGGTTACAATTTTATCAGCACTATTATTTTCATGGCCGATCGTACTCCTAAATGGTCCTAATATTTAAAGGGGAAGCGCTTGTTTCGCGGGCATCATATTGTATGGTCCATTAACTGTTCATTGCTTCCATATGGAAACTTTGCTTCATGCACAAAATTTTTGAGTCGTTCCGTTTATTCTTGCTTTACGATAGTATTTCTTATTGATGTCGCTTGCGTCGTCTTTACTGCACCCGTAACAAAATAGCGGCAAACAAACAGAACTACGTTCAAAAATAATCTCTGTATCCTCCATACCCGTATATAAAAATCAGTTTTTGTTACTATAAAATTACTTATACCAATGGTTATAAAGAATACGTGTTTTTCGGTATTTTTTACGCTAACGGTGCTGTTCGTTTCAGCGTCCCCAAACGAAACCCGAATATTAGCATAAAAATATTTGGCTCCGTTGAAGAGGAAATATTACAAAGCGAAATACGACCAAATACAACACCGTCATCTAACCTCAGAAGAGTTAGCGTCTTTTGAAGATTTTAAAACCCTCTCAGTTCTGTTACTAATTTTCTTTAGAGGCCCTAGGGGGAATTGAAAAAGTGACAAATAAAAATATGCACAAAGAATTTTAATCAGCCGCTTTCTTTTCTGTTTTTGTGTGTATGTAATTGTAAAAATCCTGAAAAGTTATTAATGATAAAAAATCACCGTGTTGCACTTTAAAATGAAAATTGCTTTCAATGACCACTAAAAGGTCAATATAATCAAGGCTGTCAAGATCGAGCACTTCTTTAAAGCGGGCATTGGGGTGAATCAAGGACAGATCCGCCTCAAACTCTTCGACTAAAAATGAATTAGTTTTTTCAATAATTTTTATCATCTCCATAGTTACCGATTTTTTACAATCAAAATAGGGGCGTTGGCTTAATAGTATTTTTTATTCAGATACTGCACTTCTTTATCTGGCTGATTCCAGTTGTTGCAATGGGCAATAAATTGGGTTGCATAATAACGGGAAAATATACAATACCGATGGTATCAACGGTGCATTTTTGTCGGGAGTAGCTGATAAAACAGCTGTGGCTGTATAAATCATAATGATGCCTGGTTTTTGTTATTTACAATTGCCTTTTCAGCCGGAGTTGGCTTTCGTACCCAATTATTACAATATGGTTTAAAAACATTTTTTTTCAAGAACTCTGTGATTGAGATTTTTCGATCCATATAATCAGCCAGCGCTCTGAATGCTTTTTTGTTTTCTTTTTTTAAAACCAATAAAGCAGCATTAGAACCAGCTTTTACAGCAATGGGGATTCCTCCGCCCAACTCGGCCCAATGTCCGCCGAGCAGTACATTTTTTACGGGTGTTTGATAATGTGCTATCTTGTTCTTGATGTTTAACCGTCCGGGTTTAGCGCCCATCATGGTGCCATTTTTGTTCCCGGTGTATCGCCAATGAGTGATGGGTGTGGCCACTTCATAAAATAAAATATGGGAGCGTAGTCCTGGTGCTATTACATCCTCCACGTGTTGTAGTATTGCTTCAGCAATTTCAGTTTTTAGCCGCTGGTATGCTTCTGTACGAACGTGATTGCCTCTTACATCCGTTGTAGTACGCCAGTACTCATTGTCATTCATATATGCCGGTACATAAATAGTAAGTGTTCCCTTTCCGTTTGGTGCGAGTGACGGATCTCTTACGGAAGGTGCGATAATAGATATCTCCGATAGAAAGGGCGTGGCTTTAGTGGAAACAATGTTTTTACTATTTTGAGAGGAGAGGTGCAACAGCTCTTCGCTGAATCCCAGGTGATCCGGGGCGCAGTCCAAGCCTATTGATATGGTGATGGAGCTACTGTAAAGCTCTGCCTGTGTAAGTTTATTTCGAAATATCGAAGAAATCGTATCGGGAGGTAACATTTTATTATATAGAGTTTCCACATCGATCGCTCCAATAACATATTTAGTATTGATGAGATATTTACATCCTTTGTGAATAAATCTCACGCTTTTTGCCAGCTCGTTTTCTACTATAATCTCTTGCACCGTCGAGTTAAAAAAAATATTGTTTTTATAATACATAACAATATGCTTCAGCCATTCCGGTATTACCTGTCCTCCTCCTTCCGGCGGGCTTTGAAAATCTTTGTAGTAGGCCCATCCTATTGGTGTGAGACAACCTACTAATTCTGTATCTGCTGCAAAGACGTCCTGTAATTTTTTTTGTTTAAAAAATTTATTCAATCCTCTTTGTAGTCCATTTGGCCCGGAAAATCGCAAATAGGGGATAAAAGCTATCCCGAAGCGTGCGAAAGCCATGGTTTTTTTTAGCTTTTCCCAATAACTCATGCTTTCTTCTGTTCTGAATACGCGATAGTATTTGTTAAATGCTGCCCCTATTTTTTTAGCTGCTTTAAAAAAGCGCTCAATACCTTCCCGATCTTCCGGGAATTCACTGATCCACTGCTGCTTTAACTCGTCCGGATTATACGTTAATAAGTAATTATGATTCGCCCCAATATATCTTCTTACTTTTTTTTGAGTCGTTGCTTTAGGATAATCGCTTCCAAGGATTGAAAATAACATATCCACGACGCCACCGGTGGCGCATTGGTTTAACCAATGAATAGCCGTATCAAAACGGAATCCTTTCCTGCAAAATCCAGCCAGATAACCACCGGCATGTGGCTCTTTTTCCAATACACAAACCGAAAGTCCCGCTTTACTGAGCAATGACGCGGCTGTAAGGCCACCAACGCCCGCACCAATTACAACTACATCATAATTTGATTTGGAGGATATATGCATTTTTTACACTCCTGTTATTTTGATTACGTAACCACTCTCCGAAAAAAAGCTAACTAATTCAGGTACGCTACCTTGATGCTATCTATTGTGAATAAAAGATTGTTTCTTGATATATCTTCCTTTGCTTGTTTTGGTCATTTTCTAAGACCATTTGCTGGATAAATTTGCAGTCTGCACCGTCTGCTGTTTCTCGTTTCAATATATATGCCGGGCTCTTCTCCACAGGGATTCATTTGAAATTGTTAATCTATGTAGCTAGCCATTTCTACTCGTCAAGATCCTTTAGTGGTTTATAAACTCTCAACAGACACTGCTTATTAAGCCCTTGGATTGCCTTAATGTAAAATGCCAGGTACCCTTTTTTGCGTAGCAGAAGAAAAAAACCTATCTAATTTCTTCTTATTGGCTGATACAAGTTTTTTCAATGCACCAGGATTTACTGGTGTAGCTGAAGCTTTTGTTTCCTTTCCATCACTATTCCTATCAATTACTGTCAACTCTTTCGCATCTTTGATCACTATAGTCCATATATCTTTGTCTGTCCATTGCAGGCGAATATCCATTTGATTGTCGCGGTCACAACTGCTACGCGGAATTTTGGAAGGGATTTCTTCATTTATCTGGATCAAATGTAGTATTAGTGTTTTGAAATTCTAAAACTAAAGAGAAATAAATATACATTTAAAATACGTCAGATGCATTCTAATGCCGTTTATCATCTGGTTTATACTGGGATCGGAAGTACCGAATATCTGGAGCCCTCAGTATTTTAAACATTTAATTAGCTCAAGGTCAAAAGCTTACTTAAGTAATAGAACTTGTTTTCCCGGGTTTTATTGATTCGGGTTTTCATTACCTGTTTTTGGGGTAAACAGTTCAAATGGAATACCGGCACGGGTGCATTGTTGCTGGATAAAACGCTTGGTATTGTTTACTGAGCCCTTTACAGTCTTTAGCATATTAGTGAATGGTGCAGACGGGATTGCGGCAGGTTCACTAGGCACAACGGGTTCCAGGAACGCGATTGCCTGTTGCTGTAAAGCACTTAGCAATAGCTCCCGGTTTTTTTTTTATCCAGCCGGATCACCCCGTCAAGGAGAAAACACTGATATTATCCCAGATACCTCTGACCGTATTCGGCGGGCCATGTACATGTCTCAAATAAAAAGCAGCTACATTTTAAAATGCAGCTGCTTAATTTTCTGCTCTCCTTATTGAACAATTATCTAACCAAATTATCGGAGATTTGCTGAATTTCTGCGACCTGTCAGAATAATACTATATATGAAAAATGGTGGCTGAGATTTCTTTTTTGTGCCACTGGCAGTGTTCATACGTTCCGGGCTGCTACTGATTTTGTCCCACTTGAAAGAGAACACACAACATCATTAACCGTTTTGAATTTATAAAAAGGAACCGGATTACTGAAATCATCACTCTTTTAACAGTTCTCTTATCGCCACTACCGGAATGGCATCTTTAACTACCATCTGCTGATGCCCTGTTGCTGCTCCGGAAGACGGGCTTCCCAGCGGAATAGTAGAAGAGACCATCCCCACCATGTTTCCAAATTGATCAAGAATAGGCCCTCCGCTGGACCCAACACCATAATCGGCCGTGATTTCCATCCTTAAGGGCGGTTTGCCGGCAGGGTTATATCCCGCTGCAGCCTGTTGTGCCGGTACAATGATATTTCTTGCCACCATACCACGACTGAAATAGTAAAAAAACCCAACCGGATTGGACAGGCAATACACCGTAGTTCCCACCGGCGCAGGCCCTCCAAAAGGTATCGGTATCATTTTTTTTCCGTTGGTCTGCACTTTAAATAAAGCCACATCATTATTCTGTGAATACGCCAGTATCTTGTCAATGAAGTAGATGTTCTTATCTGCTGTTAAAACAAAATAAACGCTATCGTTTGTTGCTCCTTTCACAAGCAGTTCCTTTAAAACATGATAATTGGTAGCACATACTCCGTCTTCCGTAACTGCAAAAGCGGTGCCCGTAAGATCAAAGTCCACACCTGCACCCGGCTTGCGCTTCAGCAACTTTCCCAATATAAATACGCTATTGCGTCTGGAAGAAAAAATGGATGCTCCATCCAATTGTTTGCTTCGTTGCTTTACTGGGATAATGGCGGCAACCGGCCTTTCTTCTTTTATTAGCACAGCGCTGTCCCGTATTTCTTCTGCGACCCTGGCAGTTTGTGCTTTCTGAAAGACCGGCAGCTGCAATACCTCACTGAAATATTTTTGATAATCCATGTAAAGATCCGTAGTATTAGGCTGTGCCAACAACTGCCCCGTTGACAAAACAATCATTACCGTTAGTAGTGCTGCGAATAATTTCATTTCTATTACTGTTTTTTGCCCTGAGGCAACTCCATCAATTTTTTTAAGCCCTGGTAGTTTTGGATGAATGCAGCAACTCCAGAATACCTTCATTTTTAATAATCAGCATTCCCTGCCGGTCCTCTGTAATTCCCTGCTGCAACCGGTAAGTGTAATGGGGACGTATGCCATCCATGATCGTTGGCATGTATACAAATTGAATGTTTGCAAGATCTCTTAACGCTTCACCTACTTCTATGATATGCGTAGATACCACGAACAGGCATTGCCGGTAATCAGAAAACCCTTCCGTTACCGCCAATGTGCCGTCATAAGCATCTTTTACATTGGTTCCCTTAAACAATTCATCAAACATCAGAAGCAGTCGTTTACCACCGGCGGCCGCTATTGCGGCCTGCTTTACCCGCACGACTTCAGCATAAAAATGACTGTACCCCAACCCTATATTGTCGGCTACATTAATGGATGAGTAAATACCTTCCCGGATAGAGAATTTCATACTATCGGCAGCGACAGGAAAGCCCATGTGCGCCAGGTAGAGATTAATACCAATAGCTTTCATCAAGGTGGATTTTCCTGCCATATTAGCTCCGGTCAAAAACAACACGTTGCTTTCACTCAACATGCTTAAGTTGTTGCCTACGGCTTTTTCCAGACAGGGATGAGAAAGCTCCGCAGCCTCCAGGACATTCATTACCGCCGGGAGTGCTGTTGCATAACCAAACCCCCTGGCTGATGCTACTTCATTCACGGCAATGTAAACGTCCGTCTCATAAATAAAAGACAGGATATCTGCTATCTCTTTATGCAGCCTGTTTTTTAACAGATGATCATAGTATGCCAATGTTTTTAACGGGATAGACTGATAAATATCAATATTGTACAATTGGTGCACACTTTTATCGTCCAGCACTTCCCGTATCGCTTTCAGGCGCCCGGCATAAGGCGATGCAGCTGCCTCAAGGGTGTTTACAAGAAGACGGCATTTGCCCAGCGTGATAATTGTTGCCTGCAATCCCTGCACAATTTTCCGGTACCGTTCATCTCTTGTCACTGCTGAAAGACATTTTTTGAGCACTATTCCCGCTAATGCAACCACCGTATTTTTAGGAGCACCGGAATCCAGGTACTCCCGCATCTGCGCTACTTTTTTTACGTCAAACGGAAAAGCAATATTCACCTTCCTGAAAAACTGAAAAATACTGCTGCGCTTATTAATAGCAGCTTCATCACTCAACAATTCGCGAAACATTCTATCAAGCAGCTGTTCACCTCCACGTGTCCGGGTAAGGTTGAACAGATGATACACCGACCCCTGCCGGAATTTGCCCAGCAGGTTCAGTTCTTCCAATGTCTGTTTATCTATTTCAAAAGGCATTATTGTTGTTTTTAACTGCTTTCCCTGTTTTTTTATTCCTCTTTTTTCCCATTCTTTAGCAGATCAAGTATTCCTTCATTACGTATAATGACCATTCCGTGCCGGTCGTCCGTAATTCCCTGTTCCAGTTTATAAGTATATTCCGGTGTATAACCGTTCATACGGGTAGGCAGGTAAAGGAAATCTATATTCTTTTTTGTTTCCAGCGCCGGCCCGGCTTCAACAATATGGGAGGAAACAATGAAGAGACTATTATTTCTCGTCGCAAAGCCATTGATCACCGCCACCGTAGCCTCAAGGGCATCCTTTACATTTGTACCCCGGAACAACTCATCAAACAAAATGAAGAATGATTTTCCACTGCTTAACTCCGTGGCCATTTTCTTAACCCTTAATACTTCTGCATAAAAATGACTGGCACCTATACCCAGGTTATCCGGGAGATTGACAGTTGTATAAATGCCATCCAGTACTGAAAATTCCATTGCCTCTGCGGCTACAGGAAAGCCCATATGTGCCAGGTACAACGCCGTACTTAAAGAACGCAGGAATGTCGATTTCCCGGCCATGTTGGCACCGGTTAAAAAAATCACATTGCGGCTGACGTTCATGATAATATTATTGCCCACCGGTGCCTTCAGAGACGGATGATAAACGCCTTCCAGCCTTAACTCGCACACACCCTTATCCAATGCCCTGGGGAAAACAAATTTTCTTTCACTTGCCGCACCGGCCACCGAAATACATACATCCAGGTAATAAATATGCTTCAACAGTTCTTCAACCCGTGCCCGCTCAGTCAGCCGGAATAGAGCATCATAAGCCGTTACAGCTCCATAAGATAATTTTTCCCGGTCGGGGGATTTCAATACCGGTTCAAAAACAGGATCAGACAGGAGCCCCTCCATTTTTTCCCGCTCCTCTGTATAAGGTCCGATCGCTCTGACGTCATCACGGTCAATAAAGGCCCTTGTCTGCCGGATCAGCCCGATCACCGCGTTGACACCATTTTGCAACTCCTTCTCCCCCAAAGTGCCCTCTGTATTTTTAGTCGCATCAGGCGCTCCATGAGCCAGGTATTTTTCTGCCATATCAAAAAGCGACACATTAAAAGGAAAGGCGATCCCCGAAGCGGCGAGCTTTTCTATAATCCCGCTGCGCCGGTTAATGGCTTCCTTATCGGACAACGGGTTGCGAAACAATTGTTCCAGCAATGCTTCTCCTCCCCGCGTATGAGAGCGGTTATAGATATCATAGATGCCACTCCCATCATGTTTGCCAAACATGCCCAGGTCTTTCATCGTTTGTTCATCAGTGCGTAATATCATTGAATCAATTAATCATTACTTAAAAAACATCCTATCGCCTTTCCGTTCTCCGGAAAAAAGGCTACTTCCTTTTCCGCCTTACCAACAAAACTATTGCCGCTAGCAGCACCAGGGCCGGCAACAGCCATACAAATACTATGCGTTGCGCAGCTGCACCGGCTGCATTGATCCTCAGGAAGAGATCCCTCGGTGCTATTCTTGTAAAAGACACGGGAAATTCGTGGTGGTCCATCCAGCTGTAAACAGAAAAAGGACCTGCACCTCTCTGATTACCGGCAAAATCAGCATCCCCATACAGCGCGATCCGTTGTTCATTATTTCCGGTTTGTCGTGTTAGCAAAACAGCAGCATCGAAGGATTTTTGTTTCAGATCTCCCGCCGCGGGATCCGGTGGAGGGAGTGTGGAATCAATAATTAAATTGCCGGCTTTGAGCCATACCCGGTCCGGAACGGTCTTCAGTAAAGGCGTAACAGTAAAAGGCCCATCCTTCATCCGGTCAATAGCCGCAACGCCTATTAATAAAACTTTCGCCGAGTCACTCTCCCCTATCTTTTCCGTTGCCGCACTGCTTTTTGCGATCCGGGATGCATCATTAACAAGCTTGTTTTGGCCAGCCAGGGTCTCGTAAGGTATTATTTTATCAGGTGTTTCATCGTAGGTCGGCTCTACCAATTGCCCCTGCATTAACCGGACGCCCAGTTGCTGAAGAATGGGGTTGAGCACCTGCTGTTTACCCGGTTCCGCAAATAACAGCAGATTACCACCTGCACTGATGTACTGCTTCAGTTTTTCCTGAGTGAAAGTACTTAACGCTATTTTGGGATCAGCAAGTGCCAGCAATGTAATAGTATCCGGGATATCCTGTGTTGTCAGGTTCAATGTATCTACATCATACCCGATGTTGACCAATGCCGCCCGGCCCAATCTGGAAGCAGTATGAAGTGCATATTCCCTTTCTCCTTTTTTGTAAATGCTGCGTTCCAGCTGTCCGCTCACAAAATAGACCTTGGGTATCTTTTCCGGTTCGAGCAGCCGTTTAAATGCCGCCGAAACATTGGTCAGATCCGGCCAGAAAAAAGGATCATTAAACGTGCGTAAAAATTCAGTACGTCCCTTATATTTCAACTGCATTACCAGCCGGAACCCTTCCGGCCTCAGATCGACTACCCGGCGCATCTTCTCCGGAGACCGAAAAAAAGACAGATCATAATCAAACAGCTCCGCATTTTCACCGGCTATATATTTAAGATCTTTTCCCGGATAAGCCTTGTACAAGGTACTGTCAGTGGCTTTCGCATCATTATCATAATAATACCTGTAGCTGAACTTTATCTCCGGTTTAAACCGGAGATAAGGTTCCCACATTTCCGTCAGATAACCGGCATTTCGCGACTCAGGCAAGCCCGCGGTTACCGTATTATCCAACAGATTAGTGTAAAGGGTCACCTCCAGCGTACTGTCGCCCATATTTTTGATGAGCTGTTGCACCTCTTTGGGGATCGTATTCCGTTTGGTCGCCGTTGTATCCCAATATCCGGTCAACAGCGGCCGCGAACTGATATAACCCAGAATGAGAGTCACCGCCATAACGGCACAATACCGCCCAACCCTTATGTACCACGGCTTCACTTCCCTGGACGCTCTTAGTTTTATTAATGTGAACGCAACAAACATTCCCGAGACCATAAGAAAATACACAACATCTTTGCTTACGATTAGCCCTCCGAGCATTTTCAGCGTCCGGTTTTGCAGGGAAAGAAACCAGGTCAGGTCCCTTACAACATCATACCGTTGCCAAAGCCCTCCGATACGGCTGAGTGCAAAAATTACAATGAAGGTACCAAGCGCGGAGATGATCTGGTACGTGCTCAGGGCCGACATAAAAAGACCAATAGCAGCATATGCACACACCAACAAATAAAAGCCTAAAGCAGCAGACAAAAGCATTCCGTAATCGACATGCCGGATATCAAGCATTCCCGCAATCATAAAAATGAACAAAATAGCTACCAATAGCAAATTGTACAGTACAATACCAAGGTATTTTCCCAATACCACCTGGCGAAGGGGGACAGGTGAAGAATATAGCAATTTAGCCGATCCGCTGCTCTGCTCCCGGCTGATGAGCCCCATGGTAAGCACAGGGATGAACAAATACAAATTACTGATGACATTTTGAAAGACCTCCATGAACAATCTTATGGTCAGCGGTGGTGCTTTAAAACCTTCAAAGCCCGGGCTGTTCTTTAACATGATATCCTGCGAATTGGCAACATCATATAAAGGGCTTGTATATAAGACTGCGCATTCTATCAAAAAAACGAGTATAACAAACCATGCAATGGGTGAATAAAACAGATAGCGCAGCTCATTTTTTGCTATTTTAAACAGGATTCTCATCAGAATTATACATTTTATTTTTGGATCATCAGAAACGGTACCCGGGTGATTTCAGCTCACTTTCACTTGCGGATCTATTTCCTTTTTCTTCTCACCAGTAGTATGGTGCCTGCTATCAGCAACATTCCCGGCAGCGCCCATATGTAAATAATCTTCTGCATTGCTGCACCGGCGGGTTTTCTTAAAACCAAATTGTCTTTAGCATAGGGCAGGGGTGTATAAACAGGAAACCGGTTATAGTTCAGCCAGCTGTAAAGCGAACGTATCAGATCCCCGTTCAGCCGGAGGTTACTAGCAGCGTCCGCATCCCCGTAAACGGCAATACGCTGCTCTTTATTTTGCTTTTGCCGGGTTAACAGCAGCGCAACAGGATACGATCCTTGTTTCGTATCTCCCCGCTGCGGATCAAATACCGGCGCAACAGAATCTGTGATCAGTTTACCGGCTGCCAACCATGCTTTATCCGGCATGGTTCCAAGTAAAGGCCTTGAGTAGAAATCACTGTTTTTTTCATGAGCAACCCCGGTAATACCCTGCAATTTCACTACGGTACTGTCATGAATATCGTGCGCAATCAGATGCCGCCATAAAAGAAACCAGTATTCTTCTGCCAGATCGAAATAGGCCCGCTCCATATACGCATCTACCTTATCTGGTGTTTCATCTGGCCCGGGCTGCACCAGTTGACCGGGCATTAACTGTACACCCAGTTCTTTTAACAGCGGATTTAATACATATTGTTTACCGGGCTCACCCAATACCAGCATATTCCTGCCGTTGTTAATGTAGGTTTTGAGTTTGTTAAACACAACAGGATCTAAATCCTTTTTTGGATCCGCCAGTACAATGGTTGTAATATCATCGGTTATATTGCCGGTCACCAGGTTGAGAGTATCCACATCAAACCCCAGGTTTATCAATGCGTTCTGCTTTATTATCGGCAATGCCCTTCTTGCGAGAGCATGGTTATCATATTCGCGCTCACCTTTTTTATAAATATTGCGTTCCAGTTCACCGCTTATAAAAGCCACCTTCGGTATTTTACTGCCGGTCAATCGCTTTAACGCCGCGATCAGGTTGGGTTCTATCGATCCCTCTTCAAACATTATTCCGGGAGCTGTGGGCAGGAAAGAAAGAAAAGTGCTCCGCCCTTTGTATTTTAATTGCATCGCCAGGCGATAGTCCACTGCTGAAAGATCCGTTTGCTTACGCATTTCTTCGGGAGATTTAAACATTCCCGGATCCACCTGCAGCTGTTTTGCCACCAATCCGGATATCTGTTTCAGCGTTTTTCCCGGAAATTTCTTATACAAAAAACTATCCTCCGGCAATGCATTATAGTAGTATTCATATTTAAACCGTATATCCGGTTTAAAACGTACATAATGTTCCCATTTGTCTAAATAAATATTGCGCGACTCCGGCAGCCCGCTTTTTACATCAGGATCCAACAGGTTGGTGTAAAGGGTCACTTCAAGTGTACTATCCCCCAACTCTTTTAAGGCGCTCTGCGTCCGGGGGTGAATCGTATTTGCCTTTGTTGCCGTCAGATCCCAATAGCCCATAAACCGAGGCCGGGACGCAGTGTAGCCTATCAGCAGACCGGCCACAACAACAACCAGATAACGGCTTGCTTTAACATACCAGGGACGGGCTCCTCTTCCCGCGCTGAGCTTCAACAGCGTAAATCCTACAAACATGAAAATGATCACCAGGTAATACATCACATCCTTACTCCGTATCAGCCCTTTTAACATCCATTCGATACGGTTGTTTATGGACAGAAACCAGGTAAGGTCTCTTACCAGTTCATACTGCTGCCACAACATTCCTATTCTGGAGAGAATAAAAAGCACGGTAAAGCTGGCGATCGCTGCTACAACCTGATGCGTTGTAAGACTTGACATAAAAAACCCGATTGCCGTTAAGGCACACAGCAGCAGGTAGTATCCTGAAAGAGCAGCAAGCAATGGAGGATAATCCAGGGACCGGATGTCGGAAAAACCTGAGATGACAAAGATCCCTATAATCAGTATAAAAAGGAGGTTAAAAACCATCAGGGCAAGGTATTTGCCCCATACAATCTGCCATAAGGTAACCGGGGCAGCATATAGTAATTTGATGGTACCATTGTTCACTTCCCGGTTGATGATCCCCATCGTAAGCAACGGAATAAAAAGATAAATATGAGGCAGGATGCCGAAAAAGAAACTTTGAAATACTGCTACTGTCATCGACACCGTACCTGCCTCTGTCCATTTGGGCATATTATTCAGCATAAAAAAAGCCTGCTTGGCCGAGGGATACATAATTGCGGTATAAAAAAAGCCGCACATGACCAGGAAGGTAATAGCCAGGAACCATGCCACCGGTGAAAAAACCAGGTTGCGGAGTTCATTTTTTGCTATGTTAACGATCAGTTTCATTTGAAATATAATGTCGATCCGATTTTAGGAATAAAGAAAACGATTACAGATATGCCTGCTATGTCTTACAGCGATGCCTGACCGGATAGCTGTTTAAAGACCTCATCCAGCAACCCTTTATCTATGCTGATCTCTTTCAGCCGCCAGCCGCCAGCCACCGAAGCCGTTATCAACGCTTCGGTAACTTCTTCCTGCAGGCCGTCAAAATGTACTTTTATTTGCTTATCGGTTACAAACTCTATTTGTGTTACTCCTGGTATTTTCAACACTTCTTCACGGGGTGGCATATGCTCCAGGCGCATCAGTATTGCCTTTTCCTGTACATAATTATTGAATGCATCCATACTGTCGGCAAATACAATACGCCCGGCCTCTATCATAATAATATCCCGGCAAAGAATGCTGATCTCAGAAAGAATATGCGACGACAACAGCACCGTATGTTCCCGGGCGATCTCCTTTATCAGTTTCCGCGCCTCTATCAACTGGTTAGGATCGAGCCCGTTCGTTGGTTCGTCCATTACCACCAGCTTCGGTTTGTGGATGATCGCCTGTGCAATTCCCACCCGTTGGCGGTATCCCCCCGAAAGATTTTTGATCAGTCTGGAACTAAAATGCGCAATACCGCATCGCTCTTTTACTTCTTCAACTGCCGGCCGGATCTTGTTCTTCTCCATTAAACGGAGTTGCGCGCTATAGGTCAGATATTCATCAATAGTAAGGTCGGTATACAATGGTGGTGTCTGGGGTAAAAAACCAATTTCCTTTTTGGCATTTTCCGGCTCTTTTCTCAGGTCAATATCATTGATATAGACCTCACCTTCCGTTTGATTCAACACTCCGCAAATAATATTCATCGTGGTAGACTTACCGGCACCATTGGATCCCAGCAGGCCGATAATCCCGGTATCTTCGATAGTAATATCAATATCTCTTATCGCCCATGTACTGGTATACTTATGGGCGAGGTTGTTGGTCCTTAAAATACTCATTGAAATAACTTTTATGTTTAGGCAGCGTTTTACATTACGAGGCTGTGGTATTTCGACGGTCTGTCCGTTCCTGCGGCAGCGCAGGCAATACCGGCAAAAAACACTGGAGAACCATTCTTATATCAACGGAACCGGGAGCAGGGTTCTTGTTACTCCATTGATTCAACGAAAAAAAGTGGTTCAATCCAGTAACGTTATTGTTCATTACATCAAACACCCGCCATTGTGCCCATTTTATATGACGGACAGATGCAGGTACATACCCTAATTCCCATTTGGAATGAACACGTTTCATATCCAGCCGGAAAGTATCAGGAGCAACGCCCCATCTTCCTTTAAGGGTTGAATCCGTTTCCATAACCCCCACGTATAAAGGCTGCGGCAGCTGGAAACCAAAAAGCGACAATATACCCTTCTTTATAATCACGGAATCGAAAGGGATGTTTTTAATAGTAGCCGTTACGGAGTCAGGCAGGTTCGCAGTTAAGTCGCCTGGTGCTGCATTTACCTTGACCTTCTTTTCGTCCGGACTATCAAAAGAGCCACTATATACGCCGTTATTATTTTTAAGATGAATTACAATTCTTAATTTTTGCTCTTTCAGGATCAGTGTCCCCAACCAGGTTCCGGAGATATCTTTTTGCTGCGCCTTCCCCGCCATAGTACAACAAGCCGTTGCAACGATTCCAAGAATCCATTGTAGTTTCATATGTATTGTTTTATCATTTTTTAATCATTCACAGGGCAAACAATATCACACACTGTTAAGATGCCCGTCTCTTACAGCTGAGCCATTGAATTCCTGTCATAGCTGTTACAGCGGTTTTAATCGCTCCGATGGCAAGAAGTATTGAAATGAAACTGACCGGTTTTTAAGATAATGCTGTATCAGCAATACATCCGGTCCTTTTTTTGTACTATGCTCTATTCTATATAAATCATCCAGAAAAGCTTTTGTACTACCGTTATTAAAAAATAGATTGTTAAAAACAAAAAAAACCAATAAGAGCACTAAACCAGTTACCTGCTCTTTGATAAATTGTATGGCATTGGCAAGGTGGTTCTTAACAGTGTGTGGCGAGATATTCAGCTGTTCGGCAATTTCATTTCTCGACATTCCTTCTTTACGGCTCAGGTGGTAGACTGTTTTCTGTTTCTCCGGCAATCGCATATATATCTTATGAATAAGCTGCGCGTTCTCCTTTTTCAGCAGTTGTTCCTCACCACTGGTTCCATATTCCTGATCGGTACTTTTTATCAAATGATAAATTCTGTTTTTAGAGTTCTCCCTCTTTACATACTGACAGGCCAGGTTAACAGCCACTTTGTACAGCCAGCCGCCAATATTATCAGGAACGACTTCATTACGCTTTTCCCACAATCTCAAAAAGGTTTCCTGCACCACATCCTCTGCGGCCTGATGCTGCCGGGTAATATTCAGCACCTTATTGTACAATACAGGAGAGAAATGTTTAACAGCCCTGTTAAACCCGGATTCACTCACCCAAAAAGCGCTTACGTCCTCTTTGGATCTTTGAATATAATTGAAGGTTATAGTTTCCTCTGCATCTTCCATAATTGATACTCTTAATAATACCTGCTTTGATATAAGTATATTTTTAATCGGAGAACTGAAAGCCCAGCTCTTTTAGCATTGTCCTGACGACCTGAAACTTTTTAAGTACGGCAGGATAATTGGCATATGTCGTATTAAAAGCTGTGGAAGTATAATAGAAAGCGGCTTCGAGGTAAGACGTCAAATCATCTTTCTGGCTAGGGGTGTAAACTATTTCTCCAATTTTATACCAAAAAATAAACCCCAGGTCTTCAGGGACTTTCGATCCATCGGGGAACCAGAATGTAAAGTTCTGTTCATAAGTATTATTTTCAGGTGACAATTCCATAGAAATTTTATAGAAACCATTATCTAATTTTGCTGAAGATGATATTCGTAATTTTTTTGTACTGACGGCTGCTAAAATACCTGCAAGATACTTTTTCCGATCCTGTGCATCCAACGTATCGGGATTTATGGATCGTATTACCAGTGTGTTAAATCCGCAATAGGCATTTAAAGGAAATATCAGGTCATCCCTACCCCAGAGCCTGTATTTCAACGAATCCACCAGTAAAATACTGGGTACAAATACACTATTTGGCAGAACAGAAATAAGACCTGATTGTATGATATTCAGCATTGGCAATACTGACTGCCTGCTATTTAACAGCCTATACCAGATATTATTATCAAAGCCCCCTGGTGAATAATTTACAGCAAGTTTAATATAAGCATACACAGGAATATCTGACGTATTGTTGACCTGTTTTCGCTCCAGTGTATCATTATAAAATACAGGGATACCCGTTGCTGTATAAAACTGATAAATACCATGATCTACCGGGTCCGATGGGTTATCGTGGACCACTAAGTAATTGACATCTTTATTACTGGGAACGATGCCCTTCTCTTTTTTACAGGCCACCATTAGTAGCAACAATGAGCCAATAAAAAAATAAACCCTAGACATAAGAATATCTTTATATGATTTAAAATTGTTTCTCCCTGCCGGACTTTATTGATGCAATTCCCTCACGGGTCTCCGCTCATTTATGAGGCTCCCCTGATTAAATTCTATCTCCTCCTGATGAATGGGAAGCACATAGGCGGCCTGATCCTGTGCATAAGGCCTTAGTTCATAATATCCCTGCATATAACGTTCTCCGGAATTATAGGCATAGGAATTATGTCTGATCGTTTTACTAAAGGGAAATTTACTGTTCACCGCATAACGCCGAAGGTCAAACCAGCGATGCGCTTCAAAACAAAGTTCCCTTCTGCGTTCATCCCTGATAAAATTCACCAGCGCCGCGCCTGTTAAAGAAATAACAGAGAGGTCCTCAGGTTTAAACCGCTTTTTTCTGAGTTCCTGGAGTACAGTGGTGGCTTCTGCGTCCCGACCCAATACGGCCAACGCTTCCGCCTTATTGAGGTATATTTCAGGCAACCGGATGAGAAACAGATCGGAAACATCATAAGGAGGGTTAGCGTCCACCTTAGCATATACATAAACGCCGGCATCCGTACGTTTTAGAAAAATGTCCCTGCGCAGATCTTTTGTTTCAAATTTATTCATCAATTCATCCGAAACCTTGTACGTATCCGTGGTATAGGTCGCGCTAAAAAGATCATACCAGCTATACTGGGCATTAACGCCTACATTAAAAATAATTTCCGGTGATGAAAGTTTTAAAAAATGAGTCACATTATCGAAGGCATTTAGATCACTGACCTGATAGTTTTTGCGAATCACTTTATCAGCATAAGCAGCGGCATTCTCCCAGTCTTCCAAATAAAGATATACACGGCTTAACAATGCTTGTGCCGCCGCCTGGTTAGCACGAACCACGGAATTTTCGTTAAACTCTTTTAACTCATTTTCCGCTTGCAGCAAATCATTAATGATCTGTTTGTACACTTCCTCTACAGTAGCTCGTGTAAAAAATTTATCCTCTATATCCGGATTCAGTTTTAATGGAATACCGTAGTCGGTGCCGGCAGTAGCAATATTATACGGTTTGCCATACACATTCACCAGCATAAAATAATAATAGGCCCTTAGAAAGCGCGCTTCACCATCAACCCGGCGCAGGATACTGTCTGGTTCTCCTTTCTCCTGCATTAAAGGCACGTTAAAAATAATGGTGTTGATGCGAGATATTTTCATATATAATATAGCAAATACCGTATTCTGATAGTATCCCAAGGTCCCGTCGCTGGCTATGTAGGGATTGGGTTGCCAATTATAAAACCCTTCCGAATAGGAAACATCCGGATTACCGTTCGGTAAAGTAACAGGAGGGCTTTCTTCCACATCGTCATCCATAACAAATAAACTCTTAGTATCGCCAATCCAATTACTATATGCATCGCCCACAAGTATTTCATCAAGATCGTTTGCAGTTGTTACAAAAGATTGGCTTTGAGAATAAGCAGACAGAAACTTTTTACAGGAGTTCGCAGCAACTAACACTCCGGATAACAATACCGCAATTATTACATTCGGTACCACCGCTTTTATCGACTTGATATTGATACGCATAGTTATTATCTATTAAAAGCTAACATTCACATTAAAAGAATAAACGGGTCTTATGGAAAGATTAATTCCTGGTGATGTACCAGATTGCGAAGGATCCTGTCCGCGCAATGCCTTATTAGCCAGGGTAAAGAGATTGGTACCGGCCAGGCTGACACGGGCCGCTTTTATACGAAGCTGACTGCAAAGCGCCGCGCTAAAATTATAGCTGAGATCGATTGATTGCAGCTTCAGGTAATTACCACTTACCACGCGAATGTCTGCATCATCATACATCTGGTAATAGTCTGTTGCAAATTGTACCGGTAGCCCCATTCCCTGCCACCAGGCCTGGGTGATTGTGTTGATGGTCTGAATACCGGGAATAGTTGTATACTTTTCGTCACCGGGATACCGCCAGCGGTCAACAAATTCTTTTCGAAGATTCTGCTGGGATGTAGGTGCGTAAGTGCTATAGTCACCCGAAGCGATGCGCAATAATCGTATCTTATTGCCAAGACTATAAGAAAGCATAAAATTAAACGACCAGTTTTTGTATCCAAAGTAGTTCCCGATTCCTCCCTGGATCACCGGCTCTCGTTTACCAACTTCTACCATTACTTCCTTAAACACTTCTTCTTTTTTCATTCCCCAGTATTTTTCATACAAGGCTTCTTTATTTTCCGGCTCTGCCCCGTAAAACACCGGTTGCCCCGTATTATGATCCAGTCCCCTGAACCGGTAAGCATAAAAAGTATTTACGGCTTTTCCATTTACGGGTATTGTCCCATTCAAAAAATCCCGATAGTTGATGCCGTTTACATCCACCAGCACATTGCCATTGCTTCCGGTGCGGTTAAGCAGTTTATTAAACACCTGACCCAATTGTGGATCGATCCGCCATACTAGACCCCCTTTATTTCCGCCAGACCCTATATTATCGATCGGGGTAAAATTCAATGCAAGTTCTACTCCTTTGTTTTCCAACGTTCCAGCGTTTATTATATATTGGTTTACTCCATTAATCAATGAAACGCTTTTTGTCAAAAATGCATTACTGGTCTTTTTATAGAAATAGGCAACAGAACCCCGTAGTCTGTTATTAAACAGGGAAAAATCCAGCCCCGCATTGTAAGAGTTTGTTTTTTCCCATTGCAGTCCGGGATTGGGAAAGGCAACAACCGTAGATCCAAAGGCTCCATAATAACTGTCCATTGGCCCTTTTTGAATAATTGTATACGGTGTCTGATTGGGCAGCATATTGCCCTGGCTTCCCCAGGAGAAGCGAAGAGATGCCAGATTGACCCATTTACTGTTTTTGAGAATATCCCGGTCCATGTTCCAACGCCCGGAAATGCCCCAGGTAGGCAGGAACCGTTCATTGCTCCTTGTACCAAAAGCATTGGAAAAATCGGAACGCAGGGTACCGCTCAGGATATAGCGATCATTGAAAATATAACTGGCTGTTAAATAAGCAGAAATTAAATTGGTAAGGTCTTCCGTTATCTTTGCCTGGCCGTTCTCTCTCAACCATTGCGCATATCCGGGATAAACGGCCAGGTCTATATCAGCAAAACTATACCCTCTGTCCGGATAATATCCTCTCCGGATCTGGGCCATACCACTGTTGGAGGTAGAAGACATTTCACCACCCAATGTGGCATTGATTTGGTGTCTTTGCCCCCTGTCAATAAAACTACTGTAGTTGGCTTGTGTCCGTATATTATACTGCTTTTGCTGGTTTGTCTGCTGGCGCAGCTCTCCCCCAAAGGGAAGTCGATCCCTTTCTGTAGATCCAGGATCAACTCGATTGCGATGGACCCAGTTTGTCTTTTCATCAAACCAGGCACGTTGTTCCGTATTCCCTGCCTGATACGACAAAACAACGTTCAGCTGCAACCCGGGTATCAGCTGATAGTTCAGGTCCGCAATGGCCAGATAGGTGTTTCCGTCCAGGGTCTGTCCGGAATGATTCATTTCATTTAATACATTGAACGAGGGAAAGGCAGATGCCACATCACCCATTGGCCTGTAATAATACAGACTTCCGTCCGGATTGTATAACGGTATCGCGCGACTGGTACTGTACGCATAATTTAAAATATTCAATTCATCCGGAATGTATTTCCGACTATTCCTGTTGGCCATAATGGAGAACTGTGCCTTGAAGTTTTTATAATTCACGTCGAATTTTACCTGCCCGGTATACCGTTTGTTAAACTCACCTTTGATCACCCCTTTTTCATCGGTATAACTTACCGAGGCATAGTAACGGGATACCTGCGTACCTCCGGAAATACCCAGGTTGTGGTTGGTAGCAAACACATCATTGGTGATCGCTTTAAACCAATCCGTATTCATGGTCTCCGCGGCGATCAGCCTGTTTTGATAGGTATCATAATCAATACTGCCGTTATAATAATCAATTATCGTTTTCTCATAACCCTCCAGCGTTCCCCAGAGGGGTATCTGCTTTTCAATAAACTCCCGGGACACATCGACACGTTCTTTCGAATTCATCATATACACTTCTTTATCGGTATACCGTGGCCGGCGTGTATAAGTGCCACTCACCTGGTAGTTGATCACCGGAGGGCCCGACTTTCCCCGTTTGGTGGTAATCACGATCACCCCGTTGGCAGCCCTTACCCCGTATAATGCTGTGGCTGCCGCATCTTTAAGTACATCAATCTGTTCGATATCGTTTGGATTGATCCCGGAAATAGCATTACCCACCAGGTTTACAAAATCCAGGTTATTGATCTTATCTGCTGAAACAGGGACCGGGTCTGTTTGTACGATCCCGTCTACCACCCACAATGGTTCCTGGGTTCCCAGTAAAGTGGATGTACCCCTGACACGCAATTTTGGCGCGGCTCCCGGTTGCCCGGAATTCTGCATAAAGATCATACCCGGAACACGCCCCTCCAGCATTTTATCTACCGTGGTCAGCCCGGGCTGGTAGATGGAATCCATTTTTAATGAGGTAACAGCGCCTGTAAGATGTTTCTGTTCTATTTTCTGATACCCGGTGGAAATAACCACATTATCCAGACTGCCCTCCTGAGGCTCCAGCTTTATCGTCAGCGTTTTCCTGTTGTTCAGCGGCAGCTCTTCCGTTTTATAGCCGATATGGCTGACGATCAGTGTGACTTTTCCATAAATACCTTCAAATTCAAAGTTGCCTTCCAGGTCGGTGGAAGTTCCATAAAGCGTCCCCTTTGCAATAATACTTACATCACTGAGCGGCGTTCCCTGCGGGTCGGTCACCTTCCCTTTTAGTGCAATAATCTCCGGTTCTTTTGAAACCGGCATTGGCTCATTGTTTCTGGTTTCAATAACAATGTATTGGTTATCCTGGATATGATACGACAGGCGTTGATTTTTCATACACTGATCCAGCACGGATTGCAATGATACATTGTGCACATTGATCGTAACTTTCCTGGCACTGTCCAATTGCGATTTTGTGTAGACAAAGCTATAGCCTGTCTGCCGTTCCACTTCCAGGAACACTTTCAACAAGGGTTCATTCTTCAGCTTCAGCGTCACCGTCTGTGCGCTCAGTTGTATGCCCATAAAAAGGGCAACAGATAATACAATTACCTTCATAATAGTAGCCCGGTGTTCTGTTTTAGTTTTATAAACTTAGTACGGCAAATATGCCGGCACAGTCATTGCGCTGCCCTCTATTAAGGCGTAACGACAATTTTATTGCCATCAATCTTAAAATGAACCAGCCCCGTCAGTTCCAGCAACTTCAGCACTTTTGATACTGGGACATTTTTCGGAATGGTTGCGTTAAAATATTCATCCGTTTTATTCCCTCTATAAGTCACGTCAACATCATACCAGCGGGCCAGTTGCCGCATAATGCTTGCTATATCCGCATTTTCAAAACGGAATACGCCTTCCTTCCATGCGATTACCTCCCCGGTATTTACCGCCCTGTTCCATCGAATGGAGTTCCCGGTTACCAATGCCTGCTGACCGGGCGCCAGCAGTTGTATTTTACTTCCAGCCGTTACCTTTACCGCACCCTCCAATAAGGTGGTTGCAACACCTGGCTCATCAGTATAGGCGTTTACATTAAAATGCGTACCCAATACTTCAACAGAAGAGGTTCCGTTCACATCAACCACAAAAGGTTTGGCAGCATCTTTTGCCACTTCGAAGTAAACTTCTCCCGTAATGGTCACATTTCGTTGTTTATCCAGAAATGCCGTAGGGTAGGTAATTGAGGATGTTGCATTCAGCCAGACCTTTGTTCCATCCGGCAGTTGCATCTGGTATTGCCCCCCCCTGGGTGTTGTTAATGTATGATATTCCGCTACTGTGCTCTTCCCTTCATAATGGAGTAAGCCACTGTCGTTATTCACCTCCTGTCCATTGTTTGCAGCAATCGTTCCCTGTGTGCTGTCTAAAAAAATCTCTTTGCCATTGGCTAGTTTTAAAACCGCCCTGCTGGTACCGGGAGCAATATCTTTCCCGGACACCACCTGGCTTGTTTTTCCGGGAGCATTAAAAAAATAGATACCCGCTCCACCCGCCAGAAAAAATAACATAAAAACAGCAGCTATCCGCCACCATTTCATTTTGTACGTGCGTGGCACAACGGCAGTATTCCGTATATTCTTTAATACGTATACTTCAATTGCTGTGCCCAGCTGTCCATCGCGTTCCTCCTCATAAGCCCCGGCATTCCATTCGTCCATCATAGCAGTCTCCAGTATAGCACGATAGCGCTCTTCTTCCAGCAAATCAAAGAATTCCTGTTTTGCCGTACCGGAAATAGTTCCTGAAATGTACAGCTCCAATAATTGCTCAAAATGCCTTCGCTTCATATATTACCAGAAATAAATTTCCTGCCTTTATATTTAAAGACGCAGGTTAAAGATAAGTGGGTAGCTCTACGGTCTATTTTTTCAGAAATTAATCGAAATACAGGACCGACCACATTAACAGCAAGGATACCACGTTATTTTTTGAGAATACCGGGTGTGCCCTTAAAAAATTAAGCGCTTTTACAATGTGGTCTTTCACACCATTGCGTGAAATATTTAATTTATCCGCAATTTCATCATAAGTCAGCCCTTCTAATCTATTCATTTCAAACACCTTCTTACGGGTCGGAGGCAGTTGATCGATTACTTTCAACAGTTGATGCTGTAGCTCCTTATACTGCAACTGCTCATCAGGAAGCAGCAATTCGGTTGGCAAATCCAGGGAAGGATTAACAAACCCCCGGCCTTTTTTCCGCAATTCAGAAATAATACAATTACGTGATACAATGAACAAATAATTGGAAAATTTTTCAATCTCTGGCAGTTTTTTTCTGGCGGCCCATATTTTCAGAAACACATCCTGTGTGACCTCCCGGGCAATTTCAGGCTCTTTTAAATACGTAAGCGCCTGGGTATAAACCTTGTTCCAGAAAAGACGAAGCAGTTTGGTAAAAGCAACTTCATCATTCTGGTAGATTAATCCCAGCCATTCTTTTATCAGCCCATCTTCGGAGCCATGTATCGGATCATTTGCCAAGACCGTAAATTAATAAATTTATATATATTGGCAACGAGGCCGTTGATTCTCTCGTGAAAATAGATTTGACTCAAAAAGCCTTAATCCATTAACCATCACACTGTCAAATAATCCCGGTGAGAAAGCATTAGTTGGTCAGGGCAAAACAAATAACGAGTATTGTATTAATAGAACAAAGTCCGGAAAGACTGATTTCGAAAAGAGATTTAGTTAGACATACCAGCTCCAATTCAGTCATTTTTTTAAGAAAAATACCCCTGTTTCGCCGGCTGACTATCGTTATTTGTTCGTAACGATTGGCAGGTGAACTGCAGTTTTTTACATCCCCGGAGGCGCAGCGCTGTTTTAGTTTTACTGCACCTTCAAATTTCAATATATGTCAGTAAACAAATTAAAAATAGTTGCCGGAATTGCGATTCCCGACAGTAAATATGACCCCGGGTTGCTGTATGCCAGCGCTGTGTTGCACGATCTGGGCCTGGTGCCGCATTACAGCAGCTAGGATCTTCGGCTTGAAATGGACGGGGCCACTGCGGCCAGAGATTTCTTGAAAAATCATGGGTACCCAAGAACAATTGCAGCTCGTTTGGGATACAATTGCACTACACACCATTATTGGTGCCTGTGGTTTTTCCAAAAAATATAGAAAAAAATGTCCCCTTTCCGGTGACTCACTCGTTATTAAACCAACCATTAATATTTTAAAACAAATGAAAGCTTTACATATCATTTCAAGTCCAAGGGGAGCCCAATCCTACAGTAGAAGATTAAGTACGGCAATTATTGAAAGACTATTGGAAAAAAACATCGTGAGAACTGTTATTGAACGGAACCTGATAGAGAAAATCCCGCCTCATTTAAATGAAACATTAATAGCGGAGTTTTATAAGGCCCCTGAAAAAATAAATACCAATCCGATGCTCGCATATGCAGATTCTATTTTTTGTGAAGTCAAAGAAGCAGATGTTGTCATTATTGGTACCCCTATGCATAACCTGGGGATTTCTGCTCCATTAAAAGCCTGGATTGATCAGTTAATTCGTTTTGGCATTACATATGGCTATGGCAAAGACGGAAAAAGAGAAGGCTATTTAAACGGTAAAAAAGTTTATTTGGCTATTGCTTCTGGTAGTAGGCTATCCGATTGGCCAGGAAACTTCGATTTTATAGAATCCTACATCAAAGCTGTTTTCAATACGTATTTGGGAATTACTGATATTTGTACATTTAGAGTAGAAGGTACGGCTTCTAACGAATTCAAGGAGGACTATAGAGAAATTATCAAAAACATAAAATAATATGAAAGAGTTTGCATTAATTTTTAGATTGAAAGATATTGCCGACTTCCAGCCTTCCCCCGAGCAAATGCAGGAAAGAATGAATTGGTTGGGAAGTATCGCTGCGCAAAACAAATTGGCAGATAAAGGCAATACGTTATTGCCAATTTTGGGTAGTGCAAAAACTGTAAAATCGGACAGTGTGATCACCGATGGCCCGTATACTGAAATCAAGGAATTTATTAGTGGTTATATCGTTGTAAAAGCGGATACCATTGATGAAGCGGTAGAGATGGCCAAAGAAAATCCAATCTTTAAAATTGGGGGCAATATAGAAATACGAGAGGTGTTAAAACGCGATTAATATTGGATAGGTCTGAATCACATAGCGAGTTATTACCGCATTTATTCAGGCAGGAATATGCTAAAATGACGGCTGTACTTTGTCTTCATTTTGGCTTGGCACATATTGAAATTGCTGAAGATATTCCCAGCGATACGTTTCTGAAAGCATCCGAACATTGGGCTATTTATGGTATACCTGATAACCCGACAGCATGGCTGTATACGGTGGCAAGGAATAAAATAAAGGACTATTTTAAACACAACTCTGTTTTTGAAAAGAAAATCAAAAGGGCTATATCGCTCAATGAAGTTGAGGTTGAGAAGGATTTAGAATTTGATCAGCAAATCATTGCAGACAGTCAACTGGCAATGATCTTTGCTGTATGTAATTCAACAAACTCGATAGAAGCCCAGATTTCATTGGCGCTTCAAATATTATGTGGTTTTAGTGTCGAAGAAATTGCCAATGCTTTTTTGACAAACAGCGGAACGATTAAGAAGCGGTTGCATAGGGCAAGAGTCTGCTTGCGGAATAATAATTTTCAAATTAACTATTTAACTGAAACTGAAATAAAAACAAGGCTGGATACGGTTGTAAAAACGCTGTATTTGCTTTTCAACGAGGGATATTTTTCCAAAACCAATAGTCAGTTAATCAGAAAAGAGCTTTGTTCCGAAGCCGTCAGATTAACATTAGTCTTAACTGAGAACAAATTAACCAATACACCCCAAGTAAATGCCATGCTTGCTTTGATGTATTTTCAAAGTTCGAGACTGAATGCAAGAACAAGCGTAAACGGAGAAGTCATTCTTTTTGACAAACAGGATAGAGGGCTTTGGGACAAGTCACTTATTGATAAGGGGAACTATTATCTAATCAATGCCTGCAATGATGAAGAAATTTCAAAGTATCACTTAGAGGCGGGTATAGCCTACTGGCATACGGTTTCCGAAAATGATAAGAAATGGGGGTGTATCCTGCAATTATACAATCAACTTTTACTTATTAAGTATTCATCCGTTGCCGCCCTGAACAGGGCTTTTGCTTTCTCTAAAGTATGTGGCGTTGAAGAGGCCATCAAAGAGGTGAAAAAGCTACGTCTTCCGGGAAGTAACTATTATCATGCATTATTGGGATATTTGTATTCCAATATAGACATCACTTTCTCAATTCAACATTATACGAGGGCAATTGATCTCACCAAATCTCAAATAGAAAAAGCGACACTAAAACAGGAAATTGATAGATTGATACAGCGGAGAAAAATGGAGCAGCGCTAAAAAAACGGTAGCTATATTGAAAAAATCACAGAAAAACTGAGCAAACTACAGTACGTATAGTTCAAGGATTAAAGAAGTAATAAACAAAGCAATAATAAACGGCAAGATCAAGTGGAGGAAAATTGCAAAACGAGCTATTCTATTTTTATTCCCTAGCTGCTGCATTTAAATACCCATTTGTCTGGCACTAATCTATCTGGCCAGCCGAAAAAAGAGATATAGAACCCAGGCGATCATAAGCAGGTGACTCTCTTTTGAACCACCGATAAAACCTCGGAATCGTTTTTTTCAAGACTGCTTGCGGAATTCCAGATTTAAGGATAAATGAATCACCGCTGCATATGATTTGAATATGAAAATACCGGTAAAATTGTTATATAAATGATCCCCAAACAAAACGAAAATCGAATATTCGCATAAAAATATTTGGCTCTGTTGAATATGAAAAAGTGCAAAGAAGAATACCACGGAATACAACTCCTGCTTACCCAGAAAAGATAGAATCTTTTGAGGTAACAGCAGGAGTTGTATTATCGTTTACTTTCTTTGCCTTTTCTGGTATAATACCGGCCAAAGGCTTGCTGGTTTCAGAGAAAATGACACCAGGTACCGGCTCATCCGGTTGGATACAGCCCTTCACACCCATGCAGCGTTATCTGGACAAAGTGGACCAAATTTATACCCGGAATCCCAAATTGAGGGACTCGGTTAGTGCAAAAGAGCAGGAGAATAAAAGGAGCTTAGAGCTGTTATTAGAAGCATCCCGTAAGGCAAAAGAGGCCGAAAAGCTAAAATCGGGGCCAGCAAGATTCAGCAAGGAGTTGAGCGCCAGGAATTGGATACTATTTGTATCTTAGAACTGGTGTTTTTCATAAAGTTAATAACCAACTTTTAAATGGCCGAATTATTGGCAAGCTTACATATACAGGATAGTTAAAACTACTCCTTTGGGAGTATTGTATATTCCCCAAAGTTGAATTAATTTTGAGATAAATATTTTTGATCTGTGAGGCATTGAGAGACGGCCTTACACAAATTATAAATCACTGGAAAACACTGTCTAAACTATAATTTCAAGCAGCGGTTATCTGGTAACATAAACCCCTCTACTTCCTCTCGGAGAATACAGCTGAAGCAGATGAACCCCCTAATTTAGCATGCGTTTCTAACGGCTTTATGGAAAAATAAAAAACTGCGTCAAATATCCTAAAAACATAATGAAAACAAACCTATTTCTTTTACTACTGGTTTGTCTTGCATCTGTACAAGCATCCAGCCAGAAAACAGGTCAAAAATTATTTATCAGCCTTTTACAAAAACATCTGGATTCACTTGAGCGATTTAATAGTTTTAGCGGTGCCGTTCTAATCGCCAAAAACGAAAAAATCCTTTTTGAAAAAGCTTATGGTTATTCAAACCGGTCTGATAGCATTCATAATAAAATAAACACCAAATTTAATCTGGCTTCAATGGGAAAAATGTTCACCGGAATTTGCATTATGCAACTGGTAGAAACCGGCAAGATAAATCTTAATGATAAAGTAGGTGTTTATATTCCTGATTTTCCTATGAAATCTGTTGCAGATTCGGTAACAATTTATCATTTACTTACGCACACTTCCGGCATGGGTAGTTTTTGGGAGGCGTATTTCAAATCCCCGCATGACAGATTTAAAGATCTGGCAGACTATGTACCATTATTTCAAGACCAACCGCTGTTGTTCAAACCCGGGCAGCGGTTTGAATACAGCAATGTCGGATACATTGTCCTGGGGCTTATCCTTGAGAAGGTAACCGGGAAAAATTATTTTGACTATGTAAAAGAAGCTATTTACAACCCTCTTGGAATGACGGATACGGATGCTTATGAGCTAGACAAAGCAATACCAAACCTGGCTATCGGGTATGAGATCTCTACCGACGAGCCGTATGTATGGAAAAACAATACTTATTTGAATGTTCTGAAAGGTAGCGCCGCCGGTGGCGGTTTTTCAACAGTAAGAGATATCTTAAAGTTCGCAACTGCATTACAGCAGTACAAATTGCTCGATCAAAAAAACACAGCATTAGTTACAACTGAAGTAGGCGCATCCGGATATGGATTGGGTTTTGAAGTCTTAACAATCAACGGGCATAAGATTTTTGGTCATACAGGTGCCTTCCCGGGCATCAAAAACGAATTGAAAATCTATAAAGACCTGGGATACACTGTTATCCTGTTAACCAATGGAGATAATATCAATTGGTGGGATGCCGACCTTTTTATTCAGGAACAATTGGTCGGATCTACCAACACTACTAACGATTACAATTTTACAGTCAATATAATAAAAAAGACGCTCTCAAAGGGTTACGACGAAGGTGTCCGGGCTAAAAGCGTTAACCCTCATAGTCGTATTTTTATGGAATATGTAGGTGAGATGGCAGGCAATAACATGCTGCATCGGGGAGAATTGAAAAAGGCGGTTGACATATTTAAACTGGATACCACCTTTTATCCAAAATCTCCGATTGCATTTAATGTTTTAGGGAATGCGTACCGGGTTTGGGGTGACAAGAAATCTGCTATTAAATGCTATAAAAGACATATTGAAAACAATCCCGGAGATACAAACGCCATTGAAAGGCTGGAAAAATATGTTCGAGAGTAAAAGATAAAATGAAGCAGACTCGGTTAAACTTTACCATAAGAAAATACTATCGGCTGGCCAATTTATGTATCACCAGGCCATGGAATTATTGCTAACAATCTTTATTAAATCCCAAACCGGGCAGGAACTGCATATTCACAATATCAATCATCTCAACCACTATTTAAGTTTTTTAATTCCGGGTATCGCGGAAAAGTTTGGGGGTATAACACAGGCGGTCATCATCTAACACAAGCCCTTTGATAATAAATTCCCGGAGGGTCTTAATTGCCCAAATACGGAACTGGGTTGCTTCATAACTATTTACGCGGTAACCAACAGCGATGATTGCATCAAGATGATAAACCTCAACATCGCGTGCAACCTCAGGGTTACCCTCTTTTTGAACTATTCGAATTTTTCGAATAGTTGTATCTTCCTGAAGCTCCCCGCTTCTGAATATCTCTTTTAAATGGTATTGACCTCTACCCCAAATAATTCGCTCATCCGTTTTTGCGTAAGCCAAAATGTTTCATCGTTGAAGATGACCTCAATTTTTACTACTCCATCTGGGCTGCTGTAAAAAAATGATATCATTTTGTTGAGGTGAGCTATTTTGTGTATTGTCAGGCAAGTCCCTTTTGGAAAAGTGTAAAAATAAAAAAAGGATTTTCCAAGTAATTTGAAAAATCCTTCTTGTTTGGCTCCCCCTGCTGGACTTGAACCAGCGACCCTCTGATTAACAGCCGCGATCAGGCTCTTTTTCTACTTTAATCAGAGTTAACGAAAACCGACTTAATCGTTTATATTTCAATTATTTATACTGACGCCGTAATTTCGAGTGAACCACAAATCAAGGTTTTTTAACCTTGATTTACTGGCAAATTACTGGCAAATTTTGAAGCGAGGGTATTTGTGAATTTGAAATAGAACAAGCCATGTCTGTATCTGTTGTTATTACACTTGACACCCGTAGAGTGAAAAAGAAAACGGGCACCTACCCTGTGAAATTATTGGTCACCAGCAATAGTGTGCCCAAGCGTTATCAAACCATCTTTGACCTTTCCGAACAGGAGTTTAACACGCTTTCTGCAAAGAACATGTCGGCGCACCTACGCACTGTACGCGACCAGTTAAAACAAATTGAACGCAAGGCAGAAGATGTAGCTACGGGACTATCCCCATTCACCTTTTCTGAATTTGAAAAAGATTATATCCTGAATAATCCTTCGTTCCACCAACGAAAAGCTATTAAGGAAACTACCGCATTGATCAACCATGAGTTCAATGAAGTAATGTATGATAACCGGTTCCCTATATTTCGCTTGCCCAAGCCGGAACCAGACTCTATACTTGCTACCTTTCTGTTTTATATCAGCAAATTGCTCAGCGAACACCGTATTCGTACAGCGGCCAATTACCAGACAACTTATAATACCATTGCCAAATTCAAAGGAAATGTGCGGTTTATCGACATAAATGTTGTTTACCTAAAAAGACTGGAAGCCTGGATGCTGGAATTGGGTTATTCCAAAACAACGGTAGGAATCTATACCCGTTGTCTGCGCGCCATCTTCAATGAAGCCATTTTCCAGGGAATTATCAAACGGGAAAAATGTTATCCTTTCGGCCGCAGGTTATATCAGCCGCCATCTTCCCGCAACATTAAAAAGGCGCTTACTTTAGAAGATGTAAGCAAAATTTATTATTATCAGCCGGAATGTGAACGGGAACGGAAAGCTAAGGATTTCTGGTTATTCTCCTACCTGGCTAACGGTATTAACCCCACAGATATTGCACATCTGAGATATAAAAATATTGATGGAGAGTACCTGATTTTTGAACGGGCAAAAACCGAAAACTCCACGCGGTTGGATCCCCGACCTATTACTGTTTTTATTACAGAGGATTTACAAAAAATAATGGATTACTGGGCCAATAAAGATAAAAGCCCCAGCAATTATATCTTTCCAATTCTTGAGCATAATATTACTCCATTGCGTCAGGTAGAATTAATTGAACTTTTCGTTCAGGCTATTAATGATTGGATGGCCAAGATTAGGAAAAAGCTGAACATCGAAAAGAAAGTTACTACTTACGTGGCAAGGCATACATTCTCCACCATCATGAAACGAGCCGGTGTAAGTACTTCTTTCATTCAGGAGTCATTAGGCCATACGAATATTAAAACAACGGAAAATTATCTGGATAGCTTTGAGAATAAGATAAAAAAAGAGTATGCAAGTCAATTAACAGCATTCAAGACTTTATGAGCGTTTTCTTCCAAACACGCGATACCCTCTTATATTTTTAAAAAAAGAAGTAACTTTATTCGAGGCCCGCCGGCCTTGATTGAGTCATTTTTCGCCATTCATTTAATACTTACACCTATGGACTGGAAAAGTATCGTTAACAATAACATGGTTTTAAGGAATATGTCCGCAGATCTGTTTGGGAGGTCTGAATATTCAACTACCCCAGGGCAGTTTACACCCTACTTCCAATATAAGGTCGGCCCGAAGCAAAATGATTACCTTCTGTATTTTCCGAAAGAACCTTTTTTAATGCGATATTATAACGAGTTTTTCAATAAACTATCAGGCTTAACGGGTTCTGATATTTACAAATACATCGAATTTCATTGGAGAGCTTATGACGACAAAGCAGATTTTCTCCGCTTTTTGCGTTATGAACTAAGTGACCGACTGAAAAAGAAACTCTCAGCGAATTACCGGCAGAAGTACCAAACTGCGATGGAGTGGGTTTTGGAAACAAAGGCAATATGGCAAACTGAACACGAAGCAGGTTTTAGACAAGAGATTGAAAAAAGCGTTCAGGAAATTCTGGATAAAAAACAAAACGCAACATCCATGGATTCAATAGCTCAACAAGTTGCTGAAAAAGTACAAGAGTACCTCAATAAAATTACTGACGCCGCCGAGGAAAAGCTAACTTCGGCTTTTGTAAAGTTACCATCTGCCAATATCGAGCTTAACAATCGCGCCCATGAAGAGAAGCTTATTCAGTTCTTTTTGCTTCTCAGAGATACAAAAGCGCCAGCTCATTTCGGAAAAACCGAACAACTTTTTAAACGATTTGCTGATATTGATATCGCATCTATTTTGCATCTTAATTTTGATAGCTATAGAGACAAAAAAGTCCCTACTCTTCAAAAATCTATAGGCCGATTAAACAGCCAAATGAAACCTAATCACCCCAAGATTAAAAAGCTATCGGAGGCGATGCAGGAGTTCTTTTACTAGCTTATAAAATGGATTGCATCGTTCTTCACAAAGATTCTGAAAATACCGCACTCTCTTTAGTTTTGTGTTTTAAACTAAATTGGAAACAGCCAGCCCTTGAAGGCTGGCTGTTTCTCAAGTGAGATCAACTTTAATACCGTGCTCTTAAACGAGTACCATTAAGATGTAATACTTCAGTTTTAATCAGCAATTTGGTAAGGGTATTCATCTAAGGCATTATACCACGGATTGGGTTGGAGTTCAATTTTCTTTTTTTGCCAATAAGACCCAATAGGATTAGGCCAAAGATCTGGTGTTTTTGTCAAGCGGTACATTAAATTACCCTCTATTAAAGCAATCGTCCCTTTATTGGAGTTTCTAACAGAACTATTTTCACTCCCCCACAAATATCCAAATCTGTCATCATTATATCCACCGTTTGTGGTAGTCAATTTTTTAATGTCAAATTTCAAAAAATTCGGAGCGTTCATAGGTATTCCAGCGGTGTTATCCTTATAAAAAGCCAGATAAACATTTGCCGTGTTTTCTTCAATTTCATCGCGCGTATTTGCATCATCAGGATTCACTGCATGATAAGTTCGAATGTTTGAGTTCCTGTACTCAACTCTTGCATAAGGCTTTTCGTAGGGGCCGTAATTAATATCAAAAGGAGCCTCTACATTCGTGTCATCAACCAGGTAGCGCAGCCTGAAACTAATCGGTATACCCGGATCATCTTTTGAATAGGTAGCATTTGCACTCAATGTCTCTATAAAGCCCTGTAATCCATTTACCACAATCGGCCGATCAGCACTAACCCCAATACCTGTCAACCTCACCTTTATATCCGCATTATTCAGGATGTCTTTTTCCTGCTGCGTCAGCTGTGTACCACCACCAACAACACCACCCAGTATGTTGATCTGTTTATTTACTATACTGTACAGGGTCGATGCATCCGTGCTTGATTCAATGGTCATTATACCCATTCTTCCATAAGTAACACTGCTCACATAATACGGGCTGTAACCTCCAAACACACTGCTCGTGTCAAGACCTGTCGGATCAAACAATTCACTGTAATCCGAAGGCACATCTACATCAATGGTAAAGTTTTGGTGGAAATACTTAATCTTAATTCCCGCATTACCCTGAATGTCATGGGAGCCGTTCTGTGAGGAGCTTCCTCCGCTTGCTATAAAAATATCGATATTCTTATTGTAGCCGTACAGGGTCTTCAATTCCTCATATACGTTAAAAGAATCCTTTTCAACTTGCAACCGGGCAGCGCCTACACGGCCGGGGTTCAGGTTCTCCAGGTCTGTAAGAGCCGTGCGTACAAAAGCCCGGTCGTTGCTCGGCCTTGCCATATAGGTTCTGGCAACTGCTCCGCTGCTCACAGGAAGACTGGTAGAAATATTAATTGGTCTTATATTGCCGGAAATCCCGGTTAACATCGCCGGGCTAAACGCTGTAGAACTGATACTCCTGCCATTTAAAATTGCTCCGGGGAAAATATTGAGGCTCATTGCCTGATCCTCCACTACAAACACATTGGATTTAAAGCTCTGCCGGTACATGATCGCATTCGGATCTTCATTGCCGCCGTTAATAGGATGAAAAATAATCCCAGGACCGGTGGGATAGGTTCCCATAATAGGATCTGGACCATCGCCCGGGTCACCATTCCTCTTTCTGCGTCCCAGCAGCCCGTTTGCATCGTTTGGATCGCTATACTTCGGCGTAGTAATGCTGAAAGATTTTAAATCTGCTTTTTTCAGATTTGCATACCAGCCGGGTTTCCCGGATTTAACATTCTCCGGAACTTCAGCAATATCGCGTTTGGTACAACCAACGCAATAGATCAGCAGTAGCAACATGGTTGCACGTACAATTCGATTCATCAAAATTTGTTTTAAATTATTATACTAACTAAATAGATCTTCCGAACATAATACTTTAGGCGCCTAATCCAGAAACCTGTAAAAGGAATATTATCGTTTTTTTAGCTTTAACTCCTGAACGTCTTTGATCATAACGCCAATTTCCTGCCTATTAAATAAATATTGTAAAGTCTCCAGCTTAGAATATGCAGGACTTGTGCTCTGGATAGTGCGGCTACTCTTTGCTTGAAAGTTTCCTGAATACCCAACAATCCATTGTATCGCCGGATCTTCAACTGATCCAAAATCATACTCGGGTGTGTCCCGAGTGGAGAAGTCAGCAATAAGCCCATCGAAGAAATCCCCGTCTCCATTAGCATTTTTATCCTGGTACATTGCCAGATAAAGCTTATAGTCATTCAACGTAATATCGAAAAAGCCAACTGGCTTACCATAAGTACGAACTGGAGAATCACTGCCATTAGTCACACCAACCAACTTAACATTCACATATGGTTTAAGTACATTAATTAATAACTCACTTGAGGAAGCAGTATATTTGCTCACGATAAAGTAAACGTTTTTTACCCCCTGTAATGGCCCTTCTTTCTCAAACCGAATTGTATTTGCAGCAATTCCGTAGTCAAAATCAAACAGCGTTACAATTTTACCATCAACAATAATCGGCTGGTTGTCATATCCCAAAAGGGGTTGATTAACCAAAATATCTGCTTTTCCATTTTGCATCATCTGATTATAATGCTCAGTAAACATTATAGCCCCATTTACTGTTTCCGGTACAATATTATTAGCAATATATTGTGCTGAATTTTGATACCCTCCACCATTATATCTAAGATCTATTATCAAGTCAGAAATTCCCTCTTTCTGAAATAAACTAAAGGCTGGTTGCAGGTATTGGCTTGTATTCTCCAGACTTGTAAACTCATTGTATGCCAAAAAGCCAAATTTTTTATTGCCATTTTTGATGATACTGTATTTCAATACCGGGTTTCGATCATAATCCCTTTGTCCAAGTTTTACCAACCTTTGATTACCGAGGTTATCTATAATCTCAAATTGTACAAATATTTCCTTCAATGCTGAAATCCAAAAATGGTAAAAGGCGTCTGAAATTTGAACCGGCTGATCACTAATCTTTGTAATCCGGTTACCTCTTTTAAGTCCCGCACGACCAGCTGCAGAATTGGGGTCCACATACAAAACGTAAATTTCAGAATTCCCTTTCACCACAAATGCCAAACCAAATGCGTTTTGAATATTATAATCCTTTTTGTGTCCATTTGCAGACAGATCATCTAATTGAGAAGTTGAGCCCCCGATAATTGCTGAATATTTAGGAGATAATGGTGAAAACAAATTCTCCTCATAGCTTTTTCCTGTTTGAGGATTTATGGCAAATCTGGATAATTCAAATATTTCATTTCGATAACCCTCAATTGCATCTATCCCTTTTTGATAGAATCTTTTGGGATTAAATTTTTTATACTCAGGAAGTTGCTCATTCCACAAATAAATCTGAGATGCGTATAAATAAATCGAGTCAAGCATATTCAAAACCTGCTTATTATCAGGGTTTGAATTATTGTTTATCAAATCGCGCTTCTTGCAGGAGCAAACAAACACCAGCAGGCATATAGAACTAAAAGAGAAGAAAGTTTTAAACTTTAATAACATCCGAATGTTCATGCGGTTCGTTTTTTCTATATCCTTCGAAAACCTTTCATAAGTTGCCCTGCCTTTCAATATTCATTATTCCCATAAAGTCTATGGTATTATGGAATAATAATCACTTGGAATTAACTGATAATAAATTTCGTCCTTAGTAGAATTGGCTTCTGATCCGTAGATCGCATGATAATAAAAAGTGAAATTGCCAATGTAATAGATCGATGATTTCAGCTTGTTATAGAATTCGTACGGGCCTTCAGTGCGATGACTATACGATGGAAGATAATTATTGTATGATGTTGTATTAACAACTTTTTCATACTTGACAGAAAGGAAATTAGGAACCCCAGTATATGGAGAAGCTCCCAGCCTATCTTTAAAGAAGCTAACAAATAAATCTGCCCTTCTGTAAAAAGGATTGCCCGTTTGTTCACTATAGCTTCCATTGTGCATTTTAACGTATGGCTTATCAAAGGGGCCGTAATTAATATCAAAAGGAGCCTCTACATTCGTGTCATCAACCAGGTAGCGCAGCCTGAAACTAATCGGTATACCCGGATCATCTTTTGAATAGGTAGCATTTGCACTCAATGTCTCTATAAAGCCCTGTAATCCATTTACCACAATCGGCCGATCAGCACTAACCCCAATACCTGTCAACCTCACCTTTATATCCGCATTATTCAGGATGTCTTTTTCCTGCTGCGTCAGCTGTGTACCACCACCAACAACACCACCCAGTATGTTGATCTGTTTATTTACTATACTGTACAGGGTCGATGCATCCGTGCTTGATTCAATGGTCATTATACCCATTCTTCCATAAGTAACACTGCTCACATAATACGGGCTGTAACCTCCAAACACACTGCTCGTGTCAAGACCTGTCGGATCAAACAATTCACTGTAATCCGAAGGCACATCTACATCAATGGTAAAGTTTTGCTGGAAAAACTTAATCTTAATTCCCGCATTACCCTGAATGTCATGGGAGCCGTTCTGTGAGGAGCTTCCTCCGCTTGCTATAAAAATATCGATATTCTTATTGTAGCCGTACAGGGTCTTCAATTCCTCATATACGTTAAAAGAATCCTTTTCAACTTGCAACCGGGCAGCGCCTACACGGCCGGGGTTCAGGTTCTCCAGGTCTGTAAGAGCCGTGCGTACAAAAGCCCGGTCGTTGCTCGGCCTTGCCATATAGGTTCTGGCAACTGCTCCGCTGCTCACAGGAAGACTGGTAGAAATATTAATTGGTCTTATATTGCCGGAAATCCCGGTTAACATCGCCGGGCTAAACGCTGTAGAACTGATACTCCTGCCATTTAAAATTGCTCCGGGGAAAATATTGAGGCTCATTGCCTGATCCTCCACTACAAACACATTGGATTTAAAGCTCTGCCGGTACATGATCGCATTCGGATCTTCATTGCCGCCGTTAATAGGATGAAAAATAATCCCAGGACCGGTGGGATAGGTTCCCATAATAGGATCTGGACCATCGCCCGGGTCACCATTCCTCTTTCTGCGTCCCAGCAGCCCGTTTGCATCGTTTGGATCGCTATACTTCGGCGTAGTAATGCTGAAAGATTTTAAATCTGCTTTTTTCAGATTTGCATACCAGCCGGGTTTCCCGGATTTAACATTCTCCGGAACTTCAGCAATATCGCGTTTGGTACAACCAACGCAATAGATCAGCAGTAGCAACATGGTTGCACGTACAATTCGATTCATCTTGTATTATCTTAGATTATTTAAGTGTTAATCATTCAATTAGGTAAATTCAAAATTTTTTGCTCATAAACAGAGCTGGTATTCATTATCCGTTAAACTGGTCTGCCGGCATACCGCTATTTAAATAAAAATGATGTTCAACTTTTCTCACTAATCCACCTCCATTATCATAAACAGAATAGTTAACTTTTACTTTATCATTTACTATGCTGTAGTCATCAATTTTGATAGTGTATCCAGAGGGAAGTTTTTCAACAGCTTTCAAATCGACCTGCCAAATTTTAGGCTTTATTCCATTTATATACTGATCCTCCCAACTGGTAAGAATTGCATTCCGAGAAATAACGCCTGAGCTGTTTCCTGCTATTCCTGTAAGAATATAGTCAGTTTCATTAACAGGAATATAATGATAATAGGAAGTCGGAAAGTACGCGTAATTTAAATCAATATCCTTTTTAAAGCGCACAGTAAAATCCTTATTATAACAAACCAATTCTGTGCCCCGGCTGCCCAATTCGCCACCACGCAGATCGTTATCGATCCCTTCCCGTATCAAAACTGAACCATTATACCACTGCACGATAGCCCCATTAAACATTGCACACCCTACGTCAATTTTAGAGCGCACCTTATAAAGCCTTACAAACACCTGTGTCGATTTTAGATTTACATTAGTAATAACCTGGGAATAACGCGGTTTGCCATTATCTAAATCATCGTCATAATTTATAAACACAGCAATAGTTGCTTCGTCACTATTAATTCGTTTGTTCGGCGCAGTCAATTCGAATGCAATCTTGAATTTGTCCTTGATAAACTGAAGCGAATCAACTTGGTCGTAGGAATGTGTCAATATTACGTTTCCTGAAGGGCCTTTAATATGCAACTCCAGCTTATCATTGTAAGTTACAACATAGCTGTACTGATTACCCGAACTATCCTTCTTTACCTCAGATTGCCATTTATCCTTTTTAGATTCAGCCACTGTATCCTTGCTCTTATCACAGGAAGCGAAAAATATTGTACCAAGAGTAAGGGCCATTAAAGCAAAAAATGAACTTTTCATGCATTTATATATTTAATTGGGAAAATCAAGCTGAAATACGGTTTTGAATTTACTATTATCCTTCAAATACTTTGCCGTAAAAGAAATAGGAACACCGGGGTCCAGTGCTGTAAATGAGCCCAGGCTTTCCGAAATAAAATCAGACAGACTTTCTGCTCCAGGATTAATCAGCAACTGAGTTATAGAGGCTCCATTCGGGCTTCCTAACAAGTACAAAGTAATTCTGCTGGACTCAACCAGTGTTTTTTCCTCCATTGTTAATGATTCTTGAGTTTTATTAAACAGCTTTTTCACTAGTTTCTCAAACACCATTTGAGTTTGATAACTGTTGTTATTGGTTTCTATCAACAAGAAGCCAAAACGACCATAAGTAACTGAATTAATATACACAGGAGAAACACCCTCAAGAGTACCGGCCGGTAGCGAGGCCACATCTAACAACTCTCCCTCCAGGGGATCTTCCATATAATATTGAAAGTTCTTAACAGTATAAGTTGCTATAAGACCTGTTGAGTAGTCCGTACGTCCTGAAGTATTATTAAAAGAGGTGTTCACTGAGGAAAATAATCGCTTTTCATTTAAATTGTAACCATATGACAACTTGGTTTCATTAAAGTAAGAGAAAGCAGAAGACGCGAACAGAAAATCCAGAAGCTGCGTTCCCACAAACCCAGGATCCATTAGTGCATCGCGTAAAAAAATGCGGCTACCAGACAAAGATGGAGATGCAATACTACCATACCCCTTTCCCGAAGGAAATGTTACGCCAACCTGAATCGGCTTTTTAGTATAGCCCTTTAACGGAGCAAAATCCCCGGTACTAATTGAAGCTGATTTAATAATTGACCCCGGATATACGTAGGATTCGTTATCGGGAGTAACAATCATCTCATCGGATTCGTAGAAGGACGACTTTCCTAAACCATAGGACCAGCTACTGTCTCTTAGAAACAAAAGCGTATTAAGTTTCTTTGACGCAATAATCTCATCCAAAAATTTTCTGCTTTTACTGATAATTACCGGGTTGAAAGTTTCAATCTTTAGATCCTTAAAGTGGTCTGCCAATAGCTTTCGGTTGCCAGTGTTTTTTTCCTCTTTAACATGTGCCGGGATTAAATCTTTTTTTTGACAACCAAACAAAGAGAAAAGGAGCGCTAATAAAATAATACTTTTTCGCATAAACTTAAAAACTGATAAAATCATAAGATACCATTGTTAATAAAATCCTATAGCGCTCCTTTTTGAACAAAGCACACTACATTCTATTGCTAATTCGAGACATTGACCTGGAACGGATTCCTGAATGTTCCAAAATCGCTCAGATAGTTTAATGTATAATACAAGGGTACACCAGGACTTTCAGGAGAGAAGCCGCCACTCTTAGCAATAACTTCCGCAAAACCGGCCAGACCTCCCGTTACAGCCTGAACGGTAGATTTTCCGTCAACCCCAATTACATAAACATAAACTTTAGAGTTTTCAATAGTTTCTCTTTGCTCTTTTGTAAGACGAAGACCCAGTGTGATGCTGAAATTATTCCCAAGTTTACTTGAATCACCAGCAACTAAACTACTTACCATTTCCGCAGACAATGTTAAGGCCACGCTTAAAGTCTTTCGCACCATATCGTATGAAGAATCCGATTCCATAATAAAAATACCTTTTCTACCATAGGTAACAGAGCTAACGATTAACGGATCGTATCCACCAAACTGCCCCATATCAACTGTTGGTTTCAAGAAGGGTTCGTAAATGGGGGGTTCGATGTTTACAGCAAAATTTTCTTGAATAAATTCTGCTCTTACCTTCGTTTTTTGCATTCCCGCAGCAGACGTATCAAGATAACTTACATCCAGGATATTACCAACCTTCAGGTTCGCGCCAAATGATTTTTTCAGCTCCTCAGTTTTTTTGAACTGGTTCATTTCGTAAGTAAACGATTGCACCTGTGTTCCTGTTCCAGCCTTTAAGGCGGCCCGTATATAAGAGGCATCCTGTATTGGCGACGGCATCACAGTTCTGTAAATACTATCAGTTGGGAAGTTCGCGTACATCGTAATTGGGTTCCGGTCGGTTATTGGTATTCTCAAAGGAGTGAAGTTTTCTACATCTACCGCCTGGTCCCCGCGCAATATTGCACCTAAATACAATTTCATCCTGGTTTCCGGGAGGATTGCCGGAATCTCAGTCGATTCATAGAACGAAGTTTTTCCGGCATTATTGGGCCACAAACTATCTCTCAAAAAAGTTATTGTATTTTGCTTTTTTTGATTAAAAACACCTTGCGCAGTAGAATTATCCATTAAATTAAAAACGGTTGGTTTATACTGATACCGTTTAAGATTCATGAACTGGGTGCCGTTCTTCAGCCCATCTGGGTTGGCCTTTTGTACATCCATTCTTTTTGAACAGGAGACCAACACAGCAATCGCCATCACAAGCAGGGAATACTTTTTCATTGGAAGTTAAATTTTTATTGTTTGTTTAAAATATGAGCATTTAAAAAGATGGTTAGCAACGGATAAGACAACAGTTTTTTGATTCTATAATGATTCTCAACATGTTAGCATTCGAAAAACATTGGTTAAAGGTCCATGTGCTGTTAATTCAATATTTAACTTATTGAATTCTCCATCAATTCAAACGCAAAAGTATAGTCTGCAAAATTTTGAATAGAGTAATACTAAAGTTTTCTTAAATATTTTACTCTTTTGAGTAGCTGCCGCCCAACATGAACGGTCCCTTGTCACCAATTTTCGTGACAAGGGCTTCATTATCCTTTAAAAAAATCAAAGGTTCTTACTTAATTTTGACTCTGCAATATTAGTTTTTCCCAATGTAAATAAACACCCAGGAGGGAAGAGCCATTACTAGCCGATCAAATTATTTAATTATGAACCGCTATTCGAGAAACAGCCTTTATATATCTGAAGCAGAACAAGCACGTCTGAAATCCACCCAAATTCTAATCGCTGGTTGTGGAATCGGCAGTAACATTGCAGAGTGCTCGCTCAGGCTTGGCTTTGAGAACCTTTGCCTCATAGACGGTGACACTGTCGAACTTTCTAACCTAAACCGTCAAAATTACCACTCCTATGACATAGCCCATTATAAGGCTGAAGCATTGGAGGATCGATTAAAAAAAATCAATCCGGAGGCTAATATAAAAATCATGTCATCTTACATTACAAACGATAATATTGATACTTTCATCCAAAGACAAACTATTGCCATCAATGCATTGGATTTTACATCATCTGTACCATTTCTCTTCGATACACTCTGCCAGGAAAGGAGTATTCCAATTTTACACCCCTATAATTTTGGTTGGGGCGCATTGATATTTGTAGTACTTCCCAATGGTCAAAATTTAACTACGATTTCATCTGACCCTATTGGTTTTGAAAAAAAAGTAGCTGCTTATTTACTTAACCACTTAAAGGGAAAACAAAAGGAATGGGTTAGCTCTATTTTGGACCGTTATGAGAAAACGGGCAGCAATATTCCTCCTCCTCAGTTAGCTGTTGGCTCCTGGTTGGCTGCGGGTGCCTGCACAAACCTTCTATATAACATTGCAGTAAACAAACCTATAAGATCCTTTCCTGATTTTTATTTTTTGACTGCAAACGAATAATTGTTTTAAATGATGGAATGGTTTGCTGCAGCGGCAATAGCTTCTGAAATGTTTTTTGCATTTAGCTTCTTTAAGATATTTTTTCTGTGAAATTTGACTGTATCAAGTGAGATAAACAGACGTTCTGCCATCTCCCCCATTGTAACTCCCTGACCGGACATAATTAAAACCTCTTTTTCCTTCTTATTCAATTTTACCTTTTCACGTTCAATCCATTTATTGGCGGTCATATCAAATTCATAATACGTATTTGCCGCTCGTTTAGAAATCTCAATGTTTCCAGAATGACGATGTGATGAAAGAGATACCAGACATAAGGCGATCCAGATATTTGCATCCCTATCTAGCAGAAGTGGAGTTAATTTATGGTTAATTAAAATAGTTCTTTGAGTAGATTGCATTAAATGAAAATCATAGGAAATGGAATAGTCCGTTTTTTCATCGCTGGGGATATTATTGTAAAAATGAAATCCAGCTTCATTTATCTTTAGCAACAATTCAAGATCACTCATTGGCACATTTTGAAGATAAAAAAGATAGCCTTCTCTTAATACCTGTGCCGGGGTTTTCCCGCATAAAAAAATCGGATTATCAGAAACATACGCAAACCCCCGTGTATAATAATCGATCAAATAGATACTCTGATAGGTGACTAAAGACATTGATCGCACGCACTGTATGTATGGTTTTACTTTTGTGTAATCTAAATTATGACTGTTTTCTTGCAACTTAATTGGTCGAAAGAAATCATTTACGCTGATTCCCATAACGCGAAGTTTTTCAAAGTTTCAATACCAATTTAAACTATTTTTTTGATTTAAACTACCCTTTTGAGGGTTTTTTAAGGCCTTGTAATTGACTTTCCATCTGAATGTCTTCCCTTTGCATAGATTTCTTTTACTTAAACTACATTTCGTATGAATCGATTAGAATTTAACCTATTAAAAAAAAAACCTTTACAAGCTGGCCGAATTTATTGTTAATGAGAATTACAGCCAACATTCAAAAACTGCCTTAAATGTTGATGCGTACCGACAGTCTCTATTCAATGTATTGCAGGAAGACGCTTCAGTATTTGATTGTTCATGTTTTTTCACAGCTCTTTTAAATTCCCAAATAGTTGGTTCTGTTAAAGTTACAAAGTGGGATGGATTAATATCACTTCCCATTGAAACTATGTTTAAAATCGACGTATTGAATTTTTCCAGACAAAATAATTACCGGGAGATCTGGCATATCGGGCGATTCGCAGTTTCCAGAACTGAAAAAGACGGAGCGAAGCTTTTAAAACAACTTATTGCTTTGGCAATTTATCCAATATGCGAAAAGAACGGCGCGGTAATGGTCGCCGAATGCGATAAAAAATTCGTAAGAGGTCTCAATCTTCTGGGGATAAAAACAAAACAGCTAGGCCCCGGAATTGAATATTTAGGATCAGAAACCATACCTATTTATTCAACAAGTGAATGGTTACGAGAATTTTTATATGCTACTCCCAATTTTGAACACGTAGCAAAGTTTTATGAAACCAATGGTCTTTTTAATGATCAGCTTAACAATGATAAATATGACCTGCTTAAAATATCTGCATAACAGAAGTATATTATTCATCAAACTGATAAACCTTTGATGATACATATTCATAATCAATACATAGCAAGGCAAAAAAGCATTTTAAAAGTTTCTCATAAGCAGTTAGTTTTGGTTTAGCCTCCTGTTTCTACAGGAGGCTACTTTTCATTAGATTTGAGTGTCGCAATTGCCTCAAAAAGGATGAATCGATTTCGTTTTTGATGGGTACTTTTTTTTTGGCACCAAAAACCCCTATAAACCTACAAATAATCAAATTGCGCGTATTAAGGAAAAGCTAAAGACGCTAACAAGTTAGCTTGATAGTACCAAGATGATATTGGGGCGCAAAAGTATTATTATAGACTAAATAAATGCCTACCTATTGAGGATCTCCGGAAGTTTGAAGCAGTACAAAACGTTGAAATTGGATCCAACACTTGTCACGCAGGAGCGTTATTCAATGTTTTTT